>JAXMBN010000017.1:0-128662 GCA_046349875.1 Pirellulales bacterium
CGCTAGTGATCCTATCATGATCACTTCCATCTACGATGATTCGGCCAGGGGTGACTCCAATGGTGATGGCAGCGCAACCACCGCCAATCCTGGGCAATGGGAGAGTCTTTACCTCGATGGTACCACAACTCTTCGTCATTTCGAAATCCGATATGCCGGTAATGCTGTCACACCGGGGCATACCTACGAACCCTATCGCGTTCCTTCGATTCAGGTAAGAAACGGTGCCGCGGTAGCTGCTGACTTTCTTCGCGTGATAGGGGCCGAGAATGAAGGGGTCTTCGTGGCTGCAGGATCTCTCCAGCTTTCCAACTCCGAGGTTATTCAATCGGGTCGCACGGCAATCGATGTGAATGGATCGGCAACTCTTTCTCATGCGCTGATTCAAGGAGCTCCATTGGGAGTTCGCGTACGCGTCAACGCTAACGCCTCTGGAACCGATAATGCCTTCGTTGGATTGGCCAAATCAATCCAAAACGATCAGAACGTTTTAGATCGCGCCAACTTCGAGAACAATTGGTGGGGGCACTTGGGTGGGCCTCACGATCCATCGTCCGCGGATGGGCAAACCAACCTCAATCCCGCCGGTGTTCCCGTCGGAGACTGGGTGCGTTATGCGAATTGGAAAACAACACCGCCTGCAGGTATGACGTTTGGACCACTGGTCCAATCGATTCGATATGCAAAGGAAGCAGCAGCCGAAGAGGTCCTTTACGTCGAGTTCGAACAGCCGATCCTTGCGACGAGCATCGATCTCAATGACTTTGGAATCAGTGGACCGGGCGATGCGACCTTTTTCAATATTCGACAAATCACATCGACGACTTTTCGACTTTCGCTGCGTGGGCCTTCCAATGGTTCGTCGAGTTATCTTCCATTGATCCCAGGCCAATACCAACTCACGATTGGTCCAACGATTCTCTCGTTGTCCAATCAAGCCATGAGCGAAGCATTCGTGGGATCTTTCTCGATTGATGGGTCGGGACCGCGAGTGACTGCGAGTACTCCTGCGCCCCAATCGATTGTGTCGCAGAGTTTCAACTCGATCGATGTAACCTTTAATGAATCTATTGATCCACGCAAAATCGACCTCAATGGCGTGCGTCTTCTGAAGGTCAATGCGACGAACAGGACGATTTTAGCCACATCGATGTTAGCCGAGAATCGCGTTCGATTTCACTTTGATCCCCAAACGGAGAACGGAAGCTACGAGTTCGTCATTGAGCCTTGGGCAGTATTCGATCGTCAAGGCAACGCAATGAATGCAGATGGAGACGGAATCAATGGCGAGCCCGGATCGCCCGAATTCGATGGATATCGGATGGTTTTCGGTCTTCAGCGGCAGTCGCTGAAAATCGTTTCGCAAGTGCCAGCCACAAGCACCAACGATGCTATCGAAATGATTGAAGTAACCTTCAATCAACCGGTCGCCGCCAATTCCTTCTCGCCGTCCGATGTAACACTTGTTGGGCCCGTGGGGCAAGTTGAAATCGTCTCTGTGACAAGGATCAGCGATACGCGTTTCCGCATCGCGACGCAGCGAGCAACAGCCGATGGAAGTTATGAGCTTAGCATCGGGCCTGCGATTACCGACGTAGGAGGCGTTCCTATGGACCAAGATGGTGACGGAAATACGGGCGAGCTCGATGATCGGTATCGAAGCACAATTCTATTGGCGGGTGCAGGGCCTCAAGTTTTGAAGACAACGCCCCGTCAGCCCACGGCTGCACCCGTGTCGTTTGTCGACGTCGAATTTAGCGAGCCCATACAATTCGCCAGCATTACCCCGGTCGACATATTCATTCAGGGGCCGCAAGGAGCCATCGTTGTGACGGCCATCGAGTCGTTAAGTGCAACAACCGTTCGGGCAAGGTTCGCGCCGCAAAGCATCGAAGGTGTCTACATCGTTCGGATCGGCCCCAACATCTCCGATGCCGGCGGTTCATTGATGGATCAAGATCGCGATGGTCGATTGGGTGAATCGATCGATGATGTATACAGCGGAACCTTTTCGATCGATGCCACCGGGCCTCGCGTCGTTGCGGCGGCCCCTTCCGGAGGAACCAACACTCCATTCTCGACGATCGATCTGACCTTCAGTGAAGCGATCGATCCCACTTCGGTGACGTTGTCCGACATCGTATTAACGGGGCCCGATGGTTCCATCCAAGCAACACAAGTTGTGGTGATGGACAGCAATAAGGTACGTGTGCATTTGCCATTGCAATCGAAGCGAGGCCTCTATTCATTGACGATCGGTCCCAACATCGTCGATCTCGTCGGCAATGCCATGGATAACAATCAGAATGGAATTCTCGGAGAAGCCTCCGATGTCTATACCAATACGATTTCCCTTGCACTTCCCGACCTTGCCATCGAGTCCGTCACAGCTCCTTTGACGGTGCTCAATGGAGCGACCTTTGAAGTTGCTTATACGATACGCAATATTCAATCGGGTACGGCTAATGCACCCTGGATCGATCGTGTTGTGTTCAGCTTCGATCGATTCTATGGGAATAATGATGACATCGTATTGGAATCGAGAAGTGTAACATCATCGCTTGATTCCAATGGGGCGTATACGAGAACGTTGTCTGCAACCGCACCTTATGGCTTCACGGGTGAGGCAAGCCTTTTCTTCGTAACCGATGCAGGGGGAGTGCTTTCGGAATCGGATGAGCAGAACAATCGCATTGAGAAACGGGTACAGATTCAGTTTCAAAAACCGCCAGCCGATTTGATCGTCGATGGGATCCATGCCTCAGGTCCGATCGGGCGTGGCGCAGCGTTGCCTCTGACCTATCGCGTTCGCAATGATGGAATCGCAGGCACGGCTCAGAATCAATGGAGTGATCAGGTTTATCTGAGTACCAACGCAACGCTCGATGGAAGCGATTGGTTGATTGGGACGGTATCCCATTTTGGAGCTCTCGAATCAGGCGCATCCTATAGCGTCTCTCCATCGTTGTTAATTCCGACTCAGATGCCGCTCGGGGACTATTTCGTTCTCGTTCGCACGGACGCAGCCAATCAAGTCGACGAACCCAGCGCAGAAGACAACAACGTGATGGCTTCGACAACGGCCATTTCCGTCACTGCGGCTCCCTTGCCCGATTTGGTCCTAGCGAATCTCAGGCCAGATCCAAGTTCTTCGCTCGTTTCAGGTGAGTCGATCGTAATTCATTGGAATGGGCAAAACAGCGGGAATCTGAATGCAAGCGGATCGTGGACGGATCGCATCTATCTATCCAAGGACAATCTTCTGTCCAGTGAAGATTGGTTGCTCGGAGATGTGGAGCAGAATCGAACGCTTGCACCGAATCAAACCTACTCGGCGTCCTTGACGAAACATCTTCCAGAAGGAATCCAAGGTGAGTATTTCTTGATCGGCGTTTCGGATGTCGCGAACACCATTGTCGAAGGGGATGGTGAACTGACCTCTCGATTTCCAAGCAACCCCTTCAACGTATCCCTGTTCCCCTACGCAGATCTCAAGGTTACAGAAGTTTCGGCTCCACCCCTTGTGATCGGAGATCCCGTCGACTTACTAGTGACCTGGAAAGTGGACAATGTTGGCGCTGGCGCGGGACGAACTTCGAGTTGGACTGACCGAGTCGTATTGAGCAGCAATGCGACTCTCGGTGATGGTGATGATATCACCATTGGTCGGTTCGAGCACCAAGGTTTCATGCCAGCTTCCTCTCAGTACGAGCGATCAGAGATCATCGCGTTGCCACCAAGAATCAGTGGCCGGTTCACCCTTTTCGTGCAAACCGATGCGAACGACGAAGTCTTTGAAATCAGTGGCCATCAGCCCAATGAGAAGGCTCTTTCGCACGTTGTCGATATCGCTCAGAAACCTTACGCCGACCTCGTTGTGGATTCGGTTTCCACAGCGGGGACTCCGGTGAGTGGTCAACCTCTATCGGTAAGTTGGACGGTTTCGAATCGAGGCATCGCTACAACCGACCAATCGACATGGACCGACTACCTCTATGTGTCACGAGATCCTACGGGCATAACAGGGATGCGACTGATCGGTTCAAGCACGCACGGCGGCTCACTTGGAGTCAATCAAAACTATAGTCGTACGACGGAAGTGGTTCTCCCGCGAGACTTAGATGGATTGCACTACCTATTTGTAAGAACGGGAGGTCCTTACGAATTCATCTATGCCGATGTTGGAAACCAGAATCGTTCAGCAGCGATCGATGTGCTGTTTGTGCCGCCACCGCCAGTTGACCTACGCGTGACCGGTGTGGAGCTCCAGGGTCTGACATCGACTCTCGATAGTTCTCGAGTGGAGATCACTTGGACAGTGCGAAACGATGGTCCCTACGCTACAGAAACAGGGTGGACGGACCGGATCGTACTGCAGAATGTGAGCAATCCGAGTGAAACCTATGAAATGGGAAGTTTTTCTACAGCCAATCCTCTCGAAGCTGGTCGAACGCTGACGCGAACCGAACTGGTCACCTTGCCTCGTACGTCGGGTTTATTTCGTTTTGTTGTCGAGGCCGATTCGCAAGCCAAAGTCGTTGAGACGATCGAAACGAACAACTCGGCCCTATCCAATCAATTCTCGATTCAGCTTAGACCTCGTCCCGATCTGCGAGTCACCAACATCGCTGCCCCGTCGAGTATTA
Source organism: Pirellulales bacterium (assembly GCA_046349875.1). Lineage (GTDB taxonomy): Bacteria > Planctomycetota > Planctomycetia > Pirellulales > Pirellulaceae > JAXMBN01. Next base: position 4,647 of record JAXMBN010000017.1, read on the forward strand.
CAGCGGGAACGATTATCGATGTCGCATTCACGGTGGTGAATAGTGGTACTGCGGATACTCCATCAGGCGCAAGTCGTTGGACCGATCGTGTGTGGTTGAGTAGCTCTTCCAGTAGCACAAGCGGTGCCATTCTTCTTGGCGAACTTCCCAACCAATCGGCACTAGGATTTCCGGGAACCGAAACAGGTCAGGCCAATCAATATCGGTCGAGTGGATCGTACTTGATTCCTCGAGCCATCTCGGGCAACTGGTTCGTTGTCGTTGAGACCGACGCCCTTGGTATTGTCGACGAGTTTCCTTCGGAAGGAAACAATCGCAATGCTTCGGCCATTGCCATCGATGCCAATCCAGTCCCACCACCCGATCTTGTTGCCCAGCATATCGCTGGACCTGGCGATGTGTTCGATGATTCTTCCATCACGGTCCGCTATCGCGTGGCCAACCTCGGAGCGGGGCCTACTGATCCTGGATCTTGGAGCGATCAATTTTGGTTGACGCTGGGCAAAGATGGACCCAAGCCTTTACGGGGAGACATCTTTTTAGGAAGTAGTACCCACAACGGTGTCTTGCAAATCGGTGAGCAATACGAGGGCACTGTGAACCTTCGCATTCCTAAGGGGATTACGGGGCAGTACTTTTTGATGGTGTATGCCGATGGTGCCAATCGTGTTTATGAAACCGCTTTTGCAACCAACATCAATCCCGATGCGCCAAATGATCTCGAAGGTAGCAATTACCGAACCACGCCAATCAACATTCTTCTTACTCCACCTGCAGATCTTCAGGTAACTCGCGTCACGGCCGACGCAAACGGAGTTGGCGATCAGTCGTTTACTGTTTCCTGGCAAGTAACCAACAACGGTACGGGGCCTACGGATCGCGATGTATGGGCCGACGCCGTGTATGTTTCTGACGACGATCGATTGGATGGTTCCGATCAATTGGTCTTCGCTGTGCCTCAACCGGGTCCCCTATCACCAGGTGAATCGTATGAGCACTCTGCCACCTTCACGCTTCCTCCGAGTGCTCGCGGAAAGCGTATTTTGGTCAAGACGAATGTTGATCCATCCATCGCTGTAACGGACGAGGAAAAGTTTTTGAGTGAAGTGCGTGGTGTATTGCAGCGCATCGAGGCAGCAACGGGCAAGCCGATTGGGGACGTCAAAGTAACGGATCTCAAACAGTTTACACGCCGAGAATTGATCGACATTTTGGCGGGCCCCACCGATGTGATGCAAACGGTGTACGAAGGGCCGTACACGAATAACAACGTGGGTGTTGCCGTTACCAATATCGTGTCTGCCGATGCGGATCTCGCTGTCCAAAGTGTTACAGCATCTTCATCGAGTCTTTCCGGTGAAGCGATTACGGTTCAGTGGACGGTCAAAAACATTGGTCCGTTCGCAACGGCCAATGATACGACGAGCGTGGATCAGTACATCTATCTATCTAAAGATCCCGTATTCGATGAATCCCGCGCTATTTTTGCTAAGCGAGTTCCTCACGTTCTGGCACAACCTCTGACTCCAGGTGCTACGTATTCCCAATCGACCGATGTGACCACTCCACCAGGCAGTAGTGGAAAATGGTATGCACATGTGTTCGTCAATGTTGCTCGTACTCAGTATGGTTTGTCGTTTGCACCGTGGTCGAAAAGTGAGTATCCATCATGGCCTGATTATTTCGCAGAGCGCCCCTGGGAAGGCACGGGAACCAAGACCAACAATAGCGGTTCATCAAGTGAAATTCAGATTACCTATGCAGAAGCCGATCTGCGCGTGACGCAGCTTTCGGCATTGCCCGTTGATCCAAACAGCGGTTCGCTGCTTAATGTGACCATGACGGTAAGGAACGAGGGCAATCGGACAACACGAGTCGACCGATGGTCGGATCGTATCTATTTATCGTCGGATCGCGCCTTGGATTCGTACGATGTGTACTTGGGTGGTCAAGAACGCGAGCAGACACTCGCCCCCGGTCAGTCTTACACATTCACCAAACAAGTTCGAGTCCCCGACAATATTGGTGGTCGCTACTACGTCATTGGCTTTGCCGATGGAGTGATGGGCCCGTGGATTCCGGGCTGGCATCCAAGGCCACTTTCCTATCCTATCAATGAAGGGCCGGCTCGCCTTTATGGTGGCGGCGAGGGATCGGTCCAAGAGTTTTTCGATGAAGACGATAACCAAGCTTTCTTCGAGCTCAACGTTCAACTGATTCCTTCTCCGGATTTGGTGATCGACGCGGTCGAAGTTCCCGACCGAGTGGAGACGGGTCAGAAGTTCACGATTACTTACACCAGCAGTAATGATGGTGGCGCGGTTCCAAATAGCCAGGTTCCCTTTGAAGATCGAATCTATCTATCACGCGATCGGTTATTGGATATTGCGAGCGATCATTACGTGGGATCAGTGGATCGTCGTGAAACGATGGCGGCGGGTGCGTCCAAGAACATTACCGGCAGCTATTGGTTACCACGGGGACTCAGTGGAACCTATTATGTCATCGTTGTCACCGATGTCCCCCAAATCGCACGGCCTTTTGGGGAAGTCCTGGAGACAGAGGATGACAACAACCAACGCGCTAGTGCGACTCCTCTGCTGATCACGGTACCGCCTCCAACCGACCTGCAAGTTATCGACATTTCAATTCCAACGTCGGCTACCGTTGGCGACATTGCGACAGCGACATGGACGGTTTCCAACTGAGGCAATGTCGCTGCACGAGGAAGACTCGCGGATGCAGTCTACTTATCAGCAGATGGAATATGGGATATCGGTGATCGTTTCCTTGGACGCTTAGATCCTGAGACAGGGAGAATGCTCCAACCAGGTGAATCCTATACCGCTTCCTTACAATTCGAAGTGCCCATCGTACTGCCAGGTAACTATCGAGTCCTCGTTCGGACGGACATTTTCGACGACATCTATGAAGCGGAGAACAATCGAAACAATACGAGTTTTTCGACGTCTACTTTGAACCTAACCGTACCTTCGCTCAGGTTTGATGTCCCATTCGATGATCAGCTTTCTGCGGGGACAACACGGCTCTATCAACTCGATACGCAGCCTGGACAAACGGTTCGTATCGATTTGAATAGCCTCCAAGACATCGGGGCGCACGAACTCTTTGTACGATTCGAAGACATTCCAAGCCCCTATCAATTCGATGCGCGGTACGAAGGTTATTTGCGAGCCGACCAATCGGTAATTCTCCCAGAGACACGCGGTGGTCGTTACTACATCATGGCCCGCGCTGGAGTTCGAACCGATCTCAAGGACGATGGTACCATTCCCAATCGCTCGGAATATCCCATCCAGCTTCAAGCAGCACGTTTACCGTTTGGAATAACGGATGTTTCACCGGATGCCGGTGGCGATGATCGTTACGTGACCATGCGCATCCGCGGAGCTGAATTCCCCTCGCAAGCCGCGGTGCGATTGGTCCGACCAGGATACGCAGAATTGGCACCCGTTAGTCTTAGACGAGTTGATGCCACGGAGTTGATCGCTGTATTCGATCTTCGCAACGCCCCTCACGGCCTCTACGATGTTCAAGTGATTCATCCGGATGGACGGATGGCGGTCGATCCTTATCGATTCCAAGTGGAAGCGGCCGATCCGTATGAAGTGAATGCGGGGGTGGGAGGCCCGAGTGTGGTGGGGTTGGGCGAAACGGGGAGCTATGGCATCGCTGTTCAGAATCTGGCCAACGTCGATACTCCCTACACCATCATCGAGTATGCAGTTCCCAACATTCAAAATCGATCGGTGATCATTCCAGGGCCAGCCTTGGCAATGGCAACTGGAGTTCGAGGTGATGGTTCTTCGATTGCGCCCCTCTTCGACTCGATTTCAACCTTTGACTTTTCTTCGGTTGCTCCCGAATTGAACTTAGAGGGTGCTCTGACGGGACGAGCAGTCGCTATAGGATTGCCGGCGAAGCTAACGACCGAGCTTGGAATGGCGGTAACCGTCTACCCAGAACTCCGCGAGTTGCTCCGCGATGATCCCGAATTCCTCGACTCGCTCTCACCTCAGGAATTAGAAGATCTTTCCTTCGATTTCTATGTTGTGGCTGCAGCTACTCCGATGACAGCCGAACAGTATCGAGAGTATCAACTTTCAGAAGCAAGGCGGCTAAGAGAGAACATTCTGGCGGATGCAACGGCCCCTGTAGGCCTTCGCGGAATGGCAGGCGACGAAGCATCCTTTGGTACTTTGTATCTTCAAGCATTGACCGATCTCGGACTGTTGCGCCCCGAAGATGCTCCTCCTGAAGCAGATCTTCATTCCGACAATATCAACGCATTCTTCATCGCAGTTGGCGGATTGTTAGGAGGTGATGCTGGAGACGGTATCCTCAAAGAAGCGGCCCAGAACTTTGGAACGGCGCAATCGACTCTTGGCGAACTCATTGAAAAGCTCAGAAAATACTATGGCCACACACCTGATGTTTACGGTGGAGGTCTACCAACATTTGCTGAATACGATTTGCACCAAGCCAATCCGACATCGTTTGTCGCATTTCAATTGCGAGCTGGCTTTCCCGATCAAAGCTCGGGGCAATCGGCGGCTACGATTGCATTTAATACGAGCAATCTTGGCCAGTTTGCAAGTGATCAAGTAGTCGTGGATGGTCCCGACGGATTTGGCGATTTCAATTTGGTTCCGAAGGGTGTCCCACTTCCGTATAGCATCAGTGCCGTGATGGATCGAGCGGAGACATCACCAGCGCGCGAAATTCGAATCGTCATGCCACTCGACGATACGCTCGACGAGCGAAGTTTCCAATTGTCAGACATCGAGATCGGCGGAACAAGGATCGCGATTCCGGATGGGCGTGCATCGTTTGTTGGCGAGTTCGATCTGTTTGCATCGAATGGATTTATCCTCCAAGTAACAGCTGGAGTCGATGCCGTGACTCGCAATGCGAGCTGGCTGTTGCGAGCCATCGATCCTCGCGATGGGCTCCCACCGGTGGACCCGAACGTTGGTTTGCTCAAGCCAAGTGAAGTTGTGAAAGTGGGTTTCTGGGTGGAAGCGGAGACTGTTGCTGCTGCAGGAACCGGTGGAGACGTGAAGACCGGGGATACCATTGAAATGGTAGCAAGAGTCATCCTCGATGAGGGTGCTCCGGTCGACTCGCAAGTATCCTTCGCGACCTTGGATGCCGTTGCTCCGACAACCGCCACGAATACCGTGGCGATGGGTGGTGATCGCTATCGAATTCAATGGTCCTCGCTCGACGATGTCGGAGGTTCGGGACCCAAGACCTATTCCTTGCTGGTGAGCGGCGATGGTGGAAATCGGTATCGCACCGTTTTGTATCACACGACCGAAACGGAATATACATATCGAGCTCAACCGGGTGAAACGCCGGTATTTTTGGTGCGAGCCATCGATGCGGCTGGAAACATTGAAACAGCGCCCGCCGGCGCGCGAGTCCCGCGATTGATTGCGCCAATCAACTTAGGCTCGCCGCCGGTGGTCTCGCTGACTCCCAGTGTTACCATGGTCCAAGCGAGTCCCGTTGCCTCCCAGGTATCTGAGCGACTGTTTGCTGAATCGGCCTTGGGAGTCTTATCTCGAACCAGCCCGACGCAACCTAGCAAGTTTGCACGAGTGATTCGTCCCTATGCGGCCGAACGTTTCACCAGGATTGTCGGAGAAAGTGGAGCTTCAATTGGTTCCTTGGCCATGGCGGCCACGCGCGATGGAAAGTGGCTCTATGCAGTTGGAGGTAAAGGAAGAAATGAGCTCTATCGAATTTCGATGACCGATAGCTCGCGAACATCCCAGCTCCTTGCATTGCTCGATCAACCGATCTATGAATTGGCATTCGATGAGGCCAATCAACTGTGGGCAACCTCGGGCGGGCAAGGATTGGTGCAGATCGATCCTGCAACGGGAACAGTGATTGAAACGTATGGATCCGGTGTCGCATTGGGGGTCGCATCGATCCCCGGACAAACGAAGCTATTCGTTGCGACGACAGGCGGGATACAGAGGTTCGATACGGCCACTCGAAAGTTCGAACCGTTTAGTGATACGCGTGTAGACTCGATTGCCGTGGATCAAGACGGGACCCTTTATGGAACGCAATGGCCCGAGGGAGGTCGCGTTCTTCGTTTTGATTTCCGTGGACGCGCAATGTCGGTTGGAGATTTCCGCGACGCCGAATCGATCGCCTTCGGTGCGAAGGGGACGATGCTTGAAGGAGTATTGATCGTTGGTCATCAAGATGCAGGACAGGTGACGATACTCGATCCTAAATCCCTCAAACAGCAAGTCATTGCATCGGGTGGCGTTGGAAGAGTTGAAGGGATTGAGCCATTACCCGATGGCCGCTTCTTAGTCACCCAGGGAGAGCAGATGGATTTGTTCTACAGCGTTGCTGCGCCCAAGATCATTGAGACACGAATCTTAGAGGGCAATAACCGGGCGACGCTTGCGTTCGATGTCGCCTTGAAATCAGGAAATCCCTCGGACCCTGTAAACGCGTCGAATCCGAACAACTACCTACTGATCAATTTGGATACGAACGAAACTGTTTCGATTGGCGCGATTCGATATGATTCCGCATCGCGTATGGCCAACTTGCTCTTTGAATCCTTGCCTCCTGCACCGTATCGACTAACCGTCTTACCACGCGTTGAGAGTGAGCAAGGAGTGGCGATCGGTGGAGCAGGGGAGAAGGTCGATTTTCGAGTCTTCGAAGACGTGACGACAGTCATGCCCGTTCGCTTTTCCAATACGCGCATCAACCGTCATGATGGTACGTTGCTTGTCGATGTAGAGGTAACCAATCAAGGCGCATTCGACCTTGCAGGTCCTATCCAGATCGCATTTGAGAAACTAACTGGCCAAAATGTTTCGGTGTTGGTGAATGGGCAAAAAGCGTCGAGTCCAATACTCGAAATCTACAGTGATGGTCGAATTCTATCGACCGGTCAGACCACACCCGTTCAAACCTTGGTCATTCATAACCCAGATCTATTTGACCTTGATACCGCTCCGACTATAAGGGCCGCATTGCCTCCGAACCGCTTGCCTGAATTTCTCTCACAGCCATCCACGAATGCATCTCGAAGTATTTCCTACCATTATATTGCACAAGCCGATGATCCCGATGGAGTTGACATTTCCTATGTTCTCGCCAAGGCACCCGAGGGTGCATCGATTGATCCTCGCACGGGCGCAGTCGAATGGACACCTAATGCATGGTCAGAGCCTCGCTCCGAATTTGAACTTCGCGCGTACGATAGTCGCGGTGCCTATCGAAAGCAAACCTGGAGTGTAAACGTAGCGGGTGCCAACCGCCCTCCCGTGATTGCATCGATTGAAGATCAACAGGTCACAGAGGGAAATCTCCTCGAGATACCTGTTAGTGCCTACGATCCTGATGGAGATACCATAAGTTATTTCGCAGACAATCTTCCGCCGGGTGCTGTTTTTGATCCCTTCACTCAAAGCCTTCGTTGGATCCCCAAAGGTAACGATGCTGGAGTGTACGAGAACGTTCGGCTTATAACGAGCGATGGCTACCTCGAAACAGTGGCCGAGTTTCAGATCGTTGTAACCAATCGCAATCAACCGCCGAAGCTTGGCGTAGTCAATAATCTCGAGTTTCGTGAAGGGGAGAGTATTGCCTTTCGGCTGATAGGTGACGATGAAGATGGTGATCGCCTTCGCTATCGCTCTCCGAACTTACCACCAGGAGCATTTTTAGATCCCAACACGGGTGCCTTTGAGTGGCAGCCAAAGTTCAATCAACATGGATCCTATCAGGTCACATTCATCGCCGACGATGGGAAGGCCATTGCAAGTCGCGATGCGACGTTTACCGTTGGCAATGTGAATGGAAAAGTCTCATTTGCCGAACTCTCTACATTGGCCGTCTTTGAAGGTCAGACCATTCGACTGCGCATTGCCGCGGTCGATCCCGAATATCCGGGGGCGACCAATGATCCTTTGGCTGTTTCCGACGATTTCTTTGTCGACGCCGGAATCGTGATTCCTCCGTTGCAGTACTCGCATGCATCCTTGCCAACCAATGCAACCTATGATCCTTCGACGCAGATCTTTTCGTGGACGCCTAGTTTTACCCAAGCAGGAAGGTATGTCATCCCCTTCCATGTGCAGGACGATGGTGACGGAACCGGTATTCCATCGTCGGATGACGTTAGTGTAGTGTTGGACGTGTTAGACTCGAATGGACGACCATCCATCGATCCGATATCGAATCAGCAAGTGGCTGCAGGAGGCGTATTGGAGATCCCGATATTGGCCAGGGATCCGGAAGGAGGTTCCATTGCCTTAAATGTTGGGGTTGGTCAAAGTAGTCAACTACCGAATTGGGTAACGTTCGTCGACAATGGAAATGGAAGCGGGATCCTCAAGGTTCAGCCTCAACCTGGGCATCGTGGAAATTACGAAGTCAACGTTCGAGCAGTGGAAGTCGGTGGCGTCTTGCCGCTTTCCGAAACGTCTGCATTTGTTTTACAAGTAACGAGTGTGAATGAACCTCCCGTTTGGGAGTCGACATTTGATCAAGTGGTTTTGCCCGATAAACCATTGCATCTCAGAATCGCCGCCCAGGACGCTGATCAAGAGCCTCTTTCATTTTCGGTGATTGGCCTTCCCACCGGTGCGCAGCTCGTTCCCTCCACCGTATACGGTGAAGCGTTCTTGGATTGGATTCCCAGCCTCGCGCAAGTCGGTGATCATACATTGACATTCCTTGTCCAAGATTCTGGCAATGGTCAAGGGACTCCATTGACTCGCGAACAAACCGTCCGATTGCGAGTGCGTTCTACAAATGTTCGTCCGGATTTGTTCCCAATTGGTGAGCAGACGATTGCTGAAGGGCAGACCTTTTTGCTCCAATTGAATGCCACTGACGCCGATGGCGATCGTATCAGCTATGGTGCCGCCCGCGTCGTAGGCGGTCAAATGACTTCGCTACCACAAGGCGTGGAATGGGATCGTTCTCTGGGACGTTTGACTTGGACGCCCAGTCTTGTACAAGCCGGTGATTATCTGTTTCGCTTGACTGCAACCGATGGTGTGGGAAGTCGAAGTGAAGATGTGCTGATTCGTGTTACAGAGACGAATCAAAGTCCGAAACTATCGCCGTTGCCCAAGTTGTACGGAAGGGAAGGGGACTCACTGACATTCACCGTGCAAGCATCGGATGCCGATGTTCAACCGCTGAATGTTTCGTTGGACCAGGTTGTATTCAACGGAACGATACAACCACGTCCCGATGGCTTAAAGTACGACCCGTCCTCAAAAACCGTGGAGTGGTTGTTGGGTTACACATCTGCAGGAAGCTACAAACTCCAATTCAGCGTTACCGATCCAGCAGGGGCTCGCGATGAACTTGCCGTCGAAATTCAAGTGTTGCCGACCAATCGCGCTCCCGACCTGACCGTACCTTCATTGAGAGTGGTTCAAATCGGAGACACGATTCAGTTTCCCATCGAATTCTTGGATCTCGATGGGGACAGCGTTACTCTGACTGCACTTCAGATGCCGCAAGGTGCAACGCTCAGTCCGGAAGGTGTATTTCGCTGGACTCCCATAGGTACGCAAGCGGGATACCATACGGTGACGGTTACCGCCGATGATGGCAAGCTTCAGACCCAACGAACTTTATCGCTGTTGGCATCCTTTGATCCTTCTTCACCAGAATTGCGGATCGTTATAACCCCGAGTTTCCCAGCAGTTCCCGGGCAAACGATTTTGATTGAACCGATCGCCGATAGCGATGTCGAAATTATCAGTGTCGTGGTCAAGATCGACGGTCAATTGCAGCCTCTCGATGCACAGCGACGCGTGACCTTTCGATCGACGGATCCAGGACGACATCGAGTGGAAGCGACTGTCCAGGATAGTGAAGGACGTCAATCGCATCGTGAACAATGGATCTACGTACGCGATCCATCGGACACGTCGACACCATTCGTCGACATTCATGAAATTTCCCCACCCATCCTTACCGAACCACGCTTGCTTTCGATCAACATCGCGGACCAGACTTTGGCTGAATATCACATTGACCTCGTTCCATTGGATGGGGGAACAGCGGTTCGTCTTGAATCAGGAGATGCAAGTGTATTCCGTCAGATGGCTCTCGATCCTAGGAGATATGCAAACGGATTTTACCTGGTTCGAGTGACCGCTCGCGATCTAGGTGGGCTTGAGACCATCGCCACACGGGAATTGGAGATTAACTCGGTAGTTAAGTTAGATTCGGTTCAGCGCGCTGAGACTGATTTGAATGTTGCCTTGGATGGAATGTCGATTCCATTCGTGCGTTATTACGATTCACTCCGTTCGCCCTCGTTTGTCGACGGGAACACGGTAGACATCTCCGAGGTGTCGTTTGGAAATGCATGGACTTTGCCTTTGGTCAATCCTCAGGTTGCCATACAAAAGTCGTCGCAAAACAACGTCGGTGAAGTTGCTGCACTCCGAGAAGGAGATCGGCTCTATCTGGATCTACCAGATGGACGACGCGTAGGCTACACATTCTCGCCGCAACAAGTCGAACCTTCGGACCTAGGACTGTATGAGCCGCGTTGGATTGCCGACGCAGGAGTCGATTGGCAGTTGACAACGTATCGTCGCTCGTTGCAGCGTGTTGGTTCAGATCATCGTTACTACGTGGTCGGAACGGGGTTGCCCTACAGTTTAGCTTTAGCGAGCGAAAACACATCCGAAACATCTGCATTGGAACTTCGAGCAGCAAGTGGAATTCGCTATGGATACCGTTTAGATGGCGAGACGACTACCGGTCCTCGATTCGTGCTTGAACGAATCACGGGAGTGGGCAAAGATCGATCCGTACGATGGACGGATAGTGGTTTGGTTGCACCTGATGGCACTCGAGTACAGATGGTGCGCGACAATCGTGGCCGAATTGAGGAGTTGATCGGTCCCTCAGGCGAGCATCGCGTCTATCGATATGGTGATCGTGATGAGCTACTGGAAGTTATCGCCAATGAAAGCGGTGAAAAGTCGTTTTATCAGTATGATGACGGAATGCGATTGGTCCTCTTTTCGCATTCGTCACAAAATGGGACTAGTTATCGTTACGACGACAATGGAAACCTTTCCGCCTCACACAATGTGCAGTCACATCGGGGTGGGTCTCGACAGTTGTGGGAGTCTCCCATACTCGGGACTCTAACAGCAGAAGATTCGCTAGAGTATGCATTCACATTGACCAAAGGTGAATTGCAATCAAGTGCAACAGGCGTAGTCACCGTTGGTATCGAACTACAGACGACCGAATTCACGCCGAACATCCCGATCGTATACGGTCTGGTTCCGTACAAGACTATGCGACTATCAGATCGAAGCATAGCGCTTTACGTGTTGGATTCACCGCAGACCTATCGACTGATCGTCAGTGGCGAAGGCTCGGCGTCAGGCGACTTTGCATTGCGAACGTACCTCGTGGGGGATCTCAATGCGGATGCGGCGATCAACTCGCTCGATCAAGAGCTATTTACCTTGGCGGAAGGAAGCAGGCAGGGGGATGCGAATTATCGGACGGAGGCCGACGCGAATCGAGACGGTCAAATCGACGCACAGGACCGCCAGTCTCTCCTAGCATCGTATGGCTATATTGCAAACCGCGCCCCAAGCTATCAGCCAGTTCTGTTTGAGCTATTGGCCAACGTGGGTGAAGTGGTCAACTTGGCCCAGGAAATCTCCGATCCGGAAGAAGACCCGACGTGGCTGCGAGCGACCTCTTCCAATGCGGTCGTGAAGCCGCTTGGAGGCGGGTTCGTCTATCTCATTGCAAATTCAAGTCCGGCAATGCTTGATCTTCGCGTCGACGATGGTGTGATGAGAAGCAATGCGATCTCCCAGTCCATCGAAGTTCAGACCCAATCGATCGTCGGGTTGAAGATATTGAATCGCGACTCCTTCCTGAGCATTTCCGATACTCAACGCATTCTCGTCGTTGGCGAGAAAAGCGATGGGACCACTGTTTCACTTCCACTCAATGCGCTCTCTTATACTTCTCTGGAACCGGAAGTGGCCGGGATTACCGATCGAGGCTTGTTGGTAGGGCATCGTTCCGGTACGGCCACAATTCTCGTGTCCGGATTTGGCCTCACCGCCGCGACAGCGGTACGAGTTGGAATCAACGATGATCGCGTTTTGGATTTCTTTCCCGATTCCTACGCGTTGACACCTGGGCAAACCCGTCAACTTCTTGTGCGCCAAGTTGTGGGTGATTCCATCGTCCACTTAAATGCCGCAAATTTAGGTACACGCTATTTTGTTTCGCATGCAGGTTTGGTTCAGATTTCTGAGGATGGATTGGTAACAGCGCTTGCTGAGGGGCAAGTCGAAGTGACCGTGGTCCAAGGAGGAACCTCTCAAGTCATACCGATTACGATCGCCATACCGAAAATTGGACAACAGGTAGTGAACTCACATGGTGGAGTCATCTCCAGCGGAAACGGAATCATCGTTGGCATTCCACCTGAAGCTTTCGACAAAGAGGTAGCCTTAACCGTTTCCAGTGTTTCTCAAAGTGCGATGCCCTATTCACTTCCAACCACTTGGGATTTCGCAGGTGGATTGCAGGTCTCGTACAGCGAGAACTTGGCTGAGTTTCCGTTGACGATCACCATGCCAGCGCCCGCCAATCGAAGCGCGGGTGATCGAGTCTATCTCTTCCAACCAGTAGATGTCACGATGGCCGATGGAAGCACGCTGTCAAGCTGGGAAATCGTGGATGCCATGGTGGTTGGCAATGACGGGATGATGCGCACCACTTCTCCTCCCAACCTTGGCGTAGGAGCACGCAATCGCTCTTCCTTCAATGGTGTGGTCAATCCGTCGTTGGCGGGAATGATGTTCGCAGCGTCGCCGAGTATCACGAGTTTCTTGAGTGCTCAGAGTGATATGCGATTGCGTGAACGTTCGAACCCTCCAGTGGTCAGCATTGGATATGCGAATGGCGGCAGCGGGCAGGATATGTACTTCGCATCTGCTGGAATTCTCGGTGATTTTCTGGTTCCATTGACACCTGATTTCCAAATTCGATTGAGTACCTACTCGGCTACACCGACAGGTCTTGTGACCATGACGGAAACTTCGTTGGCCGTGGATCCCAATACGACGGTTACCGAATTTGCGGTGCCATTGCTACCGCGAGTTACCCTGTCTATTCCTGCTCCCACGATCCAGCAGGGGCATTTGATTATCGACGCAAACAGCGGTTTTGATGGACCGTATCTAAGTTTGACGGGTACATTTCTACTAACGACCGATCAAACCGTACCACGCGACTCCGTTGTTGGGACTCGCCTTGAAGATCTCTTCGTGACATTCGAAATCGGTGGCCGCGATTCCGTCGATGCGCTGGGACAGCCCATCATTGTGGGAGGGCGAGACTTCCAAGTTCTATCAACAGACCTACGATTTGACGACGAGGACAAACTCCTTGTGCCGATTCCTCGTAGTGTCTTAGTGAGTGCGGCCGAGATATCTGTTACACGAAAACAACGCGCTCCTTTGGATGGTGTTTATCAAACGATCGAGGCGAGCAGCAATTCGGTAAAGCTATTTGTACAACCTCGGTATGGATTTGTACTCAATGGCGCTGATGGGACAGTCACCGTACTCGATACCGTTGCGACGGAGACAACGTCATTTGGAATCAAGCGAGATCCACGAGAATTAGCTCGTATACCGCTTGGGGTTGATTCGTCTCTGGAAGGTCTTTTGAAACCCAAGAAGAGCAAGCTCTCTCCTGATGGAACGCGTCTATACGTTACCTATAGTAATTCGAGCACGATTTCGGTGATCGATACATTAGGTTTGCAGGAAGTAGATCAAGTCCCAACCAAGGTGTCCGAGACTGATGGAACTGATCCGAGCACCGTTGGAACTCAAGGAATTCTTCTCCCCACTGGGGCTCGACCTTTCGATGTGACTGTGGACCCCGACGGAAGGTACCTGTTCGTAACCGATGAAGGATCACCCAATCTCTATGTGATCGATATCGATCCTTTCTCATCTACTTTTCATCAAGTGATTCAGACACTGGTTTTTGCATCGCCGGGTGAAAAGCTCGCGCCACAGGGTTTGCGAGGCGTTGCGGTCTCAACCGATTCAAAGCAACTGTTTGTGGCTGCGCCGGGACAGGATTTGTTCCGAACGGATTCTGGCGAGCCCGGTCGCATCCTCGTAGCGTCCTTGCTGTCGTTGGCCGAACGTAGACGGATCGTGAATGCTGGAGGAAACTCGGAAGAGGAAAACACGCCGGTCCTCATTGAGCCCGTGGCCTTCGATGCGACTCTTCCAAGTTCGATTATCGAGTACGGTATTGCTCCTTACGACATCACAACCACGGAAGATCCGTCGGTGATTCTTATTACAGATCGTGTATCGGACCCGAATGGTGTTGGCGTTCTTCGCCGAACAACATCGGAAGACGGTACTGTTGAATTTGAAGTAAACTCCATTTCACTCGTGCCATTTGGGATGGATCCAGTTCAAGGTCGCGAGGTGCAGGCGTTTGGTGTCAGCAATGCACAGGGTATTGTTTTCATTCCTGCAAATAAGTTTAAGGAAGTTCTTGGAGAACATCCTTCGTATGCGATCGTGAGTGCCTTCAATGCGGTAACTTCGTTGAATGATTCCAAGAAGAATCCCAATCTTGCTCCATTTTTCGCCAGTTATCCGGCTGCAGGACCTGATCCTAGTGTGCCGTTGCAGTTTGTCGATAGTGAAGGTGTTCGACATTTGGTTCAATTCCCAGTGGGGGCTGGAAGCAACTTAGGTTTCATTCGAAATCCGCTGGGCGATTTTGAGAACCCATCAACGATTCCGCGATTGGTAGCAGGTACGAATCCAGTCCTCAATGGTTTTGCCGATGATGTTGCGGTCAGCGAGAATGGAATTGCCTTTGTTCCCATGCAATCACAGGATCGCGTTTTTGCCTATGACGTGATCGAAGCCATACGAGCGATCGAACTTGCCGCAAAGGCAAGTCCAACGGACACCTATGCCTCACGTTCTCAATATCGAAATGTCCCATCGCAATTGACATCACTTGTGCGGGGACCGCTTGGACAAATTCCTATTGACCTGTTGTATCCTTCCACAATCGTACAAGCTCATTATGGTTTCTATGAAGATGGAGTTCACACCGGATATGGGCAGCCGCCCAAGGATCCTTACAACCATGAACCGAATGAGTTTGGACCGATCGTCGTAGGCAATCTGCCTCGCGGAATCGAAACGCAAAAGGTGCAACCTTCTCCAGAGCTGAGGATGGTTCCAACGCCCTACACCCAAGCACCATCGCTTCAATCGTTCCCCAATGGACCTCAAACCGTGGAAACGGGTGGCACTTCCGTTGCCGAGATTCACTCGGGTGCGCTCCATGAAGAACATGCGCTGGTGACCTACCAATCCCAAGGCGCTTCTCGAGGCATTCAATTGCACTACGATTCGCTTCGGGCCGAGCCGAGGTTGTTGAGCTACATTGGGATTTCAGGTTTGGCTACTGCCGCAAAGCCGGATTCGAAGTTAGTGGCCCGGGCCACGGCGACGATGCAAGGCAAGTCCTACGCGTCCGCATCGGCATATAAGCCTACCGATGAAGAACGATCCATTGGTTTCCGAGGCGAGGAGAACTTCTTTTCATTGCCCGAAGATATCGATCGAGAAGAGATCTACGGCGCTTCTCTTTGGTTCGACCTCCGAGACGCAGATTCGGGAGTATACGACGTTCAATACGATTTCGGTTTATTCCGCGAGAAAGATGCCGGATTCGTGGACGGGCATTTCCAGTCAGAGCGGGAATACCTGGCAGTCGTGAACGGACGCGATAGCGAGTTTGGTGCTGGATGGGGCATCAGTGGTATGCAGCGTATTTACGACAGTGGATCGGCGATCCTGTTGGTCGATGGAAATGGAACTGAGCAGATCTTTACCTCCGAGCACTCCCGATGGTGCCTACACTCCGATCAGTCTTGATCGAAGTGTTTTGCGCAAGATGGCCGACGGAGGTTATGAACGGAAACTCATCGATGGAACCACCCTCGAATTCCGGAAGGATGGATTACTTGAAGTCGTTCGAGATCGAAATGGAAACGAAACGGTCTACACTTACAACGGCGACAACCATTTAGAAAAAATCATCGATCCAGTAGGGCTGGAAACGGTTTTCTCTTACGAAAATCAGCGAGTTGTTCAAGTAATCGATCCAGCAGGTCGTGTGACGAAGTTCGAATATGAAAACAATAATCTGGTAGCGATTATCGATCCCGACAGCAGCAAACGGACCTTTGAATACGATACCCTCGTTCCCGAAGACGAAAACATTGAACCGTATCAACACCTGCTTACAGGCCAAGTACAGAAGAGAGGTAATGACACGGACGAGCCATTGCCGGCCGATTTCCACGAGTCCATTCAATACAACGATTTTGGACGTGTGATCGGTGGTACTCGTGTTGACAACAAGTCCTTTGTTCTTTCTCCAGCGCAGATGCTGATTGCGGCAACACCATTGGAGACGGCTGATGTTGTCCAATCACCAGAGTTGGTGCCATTGCTTGGAAAGCCTCCTGAGTCTTCAAAGCGACTCGAGAAGGCTCGGATTGCAGCTGGGCTAACAACGCAGGCGGTTGCTGGTTCCGTCTTCACCGCGGAAGCGATCTATACCGATTTTGATGGAAGAAAAGACCAATTTCAGATGGATGGATTCGGGTCGTTCACCGAATTGGCGAACGACAAGCCAGGGCGCGCCTTCGGGCGCACTGCCGACAATGGCCTCATTGGAATCCAAGTGGATCAAATCGGAACCGTAACCAGTACACTATACGACGACTTTGGGAATGTGTTGTCGATCACAGATTTTCCTGATGGCCCTGATTCCACTCGAAAAGCGACCGTCACTTTCGAGTATGAAAACACGGCGTTCCCGGCAATTTGGACTCGAAAGGTCGATTCGCTTGGTCGCGAAACAACCCGTACGCTCGATGATTTCGGCAACATCATTCGCGAACAGTTAACCACGACCCAATCGCTTCCCCAAGGGAACGCCACGTTCACTTTCACCAATTTTGTGTACTACACGTCGGGAGCTGCCGATGGTTTGGTTCACACGATCGAAGATGCGAATCATCATCTGACCGAGTATTTCTATGACGACTTCGGACGACTCATCGAAACCAAGCATGTCGATGGTTCGGAAATGCAAGTTTACGATGACCTAACCGGCAATGTCCATCACCAAATCGATGCCGACGGATTCGCATTGAACGTGACCTACGACGAAATGAATCGCTTTAAAGGCTCGACGGTCACGATCGGCATCGACAATCAAACGTATTCCGATTCTGTAGAGTACGACGCTGCCGGAAACCTCATCCAAGAAATCGATCGAAATGGAGTCAAAACATCATTTACGTTTGATCTTCTTAATCGAGTCAGCAAGCGGATTGAAGCCGTAGGCACAATCAATGCCACCACGGAGTATGCATATGAATACGGTGAGATGCAAGCTGCTGCAATGATCCCCAACGAAAGTGACTATTCCTACCGCTATGAGAAAGATCCTAACGGACACGTGAGCCTCTTCGTGGAGGATGAATTAGGGAATCCTCGATACAACGTCGATGCTGCAGGCCATGTAACGAAGTTCCTTTACAATGATGCCTATCAACTCATCGGTACCATCCTGCCCGATGGTGGAAAAATTACCATGACGCTAGACGGGCGAGGTCGCGTCATTGAGCAGTTGGGGCCGACGACAGAGAAAACTCAATTTGTCTACGATGATGACAACCATGTTCTCTCTCAAACGGTCTTCAATGCGGCCACCGGGAATCAAACAACGCAACATCGGTACAACCTTTTTGGGACCTTGGCAGAAACGACAGACGCGGAAGGCCATGTGACGCGCATCGAGCACGACGCAACGAACACACCAAGGAAGGTTATAGTCAATGCAACGGGCCTTGATCGCCGCGTTACCGAGTTGACATTGGATGATCGCAATCGCACGATCGAAATGACTGAAAACGGATTGGCAACATTCAAGAAAGAGTTTTATCCAAGTGGACGTGTGAAATCCGAGACAAACGCAGAAGGAGCCAAGACGCAGTACTTTTACGACGAGGTGGGGCGAACAGTCAAAGTTATAGATGCCGAAGGGAAAATTACGCACTTCTTTTATGACGGCGTCGGCAATGAAATTGCGACGGTCGATGGTCGAGCCAATGGTGATCGAACAAATACGGAGTTCCGAATCGAAAAGGAGTACGACGATTTGAATCGACTGGTCGCCGTGACAAATCAAGAGGGTGATGTGACTCGGTTCGAATTTGATAAAGTAGGAAATCAGACGAAGATCATAGATCCTCGCAGCACAACTGCGAATCCGATCGAGTCACGAATGGAGTACGACGCCGGCAATCGTCTCCGGAAGACCACGAATGCCGAAGGCCATTCAACGACCTATTTTCGTGATGCCCTCAATAATGTCGAACGCATTGAATCGCAAAGAATCAATGCCGATGGCCTGATCGTGGTCGATGTGACACAGCATAAGTACGATAAGAGCAGTCGCCTCATGTGGACGATCGATGCCGTGGGGCAGAGGACCGATTTTGCCTATGACGATGTAGGAAACATGATCCGTGTTACGGACAGTCGCGGTGCCTCGGCGAGAACAGAGTTTAGACACGATAAACTCAATCGCGTCGTTGAAAGTACGATGGCTTCCGGTTCGGCATTGGCTTCTACAACCAAGACGACCTACCATGATCTTGGAATGGTACAGGAAGTGATCGACCCCTTGGGGCAACGAACCGTTACGACGTTTGATCGGCTTTTCCGTCCAGCAACTGTGACCGTTGCAGCAGGTTCCGACAAGCCGTCGACAACTTCCTACTCGTACGATTTGGTCGGCAACGTCCTCTCGGTGACCGATCCCCGAGGTTCGTTCTATACCACGACCTTTGAGTACGATGGGCTCAATAGAGTCATCTGGACAAAGGGGCCCACTGGAACTCCCGACGACCCCAAACCGTACCAGGTGAAAACGGAATACGATGAAATCGGAAACGTTGTTCGAATGACCGACCCTCGAGGCAATCTCGAGACGCGACGAGAATACGATCGGGCTGGACGGCTCAAGTTCTCCTACGATCAATTGGGGCAACAAACCTCTTACGAGTACGATGAGGCCGGAAGGGTAATTCGACAGGTCTCGCCAGCAGTTAGTGACGCTGGGCCTGCGGTGATGGAGTTTACGTATGACCGCCTTGGAAACCGAACTTCGATCAAAGATGCGCTAGGAAACATTTCCTGGAATCTGTACGACGATGCCGGCAACATGATCGTGTCGATTGATCCCCGCGCCAAGCTCACCGCTGCAACGATTGCAACGGTTGATCGTTTTGCGACGAAGATTTATTACGATGGTCTTGGGCGCCGCGTTGCTGCTGTCGATGCAGAAAGCTACCGTACCGAATGGGCATACGACGTTCTTAACAATGTTGTACGATTGGTTGACCCCCGGACTTTTGACGGTGCTACCCCAGGCGAGTTCATCACCGAGATGGATTATGATGCGCTCGGACATCTCAAAGAACGTCGCGTTCCTGTCGGCCTTCATGGTGCCGATAAGATCGCGATTGAGCGATACACTTATGACAAGATTGGAAATCTAATCGAGTATCAGGATCCAAGAGGAGCGGATTACAAGACAACTTATTCCTATGATCCACTCTACCATCCAAGCAAGACAACCATCCATGCCGTTGGAGCTGCTGAAAATGAATTGCTTGTATCGACCACAGTCTACGACGTCGTTGGGAACTTGATCGAATCCACAGACCCTCGCGGTGATTTCTACACGGCACGGTATCGCTACGATGCTGGCAATCGAATGGTGGAAATGATCGAACCGACTGGAACGGAATCGCATCCTGGTTCGTTGGCCATAACGCGATATACATTCGATAAAGCAGGGAACCTCCTGGCCGAAAGCGATCCGCGAGGTGACTATTTCACGTCGACGTTCGAGATCGACGAACTCGGCCGAGTCAAAAGCCACAGTGTACCGACAGGTTCTCCCGATTTTCCTCAGGATCCCGCGATTACTCGCTATGAGTATTTCCCAGGGGGCAATGTATCGGTGATGAAATCACCGCGACTCAATGCTGGTGAGAATCTCTTGCCAACGATCTACAAGTATGATGCAGCGGGTCGACTCATCGAGACTGTGAGCTCGATTGGTGCCAAGACAAAATACAAGCTCGACGAAGCAGGTAACCAAACCCTTGTTACCGAAGAAGGAGTTGGCCTGACCCCTGACCGCGTGACCAAGATTACCTACGACGAACTCGCTCGAGTCTTGACGGTTGAAGACGCTGCTGGATTTGTCACGGAAAATACCTACGATGCGTTAGGAAACGTCGTCCGCGTCGAAGGACCTTTCTCGTCGAGCCAAGGTGCTGCCGTAATTGAGCGAGTTTTTGACGGTCGTGGGTTGGTAAGAAGCGAAACCAATGCCGAAGGGAATACCACAACCTACGACTACGATTTGGCCGGTAATCGCATTCGTCTCGGAGACCCTCGCGGCGAATGGGCCGACGTTCTCTACGAATACGATGGAGCGAATCGCCTCATCAAAGTCGATCAAGCAACAGGCACTCGGGAGCAGCCAGGCCCCCGCGCAGTCACTCGCTTTGTGCACGATGGTGTCGCCAATGTCATTAAGTCCATCGATCCACGGGGCGAAGCATTTGCAACAATTACGACCTACGATTTCCGCAGTCATCCCATCGAAGTCCGCTTGCCATCGGGATCGGAAACCAATCCTTCCTATGAATCAGATTTCTATCTCTACGACCTCAAAGGGAATTTGATTCGCAAAGAAGATCCTCGCGGACCCGATTATGCTACGTCCATCGAAGTCGATGCTGCAGGACGTCCACTGAAGAAGACCTATGGAGTTCATAATCTGGTTGACTCGATCGATACACTTTCCGAGTATTTCGAATACGATGTGGAAGGTAATCTCATTCGCCATCAAGGCATCGGGGGGCCAGATTATGTTACGACCACCATGTACGATGCCCTTGGACGCGTCCTTCTCGAAACGGATGCGAATGGAGAGGAAAAACGCTTCACCTATGATCGCTATGGAAATATCCTTTCGCAGACCGACGTCTACGGAACCTCGACATACACCTATGATCTCCTGAGCCGACCGCTGACTGCCACCAATGGTGTTGGTGATATCACGCGAACGATTTACGATGCGAGTGGCTTGGATTCGACTACGTTTGATGGACTCAATCACGCGACCTTGACGCGTCGCGATCGACTCGGAAGAACCATTGAAACGACAGATGCTGCGGGGCATCGCGAAACCATGCGTTACGATGAGGTCGGAAATGTCATCGAACTCATCGATCGAAATGGCAATCTTAGTCGAGCGGTTTACGATGCTCGAAATTTGCCAGTTCGACAAACGAAAGCTGTCGGTACGGAAGAGGAAATCACGTCGGCATTTGAGTACGATCTACTCAATCGGAAAACAGCAGAGATCGATCCACGCGGGGCCTACTATCGAACCGAGTATACCTACGATGCGCGGCATCGAGCGATCGAAAAACGCCGTCGCGCAGGCACCGTCAATGATCAAGGCATGGGTTCGCCAGGTCAAACAGATTGGATCGTAGAAAAATACCAATTTGACTCGATTGGAAACTCGATCGGAATGACACCAGCTCGCGGTGACTTCTTCCAGGTGACAACCGAGGTGGATGGCTTGGGACGCGTGTATGAAATGCGTCGACAAGTGGGCACTCCCGACCATCCTCAAGAAGAAGTGCAAACGATGCACTATGACGCGGCAGGACACCTTATCGCATCGGTAAATTCGATGGGCCATGAGGTGAAACGATCTTTCGATCCTGAGGGTAGACTAATTTCTGAGACGATTGTCAAACCTGGAGAGATCGATCTGACCTCCATCGTAAAGTACATCGACACGCAAGAAGGATATCGGATTGAAAAGTATGACGTGAACGGCAATTTACAAGTCGCAACAGAGTACGACCGAGTAAATCGACCTGTCCGCGTCGAACCCCGTAGTGGTGAGGTCTCGACCTACAAATATGATGCTGTTGGCAATCAAATCGAGATCACTCAAGGAGATGTTCGCAAGACTTTTGAATACGATCGGCTTAATCGACTGGCGGTCGAGACTGACGGGCATGAAAACTCCGTACTTTATACCTATGACGCCAATGGAAACTTGTTGACTCGGCAGGATGCGCGAAGAAGTGCGCCAGTCCGGTATACTTATGATGCACTCAATCGGAAGCGGATCGTTCAAGATCCCGACGAAGGCCAGACTTTGTTGAACTATGACAAGGCTGGAAACTTAGTGGCAATCCAAGATCCAACCGGGGCCACTACGACTTTTACCTATGACGCTATGAATCGCATGACGAAGGACACGAATGCCTTCGGAACGAGGTCTTATCAATATGATCCAGCCGGAAATGTGATCCACTACGTTGACCGTAACGAACGGATCACGCAACGGTCCTATGATGGTAACCAACGTTTGGTGCGCGAAGATTGGTTGTCGTATCAAGGAATACCACTTCATAGTCTGCAATTCGAGTACGACGCGCTTGGACGGATGACGCAAGCTACCGACGGCGACTCGGTTCTTGGCTTCAGTTTCGCAACCAATAGTACGGGGCAGATTACATCGGCAACGACCACACTAGCCGCGGGTGTTCCTACTTTTACAGTGCAATACGATCGAAACTCGCTTGGTCAAGCCAGCGGAATGCGGGTACATCAAGGTCTCCAATCGAATCTAATGGTAGAGGAGTATGGATATAGCAACGAAACGGACCGACTGATATCGATTTCGCAATCAGGCAGTACCGTTACCGCAAAACGGGTCGAATTTTCGTATCACGAAAAGGTAGATGTGTTCTCTGAAATTCGGCGATACGATTCCGCAAATCGACTCGTGGCCACAACGACATCTGGACTCAACGATCGCCAAATCGTCGCTCAACTGAGTCACACTGTGGGGCAGAATGTTGTCAACCAATATAGCTACACCTACGATGCGGATTACCGAGTGCAACAGGCGACGGATCTCTATGGCTCAGCTACCTATACGTATGATGATACCGGTCGTTTGACTTCCACCGACTATAGCGATCCTTTGATGGTCGATGAGACCTTTGTATTGGATGATAATGGAAACCGCACGAGTTCCACGGTTCATGGCGATGCTTACCTCTATCAGTCGCACAATCGGCTGCAAAGCGACGGAGTATTCAGCTACAAGTATGATGATGAGGGTAATCTCGTTGAGATGCGGAGTATCGCGACTGGCGATACAACCACCTTTGAATGGGATCACCGAAATCGTATGGTTCAGGCCGTCACGCGGGATGCGCAGGACGCGGTTACCGAAGTCATCGATTTTGGTTACGACGCGTTAAATCGTCGTATATGGAAAGTGGTCGACGAAGATGGGGCTGGGCCGTTAGGAAACCGCTGGCGTGGTTTTCTTTACGACAATCAAGATGTCCTGCTGGAAGTGGTCGACGTCGATGGCTTAGAAACGGGAGATGCTGCCCGGGTTGAAGTTGCTTATCTGCATGGTGCCTCAGGAAGTGGCCCGCTGGCCCAAGATGTTGATTTGGCAACGCAATGGCTTCTGTCGGATCGAATGGGAACGATTCGAGATATCCTCAGTGGTAGTGGTCAATTGCAGGACCATATACGTTACGACAGCTACGGACGCATTCTCGCGAGAACAGATGCCTCCGTCTTCAATCGATACTTCTTTGCTGGTAGGCCATGGGAGTCCGAGCTAGGTTGGTACTACAACCAAGCTCGTTTCTATGACCCTGCCAATGGACGATTTGTAAACGAAGATCCCTCTTCCTTTACAGCCGGTGAACCGAACCTTTACCGATATGGTGTCAACGATCCCATCAACAACGTCGACCCTTCGGGTCTGTCGGCCGTAAGTGCCTTGGCGAATCCATTTCAGTCGGCGTTCAATGAGTTGCGGAAGCAAAATGCCGACATGAGGCTGCAAGTTGAGCAGTCGCAAACGTTCATGAACTTTAACGTGGTGACGTTTGGATCGGGTGTGGCCAACGACTTTGGAAAAGTCGCCTTCCCACTTGGAACGGCCCTAGCATCGGCACTCGCATCCGCCTATTTTCCACCTGCCGCGCCTGTGATTGCCTTGGGTGTTTTTGCAAAAAGCATGTACGACTTGAACAAAGCCGCACAGGAACCAGGTAATGAAGGACTCGAGTTGTGGGATGGTGTCAAAGCAGGAGCCTCGGCCATTGCAAGTATGGGTGGCTTTCGCGTAGCCTTTGCCGTTGGAACGCTTCTCAATACAGCGGATGTAGGGGTGGGCATTGCCTACAATGACAACGATCGCTTGCTCGGTGCCGTCACGGGATTTCTTACCGATGGTGTTGGATACCGAACATCCGCGAGATTGGACCTAAAGAATCATCCTTCCTCAAGCCCTACTGATTTCGTTGGAAGTTTGAGACAGATCGGGACCGACCTCGGTGAAGCCCGACTGACTACACTCGACGGTCAAGCTCGCTCGTTCCGGTCTCTGCCCAGCGAGTCAGCGCGAGTTGTAAAGCAATTCTACAACCAACAAGTGTTGGGATTGAAATCGGACTTGGTCAGCGCTCAAAACTATGTGCGTCAAGTGAGACAGTATCGTGCCAGCGCGGCCGCTTCTGGAGCTGCAACAGACTTGGTGGCGGTTCGACTTGCTGTCGAGCCACCGGAATTCAAGTCATCGATTTTCCGAAAGTTGAATCAAATCCACCGAGCGATTGAGTCGGGCCGAACCGCTTGGCTTGGGACTCTCGATCAACAGATCCACGAAGCTGCAATACGTGACGTAGCTACAAGAAAATCGGGGAACTTGAAGATTGAAGAATCGAAGATGGGAGACACTGCGTATTCGCGGAATGCTCGATTGAGGCTTCAAACA
Source organism: Pirellulales bacterium (assembly GCA_046349875.1). Lineage (GTDB taxonomy): Bacteria > Planctomycetota > Planctomycetia > Pirellulales > Pirellulaceae > JAXMBN01. Next base: position 29,721 of record JAXMBN010000017.1, read on the forward strand.
GAAGCCGACCTCGTCACGATGGTTACCGACACGAATTGGATTGTCGGGCCTAGTGGAGGAGCTCGCAGTCGATCTCAACGGCTTGAGCAAGCAGCGCGGGCGGCATGGGATGAACTTCGGGGCGCTGGGCCGACACGAACAAGCCTTGAGGCAAACATTCGCGAAGCGGGTAATAACATTATCGAATATAACATGCTGCGGCATACGCAATATCGCGAGCAGTTGATTCGGATGGCGAACGAGCAGCTACGTCTTAGCCGCGCGCAACTCGATGCGACGGCCGTCAGTAGCCTTCACGAACAGACGGTTGCACTACATGCCTCGGCATTAATGCGGGTAGACAATCCCGTAGCACCCACACCCGGTGCACCCTTTACGCACGAGATGGTCAAGAGCAAGATGCCTGACATGATCCGTCGACTGGAGATGGAAACAATCGCAAGGAAGTATCCAACGATTGAAGGAGCGCAGGAAGCATTTCGAAGTCTTTCCGACACCAGTACTCAAAAATCATTGGCGACAGGAAGGCAACGTATCTCCAACGAACGCCAACGCGATTTGCTGCAGAATCACATCGAGAATTTGGCGAGCGGGCAGGAAGCGATGCGGCGGATCAACCGCGAGATGCACGAGATGTTCCCCAAAGGCGAAGGAAGCATTCAGTCCGATCTGGATCACTTCCGTTACGCCCAGTCGCAAGCGCTCAAGACGATTATCGCAGATAAGATGTATGCCTTTGAAGGTCCATGGAATCATTTGGTAGCCCGTCTAAAGGACAGCGCGGATTCGTTCGCGGATATTTTGGATCTACCCTTTGCAAGCCATTCGCAACTCAAGGAACTTGCGGATCTTCAACGAGCCGTCAACACGGGAAAGATCAAGATCGACGGAATCGAAAGTGGTGATATTGTTGCCATCATGCTCCAGGGGACAGCTGGTTCGACCATTTCTCAGATTGCGCATCGCGCCAACTTTGTGAAGGATGTGTACTCTGGTAATTTTGATCGGCTTCATGGAACTCTGCGAAACGCCGGTGAAGCTTGGAGAACGCTTGCCGACCTCACCAAGAGTCCGATGATGGAAGGAAGTTCAGACGTCGATCTTGGTTTGGTTGTCAAAGGAGGCGGAGAAAAGCTGTTGAGTGTTTTCAAATCGGCCACCCAAGTTGATTTTCCCAATGGACTGAGCGCAACACTCAAGGGTGGGGCGGCAATCCAGCAAATCGTCAACTTTAGCGAAGCCAACCCCAACTCATACATTCGGAAGGTCGCCAATACCAAGGGACTTGAAGTCCCTGTGGAATGGTATGTGTATCAGAATCGCGAGCTGGCGAAGATCGGTTCAGTCTCACAGCTCGTCGCCTCTCCGATTGATCGTGGGGGAATCAGCGTTGTCCCCAAAGGCGACTCCTTCGATGCCGTTGCACACTTCTCTCCATTCTTGGATACGTACGCTCGGAGTGGTGTAAAGTCACGTGTTCTCGCTGGGGGATTCCTCCATTCCTCCTACGCTTCGATCGCCACGACGCAAGTTTGGGTCAGTGCCATGGACTTTGCGCCCGTCGTCGAAGAGAGTCTAAGTCGATGGAAGCAAGTAGGTCTCGACGTTTCGCAGCTAACGGTCCATCTCAACGTTGAAAACTTGCCCGGTACGCAGCTGGGGTACGCGTTGATCCATAATATCGACGCAGAGGGACGACCCAATGAAGTCACCATCATTGTGGATCAAGATGCTGCTGGCCATGGATGGTATCTCGATGCAACTCCAAGCCTCGACGAGGAGTTTACGGTAAGTTCGTCGGGAGCACGAATTGCAGATTCGCCAGCTATTCAAGGCAAATATGATGCGCTCAGCCTGTTGCAACACGAACTGGGACACCTTTTAGGATTCACGAGTTCCTTGGATGGTTTTAGCGGTCTCGTACAAGTCGATGAAATTGGAAGAAACTACATTCAAGTCGATGAAGGTCGCGTTTGGCTCGACCCAACGAAGAATGAGCTCGATAAGCTACTTCACGCACAGTCATTGATGTCTGCTACGCTCACACCAGGTGTACGCAAATCGGCCTCCGCCATCGAGGCCGCGATCATTGAAAAGGCATTGGCAAACTCTACCATCGGTTTCCAGCAGTATTTAGTCGAAGGACATCTCCATGGTGATGGAATCGGATTCACGCCGATTCAAGTCGCTTTGGAGAGACAAGGAGTTTCGGCGACGGGACTTCGGAATGCTTCACTCCAGCAGACGAATCCAGCGAGTCCCGATTTTGGATGGGCTCTCGTGGGGCAAGCGAATTTCGCCAGCGGTACTGCCACGATTATTGAGGCCAACGGAATGCTCTCAGATTTGTCCCAAAGTTTTGTCATGCCAAGCGGCGTGCAAAAGCTTCAGTTTACTCTGAGCGGATTGCAATTGGAGATCGGCAATGCGACTCGATCGGGTGATGCCTTTGAGGTGGCGTTACTCAGTGGAGATGACCAACGATCTCGATTAGGCCCCATACCTGGGCTGGCGGAAACGGATGCTTTGCTAAGCCTACAGGCCGATGGGCGCATTCAGTTTGCTCCACAGGTTTCCGTTGACGGTGTCCTCAATGGCCAGCGAATCGACATGAACCAAGCGATTGATGTGACGATCGATATAAGTCATTTGCCACCGTCAAGCACCTCGACTCTGCTCTTCGATCTTATTGGCTTGGGAGAAGACAATAGTCGCGTGTCGGTATCGAACATCCGACAATTTGGTGCCCTGAGTTGGCACAACCCAACCTTGGCAGTCGATGTCAACGATGACGGGAAGGTCACACCACTTGATGCGCTGTTGATTATCAACGAGCTCAATCTTCCTAAGGTCTCAAATGATCAACGACAGCTTCCTCCAATTAGCGGAACAGTAAGTCCTCCTCCATTCTTTGATGTAGAAGAAAATGGACTTGTAACGCCATTGGATGCTCTTCGCGTCATCAACTATCTCAATCTGGCTTCGGCCTGGGGAAGCAATGGCGGGGGTAACAACGGAGGTGGGAACGGCTTGCCATCCTCATGGCAAAATCCCGTCCGGCCGCTGGACGTCAGCGATGACCAGAGCATTTCACCCTTGGATGCACTTCTCGTTATCAATGAGCTCAATCTTCCGAAAATCAGCAATGGCCAAGGCATGCTTCCGAGCATCTCCGAGAATATAAAGCCTGCACCTTATCTGGATGTCAATAAAGACGGATGGATCACTCCCTTGGATGCTTTGCTCATCGTCAATGACCTCAATCTCCATGGGACGCACGGAGAAGGTGAATCAGGAATTCCATTTTCAGGCATGGATTCTGTAATTGAGGACGATCTCTTGGATCTTATTGCCAAGAATCGTTGACGGAAGAAGTAGCTGTTGAATCGAGGTTTTGTGGAAGATGTCATGCCAATTGTTTGGCGAGTCGTTTCGCTCGTTGGTACCACTCCTTTTCTTGAAATCGCCATACGGTGGTACCACTTCGATAACGTTGAAGAATGTTGCGAAGGATCTGTTGAGCTTCATCCTTGCGTCCCATTTCAAACGCATGTTTTGCATAGTAGAAATGCGAGGCCTCGGTGCGATGCGGTGACATGAGCGCTTGAAAGGCCTCTTCGGCCCGGGGATCACCTTGACCGGCCAAAACTCGAGCTTGAGCTAGTTGGTACTCGTACTGAAAGTCAACACCTTGCAAGGGGCGAAGGCGACTCAATAGATCTCTTGCTTGATCGATACGCCCACAATCAAGATGCGTTTTGGCGACTTTGAGCATCAACTCGGCATCATCCGCGAATACACCGCACATTCCATCCGTTAGGACTCGGCAAGCTTCCTCATGGTTTCCTGCCGCGATCAATTCGTCCGACAAGCGATATCGATTCTTGATCGTATTGGAATGCTGAAGTTCATCTCGGCGAACGCGGATTCGTTCTGCGGGGCTCGAAAGCTTCCAGCGAATCGATTGCCAATCCAGCTTGCCCATCGTCGGACGCACTTCGATGAGAAGATACGCAATAACCGCGATGCCAGGAAACATAAAGAGAAGCCACAACCAGAAAAAGGGGCGCCCTGTTTTGATGGCGTGAATGAAACATCCAATTTGAACAGCAAGCAGAATCAGGCCCATGATTCCTACAAGGCCAGTGCTCAAGAATTCCAACATTGAACTACTTTCGATGGGACCTTTGACTTATAGCCTTGGATGGCGGATGGGGCGTTCGCTGTCACGAAATCCCGAGGATTGGGACGGAATTATAGCCCTTTTTGGTCGTGGCGAGTAGTTTCGCGAGCTTCCTTCAAATGATAGGCTACTCCGGCGATCGTCGATTGCGATTCCTGCCAGTCAGTCCCACCTCGGAGTATTCCCATGCGTTTCAATCTTGCCATTGTTTGCACATCCTGGTGTCTTCACTTGATATCGAGTGCAATGATGCTTCAGGCACAAGATGGTTCCTCTGCCAAACCTGCGACCACAGTAGCAAGCTTACCGATTTCAGAAGTTGCCATGATCGATGGCAAAGGCCCTGGCTGGATTCCATTGACCGGTGAAGATTTTGAGATGGTCAATGGAGATCCCGACACCTGGACATGGAAGGGATCTCTCGTCCAATGCACAGGGAAGCCTGTTGGTGTCACGCGTTCGAAAAAGATGTACAAGAACTTCGAACTAGTTGGCACATGGAGACATTTGTCAGACGGCGGCAACTCTGGCTTTTTTCTTTGGGCACCTGAAGCCGCATTGAAGGACTTGCCTAAGAATCGACTTCCTTCGGGAGGCATCGAAGTACAAGTCCTTGATCATGGTTATACGAAGAAGTACGAAGAGAGTTCCGGCAAGAAGGCAGATTGGTTTACAACTCATGGAGATGTGTTTCCTGTCGGAAGCTCCAAGATGAAGCCCTTTCCTCCGGTGGCCCCCAACAGTTCGCGAAGTTTTCCACGCGAGAATCGTAGTCGCCCAACTCCCGAGTGGAATCACTATTACATCCGCGCGATTCAAGGTGAGGTTCGATTGTGGGTCAATGGTGCCGAGGTGTCCGGTGGAACCGAGTGCACTCCCAGTGAAGGCTATCTATGCCTCGAAGCCGAAGGCGCCCCCGTCGAGTTCAAAGACATCCGCATCCGCGTTCTCCCCTAACCCACAAGGTGCCATCCACCTATTGTTGATGCGCACACAAGGTGTCAGCCGCCTACTGTTGACTTCGGAAGTTGCCGCGCTAGGATTCAACGGAGGAGTTGAATCATGGCGCGACCTAAGCGAGAATCGGTGTTTGGGCAAGACGAAGTCGCCATCGCTCATTGCGTCCAGCGATGTGTGCGAAGAGCCTTTCTTGCAGGCAAAGATGAGGCGTCAGGAAAGGATTTCGAACACCGGCGTGGCTGGATTCGGCATAGGATGGAACTGCTAGCATCCGCCTTCGGCGTCGATGTGCTCAACTATGCGGTGATGTCGAACCACGTGCATTCGATTCTGCGAACCCGGCCGGACATCGTAAAACTGTGGTCGGATGAAGATGTCGCCACGCGTTGGCTGAGGCTTTTTCCTGGGAAAAGACTAGATGATTGCCTAGGTGAACCAACGCAACAGCAAATCGCGAAAGAGATGGCCGATGCCAAGCGAATGCTGGAACTTCGCAAGCGATTATCGAGTATTTCTTGGTTCATGCGAGCAGTCTCGGAGCCTATTGCTCGCAAAGCCAATAATGAAGACAAGTGCACAGGCCGCTTCTGGGAAGGACGCTTTAAGGCTCAGAAGATTGTCGATGAAGCGGGACTCTTGGCATGTGCGATGTATGTCGATCTGAATCCCGTGCGAGCCGCCATGGCAAAGACTCCAGAGGCATCAAGGTTTACCTCAGCCTATGATCGCATCAAGGCACAAAAGGGATCTAAAAGAGTCGCAGTAGCGATTGCATTGGAACCTTCCACGATCGATGAGAAGTCGATTCTGCAGCAGATCAAGTTGGCCAAGCGGTGTCGCGACAAAGAAGAAGTTGCTCGATTACAAAAGTGTCTAAGCGACTTGCGTGCAGAAAACGAAAAAAATTCGAAAGAAAAACAACGAGGCAAAAGCAAAGCGAACTCTTCATGCTTAAGGCCTGTGGATGCATGGCTTGCGCCGCTACAACTCAACGAACATGATGTCGTAGGTCCCAAGCCACATCATGGAGGAACACGAGCCAGCGATAAGGGCTTCTTGTCGATGACGCTTGCCGAGTACTCGACGCTGCTCGATTGGACGGGTCGTCAAAACCGCCCAGACAAACGTGGCAAGATACCCGATGACCTTCAACCGATCCTCGAGCGAATTGGAATCGAAGGTTCGATGTGGTGTGACTTGGTGTGGGATTTTTCCAAGTACTTTGGCAAGTGCTATGCTGCGGGCAAGCCTGTAAACCTTCAAAAGGAAGCCAAGAACCGCAACATAGCCTGGAGTCGCGGCCAACGATCCTGCCGCGCCTGCTTTACCGAGTAGTTTTTTCGACCACTACTCCATCTTCAAGCGATCTCAAACAGCACTCTGTCTAGCGGTCCGCGCATTCCCTCCCGCTCAAAGGCATTTTCGCCTTCTTCTGGCATCCATCTCTGCCAAAAGCCGAACCGAATGAGCATTCCACGCTCTTTTCTGCCCCAAAACATGCTAACGAACCCAAATTCCGTCATCAACAAAAGGTGGCTGACACCTTGTGCGCGCGTCAACAATAGGTGGATGGCACGTTGTGTGTGTCGGCTAGTCTTCTTTGGGGCGTTGTGGATCGTCGTCGAGAAGGATGCGCCAGCGAGGCGTTTCGAGATCATCGAATTGGCCGCGACGCGTGGCCCAAATAAAGGCGACTACGGCAGATGCCGCAAGGAGAATCGCGGCTGGTAAGGCAACAAATAAGACGCTCATGAGCCTTCCCCTGCCAATATGGTTTCTCGATCGATCGATTGTCGTGTACGTCTTGATGCTTGGGCCGGTGTTTCTACTTGACCAAGCAACGTAACTGCGACAACGGTCAGGCTGCTCAAGGGCATCAAAGCCGCAGCTGCTAATGGATGAAGCCATCCCAAAGAAGCGAGTGTCACTGCAAGGATATTGTAACCGAGCGATGCCACCGAGTTGCGCCGGATGACTCGCATCGTTCGTTGCGCTGAATCGAGAATCGACTCGATGCCAGTGAGCGAGCCATGAGCCAAGAAAACATCGGCTGCCTGTAGGCTCACTTCGGCTCCACCGCGAACCGCAATACCAACATCGGCGGCCGCTAAGGCTGCTGCATCATTGACACCATCGCCAACCATCAACACCGGTACGCCTTGTTTCTTCCACTGTTGAATTGCTTGAAGCTTACCTTCGGGCGAGACACCGCCTTGGGCTTCGCCAGAGTTCATGCCCAGTCCTTTGGCAACTCGTTGAACGATTTGATCGTGGTCGCCACTCAGCATTCGCACGGTCCAACCTTTGCTTCGCAAACGATTGAGAACGGCAGATGCTTCAGGCCGAATGGCGTCATGAAGGGAAGCGATGGCGATGACACTACGGTCGATCGCAACCAGCAAAGGCGTGTGTCCCAATTGCAGAATGCGATCATGCTTCGCTTCCATATCGGTCGATAGCTCGTAACCCAACGACAACATGAAGGCTCGGCTTCCTGCGACGATTTCTGTATCGTCGACTCGGCCCGAAACCCCATGACCGATGTGGCTGGTCCATTCGCTCGCTTGAGGCAACGCTTCTCCTTGTGTTCGCGTCGTCCAGTATTCTCGAATCGCAATTGCGATGGGATGCGTGCTGCTTTTCTCAATGGATGCAGTCCATCGAAGAACATCCATCGAGCCTTCCCAGCTTTGCACGGACATGCGGCCCTGTGTTACCGTGCCAGTCTTATCGAGCACCAAGATGCCAGGCTGAGCTAACCGTTGAAGGGAATCGCCGCCTTTGATCAATACGCCTCGCCGCGCTGAGATTCCAAGACCGATCGCGATGGCCAACGGAGTCGCAAGTCCCAACGCGCAAGGGCAAGCAACGATCAGCAAAGCAATGACTCGGTCTGTCCAAACCGAAGGATCGATGAAGTACCATGTGAGTCCGACTAACATTGCGAGCGTAATCACGATCATCACGAAATAGCCGCTGATGCGATCGGCCCATTGTACGATCGGAGCTTTCTCCAGCGACGCACGATGAATCGATTCGACGATGTGACCCAATCTTGTTTCGCGACCCACTTTCTCGGCTTGAATTCGCAAGGTCTGACTACGATTCAAAGTTCCTGCAACCACCGATTCACCTGGTTGAACGAGCACCGGTCGCGATTCACCTGTCAGTAGCGATGTATCGACTTCGCTCTTGCCATAAACCACGCGTCCGTCGACCGGAATGGTCTGCTCCGCATCGATCTCGAGCACATCCCCTACTTCAATCTGCTCGACGGCCACAGGCTCTACTTGATCATTGCGAATCCGTTTGGTGGTGCCGGGAGTCAGTTGTCGCAAGAGGTCGACTGCTTCGCAAGCTGCTTGCTGTTGCCGCGATTGCAGAGCACGACCGATCAGAAGAAAGAAGACGAGCATCGAAAGGGAATCAAAGAAGATCTCGCCCGTTCCTCGCAAAGTATTCCAGGCGCCGCTGATCGCACCTACTCCTAAACCCAATGCGATTGGGAGATCCATATGAGCCGTGCGAAGCCGGAGTGCTGCCCAAGCGCCGCGGAAGAATGTACCGCCAGGTCCCAGCAAACTGACCAAGCCTACTGCAGCGCTAGCCATCCGCAATAATTGCAGATGTTCGGCTGCCATCCCAGTCCATTCCCCTGCATAGATCGCTAGAGCCAGGAGCATGACATTCCCCATGCACGCGCCAGCGATTGCAATCTGGATCAACTGACGTCGCTGTTCTTTACGTTTGGCTCGATCCTGTGAGGCGCTTCCAAGAGGAGCGACGCGATATCCGAGCTTGGCGAGTTGTTGAGCAATAGTCGACAAGGCAACGCGGTTTGGATTCCAGATGATTTCGATCGTGGATCGATGAAGATCGACTCGTGCGTCTAACACCCCGGGCTGTATCTGTGGTAGTCGTTCCAGCAACCAGATACATGCGGCACAGTGAATGCCGTGAAGCAATAGGATCGCTTGAACACGACCTCCTGGAATGGGAACCACATTCTCTTGCCAAAAACCAGGTGCATCCAAATCGACGAAGGATTCGTGAAACAACTTTTCGTCGACAGGGCGAGATTCGCCACCTGAAAGTCGATCGAGAAGTTCGTAGTACTGCTGCAAGCCTTCACTTTGAATGAGCGCATAGGCTGACTTGCATCCATTGCAACAAAAGCTCTGCCCAAGTTCAGACTCTGGAATCGGCAACCCGCAGTGGGCGCAGGCGTCCGTAGTGCGATGACTGGAATTTGTCTTGAGAGGCGTATCCACCGAATCCATTGCAAGCGCGTCTTTCTGCATTACTGATTCAGTTCTCCTCACTCGAATCTTCGCAGCAGGGAAGCGTTTGCTGTTCGAGCAATTGAACTTGTCGCAGGAGATCTTGTGCGGAAGTAGTTGATTTCACGTGGTGCAAGGCTGTGAGATCGATGGTCGATCGGTGGGCCAGTGTGAAGAAGCCAACCACTGTCACCAAGAGAGCCGAGCACCAGGGAATCGCGAATCGCATGCGTCCCAAAATCATCGTCGTACCGAGAGCGATCGCTGACAAAGCGGGAACGCTGCCCAATCCAAAGAAGAACATGACGGCGCTACCGAACAAGGGGTCGGCCGTTCCAGCAGCGACCAAGAGGAACGCATAAAGCCAACCACAGGGAAGAATGGATGTCAGAACTCCCACCATGGCAGCGCGCTGAAGAGGTGGTTGCTTGCGAGCCCAAGCATGTCCCTGAGCTAGCCTGGTTTGAAGCCATGGAGGTGTCCATGGCATATGTTGTGTACCACTGGCCAGATGAACCAAACTCAATAAACCGATAACAAGCATGCTCAGCCCCGCAAGCTGCGTCGCCGCTCGCTGAGCCCCCAGGAGCAATCCTGTGTGATGAATTCCCGATCCAACGGTACCTGCAATCGCGCCCAACAATGCATAGGCAAGAAGGCGGCCCCCATGATAGGCCCATAGGGTACCACGGAACGCAGACTTACCTTCACGTGTACCATTGGCCAACATTGCCAACGGCCCACACATTCCGACGCAATGGAGGGATCCAAAGATGCTTGCGATGAATACAGCCAGTATCAATGGGGTCATGGAATTTGGGCTACGACCTCAATCTCTTGCACAAAACTCTTTTCGAATCGATCCCCTTCCCTCTGCAACGAAATCTCAAACTGCCAGGATCCATTGCGATCGATGGAAGCTTTTCCTTCATAGGTACCCGGTTCGATCTCTTTGAAGTCAACCGTTTGAGTAGCCTTGCCGCGGGCGTGGTGATAAAGCCGCACTTGACCTTCCGCTTTGGCTACCGGTTGCGCTTGCGCATCGCGGAGAAATAAGGTAATCGTACGCTTTCCTTCCGCATCTCGATCAGGACTCACCAAAAGATGAGTCGTCCATTGCAATCGATTGCTGGCCTGTTGAATCGCGAGATGTTCGTCCCACTTCAGGGCCTTTTCATGGTAATCGGGGACGATCGCCATCGTCTCGTCATTGACCGCGCGGTAGGCAGCGTAAATCCACATTCCCACTCCGCCAAAGAGAAGGCAGAGGATAAAGGTCGTCCATTGTCGCATCGCGGCTTTTTCAGCCTTCATTTCTCGACGATGTTGCTCGTCGCGCGACAGTTCGGCAGAGGTCATGGTGTATCTTTCTTCGGCAATTGGTAGGGGCCAAGAACCATATACTTAATGGTGCGTTCTTCGCCTTGATCGTCGCGAATGTGAAACTGAACTTGGCATCGCGCGTCGTCGAATTTTTCAAACGGAACCGAGATCAAAATGGGGACGACGCGATGTTCTTGAGGATCCAGCTCGACGAGTTCCGATTCAATGGAGCGAACCGTGCCACCATCGGGCGTCAAGATCTTCATCTGGTAGCTATGTTTGTTGTCTGTTCGATTGGTAAGGCTTAGGCGAAGAGAATTGTCGATGAGTCCGCTTTCGCCAATCGAGAACGAGTTACCGAGGTTGCGATAAAGCTTGGCGTCAAAATCCTTCTTCGTGACGAAGATATAGGTAAAGGCCGATATCCCCGCGAGCAGTACGATGGGATAGATCAGCAGTCGAGCGCGGAGAATGGCGCTGGGCTTGCGTTCGATGGCATCTTGATTGCTATAACGGATCAGGCCTTGCGGACGCTGTAGCTTGACCATCACCGCATCGCACGCATCGATACATTGAGTGCAATGGATGCACTCCATCTGCAATCCATTACGAATATCAATTCCCGTTGGACAGACTCGAACGCAGTTGCCGCAGTCGACGCAATCGCCCGACTGTATGGACGTTTCCTCAGCCTGTTTCTTCGTCGCCTTGCCACGAGGCTCGCCTCGAACATGGTCGTAGGAAACGATCAAGCTGCGACGATCAAGCATCACCGATTGAAAGCGTCCGTAGGGGCAGACGATCAAGCAAGTTTGTTCGCGGAAGTATAGGAAGTCGAACATCATGAGGCCCACAGTCACGATCATGACGATGAACGGCACGGGATGTTCAAAGGGGGACTGTCGGACCCAAACGGCCAAGCGATCCACACCCACAAAGTATGCCAAGAAGGTGTGGGTCATGAACATTGCGAGGAGCAAATAAACTCCGATGCGAGCAAACCATTTCCAGCCATGGATCTTATCTTTAGGTGTGCCGCCTTTTCCGGCCGTACCTTGAAAAAGACGGTCGATCGGCCGAAAGACAAACTCCATGAAGACGGTCTGTGGGCAACCCCAACCGCACCAGATACGTCCCATGAGAGCCGTGGCGAAGAAGATGGTGGTGAAGGCACACACCATCAGCAGTGCGAGTAGGAGCGTATCGGTTGGAAGAAAGGTGTAGCCAAGAATCGTGAATCGGCGAGCCGTGATATCGAGAAGCACTAGGGGCTTCCCATTCATCCGGAGGTGCGGAATGATCGCGAACACGCCGATCAAAAAGTAGGCCAAGTATCTTCGGCGGTTCCAAAAGTAACCCGCCGCCAACTTAGGGAACAACCACCGTCGCGAGCCATCGGCTTCGAGCGTCGATAGCACATGTTCTTCCGGTCGCAGCAGAGATTCCCCTGCGTGTAAGCCACTACTGGTTGCATCGGGTGGCTTGGCGACCTTAGGCGAACTCATTTCTTTTCCTCGGCTTTAGCTTCAGGTTTTTCAAACTTGGGAACCGAAGCGATGTCTTCATCCCAATTCGGAATGTTGTTGGCGCCTTCGGGGCCCTTACCGCTAACCTTCTCACCTTGTAACGCTGCAACATAGGCCGCCACCATAATCACATCGCGAGGGTCGGTGAAACGTTGTTTCCATGCTGGCATCGCATTGCCACCAGCACCGTTGTTGATGATGGTCATGATGTCTTCGACATGTTTGACATTCTTCCAAGCGGTGTCGGCCAAGTTGGGACCAACCAATCCGCCACCGTCGGGACCATGGCACGATTGGCAGTTCGTACGGAAGATCGACTTGCCGTAGTTCGTCCAGTCTTTATCTTGCATGAACCGAACTAAAGTTGCGCGGTCTTGTTTGAGATCACCCAAGCTGCCGTACTGCTTCTTGGTCAGGGCTCGCTGCGTGGTTTCCAATTGATCGAACATCGTTCGATTGGGAGCGCCCGAATGGAAGTAGAGAATATAAAAGACGCTGAACACAATGGTCCCGATAAAAATCCAAGACCACCAGCCCGGCAATGGATTGTCGTATTCCAGAATGCCATCGTAGGCATGGCCGAGTGCAGGTTCTGAATGGGACTTCTGATTCATTCTTTGGGCTCCTGATGACCTTCATCCAACGGGATCATGGCCATGCGATCTGTCTTTGAGCGTTGAATAAAAAGTGTTCGAAAAGTGACGGCGACGAACACCGTCACGAAAATGGCTAATGCGATTTCCTGAAACGTGGAATAGTCCAAGTAGGAAACGACGTCTTTGATCATGTGCTGGTTATTCCTTATGAGCAGGCTCGGTGCCCGCCAAGCTCGATGTCAATTCTGCCGATACGGCAGCCGTGGCTGGAGCAGGCGTGGGAGCTGGTGCTGCGGGAGCATCAGGTCGCGAGATGTCAGTTCCCAATCGTTGCAGATAGGCAATCAAAGCGATGATTTGCATGTCCTGCTTGTTGGCAGGACCACCTTGCTGAACCAAGACACCCGCTACCTCTTCGGCTTGTTTGCGAGCTACCGATTCAGTCTCTCCTAGGTCAAAGTCGTACTTGGCACCTAGCAACTTGGCAGCATTGACGCGATCCTTGATCGCCTTGAAGTTGAGCTTGGTGGTTGCCAAGTGACTGTAGTTAGGCATCGTCGAACCAGGGCTCGAATCTTGCGGTTTGAGCAAGTGTTGGTAGTGCCAAAGGTGCGATTGGCGACCACCTTCACGACCAAGATCTGGACCAACGCGGCGAGAACCCCATTGGAATGGATGGTCATAGACGTATTCACCTGGCTTGGAGTATTCGCCGTAGCGTTTGATTTCAGCCAAGATGGGACGAATCATTTGCGAATGGCATCCATAGCAACCTTCAGCCACATAGAGATCGCGACCAGCCAGTTCGAGCGGCGTGTAAGGCTGAACCTTAGCAATCGTTGGAACGTTGGCCCGAATCATGAAGGTCGGAATGATTTCAAACAACGATGCTACCACGACAGCGATCACAACCCAGACGGTGAATCGAACGGGAAGGCGTTCCCAGTGTCGGTGCCATCCTAGCTGTGCGAAGACGTCGATCTTCTTTGCAAACTCGGTAACCGTTTTGAGTTCGCTTGGTGGCAATGGTGGATCAACAAAGTGGGAGGTCAATCGAGGTGCCGAGTAAACGGGAACTTCGTACTTGGCCGGACGAGTCATCCATGTCATGGCATAGTTGTAGAGGAACATCAAAGCACCAGCGATGTAAAGCAAGCCGCCGCCAACGCGAAGCCAGTACATCGGAAGGATCGCTTGAACGGTTTCCAAGAATCCGTATTGCAGACCACCTTTTTCGTCCAAGGCTCGCCACATCAATCCTTGCGTTAGACCTGCGACGTAGATCGGAACGACGTACAGGAGGATTCCAATCGTGGCGATCCAGAAGTGCCATGTGGCAAGCTTCACACTGTAGAGCTTGGTTTGAAAAATACGTGGTAGCAACCAGTAGACCATTCCAAAGGTCATGAAACCATTCCAGCCAAGAGCACCGGCGTGCACGTGAGCGATGGTCCAGTCGGTATAGTGCGACAAAGCATTGACGCTCTTGATACTCAACAGAGGACCTTCAAAGGTGCTCATACCGTAGAACGTGATCCCGACGACGAAGAATTTGAGCACTGGATCGGCCGATACTTTGCTCCAAGCTCCGCGAAGGGTAAAGAGGCCGTTGATCATTCCACCCCAGGATGGCATCCACAACATCACCGAGAAGATCATCCCTAAAGTCGAAGCCCATTCGGGCAAGGCCGTGTAGTGAAGGTGGTGAGGACCGGCCCAGATGTAGATGAAGACCAACGACCAGAAGTGAATGATGCTTAGCTTATAGGAGAACACGGGGCGGTCTGCTGCCTTGGGAAGGAAGTAGTACATTAAACCCAAGAACGGAGTCGTCAAGAAGAACGCCACGGCGTTGTGACCATACCACCACTGCATGAATGCATCTTGAACACCGGCATAGATCGAGTAGCTCTTGATGGTGAAGGTTTGGTTTTCGGTCAGGCTTTCACCGATGACGGGCACGACGAGATTATTGAACACGTGCAGCACGGTCACCGTCACGATCGTGGCGATATAAAACCAAATCGCCACGTACATGTGACGTTCACGTCGCTTGTAGAGGGTCATGAAGAAATTGCCACCGAAGAATCCAAGCCACACAACGGCGATGAGGAGGTCGATGGGCCATTCGAGTTCGGCGTACTCTTTGCTTTGGGTGATTCCCAAGGGGAGAGTCAAGGCGGCGAGAACGATGATGAGCTGCCAACCCCAGAAGTGAAGACCACCAAGAAAATCGCTATACATCCTTGTCTTGCACAGACGCTGGGTCGAATAATAAACAGCGGCAAAGATGGCATTCCCGGCAAAAGCGAAAATAGCGGCGTTGGTATGCAAAGGCCGCAATCTTCCTAGAGTCAAATACTCTAGCCCAAAACTCAATTGCGGTACGACCAACAGCAAGGCGACGTAGAGCCCTGCAATGAACGCCACGATTCCCCATACCAAGGTCGCCACAGCGAACTTGCGTACGATGGCATCGTTATAGCTGAACGTCTCCATTACCTCGTTGCCGCTATGGGAGGCACTGTGATCCGAAGAAGCCATTGTTGTCCCCATGTCATCAAATACTTACTGATCAATCATCGCGAAAGCATGCGTTGCAATTCCACGCATCAATGCTCTTTCAATGTATCTTGTGATGGCTATTCCAATTGTGTCTAGAGCAAAAAATGAAGCACCATCACGAGCACTTTTCGTGTTCTGGACGTTTTCGTCCAGTTTTCATAAGGAAATCAAGAAAACAAGCGATATCATGATGAGGCATTTTGACCGGATGGGCGTAATGTCGCATTTGGAGAGGGCAGTGAATATACGCACTCTGGGCTGTCGCAAATTCCTTTCTATACTGAATTTCCGCAATCGGAAATTGGTTTATTCGACGCGGCTGCTTTGCGAATCGCTTTTGCGAATAGAAGAGAGTTGGAGTTGATGTTGAAGACCGTCAAGATTGGTCGATGGTTTGGGATCGATACATACATCCATTGGTCCTTTTGGTTGTTGATGATCTTCATCTTGTTATCGGAATCGATGGCAGGTGGATGGAGACATGGTGTTGCTGCGAGTGCCTTCTTGGGCTTTGTGTTTCTCTGTGTGTATCTTCATGAGATAGGGCATGCGTTAGCGGCTCGCGGATATGGCATACGAACGCATGACATCACCTTGCTCCCTTTCGGAGGCATGGCACGATTGGAGTCGCTTCCAACGCAACCGCATCAAGAATTGGTCGTCGCTATTGCTGGGCCGATCGTCAATGTTGTGATTGCCGCAAGTTTGGGGACGGTACTTTTTCTAAGCGATGGGCTTCAGCAGAACTTGCAAGACAATCCCATGCGATTGGGATGGGTTCAGCAACTATTTTGGGTCAACATCACGCTCGCCGTTTTCAATCTACTTCCAGCCTTTCCCATGGATGGAGGACGTATCTTACGCGCCCTGCTTTCGTATCGAGTCTCGCATCTGCGAGCCACACAGATCGCCGCTAGAGTGGGGCGATATCTGGCCTTGATCATGATCGTGCTGGGATTGTTTTATAGCTTCAGTTTGGTGCTCGTCGGCGTCTTCGTATTCATGGCGGGCATGATGGAGTTGATTCAAGCGCATGGACGTTTTGCTTGGGAGAGCGCCGTTCGCCAAGGGTATGCGTATCCTCTCGACAAGGAAGAGGATGGAGACATCATCGATGGCGAAGTCATTCGTGGCGAGATCGTGGATGCGGACTCATCACGTCGACTGAATTGATCGATCGCGACGAATCCTGCAAGGCTAAGCAGCGCGGTAATGAACCGCGGTGGTTGGATGAAGACCACCATCGCGGACTTCATAGATGAGATCGGCCATCTCGAGGAGAGCTTCGCGGTGGGTGATGATAACGATGGTCCGTTTTCCACGATGCGCCATTAGCGATTCGCGAATCAGTTCTTCGCTCTTCATATCGATCTGGCTGGTCGCTTCATCGAGGATCAGTATCTCGGGGTTGCGAAGCAATGCGCGTGCTAAGGCAATGCGTTGCCGTTGTCCACCGCTGAGGCGATGCCCACCATATCCCACTTTGGTTTCATATTGATCGGGAAGCAGGTTCGAAATGAATTCGTGCGCATGGGCTTCTTGCGATGCATGGAAGATGCTGGCATCGTCCGGGTTTTCGGAACCGTAGGCGATGTTGGCCCGAATCGTATCGTTGAATAGTTCGGTGTGTTGGGTTACCAGGGCCACACGATTGCGAACATCTTTGAGTCGCATGTCGCGAAGGTCTACACCATCGATGGAAACTTGGCCCTGCAAGGGATCATAGAATCGGCAAAGAAGGCTGATGAGAGTGGATTTGCCGCTACCATTATGCCCGACGATGGCGACCGTCGATCCAAAAGGAATATCGATCGAAACGTCGCGTAAGACGATCGCATCGGCGCGGTATCCAAAGGTGATGTTTTGAAGTTCAATCTTTTGATGAGGTGACGGAGCCGAAACAGGATATTCGGGATCTTGGATTTGGCTTGGTCGGTCGAGCAAGGGGAAAAGTGCATCCGCAGCAACTGCACCCGCGTAGATGCTCGAGTAGATGGCCGACAGTCGACGCAATGGATCGCTGGCACCGATCAAACATCCAAAGAAGATGAGAAGATCGGGAACGCTCAAAGGATGACTGCAGATGGGGATGCCGAAGATGTCGGTCTTTTGATTGAGGACCAAATAGGATCCGCCGAGGATGGTCGTGCAAAGCATGCCCAATCCCAAGAACTCGATCACAGGCTTGGTGAGGGCCGTGTAGAAGATAAAGCGGATGCCAAAGTTACGCATGTCTTCGGTCGCTTGATGGAACCGCTGCGATTCCTTCTCTTCCATCGCATACGCTTGCACGGTTTGGATGTTACCCAGCGATTCCAGCATGACTTCATGAAAGCTGGAAGCTCGCGAGAGCATTCGATGGGAGAGGCTCTTGAGGTGCCTCGTGATGCGAACCAGAACAAACCCAACGGCGGGTGCCACGATCAAACTGATCAGCAACAGTCGCCAGCAGATCCATCCTGCGCCGGCCAAGCACGCAAAGATCTTGAGAGGTTCGCGAATCGCGGCGCCGAGCGTATTCATCAAACCGGTCGATAGACCTTCGGCAGTATGAGTGATGTGAGCAGAAAAACCACTGGTACCCAATTGGGAAAAGGAAGCGCGATCGAGATGCATGGCTTTGTCGAAGATGCGTTGTCGAATGCTTCTCGCAATATCGATGGCGACGCGTCCTACTAAGAGTTCGTTGGCGATCGTGAAAAGATGTTTGATCACGGTGCTCACCATGAGAACACCTACGATGGCAGTCACCGTTTTAAAGGGTGTTCGAGGGAGCCATCGGTCAACAAACGGTTTGGTTGCAAGCTTGGAATGGAGTTCTTGGCTTTCGACCATGAAGTTGGCTTCGGCTTTTGCCAAGTCGCGTTTCAGCTGCAGGTTTTGTTCTTCGTTCCCTGCCGCTTGATCGATCTTGAGCTTCAGATCGGCGACCTGCGTTTCCAGGTTTTGAATTTGAACGCGATGCTTTTCAATTTCCTCATCGATCCACTCTTGATATGAAACACCGCGTAGAGTGACTTGCAGGATGGGGAAGAAAGCGAGGATGTTGCCACCCCATAGAGCTGCCACCATCATGGAACATAGGGTAGCGACGGCGAGCGATGGCCAAAAAGGAATAGCACCCTGAAGTGCTCTCTTAAAATTATGCATCCTGATGATCTTTCCTGCGTTCAACCGCCCCTGAATGCATCCTGCATTCGATCTTTATCTGGGAAGACCCCAAGGTGATAACGCGCATCACAGTCAACGTAAAGAGAAGAATCGCAAGCAGCAATGTTTGCTAGCATTGTTCAATGCAAAATGGATAGTCCGTGTTGGGGTTGGAAGAGAAGAGAAATGAGAGAAATAGGGACAATGGAATTGACCTTGAGAGAGCATTGTGGCCTAATCACTTCGCGTGACGAGTGCCATGCTCATCGGTGCCATGGAGAGGCACGTGGAGACCAGGGGAGGGAATGATGAAGATTGCGGTCTTTCTGCCGAATTGGGTGGGAGATGCATGCATGGCGACCCCTGCCCTGCGAGCGTTGCGACAGCGTTATCGAGAAGATGCGGAGATCTTGTTGATTGGGCGTCGCGCGCCCATCGAGATATTGCAAGGGAATCCTTTCGTCGATCGTTGCATTGAATATCGACCGAGGGGACGCCCCAAACATCTTGGCCGGCGAGATGTGGCTTGGGCGCTTCGTCGCGAGAGAGTGGATGTTGCTTTGCTTCTTACCAATTCGCTGAGCACGGCAATGATGGCATATCTTGGGGGAGTGAGGCGTCGAATTGGATATGTCAAGGATGGACGAAGTTGGTTTTTGACAGACCGTTTTCACCTGCCCAAGCAAGCCGGCAAGAAAATTCCGGTACCGGCGATCGATGCCTACCTGCGATTGGTCGAAGCCTTGGGGTGCGACATTTCAGACCGGCACACCGAGCTCGAAGTAAGCGATAGCGAACGCGGGGCGGCGAAAGAGGTATGGGAGGAATTCGGCTGGGACGAAACCATCCCGACGGTCGCCATCAATTCGTCGGGGGCGTATGGGGCTTCCAAGGTTTGGCCTCGCGATAAGGTGGTTTCACTTGCCCGAAAGTTGGCCGAAACGGGGCTGTATCAGGTTTTGCTGCATTGTGGGCCTGGAGAGCGTGACGAGGCTAATGGAACGGCTCAGGAATGTGGATCGCCGCGAGTGCGTAGTCTTGGCGAGGGGCGAGCGGGAGTGCGTCAGGAACTGCCACTGGGGCTTTCCAAGGCCGTGCTGGGCAAGGCAGACGTGGTCGTCACTACGGACAGTGGGCCTCGCCATATTGCATTGGCGCTAAATCGGCCCGTGATTACCCTTTTTGGATCGACCTCGCCCGAGTGGACGCGAAGCTACAATGTTCCCGAGAAAGAGTTTTATTTGGGGCTTGCGTGTCAGCCTTGTTATCAGCGGACCTGCCCGCTTCAGCACCAGGCTTGCATGCGCGATATTTCCGTGCCCACGATTCTCAAGGCGATTGAAGAGCGAGTGGGTTCGGCGCGCGAGCCTTTTCCTTCCTCTGGCTCTCCGCGGTTGTCAGATGTCGCATAATAGCGATAATCAGGTCGAGAAAAGGAGTTTACCGTGATTGTTGCTGCATCGACCGCTTGCTTTCCCGACCTGCCCTTGACCGAGGCGATCGACACCTTGATCGACCTTGAGTTCACGGCAGTCGAAGTTGCTCTCCATGAACATTCCTGCCAAATGCCCCCTAGTCGCATTCAGGAGGATTTTGACGAGAGTCTTCGCATCGTTCGTGATACGCATCGATTGGAAATCGTTTCTTATGATGTGCGCATCGATGCGAAGGGCCAAGAACATTACGATCTCTTTCAGACGATTTGTAAGTTTGCCAAGGCCACGAAGGTCGTAACGCTAACAATCCCCAGCGCTGAATTGGGAACGCCCTTCAACGAAGAGGTCGAGCATCTGCAGCGATTGGTAGATATCGCTGAAACCGAAGGGGCTCGCATCGGTATGAAGGCCCAGATCGGTCGATTGACTGAGGATCCCGATACCGTGCGTGTGCTGTGCGATAACGTGCATGGCCTGGGACTGACCTTGGATCCCAGTCACTACCATTGCGGACCGTACAAGAACAAGAACATCGAAAAGTTGATGAAGTACGTGTTCCACGTCCATCTTCGCGATTCCAAGAAGAATCAACTGCAGGTTCGAGTTGGGCAAGGCGAGATCGAGTACGGTCGATTGATCACCCAATTGCAGCGGGTAGGTTATGATCAAGCGCTGAGTGTCGAGATTCTTCCTGCCGATGATTTGGATGTCCGACAAGAGTTGCGCAAGCTCCGCTTGTTGCTTGATAGCTTGCTGTAAGCGTAGCATTCCTTCGGAGCTGCGTTCCATGAGCCGCTGCTGTGGAACGATGGCGATCCAAAAAGGATTGAGAGGGTCAGGTGTCTTGCTTGACCATCTGAAGGTGCTGGAGCCGATGCATTCCGCCCGAATGCAGCGCTGACGGAATGTCGAAACCGTTTTTTAGGTAGCCATGCTTTGGGGCGACACTGACAAGGCGACGATGAATTCTAGCGGCTGCTCAACCGGCATGGATTCCAACGGCTCCACTCGCCATGCAAATGGATTACGATGGTAGAGATCCTTCGTGTCCCTTCTTAGGACGTTCAGGACTCTTCCTTCCATCCTACCTGGAGCATCCGATGCCAACCCGCCGTACCTTCATGAGTGTTTCGACGTTAGCCATGGCCTCCGTCACGACTTCATCCTTGTCCTCGTTCGCAGCAGCCCGCGATCCCGTACCCGATCGGAAAGCACCCAAGTTCAAATTGTCGCTAGCTGCGTACAGCTATCGAGATCAATTGGCGCCCAAGAAGGGAAAGCCAACGATGGATCTGCATGGGTTTATAGAAGAGTGTGCGGCTATGCAGTTGGATGGTGCCGAGTTGACCGGTTACTACATGCCAGCTGAACCGGATGAAGCGTATTTAAGAGACCTGCGAGCTCATTGTTTTCGAGCTGGATTAAGCGTTTCAGGCACAGCGACTCGCAATGAGTTTGGTTGGCCGCCTTCGCACGAGAATCACAAGAAGGAAATCGATCACGTCAAGAAGTGGATTGATTACGCTTATCAGTTGCACGCACCCACGCTGCGCATCTTTGCGGGTCACCCACAACTCAAGAATGACGAGGCCTCGACGCATGCATGGATGGTGCAATCGATGAAAGAAGCGGCGCGGTATGCCGGTGAAAAGGGCGTCTATCTTGGCTTGGAAAACCATGGTGGTCCCACGGAAACCGCCGATGGATTGTTGAAGTTGATTCACGATGTCGATAGCCCATGGTTGGGAGCGAATCTCGATACCGGCAACTTCCGTGGCGATGAAGATCCCTACACCCAAATGGAGAAAGTGGCTCCTTACGCGGTGAATGCACAGGTCAAAGTGGTGCTTCCGACGAAGGCTGGTAAGGTGCCGATGGATTACAAACGAGTGGCCTCGATACTTCGCAAAGCCAACTATCGCGGCTACGTCGTTTTGGAGTACGAAGAACCTGGAGATGTTGCCGCTGAGTGCCGCAAAGCTATCGCTGAACTGCGCAATGCGCTTCAGTAGATATCCGCGCGTTGGTCTCGACGTATCTGAAGAAATCGCCAAAAGGACAAGTAAGCATGATTTATGCCTTGTCCTTTCGAGCTTTTGCAATGCATGGGCATGCGATGCATCACGGCTTCATTTGGCTCGACCTAACATGCGATCGAGCGAATCGGAAGTTTGATAGATCAATGCTTCGGGGTAGTGTTGGTAAGGATGGAAGTACTCGAAGGTCACGTAGCCGGTGTATGCGATCGCATGGAGAGCGTCCATCACGGCAGGCCAATTTGTTGTACCATCGAGCAACGGTCGGAAGGTTTCGAGAGAGTAATCGGTCCCCTTCTTCGTGAACTCTTTGAAGTGAATATTCTTGATCCGAATGCCGAGGATGGGTATCCAATGTTCGGCGTGCTGAAACATTGAAATGTTGCCGGTATCGTAGTGCACTTGGACGTTGGGGCTACCAAAGCTATCCACAAAGCTAACCATCTCCATCGGTGTCATGAGAAAGCCATTGAAGAAAATGTTTTCCATGTTGAGGAGAACCTTGTTCTTCTCGGCCGCCCCGACGAGTTTCCCGACCGCTTCTTTCGCTCTCTTTTCACAAACATCGTTGGGAACCGGTTCATGGTCATCGCGCCACGGAATATGGACAGCGCCGGGAACCACCAACAGGTTGGTCACTCCCATATGTTTCGCTGCTTCCGCCATGAGGCCAGCGAGTTCGATACCGCGCGATCGTTTGGCCGCATCGTTGCTGGTCAATGGATAGGGCCAAAATAAGAACGAACAAAGTCCGCTGATTTCGATGCCGATGCGATCAGCCAGCGAACGAATCGCAGCCAACTCTTTTGGGCTCGCTTTGGGCGACAGGTCATTGTCGAGATCGTAGTTGAGCTCAATGCCATCAAACCCAGCTCGCTTGGCTAGTCGAAGACACTCTTCAAGGTTCATTCGCTGTGGGTAGGGAAAGGCCCACAGATTGATCGATTTTTTGAACCCATATTTCTTGGCCGAGCGTTGTCGCGTATCGACGACTTGAGTCTCCGCGATGTTTGTGCTGGCAACGACGCTGGCATTGGGAGAAGTGGCCAAAGCGGCTGCTGACCCAAAGATACCAAGCTGCATGGCGAGTCGGCGATCGACTCGTTTCGTCTGTGCAAAAGGACCCCATTCAGACATTGCAAACACCTCCATCTAGAAAGGAAGCAACTGAGTATAACGCCACCCAGTCCGCCAAAGGTGCCTGCCCTTTCGGGTGGTTTATCAGCAATAGGTGCCAGCCACCTATTGTTGGCGCCGGGGAATGTGGGGCTAGAAATTGCCGTCGGGATGGGATTTGGGCTATCATGATGCACCTTGTTTGAAAGCAATCCTTTTTGAAGCAAAGATCTCAGCATGTCCGAATACGATCCCAGCAAGCCCTGGTGGAAACATCTCAATTCCTACCACTGGTTTGTCTTTGCGATGGCTTCGCTGGCTTGGTTGTTCGATTGTCTCGATCAGCAACTCTTTATTTTGGCGCGGCAAAATGCGATCGGGACTTTGCTGGGCGAAAACCCCGACCCGACTACCATAAAGTCCTATGGGTCCTATGCGACATCCATTTTCGTCGCTGGTTGGGCGGTAGGAGGGCTCATCTTTGGTTCGATCGGAGATCGGATTGGGCGGGCCAAAACACTCGCGTTAACCGTTTTGATTTACTCGGTCAGCACGGGTCTTTCCGCCCTATCGCAGTCGGTTTGGGACTTCTTTGCGTATCGATTTTTGACCGGGTTAGGAGTGGGAGGCGTATTCGGATTGGCCGTCGCCTTGATTGCCGATGGAATGCCTGAACAAGTTCGTTCCAAGGCTTTGGGGTGGTTGCAATCGCTATCGGCCGTCGGGAATGTGACCGCGGGGCTTTGCAGTCTTGCTTTAGCGAGCGTACCACCTGGCGTCTCGTGGAAGTACATGTTTTTGATCGGGTCGATGCCAGCCTTTCTTTGCATCTTCATCATGCTCAAACTTCGTGAGCCAGAGAAATGGGTTGAGGCAAAGAGGATCAGCAAGGAAACGCCAGGCAAGGCGATGGGATCTTATGGAAGTTTGCTTGGGGAACCGCGCTGGAGTCGACCTGCTTTGTTGGGAATGATCCTTTGCGTCGCAGGTGTTGTCGGGCTTTGGGGCGTTGGCTTTTTCAGTCCCGAATTGGTATCGACCTCGTTAGAAGCATCGCTGCGGGCAGAAGGGCTCGACGGTAAGGAACTCAGCAAAGCCAAAGCAACGTGGTCAGCCTATAACTTGATCGTTCAAAACATCGGAGCCTTTATTGGGATGTTAGCCTTTTCGAGGCTCGCTCAATCGATCGGCCGCAAACCTGCGTTCGCGATTGGTTTTATTGGAGCCTTGGTGGCTACCGTGTTTTTCTATCAGTTCTTCAATGACAAGAGCGACATTTGGATGAGCGCGGTGATGGGCTTCGCGCAGCTCTCACTCTTCGCGGGCTTCGCAATCTATTTGCCTGAATTGTTTCCAACGCGGCTTCGAAGTACAGGTACGAGCTTCTGCTACAACGTGGGACGATTTGTGGCGGCGAGCGGACCATTCACGTTGGGTGTGCTGCAAGAGAAACTTGCAGCCGCAGCTATCGCCACGATGCCTGACGCCGATAAAGCCGTGCAAGCCGCCGCTAAGCTCGATGCTTTCCGCAGCGCCGCGTGCTGGCTTGCACTCATCTATCTGATCGGGTTGCTCGTTCTTCCATTCCTCCCAGAAACGAAAGGTCGGCCTCTACCGGAAGACTAGAAGCCACCGCTCCCCATCTTCCGGTTTTTACGACTGGGTCTTCCATCGCGATAATCCTCCCAGCTGTCTTGCGACAGTTCGTTGGGTCATCGGGAATTCCTAGCGCGAGGGCCGCATCTGACTTTTTTTACCGTGAAAACGGGCCTAACCCAGTGGCAACATGGGTCTGTCCTATTGGGGATGATGTTGGCGGACATCATCGAGGACGCCTAAGGTCACGGTGCATCCATGTCTTGTTGCGGATTGGTAACTCCAAATCCTCAGTCGCATATCCAAAGCGCTGGAAGCAGCCGAGGCGATCCTAAGTGTCGGTGAATCGACTCTCGGGTGGAACTGGTTATCCACCTCTTCAGCTGGCTGCTTCAGTCGTGATAGTTTGAGTAGCAACGTTCGTGCCAATTCACTTCAAAGTATCTGACCTCAGAAGTTGGCATCGAATCGTCCGCATAGTCGCTAGGATTCTTTGCCACTAGGCCGCACGATTCCTACAACCGTTGTAGATTTTTCAAACGCGTTTTGAAAATTTTACAATGCTAGCAAACGAAATTACAAAACAGCGTTTCCAAGCGTAGTTCAACCGGCCAGCAATGGTTCTCTATTGAGGAAGCTCTTCGATCGAAATCTGATCATCCAAGGATTGAATGGCTTTGGTGACCATCGCATGGAAGACCGATCGCAATCGTTCAAAGTCTCGATCTTCCGCTTGCATTTGAACGAGGTAGCTATAGCGACCGATCGTGAATGCAAGCAATCGAGAAACGACAATGAGGTCGAGGACGTAGAAACGAAGATCGACGCCGAAGGAATCCCCATCACCCAAGTCGAAGAGTAGATCTTCTTGCTCGATCTCTTCATATTCATTGGCCATGGCTTGGCACGCTTGTTCCAGGATCTCCTCGGGTAGGTCGGTCTTGGGGTACCGATTGATGGAAAGAAAGGCCGAATCGGGACTTTCCACCAGCACGGCATCCACCCATTCCTGTTGTTTGTCCTCGGAAACGGACCACGATTCTGGATAGGGGAATTCGAGATCCATACCTTGATACGATTTCAGCACGCTGCACCCATTGTGATGGCAAGAACAAAGACGCGTGGAATGAAAGTTGCACGCTACATTTTCAACGAATCTCCAGCATTATCCAGTTTCTCTTGAGTCTTGGCAAACGGCCTGCTAACCTCCCTCGTGGGTAGGAGTATGGCCTACCTGCAAGGGTATCAAAAGCTTTGTTTGGATGTATTTCCTAAAGGCGTTGAGGACGCGATGGAATTCTTGTTCACCATGATTCAAAAGCAACGGCAGCCATGCTTCGCATGGTTGATGATGCTGTGGATCGTTTGGGGAACAGTAGGATGTCGAGTGCTTCGGCAACGCGGAGCCGATCAGCAAATGGCCGGAGCTCGGCAGTTGTCATTGCGCGGAGCCGATGCGCTCGATCGTGATCGGTTCCAAGATGCCGAGTTATTGTTTTCGGAAGCGTTGCAATGTTGCCCAACCGATGAACGGGCTCATTGGGGATACGCTCAGACCCTGTGGCAAAAAGGATCGAAACAAGAAGCGATCCGTCACATGCAGGAGGCTATTCGCATTTCGGGGACAGATCCCGAATATATGGTGCGCTTGGGTGAGATGTATTTGTCGATCGGGGATCTACCGAATGCAGCCCAGCAAGCGCAATTGGCGATCTCCGAAGATCATCGCAATCCTCAGGCGTGGTCGTTACTGGGGGACACGCATCGATCGATGAAGAACTGGGAGCAGGCTCTGACGTGTTACCAACGAGCCATGTTGTTGCAACCTGATTATCCCGAAGTCCAGCTGGCCACGGCCGACATTTATCGCCAACTCGGCCGGCCTCAGCGAGCTTTAGCGACTTTGGATCGCATGGTGGATCTTCATCCAACCGAACATAGCAAGCCCGAGTCCTTGATGGTTCGTGGGCTCGCTTTGGCCGATATGGGGCATCAACGAGAAGCGTTGGCAGTGCTCAATCGAGCTGCCGATAAGATGCCATTGGAAAATGTAGATCAGCATGTTCAACTAGCGACAGCTCAATATCGACTCGGTGATCTTGTGCAGGCTCGAATGAGCCTCGGCAAAGCCTTGCAGGCCTCACCGGCTCATGCAGAAGCGAAGCGCCTTCAATCAACGCTCGATTTAAGCTTTGAACACTTAGCGCAGCCGATCATGGCAAGCGATCAAACCTTATTGCGGTAGGTGGGATCGGACTGGGGGACACTTGATAGGAGAAGTGTCGTTCGCCTGGAGGTTGAGTCAACAGCTTGAGTCCAGGGCCTTAGTCAGGCAAACGTCCGTCAGCGATTTCCTCTTCCCATTGGTCCATCAAGGGCCAATCGATAGCGCACGTTCCAAAGTCTGCCATATGCAGATAGGTTTTGAGACGATCGATGGTCTTCTGAATCATGGCTGAATCTTTTCGGAACCAAGGACCATGCGAAGGTAAGAGCCATTCGATATCGCTATCGCGAATACGTTCGAGCGATCGGATGAAGGCTTGGATATCGCTGCCGTGATGAGCATCGATGGCGCCGACGCACCCATCGCGATAGATGTTATCGCCACTGAATAGTAGGTTGCCTAAACGAAACGCCAATTGGCTATCTGCGTGGCCAGGGGTCGACCAAACTTCGAGTTTAAGATCACCGATGGCGATGATGTCACCGTCATCGACCATGTGTTCGGTCGACACGATTGGCATTTCCATGGAAATGCCTTGTGCTTGAATTTCAGCAAAGGTCTGAAGCCGATTGCCTTCTTTGAGCAACTGAGCTGCTTTAGGATGCGCTGTCAGAGTGGTCTTCAGCGTTTGTTTGGCTAAGGCAAATCCCTGTCCATGATCCACGTCGGCATGTGTTGCGATCAGGGTCTTGCATTTGGATAGAGGAAAGTCGAGTTGCCTTACGAGCTCAACAATCTCTTCCACGCTGTCTTGATATCCAATATCGATCAGCGTCCATTCGTCGCGATCGAAAACGAGATAGACATTGCATCCGATCAGGTGGCCGGCCTGCATGTTGAGTTCAATCACGTTTGGGAAAATCAACTTGCGTCGAAGCATCTACACGCATACCAACAGAAAAAGGTTAAACAATCAATGGCCTTTTTGAGCCATAAACTCCGTCGGATTGTAAGTCGATAAGCCCGTTCTCACAACCGCACCCCCATGTCCGCATTCCGTTAGATCGACCCCGCATCTCGCATGTTGGCTTCTCGCACTAGCTCCTTCATTCCCTCGCGAAAACTCGGATAACGGAATTTCCAGGGGATCTCTGAAAGGAGTTTGCGATTGGAAATGCGCTTGTCTTGTCCACGGCGAGGCACCCATGTCTCGGGAGATTTCATCGAAGATTCGGAGGGTGGTTGAATGGTCGGCGTGGGAACACCCATCCACTCGCAAAGTTGACCATAGTATTCAGCTCGCGTCACGGGATGGCCGTCGGATACGCAATAGCAGCGGTCGACAGTGTCTTGTTGAAAAACTTGGCCAATGATGCCGACGATGTCGTCGACGTGAATCAGGTTCAGATAGGAATGAGGATCGATCTCGATCGTTTCGCCACGTCGCAACCGGTCGAGATTGGGAATGCGATCAGGGCCATAGATTCCCGCAAGACGCAACGTCGTGGCCGGGATTTCAGGATGTTCGGCAAACCACTTTTCGGCCGCAACTGCGGTCACAGAACTGGGGCGTGTCGGCTGGGGTGGAGTCGATTCATCGAGCCAGACTCCTCCGGTAGCCGTCCCATACACACCGGTTGTAGAAAGGTAGACGACTCTCTTGAGCGACGACCAATCACCTGCGAAGAGATTCTGAAGGCCTTGGCAATGAACGGACTCGGGCGACATCCCAGGAACTTGAGCATGCGAGATGGAGATCAATAGGTAATCGACGCGAGGCAAGTTGCGCAAGGAAGGTGGGTCGAGCCAATCGGCCTCGAGGACTTGGATACCCTGGGACGTGAGCTCCGCCAATTTTGAGGCGGAACGAGAGGTTGCCGAGGTTTCCCATCCGTTAGAAACGGAATAATCGGCAAATCGGGATCCAACGTATCCACACCCTAGGATCAAGCAACGCATAACTAGCCAAAACTCCGGAAAGTCCATCAGTTTTCAGTAAATCTTACCGGATCGGCAAGCTACATTACTGCACCACCTACCCTAGGCGTAAATTCTTCGCACGACTGCGAGGATTCGAATCACTTATTCCGTCGGGAAAAGGGTTTTAATTTGCGCGGTGGTAGCGAATAATCGAAGGTAGCTGGCACAACGCCTGCGAACTGAAAAAAGCATTCTATCGGCAAACCCGGTGAACTTTACCAGTCGCGGTGCTATCGAGATTCATTCAAGGGTTTGGACTTTGGGGAGTGTTGGAGTGCTACAGTCTCGCTCAATTTGGAACCGCTATTCCATGCTGGCAATCGCAGCCCTGTGGATTTTGCACGGGGTTCCTATGCGTTTGGCCGTGGGACAGAATCGATTCGAGATGCCCACCAATGTCGATCCTGCGGCACTGGTTGGAGACGGCGACATGCCGGTGGTTCCGGCCATGGCAACCTCGACCGGTGGCGTTTCGGTTACGTCGCTGAAACCCGCCATTTCCAAGCGAGAAATGAGCAAAACGCCTGGCCTGACCGAGGTCCCCTTAGACCGCAAACTGGACTTTATCCTGCAAGGTGGTGAGCCCAAAAGCGTTCAAGACTTGATGTTGTTGCAGAAGCAGCAAACCGCGGTGGCGGATAAGATCAAAGCGGTGACGGTTCATATCGAACAAGGTTCTGCGCAAGGGAGTGGCGTGATCATTACCGGAGACGGATATGTCTTAACGGCGGCTCACGTTGCTGGAAAACCCAATCGCGATGCATGGATTCGCATGCCGGATGGAAAACGGGTTCGCGGGCGCACCTTAGGCATGAATCGTTATATGGATGCCGGCTTGGTGAAGATCACCGATAGCCTTTCCGAGAAGCAAGAAGTTCAGGGACAGTTGGTTGAGAAGACTGTGCCATGGCCTCATGCAACCTTGGGAACTTCTGCCCAGATTCAACCAGGGCACTGGGTGATTGCAACCGGCCATCCCGGTGGATGGAACAAAGAGCGTAATGCAGTGGTCCGCGTCGGACGCGTCGTAGAAACGATGCAATCGACCTTGGTCACCGATTGTGCATTGATCGGTGGCGATAGTGGTGGACCATTGTTTGATTTGCAAGGCAAGTTGGTCGGAATTCATAGCCGCATCGGAACCGATGTGGGTGACAACATGCACGTTCCAATCGATGTCTTTGCCGACAGTTGGGATCGTATGGCTCGCAATGAAGCTTGGGGCACGTTGCCTGGTTACAAGCCTCGCATAGGTGTTTCGGGAAGCGAAACCAATCCCGAAGCAATCATTACTGAAATTGTTCCCGATAGTCCTGCAGCTCAAGCAGGAATTCGGGTCGGCGATATCATTCGCAAGTTCGATGGGACCTCCATCCGGAGTTTTCAAGAGCTGAAGAATGCCGTAGATGCATCTCTACCCGGAGATCGCGTGCGAGTGGATGTCGAGCGAGCAGGCAAATCGCTCGAACTTCGACTTGTGATCGGTGTTGAAGAGTAGTCGTGCGTTTACGGAATCCAGTCCTCAAAGCTCCTGGGGCTCGAATGAAGTCTTCCAAAGTCTATGCCGTTGCGATCGCTTTAGGTGCTTCGTCGCTTTCCATCTATGCCTTGCCTGGATGGTGCCCAAACGAGGTTGCGACATCTTCGATTCCCGCCGTTACCGATTCAGAGAACGTAGCGATCCCTGAAGATCGTTCAACGCTCATCCAGCAGCCACCTCGCGCATCGACTCAGTCGGGCCTGCAAGACAAGTCGGTAGCAGGGTCGCACGAGCGGATGCACTTTACGATCTTGCGGACGTTCCGCGAAGCGATCGGTAAGAATTGGATGTCGACGATCCGCGTGATTGGCGATGGACACCAGGTGGCCATGGGTGCCATGGTGGATAGCGAAGGCTATGCCATCACCAAGGCCAGCGAATTGCCTCAAGCCGATATCGAATGCCGTTTGTACGACGGGGCGAAGGTCAATTGCAGAGTGGTTTCCACTCGCACGGACATCGATCTGGCATTGCTTAAGGTCGAACGCAAAGGTCTACCGATTGTCGATTGGTCGATCACCTCGCAGGCCGAGGTAGGCGCATGGATAGCCTCCACCGACTTCAAAGAGATACCGCTCGCTATTGGCGTTGTGTCTGTGGCACCTCGAGCGATTCGGCAAGAGAAAGCCGTTTTGGGGATCAGTTTTGACACCGATGCCAATCAGCAGATCGTCGTCAAAATGGTCTTGGAAGGGAGTGGTGCTCATCGCGCCGGTATTCGCAAAGACGATTTGATATTGGCGGTCAATGGTTCCAAGGTGACGACGCGTCAGGCCTTGTTGGACACCATTGCTTCGATGCGGGCCGGTCAGGAAATCGAGTTGGAGATTGCTCGCAAAGAGAAGACAAAGACTGTCCGCGCAGAGCTGATGGACCTTCACAATTCGCTGTTGGATCCAACCGAGATGGAAGTCAACGGACGGATCAGTGCTCGTTCAACAGGTTTTGCTAGCGTTTTCCAGCACGATACGGTGTTGATGCCAAATCAGTGTGGTGGTCCCGTCGTGGACCTCAATGGAAAGGTCGTCGGGATCAACATTGCGCGGGCGGGACGCGTAAGTAGCTATGCATTGCCGACTTCGGTAGTTCGGCCTGTGGTCGAAGAAATGTTGGCCAATGCCAAAGGCTCAAGCTTTGCGACCAAGCCATCAGACAACGCTATCATTCGCTTGCAAGACACCACGGTACCCGCATCCGTTAAATAATCGCTGTCTTCGCTAAATTGCGCAAACGGCATTTGAGGTATTACGCTTTCTACGCTCACTGCTTGTGAATCCAGTGCCGAAAACAAATCGTGATGGCACGATTGTGCCGTGATTGCCGAGCCGCACTCGCTCGATGCAATCTTATTAGGAATGGCAGCGAGCCGAGGGAGTCGACTGTGCCTCGTCTTTCTATCGTGATCCCCTTCGAGAACGATCCTTCTCGCCTCGAATCGACACTACTGTCTGTCCTCGAGAATCGTCCCGAAGATATCGAACTGATTTTGGTACATCGAGGGAACTACGAAGATCCCTATCAATTGGAGAATGACGAACTCATCGTTGTTGAGAGCGATGGGTCGGCTACCTCCGTTGAATTGATCAACGAGGGAGTTCGAGCAGCATGCGCATCGATCGTTCAGATCTTGCCGCCTGGTTGCACTGTCGACGAAGACTGGTGTGAAGATGTGCTCGATACCTTTGTCGATGCAGACGTCGCGGCTGCAAGCGTTCCCTTAGTGTCCGAAGATGGAAACGTCCGAGGATGGGGATTGGAGAGCGTTTGGCTTCCTCGCCGTTCCGGTCACCTGCCGCATTTCTTCTGGAAGCGCCGATGCTTCATGGTTTTTCCGCCGCCGCGTACTTCTTGCCCTCGATGGATTCTGCCACGATGAAGCTGGAATCGGCCGAATGCGAATTCGGTATCGCCATCACACATCGCTGGTATGCGTTGCGAAGTTGTCGATAGCGATGATAGTTAATGTCGTTGCGGATGATCATGTGGTCGTGCAGCCTGCACCCAGCTATTCGCTCGGGTACGCGGCAGGTCGATTGGCACAGGCGTATGCAAAGCATCCTGCAGCTGGCCCGCATTGACTCGTTCGTGGCTCGCATTGAAGTTGCTGGAGGCTTGATGAGCCCGGCCACGGTTGCCGAACGATTGGGATGGCCTGGCGTCCGTGACCATTCCATGTGGTCGGACACATTGGTGACTGCGTCGGTAGGGCCGAGCAGCAAATCTGTAGCGCATGGCGAGTGCTTAACGCATACGATGTCGCGCTGCAAGCAGATATTGGCTTAACGCAGGATGAGCCCTGCGTTCCAGAACATGGGGCTTCGTCTGGCCTATGTGACTGCGAATGGCTGCTGTCGATGTGAATTTGCCGGTGTCCGCCCGTTTATGCAAAATAGAGAATCAACAGTACGTAATGAATGAACATCACCGTGGTGGACGTATGACGCCGTTGCCATACGCATCTCCAGGCAATCTCTGCTGCTTTTGAACTTCAGGGCTTCGTCGGTTTCCGCGGTTTGCTTTGGTTGATTCACCCACGGTGCG
Source organism: Pirellulales bacterium (assembly GCA_046349875.1). Lineage (GTDB taxonomy): Bacteria > Planctomycetota > Planctomycetia > Pirellulales > Pirellulaceae > JAXMBN01. The sequence goes on from JAXMBN010000017.1 coordinate 62,716, forward strand.
ATTGTGTAGCCATCTGGCCAGACTTTTGAAAGAATCTCAACGGCACGCGTTACCTTTGCCACCATCTTCCAGGCGACCGACTTTTAGCAAAGCATCGAGACCGATTTGTCTTAAATCACAAAAAGCTGTTTTCATTTTGCGCTTTGTAGCGATCAAAGACTTCTGGTTTTTCAGCAGTTGGGCAGTAGCGATAGCCCTGGTTAAAGCCAGATTCCCGCAGCTCCAACAGTCAGTATAGAGTAGGCGTCGATACCACCCATCGCACCACGAGATTGCAACAATCGACTTGGGTAAGAAAGCGTTCTAAAATGACCGCAAGCAATGTCAACAGCAGGAAGGTTTTACCAAAAGCGCAGATCGTTGCTGCGATGATGGACATTGCAACCGAGTTCGCAGCACCAAGTAGTTGAAGCCCATAAATCCTAGGCTCCGCCATTGCAAGCAAGCCCAGAGGAGATATCCACGATGAAGGCCCGGCAAAAAACGTAATGCAAACAGGCAGACCAGAGTGCGTACACGAATGAAGCAGGCTGTCAGAAGTGACTTCATGATTGATCCGGTGATTCTACTTGATCCATGAATCAAAGCAAGTTCGACATATCCAACCAAAATAATCACCAGAAAAGAACGCATCATAGGATGAGAAAGATACGAGAACATCTTTCCGTAATGCTGACTCCAGCGGTTTTGGCTTGAGGCCGGAAATCGTTGCCCAACAATCCATGAGGCCGTAGAGCAATAACCGAATCAAAAACATAGAAATCTTAACTGCCAGGCTACGGGGCTGGTATTCGATTCAGCATTTCCCGCCATGAAGCAGGAGAAAAGCGCCGCCGATAACGACCAACGGGCCAACCGGCATGAAGATGTTTGGTTATTGATTTATTGCAGGAAACAAAGCCCGTAACCAAAGGGTTAATCGATCGCTTCACAACCTGTTGCTCTACCGGCAACAGGTGGAAATTGACTCCCCAGTTAAACAGAAAATGCAGCACTTTCCTCCGGCTTCAGTGCTTCCAGCCCACCCGTTAGATCGCAGATAGTAGTGGTAAGGAAACGCAAGCCGCCATATCAACCGGCCATAGCCAACGGTGTCTGCAATAAACGAACTGATGAGAATGATGACCAGCCAACAAGCCCATCACCGGTTAAGTCAGGCCCAACTCGGCTACCAAGGCAAAGCCGTATTGCCTGAACACGTCTGATAGATACCGCCTGAAACGGAAAAGCCCACGCCAGCGGCCAAGATGGCCATAAAGCCGGCCCATAGCAATCGCGACGCATTCGGAATCAGTGATGGCGTCCGAAGAAAGAGGAATTGCTGCTCATAGGTTCGATTCTCGAATAAAAAAGGTAGTGCGAAGGTCCGCACAGAACGACGGAAAGTCTAAATCGCCAGGCCAACGCCTTTACCACTATCCCGCAAACCGTACGAAAACAATTTGTAGTCGTCGTCGTTCTAATCCCCGTTTATTGTGCGGCAATTGATTCATCAGATCAACTGATCCAACTGGTTTTGCCAAGCTTGCCAAAGGTCGCCGAGCTGTATTGACCGGTTCCGGTTTGGTCATGTCGATCTCCACCCCGCAATCACGATCCTTGAGCATCCACCTGAAGGAACCGCAGGTAATTCTTTCAGTTCATGTCCACTTCTGAGTATCTGCCATGATAGCACTAAGCGCCGATAGTCCGGTTTGATGATTTGTAGATGGCGAAGGCCTGATAGAAGTGCGGAATGCGAAGCACTCGAGTTCGAGTTCTGCGACGATTGCGAATTGAGACCAAAGAAGGCATCGAGTAATCGCTGATAAACTTGCTTGAACGATTCAACCGTGCGGTTCACCAGCCTCGGCCAAAGTGAGTCTTCTTTTTCGACCCCGCAAATACCGTCTGTCGAACGACGCAGGTTGTTCGATGCTATCGACTTCGTGATTTGTTCCCGCCGCCTTCACGGGTTGTCTGTTCAAGCAGGTAATGAAAGGAGTTGTTCAAGCTGAAGGCGTTAGCTACCGGCCACGAAGATCGTGGTGGAATACCGGAACAGGTTGATGCTTGGTTGCGCCGCGGCATGAAAGCGCCCAGCTCATGGGTAGCGTAAAAACATCATTGAGAACCGTTGGCTTAGCTCATCAATATAGGGATCGCCACCAGCGCAGCCGCAACTGAAGGCACCACTTTGCTTCGCTACCGGATTGTGGTCGATCGTACTCCCCAACGGGTCAATTGCAGTCCTTGTAGAGCGTTGCAATACTTTCACCGAGTGGTCGCTTGAGCGATTCACGACAGACGGCGGAACGCATCATCCCACGACGCTTTCGTTTCAGGCATGGGGACGTAGGTAGCCTAATGATGGATATCGCCAAGTCCATCTTCGGCATGTCGACGAAGACGAAGTAATGAGGAACTGTCAGGTTGCCACGGATCTGCGGATCAAATTGCTTCCAGACCGGATGTGGGAACGCAACTCTGGAACAGGGTCATCGGGCGCGCTTGAGAAGGCGAGCTTTGCATACACATCGCCGTGAATGCTTCCAGGCCAAAGCTGCTGCTAGTGTTTTCGCGGATCGTACTCCGGCAGAAGTATTGATGGAAGGCCTTCTGCGCACTTCACAACAGTGAGAATGAGCAAGGATGCAGAAGAAGCCGGGGCCAGGAGTTTCAACCGATTTGTCCGAGTCTGGTTTCGATGATGCCAAACTTCAAATGTTCATTGGAGCTGGCGAAAGACTTGACCTTGCCGTTTGCGCCATTTCACCGGCTTACCGCACAGACGTTCCCTCTTCTCGAAAGTGTATGAGGTTGGTATCGAGCGAGCGTGCTGGAGAATCAATCGATGGAAAGCCTGTGCAATCTCTGCTCATCTTTTGCAGCGTCGCCGGAATCGCCAACAACTCAGGGCGAATGGTAACTCGCTATTGCCTGCTTTAACGGCCAAGTTTCGAAACTTGGCTTTCATTCCGGTACAGGCTGCTGGGATTGATCTTTCGGTGCAGTCTTGTGCGCCATAAGTGCCAAGACGTTCACCGAGGCGATCCACTTCGAGATCGATGGCGCAGTCGGCGATGGTTTGAGCCGACTGAGACAATCGCCCTTGAAATTGGGTATAGCCTTCCATTTCTCGGCATAGCATTCCAAATCGCTATTCCAGTCGTCATCACTTTCGGCAAAGAGGCTCGATAGATCCCATCACTTATCTGCGACGGTATGGTGGATCGAGGGCAGGTTGCCTGCACACCGGACTCTTGAGCGGAAAAGGAAATCGACAGGCGAAGCCGCCGATTGGGAACGCGTTAGACAAAACGATTATCCTTCTCACATGTAGGTATTCGAGTCATCACCGATCGATTCGATGATGATAAGCCTCAAATTTTGCAGGAAACGTCCATGCGTTAGCGCCTGGCAACGGTACCGCCAAACAGACTATAAAAGAAAAAAGGCGACTCGGGGAGTCGCCTTGATGGATACCGTAATCTTCGAACTTCAATCCTTTAGTTCGATTCTCCACTGCGGGACACGACCGGGTAGACGAGGCGGCCGAAGGCCGCCTCGCGAAGCTGACGCTCGGTGTTCACCCGATTCCGGAGTTTCGACTTGAATGCTTTTGAAGCCTCTTGGCAGGCCGAGGTTGCTCAGATCTGCAGGGAATTCAACCGTAGCATCATTCAGGTTGGCGGCAGGCGGTAGATCGTCATTCTCGGGTAGTGAAGGGGCCGCGGTTTTGAATATCATCGATCCAGCTGATCGAGCGTTTTGATCTCCTGCAGGTTCTTTCCGCCACGTTTTCAATTCGCGGAAGCGGTACAACGGAAAGCTTTCGGGCAATGGCAGTGTCGAGAATACGTCGATAGCGACGGATCGATTTCATGATGTCTCCCGCCACATCGTCAGAGTTATGAGGGCTGGAAATCTTCGAATACGCGAGCCCAATTGAGCCATGCCTTGTCGTATTCGAGAAGCGCTTGGTCAAGCTTGGCTTCTTGCAATAGCTTGTCTGCATTGTACATCCGTTGGCGTGCTTCCAATGTGGTCGTGTACTGCTCGGAAACAGCTCGCGTTTCCCAATAGTCATAGTTGACCTGTTGCTTGTAGCTCAGCAGATGCTGCAGATACTCTTCCGTACTTGAGCTTGGTAGCGAGGGCAATCGCTTTGTCGCGAATCGCCTTGGGTGACGCCTCAGCGATCTCCATCGGAGTTGGCTCCAATGGGCGATCGATGTTGTAGACCAATTCGGCTTGGGCCTGGGTCCGTTTGGCAGGATCGGTATCCAAAGCCTCGTTCAATTCCGGTGAGAGTTGCCCGCGAATTTTCGCGATTAATGAGGTTCGTACATCGGCTGCGATTTCCATCAGCTGTTGTTTTGCTTGAGCAACGGTTGGCAGCCGTATCGCCTTTCATCTGATTGATGGCCCCTGGGTGGTCATCAAATCGATGTTGCCAAACTCCATGCCACCACTTCGTTAACGCGTTCACCAAAACTGGGCCTGATCATCGAGAACGCCTTCATCTTCGATTGCTTTCGAATAACGGTTGGCAATGGTCCATCGCTGTAAAGAGGTGAGGACTCTTCTTTGCAGCAACCCGCCTGGAAGAGATCGTAGGCTTTGAGGAACCATAGGCGTCCTGTTAACCAATGGTCGGGCTTGCCATCGTCGACGCATCGGATCGCTTGATATCCAATCCAAGATCGATGAGATGCTTAGATATTCTTCGTCGTTGCGATAGAGTTCTCGATACTGTCGTTTTTCGTCGGAGATTCCAACTTTCAACAGTAGATACCGAGCGTCCATTGGAGAATGGGTTGCCGCTTGCCAGTCGTACCGCGAATGAGAGGAAGTCGATACCTTTTCACCCACTCGTAGCGTTGCTTATATCCGTCGAACTCTACTGCAATGTTGTAGGTCAGGTTATGTGCCTGGTGGTCCCAAACGTTGAGGAAGTGGGGCTGTAGCAATGCAATTTGATTGAGTGTTGCAGAATAGCGATCCCAAATAAACAAAGCTTGTAGTAATCGGCTTTGTACTGCGCGATAGTTGTCGCGAAACCGCGAAAGCCCAAGGTAGCTAAGCGAGCACTTTCGCTGGCAGGATCGATCTCGCCGATATCGGCTTGGCCGATTCCATACTTCTGGCGAATCTTTGCCAAAGTACCGCCGCCTTGGCCCTGCCCTTCCTTTTTCTGGACCATCGGTTGGCCCAAAAAGTAGACGGGAACCAACAGCGCCACAATCGCAATGATATAAGTAAGCTTTCGCTTGAACGATGCATTGTTCATGCTGCCATCTCCCGAGTCTTCAGGAAGAAGTACCCTATAATCCAAGTCAAGATAAAGTATCCCAAGGTGATGGTGATATGCCTACCCAACAAACCGTCGAAGATATTGATTCCGTAGGCTACAAACTCGGCACAGCTCAAGGATCGGAAATCCGGCAGCGCTGCCGTCACTGAATAAAGTAAACGAATAATGCCACCATCGACTAAGCGAATGGCATGCACGACTGATTCGCTTCCCATGTCGAGATCGGTGAGAACCCCAGCCTGTGTTGAGATGCGAACCAGAGCTTCAACGGGACCACCACCGGCCGCTTTGCCTGAAAGGATATCACCTGCGACGGAACCGAAGAAACCGAGAATGATGCACGCCAAGGTTGCGATCATAGCGACCGGACCGGTCAAGAAGGTGCTAAACATCACTGCGAAGCAAATGACGATCATCATCTGCAGCCAAATACTGATGTAGCCTTTCACAAAATTCCAAACAAACGGTGCTTCCCCTGCCAGCAAGAACACGTCCGCAGGGGCCATTCCAAGATACTGACCTTTGTCCAAGCATCGAATGACGACTTCGACTTTGCCATTGGGGGCTAGGTCTTTGAACAGGTCCAACTCGGCCGTTTCTTTTCCGCGAAAGCCTTTCATTTTCAAGCCAAACTGCTTTTGATCGACTTGATATTCGCGGACCGTAAACTGATTGCGTTCGGTTTCACAGGAACCATCGGGATTGCGGAAGATGATTGCCCCCTGCACCCCTGTAACGATATCGCCCTTAAAGGTTCGGAAGGCAGCCAAGGTCATTTCCAATCGAAGTCCATTCGGGAATCGATCGGGCGTCACACCTTCGAAGGTCCAGACAGCGCTTTCGAGCGTGTTGCCTTCGATGTACTTCTGATACTCGGACTCGTGACCGACGTTCTTGCCTTCACCATCTTGGCCATTCGCCTGGACGAACTTAAACGTTCCATAGACAGGGACTTTCGCAACCAAGCTTCCTTGTGGCTCCTCGATCACAACCTTGTCGCCCTTCTTCACGACGCGGTGGCGGTGACCCTTTTGCTCATCGGTTACACCAATGCCATCTTCACCGATCACAAAGGTGTGTTCGTGCTTTGCATCGTATGACGTCTCGCCCGAAAGGCCGTCCTGAGCTACCGAAGCTGCAATGTGTTCATGGCGAACGCTGCGAATCACGAAGACGAAAGAAAGGGCACCAAGAATCACGAGTACCAGCGTTCCAATTGCACCAAATCCAACGACGCGGCCGATGAAGATTTCGGTTGGTCGCACCGGCTTGGTCACGATGGTGTAGATGGTTCGATTCTTGATCTCAGCGGGCAAGCTGAAGGCACTGATGAACAAGCCGAGCAGCAAGACCATGTAGTTGGTAACGGTGAGTACGAAGCTGATGTAAAGACGCGCTGGTTCTGCAGCACCTTGATCGAGATACCATCCGGCGAACATCATGCCGACCACGAAGATTCCGACGACTGCCAACACTTTGCGGCGAATGGCTTCTTTGAACGACAAGTACGCAATCGCACCAATGCGTCGAAACGACGTACCCGGAAGATCGACCTTGAATAGACTGCCGATCGTTTTAGCGACCGAATAAAAACCTTCGGTGGGGCCGATTCTCGCTAATCCAATCAAATAGCTAACGATGAACCCAATGGCGGCGAAGGTCAAAGCGACCAGGAAACCATTGAGAAGTCCGCCTCGGACGAGCAGCCACTCAAAGTATCCCCATAACTGATCTGGTTGTAGACGCATATCGAATCTTCAGAAGAAAAGTGAGAAGGAGAAACGAACACTAAACCAAATCAACCGCCCGTGCCGCGGTGGCCAGGACGTTTTTCGCTCTCACGAACGATATCGAGGAACAGCTCTTCCATGGTGGTGGTCGGGTTGTCCATTTGGACAAGATCGCCACCATGTTTCTTGATCACTTCCGCAATCTCACGTTTCGCCTCTTCGCTCAGCCCACGCGCGTGCACTTCAGTAACATCGCGAACCTTGAGGAGACTATCGACGCGTCCCAATTCTTTGAGGTCACCTTGGTGCAGAATGGCAATACGATCGCAAACGTCTTGAACGTCGGCCAACTGGTGCGAACACATCAAAATCGTCTTGCCTTGATCGCGAAGCTTTAGGATCAGATCCTTCATTTCACGAGAACCAATCGGGTCCAAACCAGTGGTTGGTTCGTCGAGAACCAAGAGGTCAGGTTCATTAATCAATGCCTGGGCCAAACCAATGCGGCGAGTCATCCCCTTGGAGTATTCGCGAAGTTGGCGACGGCGTGCTTTCTGAAGGCCCACCATCTGAATCAATTCTTCCGTTCGCTGGTGACGAACCGAGGCTGGCATATCGAACAGGCGGCCGTAGAAATCGAGCGTCTCTTCCGCGTTGAGAAATTTGTAGAGGTACGATTCTTCGGGGAGGTATCCGATCCGCTCGTTCTTGGTGACGTCCGTTGCTTCTTTGCCGAAAACGAAGGCACGTCCTGAACTGGGGAATAGCAATCCGAGAATGAGTTTGATGGTGGTGGATTTGCCCGATCCGTTGGGGCCCAGCAATCCAAAAATCTCACCCTTCCGAACATCGATATCCAAAGGTTTGAGAGCTTGTACCTTCTTGCGTCCCCAGAAATCGCGATAAACCTTGCTCAGGCTACGCGTTTCGATGATCGTGTTTTCCGAATCAACAGGAGTGGCTACGGGACTCGGTGCGGTGGAAACCGACATGAATTAACTCCGACGAGAAGAAGGCAATGCCCAAGATCAGTCGTCAACCAGCGCAGAGTTCGACCAGCGCAGGGGACAAGCGGTGTTACGGACGCGATCGGACAAGGGTTCAGACATCACCCTTGTCAAAAACGATGAGCCCCCAGTGTAATTCATCTCTTGAATTCATGGAGCTATCGACTTTCCAATTACCCCCCGTGTTGGTTGTGCGGGCGGGCTTTTTGTAGCGATTGAACCGATTGCACTGGGGTCGTACACGATTGGTGCTATCAGAATCTCTGCTGGCATTTAGAAATCGGGCAGAAAGAGCTTTTTCGACAAGCACAGTTCCTCTTTTCACAGTGTGCCAAGAAGTGTGATGCCTTTGACAAGTTCTGCCCGACAAATGAGACTGTTCGCTGGGGTAAAAAGCGAATCATCGATTGGGAATGCGAATGGATCGGACCTGCGAGGCCTATCTGAATAGTTTGGCCTTTCTTTTTGAGCGACTGAATTACGAGAAGTTTACCCAACTTCCGTATACCAAGAACCATTATCGCCTCCAGCGGATGCGGGTGCTCCTTGAAAAACTAGGGGATCCCCAATTGGCTCAACCCGTGATCCACATCGCGGGAACGAAAGGTAAAGGGAGCGTGGCGTGGCTCCTTTCCGAAACGCTTCGATATGCTGGGTATCGAACCGGGCTTTATACTTCGCCCCACCTGGTGCATCTCGAGGAACGGTTTGTCATCGATGGGGAGGCGTGCCAACCTGAAGAATTGGTGGCAATGGTCGACCTTCTCCGCCCTGCCGCGATGGAACTCACTGAAAGTGAACATGGGGCTCCGACGTTTTTCGAATTGACTACCGCTTTGGCTTGGCTGTTGTTTCGGCATCGCAAGGTGGATATGGCCGTGGTCGAAGTAGGATTGGGAGGAAGGTTGGACAGCACCAACGTCTGCGATCCTCTTTTGACCATCATTACTTCGATTAGCTTGGACCATCAGCAGCAGCTTGGAGATACCATCGCTGCCATTGCAGGCGAGAAAGCCGGCATCATTAAGCGGCATATTCCAGTGGTGAGCGGAGCAACCCATCCCGATGCTGATCGTGTGATACAAGACGTGGCCAGGGAACACGATTCGCCTCTTTGGGTTCTCGATCGCGATTTTGAGATTGAGTGGAATCCACCCCAACACAATGATCTCAACTCCGATGGATTGTCCCAATTGGAGTTTCAGTGGATCCGTCCGTTCAGTGAGAGTGCTCGTTCCTATGACGCCGTTCCTTTGCGTTTGCTCGGTCCGCATCAATCGCGCAACGCAGCGCTAGTGTTTGCAAGTATCGATTGCTTGCGTCACAAAGGATGGAAGATCGAACAGGATGCGGTTCGTCGAGGGATGGCAACGACACAGATAGCTGGGCGAATGCAAGTCGTATCCAATCGCCCTTGGGTTGTGCTGGACACCGCGCACAACGAGGCATCGATGGAGGCCTTGCTAGAAACGTTGCGTGTTCATTTCGCTCCTGATCGGCGAATCGTTCTCTTTTCAGCCAGCAAGGATAAGAACTATCGACGCATGCTCGAGATGATGATTCCCGAGATCGATGTACTCATCTTAACTCGAGTTCGATCAACCCGCGAGCCGTTCCGCTTGCGCAGCTCGAGGAAGAAGTTCAAGTTCTTGTAGACGAAGCGAAAAGGACTCAACTACAATGGATGGCGAAACCAACGCCTCGCGAAACCCTTGATGCAGCGCGCGGGCGGTGGTAGGGCCCAACGATTTGATCGCGATTACGGGCTCGTTCTTTTTGGCGCTGCCGAACTCCTTGCCATTTTTATCCTCGACCTCGGAAGCACACTGAGTCGTGTTTGATTCACAAGCCAAACTCGATGCTGCAAAGAAGAGGGTGATGATGAATCGCTGGGTTTGTTGCTGGATCAATACCGTCCCTATCTCCACGTTCTCGCGCATAACGTTATCTAGACCAGCGTGTTCAGGGACGAGTCGATCCTCAGGACCTCGTTCGTAAACCTTCATGGAGGCCCATCGCGATTTTGGGGCCTTTCGTGGTGATTGTGTTGCTTCGCTATTGGCATGGCTTCGCAGCATGCTTCGCAACAACGTGGCGACGATCCATCAGCGACATCTGTTCGCTCAACGTCGCGGCACATCACGAGAGAGGTCGATGTCGTTGTGCCGACCGGCCTCCTCCTCCAATCCCTTGGGGCTCGAGGGGTTAATTCCATCGGAGACCACATCGCCAAGCCAACGGATGATGCGGGATGAAGCCGCTGCCCGATTGGCAATCTGTTTGGAAAGGTTGCCGGAGACACAAGCCGAAGCGATACGATTGCGATACCTTGAGGGGATGTCGCTGAAAGATATTGCTCAACGCATGGGAAAAACCGAAATGGCCGTAGCTGGCTTGCTCAAACGTGGCCTATGCTCCCTTCGGCTGGATTTGTTGACGGATCACTGATCGGCAGCCTACGATGAAGGGATCATGTTCGATCGGTTAGAATAAGTTCGAGCCTCCCCTCCCCTTCCTACCTCTACCTCGATTCGAGTCTTCAGTATGTCGCCTTCATTGCAGCAACTGCATCAAGCCACGCGTCGCTATTTCTTGCGAGATTCAGCCACAGGGCTTGGAGCCTTGGCATTGATGGGATTGATGAATCCTTCGCAGGTGACAGCCAACGACCAAAATCCTCTGGCATCCAAGTTGCCACCTTTTCCGGCCAAAGCCAAACGCGTCATCTATCTTCATATGACCGGCTCGCCTCCGAATTTGGATCTCTACGATTACAAACCAAAACTGAACGAGCTTCATGGGCAGGACTGCCCCAAGTCATTTTTGGAGGGACGCGAGTTTGCATTTACAACAGGGACGCCAACATTGCTTGGTTCTCCTCAGACATTCAAAAAAGTGGGCAAGAATGGAATCTATCTTTCGGGAGCGATTGAGAAGTTGCATGATGTGGTCGATGAAATGTGCTTCGTCCACTCGATGTATACCGAGCAGTTCAATCATGCACCGGCAGAGCTTCTTCTTTATACGGGATCGCCGCGAAGTGGCCGACCTTCTTTTGGGTCTTGGGTGACGTATGGACTTGGATCAGAGAACGAGAACTTACCTGCCTTTGTCGTGTTGATCTCGAGCGGTGTGCAACCCAACGGCGGCAAGAGCTCCTTTGGCAGCGGTTTCTTGCCAAGCGTCTATCAAGGGGTGCAATGTCGTTCCCAAGGAGATCCCGTCCTCTTCGCATCCGATCCACCCGGCATGTCGCGCGACCTTCGTCGCAAAACACTCGATGCGATCAACCAACTGAACGCCGTGCAAGCGGAAGAGATGGGCCATCCAGAAACACAAACCCGCATCGCACAATATGAACTCGCATTTCGCATGCAAACGAGCGTGCCCGAGGTGATGGATATCTCGCAGGAATCGGCATCCACTCTCGAAGCCTATGGGGCCAAACCAGGAGAAGCGAGTTTAGCGAACAATTGTCTGCTGGCCAGACGACTAGTCGAAGCTGGGGTTCGCTACGTACAACTCTTTGATTGGGGTTGGGACTTTCACGGCACTGGTCCTGGCGAAGGTATCGGCGATGGATTGACGAAGAAGTGCTCTACCATGGATCGTCCCGTTGCTGCATTGATACGTGACTTGCGACAACGAGGCCTCTTGGATGAGACCTTAATCATTTGGGGAGGCGAGTTCGGGCGAACACCGTTTCGCGAAGGCCGCACCGCCAAGGGCGATATTCTTGGCCGCGATCACTATCCCGATTGCTTTACGATGTGGATGGCTGGCGGCGGTGTGAAAGGTGGCTTCGAATATGGAGCGACCGATGAGCTAGGGTTTGGCGTAGTCGAAAACAAAGTCCACGTGCATGATCTCCAAGCGACTTGGATGAAGCTTCTTGGTTTCGACCACACAAAGTTGACCTACCGCTTTCAAGGTCGCGACTATCGATTGACCGATATTCACGGAACTCCGGTCGATGCTTTGATCGCTTGATCGATCTCTGAATAATCGACGCGATAGAGCATTTGATTGTAGTCGTAGCGCGGTGTTGGGAAGGGTTTGTTCGCGAACTGCTGGGTATAGGTCCCTTCAAAAAGCAGGTACGGCGCATCTGGAGGCGTCACCTCTAAGAGAAGGCGTGGGTTGTAGAAAGTGTAATTGGTGTGCGAAAGAACTTTGATGGCGTTGGCCCAGGGGCCCAAAGGCGAATCGGATTCGCAATACCAAAGCTCGCCAAACGGAGAAGGCTTTCCAAAGTTTTCCATAAAGATGCAAACCCATTTCTTTCGCGCAGCGTGCCATCCAATCGACCCCGTGTGTGGTTCAATTGATTTCCGATCAAGCGACTGAACTTTGGAAGGTGCATCGATAGCCTTCCATTGTTGGGAGTTCTGCCAATCTTCAAAAGTCGCAGGACAACGCAATCGCGGTAACGGATTTCCAAAGAGAAGCTCGCCACCCTTCTCCGAATTCAAAACGATTGAATGACCCTCGGGTAGAAGCGTTGGAGCAGGACCCTGATCTTCCTTCCAAAGAACGTGGAGCCTTTCAAATTGCTTGGAGGATTCATTCCAAACGCATAGCCCGATTTCATAAGTACTCAACGGTGGTCGAATTTTGCGATAGCAGGCCACGACGTGTTCCTTGCCGTTGCGATCAGGAAGCGTTGCCAAGCCCGTTAGCCATGTCGGGCCCTCCCCTTCGATAGGAGCCAGTCCGCGGGGTCGGCCTTGGTCGTTCAAGTAAAGGTTATAGCGCATGGCAACAGGAGGTTGCGCAGGAAAGATCAAGTCATTAGGAGTGGTTGCTCCCGACATATCGAAGTTTCCCAATGGATAACGAGCCATTGTGGTGTCGCCCCATAGCCACAGTCGCGACGATCCAAGTTGAGTTGACTGGACGCTATCGCATCCCACCCAAGGAAGATCTTGGTGATCGGTTCGACCACCTGATTTTTGAGTTTCGGCAAATAAACCAGATCCGGTTAGCCGTCCGATCCGCTTGGCAATCATGGTCCGATCGACCTCAATCGACGCTCGCCCACCTGGCGTCGCTTTGAGCCGAACCCCTTTTAATCCAAATCCGTCCGGTCGAACTTCGTAGCCGGGCGACTCGACAAAGAACCATACCTCTTGATTCATCAGCTCTGGTAGATCGAAGGAGACGACACCATCATTGTCGGAGACGAATCGAGCTTCATGGGTGGTTCGCAGTTCGACCATAGGGACAGGCCATCGCGATGAACGCTCGATGACTTCGATGCGAAAAGGAGCACTCGATTGTCCCAAGGATCCTAGAGCGAAGAGATTCCACGACAGTAGGGCAATCCAGCCGATCGATGCCGAAGGAAATGATTGGAAGGTATGGGCTTTATTGGCCATGGTGCTTGGAACCATAGACGCTTTGGGGATCGACGAGTCGCGTTTCATGGGTGACCCAGGTTCCATTATCCCAACGACGGAAGAAGCAGGTCGGGTATCCTTCGTGGCATGCTGCTCCCGTCTGCTCTACGTGCAATAAAATGGTGTCGCCATCGCAATCGATATGGATTGCTTCGACCCTTTGGCGATGACCGCTCTCCTCACCTTTCCGCCACAGTCGTTTGCGACTGCGCGAGTAGTAGGTCGCGAATCCGGTTTGACATGTTTCTTCAAACGCTTCGCGATTCATCCACGCCATCATCAGGACCTTGCCTGTGTGAACACATTGGGCAATTGCGGGGAGAAGGGTGTCATCGGATGTAAATGCGGGAAGCGAAGAGGTCATGCGGGATGGGTCTCTCAAATGGTCGGAAGACTTACGTCGAGTCTTCCTATTGTAACGGCAAAGCCCTTAGGATCGAACCAACCCCATTTTTAGCAAGCATTGTTCAGTTTGCCGAGGATAGGTGACGAAGAGAGCACGAAGGCCAGGTGCTGTCTGTGGACGGAAAGCGATCAAGCCGTCTAATTCCAGTGGAGTTGCAGGGATGCGATAACGTTGCGAAGTGGGAATGGGGCCAAGGGTGAGCAAACCAAAGAACGAATCCATCAGTATCGTCCTGCCGGTTTACAATCGACAAAACACGGTCGAAGAGCGGGTCGTGGAGCTCTTGGAAGACCTTGCCGAGCTCTCATCATCGATTCAGATGATTCTGGTGGATGATGGCTCCAAGGACGCCACTCCCGAAATTCTCGATGACATGCGTCGTCGGTATCCGCAGATTGAAGTGGTTCGATCGGCAAAGCAGCAAGGGCCAGCCGCATCGGTTCAACTAGGATTGCGAACTGCCAAGGGCGATCTCGTCTTCGCTCAAGAGTCGTATGATCGAGTCGATATGTCCGAAGTCAAACAGCTTTGGAATTTGCGATCGGACCCTGAGTTGGTGATGGCTCGAGCGCGAACCCGAACACGCCAAGTCGATCAGACTCTATTAGAAAAACTGGCGCAATGGGGAAAGAGGTTGGAAGAGAACTGGTTGGGCAAAGCCTATCAGACCTCTGAGCTTCAGATGTACCGTCGCGAAGTGGTTGTGGGTTTGACTCAGAAGAAGAAAGAAGATGGGCAGCTAGAGATTACCCATCTTTCCCACCGCTCTATCTCTACACCCAAGTGGACGCAAGATCGCGTATCCTCCAAGTTGTAATTGTTGCATTATTCTTGAACACGCTGTTCAAAAACGGGACGTTGTTCCAAAGCGGGTATCCGGTGAATGGGATCCCAGAGGATGAAATGAAAGATGATCGTTGATAAGAGGATAGGAACGTCGAACGAATGAGTCAGCGATAAAGCACATTGGCTTTTTGCTTTCAAAGAAATTTCTTTTTTTGCGATCCAAATTGTTTTCTTGAGTACATCGCGACTTTAAAATAAGAGAGACCGATCACTCTCGGCCTTGTCTCGCTCGTCTTGCAAAGTCCATTATTGCTTATCCTTTTCTGCTTCCTCTTTGAAGCACTTTGCAGCATGTTGCGGATCTGAGAAGTCGTGCTCCTTTCTTCTTCATCCATCGATTGTTTTTGTTGTTGAACTGGGTGGATCGCTAAGTTTCCGTCCAAGGCTTTGCAAGCTGTGGGCTCAACGTACGTCGTGACCGCAAGCTTGAGGCTGAGCTATTGGAGCATCGGGAAACGCGGCCATCGAAAAAATCGCAATGGGAAAATTGTTGGAACGCCGTTTGCATTGCTAGTTCGATTCGATCCTACGGGCCGGGTTTAAGAGAGGAGCATCACGATGACAGCACTAGCCACGTCGAATTTCTCGGACGATCCAAGGCGACGCTCGAATATGAGGGTTCCCCCATCTTCACCTCCAGGAATACTGCACCGAATCGCCGAGGTTCGAAAACGCCAAGGATATTCGTTGCGTACGATTGCGCGGAAGACGGGAGTGGAAATGCGCGAGTTGCGAAGGCAAGAGCTCCCGCATGAAGATATGAAGTTGAGCGATCTTTATCGATGGCAACTTGCATTGGATGTACCTATCCATGAGTTGCTCAATGATTGTCTCAATCCCTTGTCATCCGATGTTCGCGATCGCGCCAAGCTGGTCAAGATCATGAAAACGGTGATGGCTCTTTCAGAGTTGGCACAAGGAACGCGCGTTTCTCGGATGGTTCAAAACCTGCGTGAACAACTCGTGGATCTCATGCCAGAGCTTAAAGATGTGGTTGGTTGGCCCAGCATGGGATCGCGTCGAACCGACAATACCGGCAAGATTGGCCAAAATCCCATTCCTTTGCGGGCACTCTACATCGAACCCAATGAAGATTGAAAATCGCCACGGGCGTTTTGAACGCTTCATGTTCGATGATCCGATCTATCTTATGCGTACGTGAGGGAAAGGCTTGTTGACCACAAGGGCACGAGCCATTCCCTTTCTTACGTCGCGGATCATGTCATTCAAAATGGATTCGTCAGGAAGTTGCGCCAGTCCTATTGGTCATAGGCGGGTCGAGCTTGGATCGCATCCAATTCTTTTTGAAGACTCGCAATCACGTCGGGATGTTCAGCGGCAACGTTTTTGGATTCGGCTATATCCTTTTGCAAATCATAAAGTTGCGGTTGAGGATGATTGCCGAGTTCCGAGTTGGTGCTGGGGTTTTTGGCTGCTCCCTGCGAGCCTGGAATAAACTTCCATTGATCACGACGGAGGGCCAAATGGCGGATGCCTTGAAGCACAATCGACGATCGTCCCTGTGACGATTGACCCAACAGCGATGCTGAGAGTTCTTGGCTATCGCCGGCGGTGTCTTGAGGAAATTTCCCGCCGGTTAGCTTGGCAAAAGTGGCAAAGAGGTCAACCTGCGAGAGCAACGCATCGGAAACGCCAGGTTGGATCTTGCCGGGCCATCGGACGAGAAAAGGAACGCGAGTCCCGGCTTCGAACTTGCTGTATTTACCACCGCGCAACGGCCTGAAGGTCGATGCGCGCCCAAGCTTCTCCACAGCATCGTCGCGATATCCATCATCGATTACCGGACCATTGTCGCTGGAAAGGATCACCAGAGTGTTTTCCGCCAGACCGAGGCTTTGAAGCTTGTCGAGCACTTGTCCTACGCACTCAATCGGCATGATGGCATACGCGCGGCCCCATGGATGTCAGCCAACGAAACGGGGATGAGGAACCCCAGGGACATGAGGGTCGTGAAGGGCGAAGAATAAAGAATGGATCTTTCTGATGCTGTTCAAGGAACTGCAATGCCGCTTGTGTGAAGGTATCGGCCATGTCTTCATCTTTCCATAGAGCCTTCGCACCTCCCTTCATGTAGCCAATGCGGCTGATGCCATTGACGATGGTTTGATCGTGACCATGGCTCGGGTGAATTCGCAACAATTCAGGATTGGCTTTCCCAGTGGGAAGGCCTTCGATCGGCTTGCCGTATTGGACTTCGATAGGATCCTTAGGATCGAGATTGCGAACCCGTCCGTTCTCGACATAAACGCACGGCACGCGATCGCCAGTAGCGGCCATGATCATGCTGTAATCGAAGCCAATGGAATTGGGATTGGGGCGAATTTCGCGGTTCCAATCGATCTTGCCATCGCCGAGTCCCAAGTGCCACTTACCTACGACGCCCGTTTTGTAGCCGGCTCCTTGGAGCATCGACGCAATCGTCGGGCGAGAGGGAGAAATGATCATGTTGGCATCGCCGGGAGCAATGCCAGTCCCTTTGCGTCGCCATGGGTATTCGCCGGTCAGCAAGGCATATCGCGAAGGAGTGCAGGTGGCCGATGTGGAATAGGCTTGAGTGAACCGCAAACCTTCGCGAGCCAATCGATCCATCTGAGGTGTCTTGATGGTTGTCGAACCATAAGCGCTAACGTCACCATATCCGAGATCGTCTGCATAGATCAGAACGATGTTGGGACGCTGAGGCTCAGCACCGGCAACAGGGCTGATGGCCATAGCAAAAACGAGCAAGCTTGGCATCCAAGCGCGGGCGAGGCGGAGAGGCATCGCGTCACCTTCACTTTCTCTTTAAGGATATCCATAGAAATTCTTGGAAGGGGATCGTGAATCGACACGGACCTTCCCTTTCATTTCCACTGAAGGGATTCTGGAATCTATTTTTTGGATGCGGCCCAAGTTTCGAGTCGTTGCTCGAGAATGTTGAGGGGCATCCCTCCATCTTTGAGAATGATGTGATGGAACTCGGCCAAATTGAAACGTTCACCGAGTTGCTTTTCGAAACGAGTTCGCCATTCGCGGATCTTCAACGATCCGATCTTGTAAGAAAGGGCCTGCGCAGGATACGACATGTATCGCTCGATCTCTGCAATCGCCCCATCTTCGGCGATGGGTTCGTTATCCATCATGTAGGCCAATGCTTGTTCTCGCGTCCATCCCTTCCAATGCATACCGACATCCACGACCAATCGAATGGCTCGGTGCATTTCATCGCTGAGCGCACCCATGTACTGTTTTGGATCCGTATAGAGTCCCAGTTCTTTACCCAAGGATTCGCAATACAGCGCCCAACCTTCACCGTAGGCTCCGTACCAAAGAAATCGAGCAAACTTAGGAAGACTTTGATTCTCTTGTTGGAGCGAAATCTGATAGTGATGGCCTGGAATCGCTTCGTGCAAGAACAGAGACTCCATACCGCTCGTCACGTTAAACGATTTCGCGTCGGGGATCGGTACGTAGAAGACACCGGGCCGAGTACCATCTTCACTTCCAGGCATGTATTCAGCGCTGGCCGTCTTTTCTCGAAAGGCTTCCGTGCGTCGAATTTCAAAGGGAGTCTTGGGGCGTTGAAGGAAAATCTTGTCGACGTTGGGTTCGATCTTGGCTTGGATCGAACGAAACGCAGCCAATACTTGGTCGGGCGTTTCAAAGGGCATAAAGGATCGGTCTGAGCGAATATGTTGGAAGAAGGCTTTGAGGTCTCCTTGAAAGCCGAGTTGTTCCTTGACCTTTTCCATTTCGCCTCGGATGCGTGCCACTTCCTTCTCACCCATCGCAAAGATGTCTTCAGGAGGAAGGGTTGTTGTCGTCCAATACCGTACCCAATACGAATACTGCTTCTTTCCATCTTTGAGAGCACCGATGCCCGATGTCGCCCGGGCCTTCGGAAGGTAGGACTCTTTGAGAAACTGTCCCATCTTGCGATAGGCTGGTTGCACACGCGTGGTGATAGCCTTGGCAAAAGCCGCCGCGAGTCTGGCTTTGTCTTCTTCGGAAAACGATTTGGGAATATTGTCGATCGGATCGTAGAACAGCGAGTCTTCGGCCTTCTCCGTCATGATCGTGGCATCATTGCATTGTTCGATCATCTTCTCGACTAACTTGGCAGGCAAGACATACTCGTCCTTCATGCCCTGTTCAAACTGTTCGACCGCGACATTCATCCAGATCAAGAAAGCGTCCATTCGGTGTAGCCAGTCGTCATAATCTTTGACGGACTTGAACGGATGATTGCCAGCACCACTTCCAAGCTGTCCAAAAGTTAGAGGTAATCCTTCGAATTGGTTCCAGGGCAGGCGTTCATTGTGGAAGGCGAGTCCTTCGAGACGCATTCGCATTTCAGACGCGAGGATCTCGGCACACAATTTGTTGATATCGCTGGCCCGCGCGACTTCGACTTCTTCGATGCGTTTGAGCGTCTTTTCATAGAACGCTTTCTTCTTCTCGATGAAGTCAGGCGCGATCTCGATCGGCATCAGATCGTTATACCGCATGTCGCCAAACATGGTCGCTTCAAGCGGGAAGAGGATGAGATACTGTTCGTGATAGTCATCGAACAGTTTGGTAAGCGATTCATTGGCCAATTGTTCTGGAGTCATGACGCGTTTGGCGGAAGGATTGTTAGCATCTTGCGCATGAAGCCCATTGGTTGAAGGCAGAATGCACGAACAAATGATTACAAAAAGCGAAGACCAACGCATGAATTCCAATCCTCTGGCATATGCAAGAGAAAACAAACCAAATCCTATTCCTGATCGATGTAACGCCATCACAGTAGAACCATCGAACCCGGTTGGAAGTTTCCAAGCGTTCCAAGGAATGGTGGGATGCGCTGGAGCAGTTGAGTTCCAGCATGCAAGGACCGATCAAACGGGGATGATGGGGAGAGGAATGGGCCGAGAAGTTTCCACGACCTATCCCTTCATTCTATTCCAGCAGAGTGGGATTACTATGCCCAAAGGCGGGCCAGTTTAGCGGCGTCCGCCGCGACCTTTCTTTCCTTTGGGGCCTCCCTTTTTGCCACCGCGACCTTGGGAAGGGCCGGACGACTTGAATCCCTTTTTCTTGGTGCGGAATCCACCGCTTGCGGGCCTTTTCCCACTAGGTTTGCCGCCAACCTTTGGTCCGGACCGCTTGGGTCCTCGTCCCGAATCTGGACGGAAAACAGGAACCCCTTCCGACGAACCTTCAGCTGGGCGCGATGTTCGCATTCCCTTTTTACCGCGACCACCTTTCTCGTAGGGACGATTGCCACCACGCGTTTGGTCGCGTCGCGAACGATCCTTTTCAGAGGAAGAACGACCGCGAGCTCCCTTCGTAGACCTCGCTCCTTCACCCGATCGATCGCCGCGTGAAGGACGCTTTCGTGGGACGATGATATCCTCGTCCTCTCCTTCTTCGGAATCGGATTCCGAAAATGAAGACTCCTCTTCGTAATCGATTACGCCACCTTGCTTGCGACTCGATGCAGGCATGGCGTCGTTCCAAACGGGAGCCACTTCAAAGAGGCCCTGCTCTACGGAATCCTCAGCGTCTTCTTCGGAGTCGTCGTCCAAAACGGGATTGGAGACGACCTCATCATCACCCCATTCGTCATCGAAACGATCTTCCAAGAGTTCATCGTCATCCAACGAACGATAAGCTTTCTGTGTAGGCTTGCTTGGTTTGCTCTTGGATGCGGCCTTCTTGGTATTCTTTTCGGCGCCCTTAGTGGCCTTGCCTTTGGACGCAGTTGGTTGCTCGTCTTCTTGTTGTTGCTTCTTTGCCTTCTTGGCCAAGCGAGCTTCCTCAGCAGCGCGATAGAGCGCTGCAACTTCTGTGCTGTTGAGTGGCCGATAAGCACCTTCCGGTAGATCGCCCAATCGCAAGGATGCAATCGCAATGCGTCGCAGCACGACGACCTTATGACCAAGTCTCGCGAGCACACGACGAATCTCGCGGTTTTTGCCTTCGGTCAACGTGATGTCGATCTCGGTGCAGCCCTTGCGGACCTTGCGGATCTTGGCACCTTCTACTCTGGCGACACCTTCCGCAAGGTAAATACCGCGGCGCAATCGAGCCAGTTCCTCGGCCGAGATCTGTCCCTGAACGACAACAAAATACGATTTGGGGACCGAGTACTTGGGGTGTGCCAAGCGTTGTGAGAGTTCACCATCATTGGTGAGAATGATGAGACCTAGACTCGATCGATCCAATCGACCGATCGGAAAAAGCCGAGCCGATCCTGGAACCAAGTCGACAACACGAGCTCTTCCCTCGGGATCGCGGTTGGTGCAAAGTACACCCGCAGGTTTATTGACTGCGAAATAGACTGGGCGTTGTTTCTTTAGCGAAACGCCATCCACGACGATTTTCTGGGTAGCTGGATCGACCTTCTTGCCGAATTCCGTGCACACGTCTCCATCGACTTCGACTCGACCTTGTTCGATCAATTCTTCGACTTGACGGCGAGCTCCCAAACCAGCAGCGGCGAGAACTTTGTTAAGGCGTTGGGGCCCGGTCATAAACCCGGGACGATCATCTTGACGTTTCGATTTCGGCATGTTTCTATCTTCCACTCACAATCTCAAGGAAATCAGGTTAATCTAAGGGGCCCGATCTCGTTAGGCTAAATCAGCGGAAGTGATCCCGTTTTCACCGGCTTTCTCGTTTTCCCCAGGTTCTTTCAGCATGAGCACGCCTCCATCTCCTT
The DNA here is from genome assembly GCA_046349875.1 of Pirellulales bacterium. Taxonomy (GTDB): domain Bacteria; phylum Planctomycetota; class Planctomycetia; order Pirellulales; family Pirellulaceae; genus JAXMBN01. The sequence goes on from JAXMBN010000017.1 coordinate 84,106, forward strand.
CGCGTGACCCCCAACAATTGCGATCTTGGCGTTGGTTTGGTCCCGACGATCTTCGCAGTTTTGGCCATCGATCTCGGCTAAAAGGCATGGGCATCGACGACGCCGATTATCGCGACAAGCCCATCGTGGCGATTTTGAATACGTGGAGTGATTTGAATACCTGCCACTCGCACTTTCCCCAGCGCGTCGAAGAGGTCAAGCGAGGCGTTTTGCAGGCGGGTGGTTTTCCGGTGGAAGTGCCGGTGCTCAGTTTGGGCGAAATGTTGATGAAGCCAACCACGATGCTCTATCGCAACCTCTTAGCGATGGAAGCGGAGGAGGTATTACGGTGCCATCCAGTCGATGCGGCCGTGTTGATGGGCGGATGCGACAAAACGGTGCCAGGCCTCTTGATGGGTGCAATCTCGGCCGATACCCCCTCGGTTTTCCTTCCTGCAGGCCCCATGCTCAAAGCGCGTTGGAAGGACCAAACATTAGGAAGTGGATCGGATGCCTGGAAGTTTTGGGCCGAACGTCGCGCGGGGAATTTGTGCGATGGCGATTGGTGGGATATCGAAAACTGCATTGCACGCTCGGCCGGCACCTGCATGACCATGGGCACTGCTTCAACGATGGCTTGCATCGCGGAAGCGATGGGGTTCACACTACCAGGAGCTAGCAGTATCCCATCGGTTGTGGCCGAACATAGTCGCATGGCCGTCGCGACAGGACGCTTGGCGGTTGAAATGGCTTGGGAGCGCCGAAGCCCAAGCACCTTTCTCACGGCATCCTCATTCGAGAACGCCATCATCACGCAACTAACCATCGGTGGCTCCACGAATGCCATCGTTCATATCATTGCGATGGCAAAGCGAGCTGGATATCGAATCACTATGGATGATTTCGATCGATGGTCCAAGGTGGTTCCCGTGCTAGCAGATCTTCGTCCAAGCGGTCGATTCTTGATGGAAGATTTTCATCATGCGGGAGGCCTTCGCGCACTCCTGCAACGACTCGCCGATGTTCTTCATCGAGATGCGCGTACCGTAGTTAACAAGACGTTGGGCGAACAGATCGAAGGGGCCGTATCGATCGATGATCAGATCATTCGCACGCGGGACAATCCCTTGTGGCCGACGGGAGGTACCTGCGTCTTGCGAGGAAACTTGGCACCCGATGGCTGCGTCGTGAAAACGGTAGCCGCCGAGAAGAGATTGCTTCGCCATCGAGGTCCCGCTTTCGTATTCGATCACTATGCCGATCTCAAAAAACAAATTGATGATCCCGATCTACCGGTGACGGCAGATAGCGTGCTGATCTTGCGGTCCGCGGGGCCTCTGGGTGCACCTGGGTTTCCTGAATGGGGAATGCTTCCCATTCCGAAGAAGCTTTTACAACAAGGTGTTCGCGACATGGTTCGCATCTCGGATGCGCGGATGAGTGGAACGAGCTATGGAATGTGCATCCTTCACGTTTCCCCCGAATCACATCTCGGTGGTCCTTTGGCTTTGGTCGAAACAGGTGACGAAATCGAGATCGATGTGGAAGAGCGAAAGATTCATTGGGCATGTCAGCCAAGAGGAGATCGATCGACGCCAAGCCAGATGGCAAGCGCCGACTCCCAAGTGGACGCGAGGCTACCATCATCTGTATGCACAACATGTGACTCAGGCCCATGAAGGGTGCGACTTCGACTTTCTCGAAGGGAAATCCCCACAACAAGAGCCCGATATCTTTTAGTACGGGTGTCGCCGGCCAGTTCGTGCGTTGGCTTCCAGTCCCTTGGAAGGTCTGTCAGAAAATCGACTTTCAGTCCCTTGAAACGTCTTTCAAAAAACACCTTCCAGTCCCTTAAAAGGTTTTGACTTTGAATCCATCGGAGGGTCCGGACTTCTGGTCCCTCGAAAGGTCAATCAACGATTGGCTAGGTTCCAAGCAAACATCCAGTTCAATAGTATGCCCGCATTCTGAAGTTTAAGTCTTCTGAAGTTTGCTAGCCGTCGCCACCGGATGATCATCGTGACCAAATAGATGCTTCAAGACGTTGGCACTGCCATCCCTAGGGGCGCGTGATCGCTTCATGCAAGTTGAATAGCGTTCTTGCAACGCTGGTCCAGCTTGCTACTTGTGTCGCTTCGAACTGCGGAGGCGTTTTGAATTCGCCCACGACGAGAAGTTTTTTGGCCAGTTCAGGTTCTTTCTCGTAGTCATGACGATGCTTGGCTAAGAGCTTTTGCAAGATCTCGAGCTCTTCGGTTTGTGGCTTGCGACCCAACACTTGAAGTACCATCCACTCAAGCCGGCTTGCATCGTTTCCATCGTTTTCGAGAGCATGAACAGCGAGTGCACGAGCGGCCTCGACGAAGGATGGATCATTGAGTAGTACCAAGGATTGCAAAGGAGTGTTAGAACGCATGCGATCGGCAGTGCATTCTTCGCGACTCGGTGCGTCAAAGGTTACGAGCGATGGGTGTAGGTATTGACGTTGCCAATGTGTATAGAGCCCACGTCGATACAGTTGTTCACCCGATCCGTTTTGCCACTCGCGTTGAGGAAAGTTTAGATACGCCCAATACCCTGCCGGTTGATAGGGCTTTACACTCTTGCCTCCGATGGTTCGGACGAGGAGGCCGCTGCTGGCCAATGCGGTATCGCGTATGAACTCGGCATCGAGTCGATAGCGGTTCTGCCGCGAGTAATAGCGATTAGACGGATCGCTCGCCATTTGTTCGGGAAGTGCCGATGCGGTTCTGCGATAGGCGGCGGAGGTCACCATCAATCGAACCATGGCTTTGACGTCCCAACCCGATTCGATCATTCGATGAGCGAGCCAATCGAGCATCTCGGGGTGCGAAGGGGGTTCGCCTTGTGCACCGAAGTCATCCACTTTGCGCGTGATACCTGTTCCATAAAAGAGCTTCCAAAGTCGATTGACCAATACGCGCGACGTCAGGGGATGCTTGGGGTCGATCAGCCATTTGGCGAGATCCAAACGATTGAGCCGAGCGGAGGAACCTTGTGAATCGCCGTTCATCGATCGACTCAATACTTCAGGGTATGCAGGGAGGACGATCTCTCCTTGTTCATCCATCCAATTGCCTCGGGCGAGAACGCGAACCATGCGGGGCTCAACCGCTTTCGTGATCAAGGTCGAAGGTATCGATTCGTAGTGGCGTTTGCGATCGGCTTCGAGCTTTGCGAGTTCTTTGCGAAATGGTTCGAGCGAAGGTGCAATCGATCGATAGTAGTCTTGGATCGCTTTCGTTTGTTGTTCGTTTCGATCCTTGGGTGCGAGTGCAAGACCTTGAAGTACATCGCTGTTGGCTTGGTGCAATGCAACGGCACCAGGCTCGGTTGTTGTCGAAACGCGGAAGCGTCCCAACGTATGTTTCCCATTTTCATGTTTCTGTTCGAGGACAATTCGATAAGAATAATCTTCCGTTTGCGATAGAGCTTCCTGAAGTTCGAAAACGGCGTGGTGTTCTCGCCCAACACTTCCCATCACGGCCCAACCCCAAGACGATCCCTTCGAGTCGCGATCGATTGCCGCAGCGACGGCCCACTTCTTGTAAGGGTTCTTATCGGCCGCATCCGCTTGTTCGAAAGTGGCCGATGCCGACTTCCATGCAAGGTCCTCCCACTCGGAGTTCGCGTTCTCAGGAGTCTCTTGGGTGGGAGTGGAAGTTGACGCTTTCTTCTGGCGCTGCAACCGAATCTCGGTCAGTACGAAATTGCCATTGCTCGCCAGTCCCGGTCCACTCTTTGGAAGCGAGGGATCCGGCAGTACTTCCAATCGCAACGATTGCATGCGACTGGGAAGTGAGCTTACGTCAAGGATGTAGGTATCCGTATTGCCCCCGTCTTGATTGGCGAGGATGGTGTTGGCATCTTGCATTGTAAGCTTGGTTTGCGAAGACGATGTGGCTCGCGCCAACGATGCTGGTTGCCAAGATCGTTGGATCCTTTCCCAAGCATCTTGAGCTTGCTTGAGCTCAGGGGTTGTTTCTTGAAGTTTGGTACGAAGGTCTGCGATCGATCGATCAAAGTCTTGCAGTTTGGCCTCTTGTTCGGCGGTCGGAACCTTCATGGCCGATCCCCATTCGCCAGATTGATTGGCACCGCTATACAGGCCTCGTTCTTCGATGTCGGCGAAGAAGGATTCCATTCGATAGAAGTCTCGCATGGTAAACGGGTCATACTTGTGATCATGGCATTCGCAGCATCCCATCGTGACGCCCAACCAAGTGCCACCCACATTTCGAACACGTTCCGCGATGTACTTCGCCAAATATTCCTTATCCTGAACGCCTCCTTCGGCGCTCATCATTCCGAGGCGGTTGTAGCCTGCCGCGATTTGCGTTTCACGCGAGGCTCCAGGCAAGAGATCACCTGCCAATTGTTCGAGAGTGAAACGATCAAAGGTTTTGTTTTGATTGAACGATTGAATCACATAGTCGCGATAAGGGGAAACGCTGACGTCTTGATCCCCGTGATACCCAACCGAATCTGCGTAGCGGACGAGATCGAGCCACCATACGGCCATCCGTTCGCCATAGTGTTCCGATTCCAAGAGTCGATCTACCAATCGTTCGTATGCATCGGTTCTTTGGTCTGTAAGAAACTCTTGGATTTGTTGGGGAGTGGGTGGAAGACCGGTAAGATCGAAACTCAATCGACGTGCCAAAGTGATTCGATCTGCTTCAGAAAGCTGAGGCAGTTGTCGTTGATCCAAGGGGGCGTTGAGAAATTGATCGATCTCATTGTGCGCCGTTCGGTGGGACGGTAGTGAAGTGGGAGGAGCGGAGAGACGCAGAGGTTGAAAGGCCCAGTGCCCTTCATAGGGTGCACCTTGCGCAATCCACTTCTTGATCAACTGAATCTCTTCGGGTTTGAGTTCCTTGCCGTTCTTAGGTGGAGGCATACGCTCTTCAAGATCGGTGGTGATCATTCGCTGCAGCAAAAGGCTCTCATCAGGTTTGGAGGGAAGGACCGCTCCAGAATGATCCTTTGTCCCAAGCAAACCTTCTTGTGTATCCAGTCGGAGATCAGCTTCCCGCTTGTTTTTGTCTGGACCGTGACAGGCAAAGCAATATTCCGATAGGATGGGACGAATGTCACGGTTGAAAGAGACTGGATCCTCTGCCTTTGTAGGAGAGACAACAAAGCAGAAGGCCCCCCATAATGCGATCCATGTTCGAAGGTTTGGTACGATACGTGGAGTGGTATTCACAGAGGCACCTGACAAGCGGATGTTCTACCAAAGCATGGTGAATGGCGTGGTGGCCGGGTAGCGGATGAAAGCAGGAAGGCGGGAAGAGACCTTGGGATGGGATGTTTTCATTCGTTCCATCGATACAAGGCTCCTCTATTATCGTATTCGAAACCGAGAAACGGATCACTACCTCCAACTTCCGATAGGTTTTCCATGGAACATGAAGCGAATTCTGAAGGGGCTGAGCCGTCCAATGCGAATACCGATAAGGGTGATGGGGCCTGGCGTGATGCTTGGAATCGCTTTGGTTTGCGACATTTCTTGTCCTGGATGACGGGGATTGCAGTCGCTCATGGGACATCGCGGATGACTGAAGCGATGCGTATGGCCTACGATCGCACCGGTGTGGTGGATTGGAACTACCCCTATGCTGCATTCGTCGCCTGGCTCGATTTTCGACCGACCACCGATCAGTTCTTGGATGCGATTCTCCTGGGTTCGATCCTGGGATTAGGGTTGCCCGCTGTTCTTTCGAAGCCCAAGGAAACCGAGTTTTGGAAGCATCCAGCGAGGGTGGTATTCGCTTTATGCTTAGCCTTCATCGCGATCCGTTGGAGTGTGGAACTTCTTTCAACGGGACTCTTTGGTCCTCGGTTAAGGGCTCATGCTCAAGTGGCATGGCTCGGCGGATTGGCGACTGGACTTACCTGGTCGATTTACGCACTCGTGCGATCGCGCGTCGGCATACTTTGGCGATTCGGCCTTGCGGCGATTGTGATCGGGACGATCGGTGAGTTCTATTTCAATGGGATCGAAGCGATGGCTTTGCAGCAGTCGGTGGTCTCGACAAAGACGATAATGAACAACGAGAAGCTTCATATCGTTTCGAGCTTAACGTGCGCGGCCGTGACGACGTTATTCTTCTTGCTTGCATGTGTAGTTGAGCTTACGCGAGGCAAATGCCGCGACTGGCGGGTTTGGAGTTTAACGGCGATGATCCCATTCCTACTGATCGTCGGAACATGGCGAACGGTGTACGAACTTTTGCGAGCCTATCAATATGGCAATTGGCCGCCGATATAACGATGGAAACATCGAGCTCGTGTGCAGCGATCATTCTTTGGGATTAGGCCAACCATAGCGCTCGCGATAGGCCATGACAATGGCCTGTGCATGTTCCGCAAAGGCAGGGTCGCGTAGGTCTTCGAAGCGAAGCGTGGTTGGATAGGAATCCTCGATCCATCGTCGAGTCTCGTCATAGAGTTTCGATGAGAACCAAAGTTCGGGTCTCGCCTTTGCTTGTTGCTCTGGAGTGAGTTCCACTCGAAGCCGCAAGCATGCTGGTCCGCCTCCATTGGACATGCTTTGGTCCAGGGGTAAATACAACACATCGGCAATCGGGTGACTTGCATCGCGCATCCATCGTTCGATCAAGGATCGTGCCTGAGCATGATGTTCACATTGGGTTGGCGCAATCAACATCATCGACTTGATCGGCTCGCGTTGTAGATGGGACGGCGAGACGATTTGGCTATTGAAAAGATAGGTCGCAACGGCATCGTTCAAGGAAAGATCGTTTCTCGATACGATGCATCGGTGCAAGGGCTTGCCACAGTGACGTGGAAATGTGGACTCGAGGCTTTCGAGGGTCGACATCGAAAGTTCATCGAACGCGTCTTCATGGTAGAGAAGCAGGTTTTCATGACTGGTAGCGATGACATCATTGTGAAAGACGCCGCTTTGGATGGCGATCGAACTCTGCGTCAGAAAGTGGACGCGATCATTGGGGATCTGATGCTGGCGAGCGATGGCTTGTGATGCTGCCAGGCTTTGCCGAGACAAGAAATAAGGTTGGTTGGTCAGCGGCTTCTGATGGTCAGCACCATAGACGAAGAGATGTACCCCTTGAAGTTGAGGTTGCCCCCAAAGACGCATGTGATTGGCTGCACCCTCATCTCGCCAGTACCATGTGGATGGAAGCGGCGGGTGAATCGCTACCGAAGTCTGTCCCAATGCGTGTCTCAAAAGAGCACTGCGGTCTTCGGCTTCGTGGAAACGGTGGATGTTCGCGACCAAATTGGCTGGCGTGATGTGGAGTTTTCTATCGCTAGAGTCCATCGAAGGACAGACCGTGGCAGCATTGGCTGTCCACATGAATGCCGACGAGAAAGCGGCAGATAGAATCTCTGGAGCCTGGGTGTAAGCCGTTGCTAGCTGATCTTCCCACTCCCCAAGAAATCCGGCTTCACGAATGAGTTTCCGCAGAGGGCGAACGCTAGGTGGAAGAAGTCCTTGCGGAATTCCAAGTTCATGCAACTTGCGCATCTTTTCAAGGCCTTGCAAGGCTCCTTGCCTGGGAAACGACGATTGCCCAGCGTGCGATTGGCTCGCCTTATTACCGACCCCTAACCCGCCATAGTGATGCGTCGGCCCCACCAGCCCATCCAAATTCGCTTCCATCGCTCCCTCCTCACACAATAGGTGCCATCCACCTATTGTTGACAACCAGGAGCCGTTCAAGCAATTACGGTATGGAATTACCTTCTTTTAGGTGGTTTTTTGGCCCAGGTTCACACAAGGTGCCATCCACCTTTTGTTGACGAGGCTGAAGGTTGTACTTCTTGGGTGGTTTGTGTTGGGCGGCTGGAAATGTGGGTAGAAGGCGGGCGGTTTTTGTCTTGTACGATTTCGGAGTTGTCTTTAAACTCTGGGGCTCCTCACAAAATGAGAGTTAAGCCAGGAGTTTGAAATATGACGTTGGACAAGAGTTTGAAGGTGCGAGCCGGGTCGATTAAGTCCCGCAATGTGATGAATCGCGCCGAGCGTATCAAACGGCTCCAGGACTTGGGCAAGTGGCACGAAGACCATACCGTTCTCGGAATGCCTAAGGTTCGTGTTCCCAAGATTTCGCTGAAGAAGAAGAAGAAGGTCAAGAAGGAAGAAGAAGATCCAAAGAAGGGCAAGAAAAAGTAGCCTGCCGCTTTGGCATCCTTGCAAACCATCCACAGACCCTGGTTGTTACCGGGGTCTTTTTTTATGGTCTCGTCTCGAATTATTGGCGGCCCGGATTGGTTCTGGGACGCTCGATTCCCAGTTGCTTCATGATGGGAGCGATGGCGGTATAAGATTTTTTTGCGGCCATGATGGGATCGTAGCCTGGCTGGCTATGAACTTGGCCACTCACTTCGACCGTAATGTCCACCCGACAGTTCTTTTCGTCGAGCAGTTTCAAGTAGGATTCGTAGTTGATCGAGCCTTCTCCAGGGAGCACAAATCGGAACTTGTCGAGGTCGCCTATCGAATCTTTGATGTGAATGAACACCACATCTTTCTCGAGAGCATTCCAGCATTCCGTCAGGTCCAGGCCTCGAAGTTGAAAGTGACTGAAATCGAAGGCGGCTTTGAGTGACGGATGGTTCACTTGTTGAAGCAACCATTGAATATGTTCTGGGCGATGGGCGGCTCCCGACACATGCGCCTTGATGGCCAGTTTGGATGGTGAACCAGCCAGCGCTTCGGCCCAAGCGCCGAGCCGTTCTACCATTTGCTGCTTCACCTTTTCCCACTCCCCAGGCTTGCCACCCATAACGGTTTCGATCGGAGGTGGTGTTTTCGGGTCGAGGTCTTGTGCAAGCTCAGCCGCCTTCTTGAGTCGATCCAAATTCTTCTCATGGATCGAACGTTCGGCTAGAAGGGGAAGATTCTCCATGATCGCGGAGAGCTTCATTGGTATCGCATCCAGCTGTGAGCGGAGGCGCTTGCGGTCCTCGGTACTTAAGGTTTCAGCTGCCCCTGGCCAATCCACCATTGCTGGAAGTTCGACGCTGTCATAACCGATCTCTTCGCAGGTCGCGATGGCCTTGGTAAGTGGCAGGCTCTTCATTCCATAAAGACTGAAACCATATCCGAACTTTGCTTTCTCACTGCCAGCAAAACTCGTGTGACCGCAGGCGAAAGCCATTCCGATGCAACCTAAACCGAGTCCAAATTCTCTGCGATTCCATTGTGGTGTCATGATGTAGCTCCAATCCATCTTCCTAGAGATGGTATGCGGTTTTGCGGTGGGATTTGAAGTGAGGCAGGTGGATGTTGCTACTCTATGGTAGCTCACACGTTTTTCATGCGACTAGAATAGAGCCATCCCCTCCCCTGTTTTTTAGAAGAAGTGATTTGAAATGATCTGTCGAATGATCGTTGATCTAGTGCGAAGCCGCATTGCTTCGAGTGTACTACTATTGGTTTCAAGCGTTGCGACAATTTCGTCTTCGCATGCACAAGATCTTCAGCCTAACAAGCAAGTGCTTTTTGATGCTGGTGATGGAGGGATTCATCTTTATCGGATTCCAGGCATTGTGGTCACACCGAAAGGTACGATTTTGGCCTATTGCGAAGCTCGCAAGAACGCCAAGAAGGATTGGGGTGAAATTGAGGTGCACCTGCGTCGTTCGATCGATGGAGGCAAGACCTGGGAGCCCTCTCGCCGCATTGCGCATGAAGGGACTCGCATCGAGGGCACCCCTTCCACCAAGAACGGACCGAAGGAGCAAACGGTCAACAATCCCGTCGCAATCATCGATCCCAAGACTGGCGCTATCGAGTTTCTCTATTGCGTGAATTACGCTCGATGCTTTTCCATGCGAAGTGTCGACGATGGCGTAACGTTTTCTCAACCGGTCGAAATCACTTCTTGCTTCGAGAAATTTCGCGAGCGTTATGATTGGAATGTCATCGCGACTGGGCCAGGACATGGGATTGCTCTTCCATCAGGACGATTGGTTGTCCCGATTTGGTTAGCCTATGGCAAGCCAGGAGATCATGCACCATCGGCGACGGCGACGATCTATAGCGATGATCACGGAAAGAGCTGGCATGCAGGTGAGATCGCCGTTCCGAATCAAGGCGACTATCACGATCCAAATGAAACGATGATCGCGCTTCGATCCAATCGCGAAGTGATGCTCATCACGCGGAGCGTATCCAAGCCCAATCGCAAGATTATCACCACGAGTTCTACCGGTATCGATTCTTGGAGCAAGCCGCGCTTCCAATCCGATCTTTGGGAACCGATTTGTATGGCAAGTATCCTTGCTTTGCCGAATGAGCCAGGCAGCATGCTCTTCTCGAATCCACGTACCTTAGGGTTGGACAAAGAAGGGAAAGAGGTTCCAGCCGGTCGAGGCAAACGCGAAAACTTGACGATGCATTTAAGCCGCGATGATGGCGAAACATGGCCGATTCACAAAACACTCGAGAGCGGACCTAGCGCTTATTCGGATCTCGCGCAACTGCCGAACGGAAAGATACTCTGTCTTTACGAAGGCAAGGATCGCATTCACTTGGCCACGTTCGATCTGGCTTGGTTGACGCAGCCCTAATGGGAACGTTGGATCCTCGGCGGGAAGTATCTACCACCACTAGCCAAGCTCGGGGAAAATCTCGGTATCGAGATTTTGTCGAGCGACGAGAGCTTTAGTGCGGGCAAGAAAATCAAACTTGAAGTTCGCGACCTGCTGCTCAGTAATGTTGAGTGCTGTTGCCACTTCTTTATTGGATTGGCCCGATACGAAGAGGAGTTCGATACACTTCAGTTTCAGCCAGTCGCCGCGATCCAGCCATTTGGAGACTTGATCCTCTAAGGCACTCACTAAGGCCTGTTCTTCAAGGTCGCGTCGTTCTCCACTGCGAGCGATACTGCTTGCAGGTCGCGCCTTTCCTGCCACTTGCCAGGTTCCGCCGCTGCGATCTCCGCCCGAGCTACTGAGCGGGATCGTGGGGCGCCGGCCCTCGCGTCGCAAATGGTCGGTGAGTTTGTAAGCGCAAATGGAGAACAAGTAACTTTCCAGTGGTCGTTGCCCGTCGTAATTGGGAAGGCTGTTGAGGAATCCAATGAAGGCTTCCTGAACGATGTCTTCTGCCGCGGCTCGATTGCCGATGCGACTATCCACAAAGGCGAGCAACCGACCTTCATAACGACCGATCAAATCTTCCCACGCTTGGCTGTCGCCTTGCCGAATGCGATCTACGAGGAGAGCATCAACTTCTTGTGTGGAATCCATAACGCTTGCGCTTGCCTGACATAGAAAAGAGGATGCGGACAGCGCATCCAAAGCAGCCCTTGATTTTAGTCGAATCGGAACGATTCGTTCAGCGGCAATCGAGCCCCCAGTCGACTTTCAATGAAAATGAGGACCGAGGAGCCTGAACCACTGATATTTCAGGCGAATTGTAGGCAGATGAGGATCGTCAGCAGGTTGCTGAATACCATTAAGCCTTGGGTTTGCGTCGAGCGATCATGCCGAAAAGCAGATGGCAAACACCGATTCCTGCCACGGCGACGGCCATGCCACCACCAAGCTTCTTGGCTCGTTCATGTCGCTGAATATCCTTCCACCAATGTTCGATGGTCTTGCGATCTCGATCGCTCAATTTCAGTTCCACCCACGCTTGATGGTAGGTTGTTGTATTGGAATCGAATTGAACATCGTATTCATGTCCCTTCACGAGACATCGCGACTTGATCCAGCTCAACGTTAGAGGCTCGAGTTGTTCCGCGCCATCTTCTTCATGAAGGATATTCTCGTTGACATACTTGCGAACTTCTTTCAGGATCGATTCGTCCAGAGAAGCTTTGCTCTTATTGAGCGACTCATCCGGTAATGCACCAACGGAGATAAAGTGCGTTGTGCCATCGACAAAATGGGCGCGTCCGACCCAATCGGGTCGATCTGCAGGCAGAAGCGGACTGGCATTTGCGGGCTGACGGTCGAGCGAGAAATCTTCGGACACGATGGTTTTGGGAGAGCCATTTTCATTTGCTTCGAGCGATGCAATTTCGGCTTTCACCGTAACGTCTTGTCCCAACGAAAGTGAAGCAGAGGCCGTCGGGGCAGCAACTGCTGGTGCAGATGGAGGTGTTGGTACGGAAGGTGGGCCAGCTGGAGTTGGTGAGCGATCGGCAGTCGCTTCGCTTGCTTCCTTTGAAGCGACCATCGATGCGGGCGAAGGCGGAGTTCCTTCTTCGGGAGTCTCGACGCGAACCGTTCCAAGTCCCTCTTGAATCGGCGTCAACGTGATGCAATTGCCAATAGTCGAGATGAGAATCTTGGCCGACTGCGTCCCTAGCTGGATCGTCAAAACGATCGGTGTCGACGAAGTTGTCGTGGTCTGTGCTTGGCATGGCTTTCCGATCCCTGATAGGCACAACCCAACAAGCATCAGGCTGGCGCTCCATCCCCATCGCACATCAGTTCGTCGTATCATTCTGGATCGCCTTCTTACTCGCAATTACGAATCGTTCAAACCTGCTAACACCAACATAACGTACAGTCTTTAGGCCACCGGAGTCGGTTGCTTCTCTGCATGGAATCGCTCGCTGGAATCGATCCAACGGGTCGAGAGTTGGATGGCGATGGCCATGCTACCTGCGATGATCATGCCCCATGGTTGAGGAAACGGTATGAGGATTTGAATCATCGCGGCTACGATCACTGCCAAGAGCACTCCGCCGTAGCTGAAGCGACTCTTGCGAACCGAGTCCGCTTGTCGCCACCATCGCAATCCACCAAAGAGGAGCGCGAAGTAGGAGACGAAGGCTGGAAGGAGTGGACTCTTTTGTTCGTCGTAAAACCCTTTCCAATGTCGCGCATTGTTATCGAACTTGTCTTCGAAGTCGATAACGATGTCGGCTTCTTCAGCTGCTTGTGCAATAAAACTGTTTTCACCGCTAACCGCATCCCAAGGCACCATCAAAAATTGGCTCAGTCCATAGGCGATAGCGCCGATCAAAAGACCAGCGGTCAATTGCTTGAATCGAAAGATGGCTCGATCTTCTTCGCGAGTCTCCCAGCCTTTGCCGAGAAACAGGATGGTCCATGTTCCAAGAAGCGTAACGGCTCCGCACCATACGGCCACCGATATCAATCCAGGTTGTTGAAGGCTGTCTGTCCCCATGGCCACCAAGCCTCCGATGACGGCGAGTACCGACAGGACTCCTGTGGCCGATAGAAAGCTGGATGTGGTTTCATACCAACGCATGGAACCGGTTCGTTGAGCTAGCTTGCGGCGCTGAGCTGCTTGCCACTGACGAAACGATAATGGCTTGGGGGTTGTTGGCTTGGCCACGGGAGTGGCAACGGGTCGTTCCGCGGCAACATTGTGGCCTCGCATCACCGGTGGCTGTTGCACAAATGCCTGAGCTTTTACAGGTTGTGCTACCGGTTGAGGTTTGCCACCAGTTGCGATGAACCATATGCAATAGTAGGGAACGTAGAGCATCAATCCCGTCAGCACCGCTGTGATGATCCATCCCGAGTTGAGGATGAAAAGGATGATCGCAACGGCCAAGAGGATGCCGCGAGTTGGTCCGGCTGGCAAGCCATTCCACCAACGCTGAATATTGAACCAACCCGCTTGAATGGATCGTGCAACGGGTTCGCGATAAAACACCGTCGATGCATCTGCATCCGATGCTTTGGCAGCTCGATCGACCACAGGCCCAAAGACCATATCGGGGGTCGAGCTATAGCCAATCGGATGAATGACTGGTGGGTCTTCTTTAGCGATGGGAGTGACAACGACTTGAGGCAACGGAGAGGATGATACTCGCTGAGCTAAACCGGCAGGGTCGAGCTGTAGTCCGATTGGTTCCAGCATTTCGCGGACATCACGAAATCGCGAGGCTGGATTCTTGGCGAGTGATTTGGAAATGACCGAAGCAAACGGCTCGGCCAATCCTCGTACATCTGGATCGGCAGTGAGATGTTTCAAGATGATCTCTTGTCCGCTTTCTCCGTCAAAAGGAACATTGCCGGTGAGAATCTCGAAAAGGATGATCCCCAAGGCGTAGATGTCGATTTCCTTTCCATACTCCCCTTTGCCAATTTCGGGGGCCATGTAGTGAAAGGTTCCAACGCTTTCGGTTTGTCCACCGCGACGCGAGCAGGAAATGAACTTTGAAAGTCCATAGTCTCCAATCTTGACCAATCCACCATCGATGAAAATGTTGGCGGGTTTGAGATCGCGATGCACGATCCCTTGATCATGCAAGTAAGCCACACCCGCTGCCAACTGACCGAACCAATGCAAGGCTTCATCAACGGCAAAGCCATGGGGATGATGATCGAGAAGATCGCGGAGGCTTTCGCCTGCGACATATTCCATCACGATCCATCCCTGTCCCGAATCATCGAAACGGATATCGTACAAGCCAACCAAATTAGGATGGCGAAGGTTGATGCATTGACGAACCCCACGGACTTCGACTTCGAGGTTGCGTTGAATGCGTTTGAGCGCGACTTCTTTTCCAGCGTCATTGGTGGCGAAGTAAACTTCACCGAAACCGCCAATGCCTACACCACGTTTGATGGTGTAGCCGCTGAGTGGTTGATCGCCATTGCCGTATGCGAATCTCATAGGAGTACCTTGTGCAGGCTGAATTCCGTTTTCGGATGGGGCTTCTTGCTTGCCGACCGTCTTGTTCTTAAAAACCGCGGCTAACATTCCCATGACTGTTTCTACCTAAACTAATGTTTCGCTTCGAACTGAACTTTGAAAGCTGGTGGAAGTAAGGTCGCCAACCCATTATTCCAAAGCCAATGAAAAATCGTTACCGCGAATTCGTTTTCCGGACGTCAAAGGAACCGCATCGCGATACTCTTTGCCATCCATTTCCAATACTTGCGAGCTTTTGCACATCCATTGTCCACGGTGCCTGAACAAAACCACGTCAGAACTCCAGTAAGGGCACAGTACGTGGCTGGTGGAACCTGGTCCCAAGACGCAGGAGTCGCCCATCAATAACACTCCGTCGACCGAAGGTTGCCAGCGATGGCGGCTGATCATTTCTAGCTTGGCCGTGGCGCTCAATTTGTTAGGGCGACTGTAGCGTACTTCGATGCGAGGCCCCATCCCGATGACATCGCCATCGCGGAGGAGGGTCGCTCGATCGATCTTGTGTTGGTTGACTGCGATGTTTTGTAGAGGTTGGAGGAGGTGATCTTCACCACTTCGACGTATGGCGGCAGCGCGACGCGATAGATCGCCGACAATCATCAGGTCGACGATGTTTCCCGGGACCGCTTGGCCGATCACCGATTCGATCGAATCGCAAAGCAAGTATCCGCCAACACCATCGATCCACAGGATGGGCATAGCATTCTTGCTGCTAGGTGGATCCATGGACGAGTCGGATCCACCGCGAGTGCTCGGATGATGGGGTGCAATGGCCATGATCGGTTTTGGCTCCATAAGTTTCCGAGGGTTGCCACCCTTTGCAGCGAGTTCCGCCATCGCGCGTTGCTTCATGGAAACCGCCATGGGGTGACGGCCTGCGATGGTCAAGATTTGTTCGGCCGCTTTCAAGGTTGCTTCCCAGTCCTGGGATTCGGATGCATGATGGAGTTCCGCAAGCAAGGTTTTGCAGGCTTCGTGGTCGCGTTCAAACTTGCCTTTCCAGTTCTGGATCCACTCGGAATCCTGACGGGATTCGGTCAAGGCTTGTTCTGCCTCTGCAAATCGGCCCAAGGCGGCAAGTTTCTTGGCGCCCTGAATCGAATAAACTTGCAAATGCAACTGTTTGATCGCAGGCAAAGGAATGGAAGCATTATCGCTCCATTGATGCAATGCCTCGATCTCTTCGAGATTCTCGGCTCGCATGCACCCTTCTGCCCATCGACCGGATGCAATTTGCAGATCGCCTAGCATGCGAATGTACTGAGGAGAAACCCCCTCCAACTCGCGAAGAAGCACCAGGTGATTCAGTGCCTGCAACCACTGTTCTCGATCGATCGAAACGCGAAAACGGTCCACGAGTTGATCGTGGAGGTCGATCGCCAAACGTCGTCCGGCAGCATCCAAGACTGGTTCGGCGGTTAGAAGTCGCACCGCTTGGTCCAGCTGGCCTTGCCCCACCGCCTGTTCGACGGCTACCCAGTTGTCATGGCGTGGAATACTCATCGAACTACCGAAACGCGATCTAAAAGGTGAACGTAAACTCCAATTGTAGATCGTACCGAGCCTGCAAATCTTGGTTTCTTATCCCTAAAAAGAAAAAAGAAGGATGGCCCGAGGCCACCCTTCTCTTGCGTTCGGTCAGAAATGCGAAAAAAAGGGGTTGCCGAAGCAACCCCTTCATGAGTTCAGGGAGTCTGAAGAAAACTTAGCGAGCTACGAGGTTTTCAACTTCCTTGCGACCTTCACCGAAGTAGTCTGCGATTTGAGATACCAAGTCGGTCGATTCGACTTCTTCAACTTGGATACCGCCATCGATTGCTCCTTCGCTATGGATCATCTTTTCAGCCACATCGATGCGGCTTGCAATATCGTCAAGCAACTGGCGAGTCTTGCTAAGCTGGCTATCGTTGATGGTGAGTTTCGAGCTGGTTTCTGCCACTTGAACCATCGTTAAGCGAGCTTGAAGGTTCTCGACTTCTACTTCCAATTGACGCTTGGCAGCTAGCATCGAATCAAGCTTTTGGCGAGTTGCCGACAGTCGCTTTTGGCGAGCTGACAAAACCTTTTCTAGATTCGAAACGGTCGCTTCCTGGGTTTGGAAGTTCTTGAATTTGTTGGCCAAATCGTCTTTGACCTCATCGCTGGTGTAGTGCTTCTTGGCATAGACGAAGTGCGAAGCACCGCTGGTCAGGTCATCCTTCATCCGAAGAATGTCTCGCTTGGCTTTGTCCAATACCAAGTGCTTGTTATCGATCTCGGTGGAAAGCCGAGCAACTTCGACCTCTTCCTTTGCGATCATGCGGAGATTGTCTGCAATCTCAGGCTTGAGATCACTGATCATTTCCTTGGCTCGTTTGATTTCGACTTCAACGGGAATGCTGTCCTTAATGCCTTGCTGAACGCTTGCGACTCCCAACTTAACGTAGCTAACCGCCGACGTGCCGAGCAAAAGTCCAGCCCCACCAGCAGCGATTGCAGATCCGATCAATACTTTCTTCAACATAATAACCATCCTCCCATTCTGGGCCGCGACATGTGTGACCTGCCTTGCGGAAGGAAGGGGCAGGTAATTCTTCACCCTCGCTGCGACCATTCGCAGCGTTCGTGTCCCATTTGTTTTTTCGTGAGAACCACGGTCGTTCCCAGGACACCCTCCAAGAGTTCATTCGCAGGGGATTTTCTTTTCTTGGTGGAAAAAAAGAAAATTCAGAACTTCCAGATTCTTCGATCCCCCATACCCCGATCGTTCCGCCTATTTTCTTGGGCGAATCCGTCCCCATGCCCGCAAGTTCGCTCGGCGAAAACAAGCTTTAGCTCAAAGAAAGCTCTCAGAAACGAGGCGAGAAGGAGCGTTGAGCTACCACCGAAGCCCTACCACGTCGCCATCTTGCCGGGAAAGATCGAATCCCAGCCATCACAGAGCCAGCGGATTGCGGCTCATTGGGGAATGGAGACCATCAGGATTCCATCGAAAGGATGGCTGTCGCTTTTTACGAAATTACGCGTTGGAATATTGACGCAACCCGACGCGTCAGTTTTGCTGTTGCGATTGTTATCTCAATCCGAAGCGTCAGCGAGGGACTGACTTTTGCAGTGTTTTTGGACGCCGCAGGCTACTTAACACGACGTCAAAACTATCGCTTCGTGTCCGCGGCCGCACTACCGACCTTGGTTGCCGAAGCCGCTTCATTGGATGGTGAACCGGCCGAAGGAGCTCCGATGAATCGGAAGCCGCCTGCGATTTGAACCTCGGCATTTCCGAAGCGACTCTCCATCGACTCATCGAAGGTGAAGGTCATCGAAGCCCTTTGCCCTTGGTCATCGGATAAGAGAATGCTAATCCACCGCACGGGAACCGTTTCGGCTTCGCCAGCGGCGGTGATCTTGATCATTCGCAACCCTGCATCGGTTACCGACTCATGGCCTTCCAGTATTTGTCGGAGCGATTCCGAAAGTGATCGACCGATCATTTGTTGGTAGGCTTCCAACGTGGTTTGCAGGCCAGGTTCCAGCGAGGTCAAACGACGAACATTGCATTGCGCGATGACGGTGTTGTTCTTCACATATCGCATCACCAATTGATCGGGGCTATCGTGTAGAACCCGCCAATCGCTTTCAGCCATGAATGCAAATCCATTGTGCTTGGATTCGAAGTGCAAGAGCTTGGCCATCGAGACATCGGACATCCTTGCTGCCGCGGAAACCAAGGTGTCGGAAGCAGTTGGTTTTTCCAGGGGAGCTCGCAGCAATCGCACGCGAGCTTCGACATCGAATCCGGGCTCTGCTTCACCGATTTCGCGTTTTTCATGGATGTTCAACGCCATCCAAGAAACATAGCCGGCTTTGCGATCGGCTTGGATTTTGCCTTGGACTTGCAATTCCGTTGGGACTTCGGCCGAGGCACCGGTGACGCGACCCGATATTTCGAGTTGAGCCTTTTCGGGGTCAGCATCGCCTAGCGTTATTTTGATCGATTGTTCGGTCACTTGTTCCAATTGGAAAAGGCGTCGAACCACTTCATCGCTGAGGCTCCAGGACTCGCCAGCACGAACAGCCTTTTTGGGAAGGACTTCGTCGACAGAAGACTGCCCGATAGTTCCTTTGAGGAATCGCGTTCGTTGGCGGTAATGGGTTGATCGGGCGAGTTCGTCCAGAAGTTGGCTCCATCCATCCAGCTCACAATCCCTTGGGTATCGGATCGCAACGCCACGTCGACTGGCTTTTGATTGATTCGATTTTCGGCCTTGGCTTCGAGGATGTGTCGGTAAGCAAAAGGGCCTTGGAAGGACTCGGGGCATGCGCGGAAGTTCTCTTCGTAATCCAGCGTTGAAGTCGACTCGATCGGAACGGTCTTCGTCGCTCCTCGCATCACGGCTTTGGAATCACGGAGACGAACATCTCCTTTGAGTTCCACTACCGATCGCACTCGCATCCATTTGGTGTTCGATGGAGATTCTTCAGTGCGAGCGATGGAGGGTAGAAGCACGCAGGCAGCAGGCGTGTACGTCAGCATGCGAACAAAGAGTCGGCGAGAAAGGAACTGCGAAGAACGTGGTGAAGCTGCCATGCGATCATGCATCCTGCATTGGGGCCAAACTTTGGCCAACTCGATGAGCCAAGAACCAAAACACTTCCTGTTTTCGGAAGTCGAAGCCAAGCGGGTCAAGCGAATGCCGTTTTATCCGCAAAGTCCTCCCAGCTTGCCCGGATCTGGGGTCAAAGTGACGTCGGATTTGACAACACTTCGTTTCAAAATGAGAAAATGGAACTTTCTCTCCTGGATTTTTGTAAGATCTGCCACTCTCAAACCAACCCATCTCTGGGGCTTTTGGTTGTCCGATGGGGTTTCCCAAGGCATTAGGCAAAGTCAAGGAGAATTTTTAAAATTCTGGCACTTCCTTTGCAGGTAAAGAACCTTCGTCGTGCGACTTGCGTCTATGGAGATAGACTTCGCGAAACGCTGATCCAATGGAACGATTGGTAGGCGAGTTCGGCAAAGATGAGGACGAGCGGGAAGGAAACGAGGTTTTCGATTGAGATCCCGGGTTCAAGTTCAGAATTTTTGCGAGAAGTTTCCAGGAGTGACCAAAGGTGTCGCTTGGTTTGGCGATGCACTAGGTGAGCAAGGCGCACGGCAAGTTGGTGGAGAACCAATCAGCTTGGGTGCCTGAACTGCACCCCAGGTCCAACGAATAGGCCTCAGGAAGGGGCCTGTCCCCGCACGAGAATGCTTGGAGTGGTTGGGAGCCGCAGGGATTAACGCAAGCGAATCTCGAAGCGGGGAGAAGGAAGAAAATGCACACAGATTACAAGAATTGCGTCCATACGGGAATTGCGAGATCAGCAAGTCCGGTTTGCTCCACGCGGGAAGCGGATAGAGCAAGCGGATCGCGCCGAGAAGCTGCTGGCGGAAATCGACAGCAAGCGATCGTACCCCTATGACTTTTTGTTTTATCGCATCACGGAAGTCCGTCCAGAAGATACGGCTCGGCAAGTGATATCTGGCGAAGATGCTGCGCACGATCTTCGATTGTTCGTGGAAGACATTACCGATTCGTTGAACCTTCGATTGGAAGAAGTCCGCGAGCCTGTTCACACTGTGGAAGAGCTCAGCAAGATGTTCAATGTCTCGACCAAAACCATCGCTCGATGGCGTGATCATGGCCTAGTGAGCCGTCGGTTTGTCAGTGATGGGCGTAAGCGAATTGGTTTCTTGCATAGCAGCGTCGAACGATTCGTGTCGAAGAATCGCGATCGCGTGAAGCGGGGTGAGCGATTCAGTCAAATGGACAACACCGAACGCTCGGCAATTATTTCCCGGGCTCGAGTGCTGGCCAGCCAAGGTGGTGGGCTGTGTGAAGTGTCGCGTCGACTTGGACAGGAAATGGGAAGGAGCGCTGAAGCCATGCGTTATACGCTGAGGAACTTTGACCGCGAAAACCCTGAATTGGCTGTTTTCCCTGACCAACGCCCAACGCTATCGGAAGAAGATTGCCGCGCGATCTATCAACAAAGTCGACGGGGTGTCAATGTCGCCGTGCTTGCACGCCGCTACCGACGTACACGCAGTAGCATTATTCGAATCATCAATGAGCAACGCGCTCAACGCTTGGTCGATCTACCTTTGGATTATATCCCCAACGAGATCTTCGATAAGAAGAGCGCTGCGTCAACCATTCTGGGGCCGATGCCCGAAGCACCTGCCACGCGCAAGGTGCGGGCCCCGAGTGGATTGCCGCCCTACTTGGCTTCGCTTTACAACGTGCCCCTTCTAACTCGCGAGCAAGAGTATCATCTCTTCCGCAAAATGAACTATCTCAAACATTGCGCTGCCAAACTGTTGGCTCAGTTGGATGTGAGGTCTCCTCGCGTCAGCACGATGGACGAGATCGAGCGATTGTACGAAGCAGCCATCGACGTGAAGAATCAAATCGTTCAATGCAACCTTCGATTGGTGGTTTCCATCGCCAAACGTCACGTGGGTAGCAGCGATGATTTCTTCTCGCTCATCAGCGATGGAAATATGTCCTTGATTCGCGCTGTCGAGAAATTTGACTACGCTCGCGGAAACAAGTTTAGTACATACGCAACTTGGGCCATCATGAAGAACTTTGCCCGTTCGATTCCTGATGAGTTCAAGCATCGCGATCGCTTCCGAACGACAGGGGAAGAAGTCTTCTTGGCTCATGAGGATCAGCGAGCGGATCATTTCGCGGCCGAGATCGATCAACGAACCCGAAAAGATCAGATCCACAAGATCTTGGAAAAACTAGACGAACGCGAACAGCAGATCATCATTCGACGCTATGGTCTCGACCATGGTCAAGAACCGTTGACGTTGAAGCAAGTGGGCGAATCGTTGGGGGTTACCAAGGAACGAATCCGACAGCTGGAGGCTCGCGCTTTAAGCAAGCTACGCGCTGCTGCGAAAGTAGAACACATCGATCGGCCTGATTAAGGTTCGATGTGGTCATTGGTTGTTCCTCTTGAACATGCCGCCGAAGAGTCTTCATTGGACTCCTCGGCGGTTTTTTTATTCACGGACATTGGAAGTGGCATCTCCAGAGTTGTAGGCTTGGATTGACTCTTTATAATCGCCACGACTTCGTTCTTCTTTGGAAAGTTGTGGCCCATGATTGCCTTGGTTACGGAATCCCGATACGTCGTTCCCTCCAATGATCCCAATGATTGGTATTCGATCAATCTCCATAGGGAAGATGAACTGCTTGGAGCACAACTCCGGGCGCTTGGATATGACTTTGAACGAGTGGATTGGGCAAATCCTGCGATCGAGTGGTCCTCTTACGAAGCAGTCGTGATACGCACGACTTGGGACTACTTCTATCGCATTGAAGAGTTCATGGCATGGTTAGGCGCACGCGAACGCGATTCGGTGCTGATCAATCCGCCATCATTGTTGCGATGGAATCTTGATAAACACTACCTTCAAGACTTGCAACGTTCGGGTGTCGCAGTGGTACCTACCTTCTATTTGGAGAAAGGTTGCCCCTACGATTGGAACGCGATCGAACAATGGTTGCAGGGACGGGTAGGGATCTTAAAACCCTGTGTTTCCGCGGGTGCCAAGGACACTTTTCGTATCGAGGCCAGTGATCGGCAAACCTGGACGAACCATCTCGACCGTTTGCTCGCAACGGATGCCATGATGATTCAACCGTTTCAGGAGCGTATCGTCAGTGAAGGCGAGTTCACCATGATGGTTATGGGTGGAACATTCACGCACGCGGTTCGCAAGGTCGCAAAAACTGGCGACTTTCGTGTGCAGGACGATCATGGTGGTAAAGTGCATCCACATCAAGCGACTGCTGAAGAGATTGCCTTTGCAGAACGGGCTGTTGCCTCCTGCCCATGGCTTCCTATCTACGCTCGTGTCGATGCGGTTCGCAATGATGAGGGAGAGCTTCAAATCATGGAACTGGAAGCGGTTGAGCCCGAGCTGTGGCTACGGTTTCATCCCCCTGCCGCTCGACCGTTTGCAGAGGGTATCGATTCTTTCTTGAAAGCACGAGCGGACTTATCCTAAGGGCGTCGTTCGGTGCATGTAGGTGAGCATGCATGGACCGCGACGAGACTATTGAGGCTTCTTGCTGCGGGATGTTTTGTTTTTCCGATGCTGAACCCAGGTTGCGATCAATAGGCCAACGCAGGCAATCGAGCAAAGGCGAGCAGGCCAGTCGCCAATCGCAGTCCACAACCCAGACCGAGTGTCGCGAACAGGAGTCGCTAATATCGAAGCGGCCGTAAGTCGTTGCGATACCTCGACCACTCTTCCGCTTCCATCGATCCAGGCCGACAATCCCGTATTCCCAGCAATCAATAGTGGCCTACGATTTTCTACGCTGGCTAAGATACCGCTAGCTAGATGGTGGTCGAGGATGCTTGACCCTCGAAACCAACTATCGTTCGTGACATTGATCATCAAATCGGGTGCTCGCGATTGAGATGTAATCTCGGTGAATTGACGACGCATATAGTGGGGTAGCGTGTTCTCAAAACAGATGCTGGGTGCAATCAATAAGCCTTGGTGTTCGAAGGCGATGGCGCGATCGCCTGCCGAAAGAGGTGCGATGCCTACCATAGAGTTGATAAACGGGAACCAATCCGCAAGCGGAAGATACTCGCCAAACATGACGCGATGCCGCTTGGAGTAGATGGCTTGTACCTGCGACGAGGAATCAAAGCAAATCATTGCATTGTGGCGAATGACTCGATCGGCAGTACATCGCACAAAATCGCTGCCAACGAGCAGGCACTTCGTGCCTTTCGAATCCTTGGTATGCCCAGTGGCCGCGAAGACTCTGGATGCTTTGTTGCGATTCTCTAATGTAAAAACGCGTTCGGCTCGCTGCAACTGAGCAATCGATGCAAAGATACCGCTCCATTCAGGAGGAACTTCGGTGTCGGTTTCAAGGCTCAAAGTTGGTTCGTTGCGAGTGAATACCGATTCGGGCCATACCCAAATATCGACCTCACCAAACTTCCGATAGGCGGCTTCCGTCTGATTGAGGTATGCTTGCCAATGTTGTTCATTACGTTCTGGGTTCGGTGCCATTTCAAATTGAGAGGGTGTATTCTCTTGGATGAGTCCCACTCGCAACATGGCGTTCTCGGCGCGGTTATCGGGTGTTCGGCTCAATTCGAAGTAGCCATAGCCCAGGCCAAAGATCGAATACGCAAGGGCTATACCAAGCGAGATCCATCGATCCTTGCGAGACGACGATGGATCGATGACGTGATAGAGTACAGCGGCGGAAGCCAATACCCATGCGCTGACACCATAACTTCCCAGTTGCGATGCGATTTGAAGCACTAAAGGAACCTTGGCTTGTGTGTGGGCAAGCAAGCACGTCGAAAATCCAGTTGCGAAGTAGCCGCGAAACAATTCCAGCCCGATCCAGCTCACCATCATGCCAACGACCAATGGGACCTTGTATCGATGATAGGCCAGTCTCGCTAGGTACACGAAGAGCGGTAGGTAGATCGCTACATAGCACGCCAGCGCAATCCATCCTAAATACAAGGGCCAATAGGCCAAGCGGATCCCTTGCAGCAAGGCTAACCAAAGTCCACATCCGGCAAGCCAAATCTGAAAGTAGTCGCGGCGAGTCAATGGAGCCGGATGGGTAACAAGTCCAATCCATGGGAGGATCGCCAAAGGGGCGAGCCAAAACCAGGCCAGCGGTGGAAAGGCTGCCCACAAAAGGAATGCTCCCAGGGCAGCAGACTTCCAAGGTTTGTTGAGATAACGCTCGACAATGGGGTGCATGGCCATCCTTGCGCAAAGTGGTTCAAACGGATCTTGCATCGCGACGCAATGAAGATCCCGTTCAAGCCATGGTATCCGAAGGATGGAAGAGAGTCAGGAGCGGTTTCCCGCAAACGCAAAACGCTTCACTCTTGGCTGCTCAAGAGCGAAGCGTTTGCAACAAGAGACGAGGGGGCGCGTCTCTTGGGACTTTGATAGCGTTTGGAGTTAGAGGAGTTTTTCGAGTTTATCGAGAGCCATCATCAGTTGATGCCAGTGCATGACCGCTTCAAAGGTCTCGACTTGCATCGCATCTTCTCGATCGAATCCTTGTTCGCTGATTCGAATCGTGTGGTCGAGTACTAAAAGGCCTTCCACTCTGGCGTTGGCTTCTTTGCAATTGGGCGAGATTGTTGGGTCGTCATACACGGGAGCAATCTGCTGCATCACGCGATGCACTGCCCAAAGAACGGCCCGATCACAATCTTCACTGTCCACGATGCTTCGAAGTGTTCCGCTTTGAATGTAGTACTTTGCCATGGTGAGACCTTCCTTGAACGATGGGCATTGGTTGTTCTGAAAAAGTCGGTCCGAAGGGGATAGTCTTCGGACCGACTGGGGAGACGTCGCTCGGCTTACCGTGGCCGTGGCTGCCGTTCGACCTGACACCCATAAGATCGCCGAGGGATGTGACACCTTAGGTCCATGCCCAAAGTTTTTTCTCGAAAGCCTCAAAAAACCCGCTAGGAGGCAGTGTTTTCCCTTATTTGACTTTTTTGGGAAGATGCTCTTGCACTCAACTGAGATCTCAGTAGAATCGTGCAAAAGTGAACTCGAGTGGTCGGGGAAGTGGCTTGAGTTCAGGTTGTTTTCTTATCCCATTCTTTTCCCAAAACGCCGACTTCCCGTAGGAGTGATTGAATGAACCATCATTTGTTTGGAGGTCGCACCTCCCGTTCGGGTTTCACGCTCGTCGAGTTGTTGGTTGTGATTGCGATCATTGGAATCTTAGTTGGATTGCTACTTCCTGCAGTGCAGCAAGCTCGTGAAGCTGCTCGCCGAATGCAGTGCCAGAACAACCTCAAGCAATTGGGACTGGCGATGCACATGCATCACGACACCTATTTGCGATTCCCCTATCTACGCTCGGGTGGTGGTCAGAATCGTCATACTTGGGCGATGCAGTTGCTACCGTTCATCGAGCAAACCAATCTCTATAACACTTACAAGAATACGATTACTGGGGTGAGTCAAACGGACGGTTTCAACAACCACACCTCGACCAACGCAACCATGGTTGCTGCTCGCGAAACACAGATCTCGACCTTCTACTGTCCCAGCCGTCGAGGCGCGCCTTCGCTGAGTCCCATTACGACTGGCAGCACGGTGAATGGGCTGCCTTCGGACTATGCCGCTTGCACCGGCAACATTTCGGCCGCACCTACCAATGGTGTTTTCACTTTGGTGAACTCGGGGCACATGACCGCTACCAACAACATGCGCGACATCATCGATGGAACGAGTAACACCATCATGATTGGCGAGAAGCATATCCAACTACGAATGCTCAATACACCCATTCAAGATGGAATGATTTTGAGTGCGAGCGAACAACAAACGTATTATCGTCGTGGCGGTGCTTCTTGGCCTCTCGCGAATAGCAACTTGGTAGCAGCCAATAGTCAGTTCGGAAGCTGGCATACAGGTGTTTGTCAGTTTGTGTTTGCCGATGGCAGTGTTCGTACAATCACTGTAAGCATTCCAGGAACGCAGTTTGGTTATCTGGCAGCTCGCAATGATGAGCAGGTCATCGATTTCGACTTCTAAGCACGCTTCACCCAAGTGTTGTTTTCACGCATTGAACGAATCATCCAGGAAAGAGATAGAAACGATGCAGAGGATGTCCGCTTCCCAACGAGTGTGGTCGATCGCCTTCCTTTGTTTTCTCGGATTGACCGGATGTAATTCTGGTCGATACCAAGTCGAGGGAACCGTGAAGTACGCGGATGGAACTCCGGTAGATGGAGGAACAGTGATCGCGGAAGGTACCGTCGAAGGGAAGCTGGTTGCTTTGCAGGCCAATATCGAAAAGGATGGTTCGTTCAAGTTAGGCGGACTGGCTCCAGGTGATGGAGCCATGCCTGGTTCGTATCGGGCAATCGTCATGCCCGTAGCACTTGGTGATAGTGAGATAGCTGCTGGCAAGACTCCGTCGGTCAGCGGGAAGTATACGAAGTTTGATTCCTCTGGAATTACCTTTGAAGTCACCAAAGGAAAGAACCAGTTGGATATCAAAGTTTCAAAGTAGTCTTATCCTTATTCCCATCGGATTTCCAACGGGGCGAGACCGTCGTTACGGATGTGCCCCTTCGCGTCCTACTTGATAGACCAGAATGATCATTTCAAAACAGTCGAAGAAGATCGGTTTGATTCACACCTCAGCCACATTGGTGCCGGTGTTTCGTGACCTTTGTGAAGAGTTATTGCAAGGAGTCGAAACATTCAACATTGTGGATGACAGTTTGATTCGCGATGTGATTCAGCAGGGGTCGATGGGGCCTTCCATCGCCAAGCGTCTTTGGAATCACATTCAATGCGCCGAAATGGGTGGTGCGGACCTGATATTGGTCACATGTTCGTCGGTTGGGGAAGCTGCCGAAGCCTCTCAGGCGTTTGTATCCGTTCCAGTAGTGCGGGTTGATCGGCCGATGGCGGATCTTGCGGTTTCCGATTCTGGAAAGATTGGTGTCGTCGCAACGTTATCAACTACCTTGATACCGACGGTCAATTTGATTCAGCGCCGCGCGAAGCACCACGGAAGTGCGGTGGAAGTGACCTCCCGTGTATGTGAAGGGGCCTTTGAGGCCTTGATGTCGGGCGATTCGTCGCGGCACGATCAATTGGTACGGGAGCAGATCGAAGAACTCTGCGCCAGCGTCGACAAAGTGGTATTGGCTCAGGCTTCCATGGCTCGCCTCGTTAGTTCGGCATTGAGCAAGAAAGTCTGCAAGCCGATTTTGTCGAGTCCGCGAGTTGCGATAGAATCATTGGTGCCCGTCCTTCAATGATTCCTATAAGGCGTATCCATGCCCTTGCCTCTTCGCCATGATCCATTGCCGAACTTGCTATGGCGATGGTTTACTTTGGTTCTTGGGGTAAGTCTCGTGCTCGGCGGATTTCTCGGGCTGATGGGGATGTTTGCCCAACAGCAAGCGTGCCTTTGGGCCGCGGGATTCCTTTGGCTCGTCACGATGTTGGCAGCATTGGTGCATCCTCAA
Source organism: Pirellulales bacterium (assembly GCA_046349875.1). Lineage (GTDB taxonomy): Bacteria > Planctomycetota > Planctomycetia > Pirellulales > Pirellulaceae > JAXMBN01. The sequence continues at coordinate 111,791 of JAXMBN010000017.1, forward strand.
GCGAAGGATTACCGCTTTACTCTTTGGATCCTGATCGCCAATTTGGCGGCTCTCATGGTCCCCGGCTGGTTTCACCATGTGGGAGGGTTGAGCCTAACCGACCCTTGGCTGCTATTGTTGTTGGTTCAGTTGATCATGTTTGGCATGGGTACGCAGATGCACGTTCAGGATTTCGTGAATGTGCTCAAGATGCCCGGCATGGTCATACTGGGAGTCTGTTGCCAATTCTTGATTATGCCGATCGTTGGTTACGCTTTGGCTAGAGTATTTCCTTTTTCGCCCGAGATCGGCGCGGGAATCATTTTGATTGGAAGTTGTTCGAGTGGTCTCGCATCCAACGTTATGACGTATATGGCTCGCGGCAATTTAGCCCTATCGGTAACCTTGACCTCGATCACCACCATGCTGGCTCCGATTGCAACACCGATGTGGATGGGCTTGCTGGCTGGATCGATGGTGGAACTCGATATCGTGAAAATGTCGCTGGACATCGTGAAGATGGTTTTGGTCCCGATCTTGGCGGCATTTGTGCATGACTTCCTGACATCCAAGAACAATGCGCTGCGATCGTGTGCTCGCGTCGGAGCAGGCGTTGGATTGGTGTGGTTGGTGATTCTCTCTGCAGGAGGTTGGAATTGGATCGTCGATCGGCTTGCCATCCAAGACAATGCGCGATGGTTGGGATTGGTATCGCTTCCTGGTTTTGTTGCGGCAGCATTCGTCTTTGGAGTGATCTATCACTTGTTGATTCGCATGGCTCCAGCGATCTCCCTTTGGATGCCTCGGCTGAGCATGTTCGGGATTGTCTACTACACCTTGGTTGGAACATCGCAGGGGCGCGATCAATTGCTGGACGTTGGCTTTCTCTTGCTGATTGCCGTAGCGCTCCATAACGGTCTGGGGTATTTTCTAGGATATTGGAGCAGTCGGATCCTGGGCGCGAGCCCCTTGGATGCGCGAACGATTGCCATCGAAGTGGGATTGCAGAACGGTGCGATGGCGACCGGGCTTGCGCGAAGCATGGACAAATTGGGAACGGTTGGGCTCGCTGCCATCTTATTCAGTCCGCTCATGAATATTAGCGGATCATTGTTGGCCAACTACTGGAGACGACGTCCGTGGCCATCCCCAACAAATTCTCATCCCGACGCCAACTTACAGACATCGGATCGCGATGTCGTATCACCGACAGGCGGTTGATACTCTGCGATTCTGTCATCGTTCGAGGCGTCGAAGTTCTTAAGGCGTCGAATTCTAATCAACCGAGTTTTTATGGCATCTGATTCGATTGTTGCAACCTATTGGATTGAAACCCCGATCGCTTTGGAGAAAGCGGCTGAGATCATCGCAGGCGAGCAAAGTTCAGGGACCTTTGTGTCGGTTCCCGGCGAGACCAGCGAGCTGAGATTACGTCATCGGGCTCAAGTGGTCGAAATTGAACCGATGGAAGGTGTCGACCAACCATCGCTTCCTGGATGCACTGCTGCGGACGCTTCGAAGGATCGAACCTTTCAGCGAGCTCGCATTCGAGTGGCATTCCCAATGGAAAACATGGGATGTAACCTTCCTGTGTTGATGTCCACGGTCTGTGGCAATCTGTATGAACTCTCGCAGCTATCGGGAATTCGATTGATGGACATCGAACTACCGGAGATCTTCGCTGACCGATATCCAGGTCCTCAATTCGGCATCGAAGGAACACGTCGATTGTGTGGCGTATGGGATCGTCCATTGATCGGGACCATCATCAAGCCCAGCGTTGGATTGACACCGCAGCAAACAGCGGTGATGGTCCGCGAGCTCTTGGAAGGTGGTATCGACTTCATCAAAGATGATGAATTGATGGCCAACCCGCCTCATTCGCCTCTAAAAATGCGAGTCAATTGTGTGATGCAAGAAGTGCGTCGGCATGCCGATGCGACGGGCAGGCAAGCAATGGTGGCGTTCAATATCACCGATGAATTGGATGCCATGAAAGAGCATCATGATCATGTTCTTCAGGCGGGAGGAACATGTGTCATGGCCAGTATCAATCAGGTAGGGCTAACGGGAATGAGCGCCCTTCGAAAGCATTGCCAGTTACCCATTCATGGACATCGAAATGGTTGGGGAATGTTGACTCGGTTTCCAGGGCTTGGAATCGAGTTTAGGGCTTATCAAAAAATATGGCGAGCTATCGGCATTGATCATCTCCATATCAATGGAATCCAAAACAAGTTTTGGGAGTCCGACGATTCGGTCATGCGTTCTCTTGAAGCGCTGCGCGAACCTTTGTGGTCAGGGTACGACGTGTTACCGGTGATTTCTTCGGGACAATGGGGAGGCCAAGCACCGGAAACATGGCGGCGAGGCAAAACCAAGGATTTACTCTACTTGGCAGGTGGGGGCATCATGGCTCATCCCGCAGGAATTGCTGGAGGCGTACGAGCGATTCGCCAAGCCTGGGACGCGGCTTGCCAAGGCATATCGCTGGAAGATTATGCTCGCCAGCACCATGAGTTGCGGCAGTCGCTAGATACATTTGGAAAGGGTCGCGCATGAGGCCGCTCCTTGCTTATATCGGCGATGACTTCACAGGATCAACCGACGTCATGGAGGTAATGCAGTGGGCCGGCTATCGTACCCTGCTCTTCCTCGACGTTCCAACGCCCAAGCAGCTTGAGTCCTTTGGCGATGTGCAGGTATTCGGAGTGGCAACGCGAAGTCGCTGTTGGTCACCAAGTGAGATGGAGAATGAACTCGGGCCAATCCTCAAGAAGCTATCGGATCTTCATCCCAAGTTTCTCCACTACAAAGTCTGTTCCACAGGAGACTCCGCGCCCCATATCGGTAGCATCGGAAAGGCAATGGAATTGGGAAAGGAAATTTGTGGTACCCATCCCATTCCAGTTCTGATTCCTTCACCGCGACTCGGGCGGTATCAAGTGTTTGGAAATCTATTCGCTCGATTCGGTGAAGCAGGCGAAGTTTTTCGAATCGATCGCCATCCGTCGATGCAAAATCATCCTATCACTCCGATGCTCGAGTCGGATATGCGACTCCACTTGCGTCAACAAACAACTCTGCCCATGGGCTTGATCGATGCTATCGAAATCGCATCGCGTCCGCCTGGGGAATGGGATCGTTCGATGCCTATTCAGATACTGGATCTCGCATCGGATGCACAGCTTGCCTCCATTGGAGATTATTTGAATCAGCTAGCCGATGCCTCTTCAACCTGCTTCGTTGTTGGATCATCGGCCATCGAGAATGCGCTGCTCGAATACGAACGTCGGAAAAAAATCCGCGAGGATATCGATCAACCTCGGGGACCATCCACTGATTTGCAGCCATGTCGATCGGTCTTGGTCGTATCCGGGAGCTGTTCTCCCGTTTCTGCAAAGCAAGTCGCATGGGCGATCGAGCATGGATTTGAAGAGATCGCCATCGATACTGCGAAGTTAATCGATCCAACTCAATCAGATCGTGAAGTCGAGCGTTTAGTGCAGCAATCGCTATCTTGCCTCGAGCAAGGGCGTAGCGTCATCATGCATTCCGCCTTAGGGCCTAGCGATGCACGCATCTCGCAAACGCTAGGAGAGTCCATCGATTCGCCAACTTCCAATCAGGGCCATCGACAACAAGCAACACGTTGTTTAGGTGCGCAATTGGGACGGGTCGCAGGGGCGATTTGTTCGGAGTTTCCAATTCAACGCATGGGAGTAGCCGGTGGTGACACATCGAACTACATCGCTAAAGCACTTGGGATCGTGGCACTCGAAGCGATCGCACCGATCACACCGGGGGCTCCATTATGCAGAGCCTATCGCGACTCAGGCTTGCCCGAAATCGAAGTCACGTTCAAAGGGGGCCAAATCGGGAGAGAATCCTTTTGGGAATGTTTGCTGAACGGTCTGCCTTAACGGGCCGCTCGCTACACAAATCATAAATGGCAAAGCTTCCAGGCCGATGATTCATCGACCAGAACTACTTGGCGATGGCATTTCGCAAGAGGTTGTGTCCCAATCGAATATGCGATTCCATTAACTCGGCAGCGCTTTGTCCATCACCATTGCGGACCGCATTGTAGATCTCGCGGTGCTCGGCCAAACTTTGAGGGGCACGGTTGGGTAATCGCGTAAAGACGCTATGCGTAACCATGCGTATCTTTTGCGAATACTGCTCCATCAGCTTGATGATTTGTTGATTCCCCATGAACTGACTGGGTAGAGAATGGAATTCGGTATCGAGTTCCACTACTTGTTTTCGGTTGGATGGATCGAGCGCGATCTCCGCCAATGTTTGCAGGTTGCGGTCCCATTGATCCAATTGATCGATCGTTAGACGACCCGTCACCGAACGTAGTACGAAACACTCAAGCGCGATACGAACATCGTACAGTTCAGCGATCTCGGTATCGGTCAGTTCACGAATTCGAATTCCGGACTGAGGCGAAACGGTAATGAACCCTTCCAACTCAAGACGCTCCAACGCTGCCTTGACCGGTGTCTTGCTCATGCCGAGCTCGGCTGCCAATTGCCGTTCGGACAGCACGATTCCTGGCTCGTATTGGCAATTGAACAATCGCGATCGAAGCTCTTCATACGCCTTGGTCTTGAAGAGTTCTCGCGAAGTGCGGCCCGGCTTGGGTGAGGAATTGGAGTCAGCGGAAATGGAAATAAAGCACCCCATGTCAACTTAGGCGGGAATCTAGGATCTCAGTTGAGGCAGGCCTCTCTTTACATACTAACGCGCTTATCGGTATCGCATCCAGTGATCTGCTCGTTTCAAAATCGCAGAAAGTCCGGCCATCCCTTGCAATCTATGGTTTGGCTCATGCCCTGCGGCAAAAAAACACGGCCTATTCCACACGGATTCGATTCTCAGTTCGCGATGTTTGAATCCATTGCTTTCGAGAAATTCACCAAATCTTTTTCGCGCTTCATTCGGACCTGGCCAGGAAAAACATGATGAAACGAATCGGAACGATCGGAATAGATCTCTTCTCGAATCACAGACCAGTGGTCGAATGACATGCTTCCCAGAGGCCAGTCCTGATTCAACCAGCACTTACGCAGAAAAGCATGGACGATGAGCCAGGGGTACGATTGCAAGGCAACACGATTCACGACAAAGCTGTTTGCATTTCGTTGAAGGGTCGCTTGCGACTCGATGGCTGGAAACTGTTTCTCGATCCAGTCCATCCACTCTTGTTGAACCTGCATCGACCTGGCTAAGGCTGCTTTGAATTGTGGAATTCGTTCTTCGATGCGAGGAAATAAGTCTGAGCGAATCCAGTTTCTCGAATACGAAAGGTTTGCATTGGAGGAGTCGATGCGAAAGGCTTGTTGCAGATGCTTCAAATAATCGATGATCGTTGCTCGTCGAATTTTAAGGAGAGGTCTTGCAATGACGAGGTCGGGAGTTTGATACGACGAACGAAATGGACGTATTCCAGCGAGTCCCGATCCTGATCCTCGCAACAACTGAAAGAAAGCCGTCTCTGCTTGGTCATCCAAAGTGTGGGCGGTTACCAAGTAGCGGGCTCCCAAGGCCAGGGCTTGTTGTTCCAGAAAGGCATAGCGTGCAGTTCGGAGACTGGATTCATCCGTGCAAGTCGAAGAAGGTTGGGTAGGCGCCTGAAGATCCCAATTGCACCGGAATTCGCACTGGAGGTCCTCGGCGAGGTTGCGGACGAAGCGAGCATCTTCATCGCTTTCAGAACCACGAAGGAAATGATGGTAGTGAAGGACAATCAGGCGAGAGTCTGACGGGCGCAGCCGAGCCATTCCACGCAGAAGGGCGATGCTATCGGCCCCCCCTGAAACCGCGATTGCCAGGGAAAGGCCGCTCCATCGGCTAGGGGTCCAGGCGTTGGTAAGCTGAAGCTCGAATGGATGCATCCCTACGTTTTCTCCAGAAACCCGACGAATTCGATAGACCTGAGGGGCGACTCGATTGCGACCGCGGTAGGCTGTGATAGGATGTTCGAAACAGGTTGGAGCCGCTTGCGAATCTGCTTTTCAGAGGGGCATTCTCCCCAAGTAGCTGGCGACTACAACCCATGACAATTGACGAACTTCAGCATACTGCAAGTTGAGAAACTTGTACGGGGGCATTCGAGAAGTTCGGCATCTTCGTCACCGCAAGTTCAAGACCATGATTCCCTTGTTACTCTTGTTTTGGATGTTGGCTCTATGTTGCCTCGGACTGCATTGCAGCTTCGAGTCGACCGAGCCCAATTCGCGCCGACACGTTGGCTCGCGCAATTTCCGTTGCCGAACCTGCGTGACCTGCTGCACTTCAGACGATGGGAAAAGCAATGCCGCCAAGCGATCGACACGTGCGATCTACTCGGGCTGCATTGCATTTCTGTATCCATTCCGTTGGAGAGACAAGGTACGATACACGGTATTACCGTTCTTGAGCCGCGTGCAGATGTCGAATTTTCTATCGAGTTTGTCCGCGTCCTAGCTCTCATCTCGCACGTGCTGCAATCTTAAAACAAGGGATGCGGCGTGCAACAACATCTATTCGATTTAGCCTTCGGTGATGGCATTGATTTTGCCATCTTAGCTCAGACTTCCGAAGCAAGTTCTCCTTATTTTCCATTCATGATGGCTTTGATCGGCTTTGCTGGTGGAGCAGGAGTGCTCTACGCATTCAATGCCCTGCGAGGCAAAGACGCGAGCAATCAAGCCAAGAAGCTTATCGAACAAGCTCAGCTCGAGTCGAGCAATCTCGTCAAGCAAGCGGAACTCAATGCCAAAGAAAAGACGCTCCAACTTCAATCGGAGTTCGAGCAAGAATTGAATCGGCAGCGTGAAGAGATTCGCAAGCGGGAATCGGCGTTGACGCGGCGTGAAGAAGCGGTTCAACAAGGATTGGAAGACGTTCGCAAGCAAGAGAAGCTGGTGGAGACCACTCAACGCAAACTGGCGGAGCGCGTTGAGCTTGCCAATCGCAAGAACGACGAACTTGGCAAGTTAGTTCAACGCCAGCAGTCGGAACTTCAGAAGCTTGCGGGCATTTCACGGGAAGATGCTACCAAGCAATTGATGGCGGCTCTTGAAAATGATTTGCAAGGCGAGATGGGGGCGGTGATTCTCAAGCATCAGCGGCGAGTCACCGAAGTTGCTGAACAAAAATCGCAAGAGATTTTGCTAACGGCGATGCAGCGCTACGCATCGACCTATACCGCCGAAAGCACGACCAGTACCGTCGATATCCCCAATGACGAAATGAAAGGTCGAATCATCGGCCGCGAAGGACGCAATATCCGCGCTTTCGAGAAAGCCACGGGAATTGATATCATCATCGACGATACACCTGGCGTGGTGATCGTAAGTGGATTTGATCCAGTGCGACGCGAAGTGGCACGACAGTCGTTAGACAAATTGATCGCCGACGGACGCATTCACCCAACTCGCATCGAAGAGATCGTTGCTTCGACCCAAAAAGAGATCGAACAATTCATCAAGAAGAAGGGTTTGGAAGCTGCGGAAGAAGCCGATATCGGTGGACTGCATGAACGCATTATCCAAATGCTGGGACGCCTTCACTTCCGAACGTCCTACAGTCAAAACGTGCTTCGTCACAGCATCGAAGTCGCATTCCTCTCCGGCATGATCGCAGAGATGATTGGATTGAATCCATCTCTCGCGCGTCGATGTGGACTCCTGCATGATATCGGTAAAGCCGCGGATCATGAACTGGAAGGTGGGCATCCTAAGATCGGTGCCGATATGCTCAAACGTCACGGTGAATGCGCCGAAGTCGTGCATGCTGCGTTAGGGCATCATGATCAATTGCTTACCGAATATCCCTACACTCTTCTGGTTGCAACTGCCGATGCTTGCAGCGCTTCCCGACCAGGAGCGCGACGTGAATCATTGGAACGCTACATCAAACGCATGGAAGAACTCGAGTCGATCGCACGCGGTTTCCATGGGGTGGAGCAGGCCTTCGCCATCCAAGCTGGCCGCGAGTTGCGAGTCATTGCAAGTGCGAAAGAGACCGATGATTCGTCAGCAGCCAAGATCTGTCGCGATATCGCTCAGGCCTTTGAGCAGCAACTTACCTACCCCGGTGAAATCAAAGTGACCGTCGTTCGCGAATCGCGCTTTACCGAGGTTGCTCACTAATCGTCGCCGAATCGGTGCGTTGCACTCGCCAAGAGAACGAGTGCACGCGCACGGTGAGCGAATGTTCTTCATTCTCTCATCGTATTTCAATGAATTGCATCAGTCTCGAAGAGAGGAAAGAACTATGGGCGCGATCGGCGAAATGATTGTTCATGCAGCAGGCGTGGCAGCTCGCTACCAAAAGCGTCTCATTACCGGTGTACCCGATAATCTGTTTGCACGTTTTGCAGCTCCTGGAGGTGTGGTGGTAGCTTCGAACCATCCGGCCTTCATCTTGGGACACTTGTCGCTCTATCCTGCCAAGGCAATCGAGTACCTAGGAGGTACACCCCTTCGGTCCAAACCATCGGATCGATTCGATAGCGTCTTTTCCAAAGACCATCAGTGCCTCGATGACGTCGATGGATCATTTTATCCATCGATGAAGGAAGTGCTCGAATTCTACGATCAAGCCTATGAGGAAGCGTTTGAAGCCATCCGAGCTTGCGAGGATTCACAGTTGATGATCGAAAACCCAAACGATGGCCCCATCAAAAAAGTCTGCCCGACGCTCGCATCCATGTTGGCCTTCTATATGGATGGCCACGTCATGATGCATCTCGGCCAATTCTCAGCATGGCGTCGCATGCAAGGCCTGCCTCCTTGTTAGCGTGACAGAAACCCATGTAGCGAGGCTGTCCTCAGCCGTGGCAGAAACTCCGTAGCGCGGCTTCCTCAGCCGTGATAGAAGCATCTGTAACGCGGCTGTCCTCAGCCGTGACGAAGGAGTTTTCCATCCATCAACGATCGGGACGATCGCGCTACATTGAATTTCCATCAACGCTCGTGCTACATGAGCAACGCAGCGCTCAAATCAGCTGATTAGCTCAAACCATCAACTTGAAATCCATCTCGATACTGACGTCGAATGAGCTTCGAAGCTTCGTCATCGTTAGTGAATCGCAACGCTGAGGAATCCCAAGCGAATTGCTTCTGAGGAAATCGGTTGGCGATCACACCCAGTAGGACCGCTTCCGTAAGAGGTCCCGCATAGCCGAAGTGCGCTGTCGTCGGAGCTCCACCCAAGCAAGCGTCGACGAATAGATGGTAGTGGTTTCCATCGGGAGCACGCTCGATCTCATGTTTTGCGAAGTCTGCCTGAGGCAAAAGAATTGGATGAGCCACGTGTGGCAAGAGTACATAACCTTTCTCGCCTACAAACATCGATCCTTGATCAGGTAGCCCTTTCTCCTTACCGTCCTTGTCGACTTGCTTGGGCCAACGGCTCGTATCGGGCATCATCCCACCGTCGCTCCATGTCAAAACAAAGTCATTCGTCGTATACGGTGTGGATTCTGCAAACACATACCGCGTTTGGTTCTTGAGCCCATAGGACTGCTTGGGAGGTTTGGGGCTAGTCGATACGATCGTCTTGGGAGATCCCAATTGCAGGGCCGTGAATACTGGATCGAGAATATGGATGGCCATGTCACCCATCGTTCCACATCCAAAGTCATACCAACGTCGCCAGTCGGCGGGATGGTAGTGTCCTTTGGCATAGGGGCGTGACTGTGCCGTGCCCAACCAAAGATCCCAATGCAAATCAGCTGGGACTTCGGACGGCACCGGATCGGGACCTTCATAGCCCCATGTTTTGCTGCTCCACGAATGAACTTCTTTGACTTTGCCAATCGTTCCGCTTTGAATCAACTTGACCGCCGTACGATAGGCCGTATGCGAATGGATTTGGGTACCCATCTGCGTAACGACTTTCTTGCTCTGCGATGCCAATCGCAATTGCCTCGCCTCGTAGACATCATGCGTGAGAGGCTTCTGACAGTAGACATGCTTTCCTAGATTCATGGCCGACATCGCGGCGGGCGCATGCGTATGGTCCGGAGTCGATACTTGAACTGCGTCGATCTGATCTGCCATTTCCTTGAGCATCACTCGGAAATCCGCGAACAGTTTTGCCTGCGGATGTTTCATTCCTGCCGCCTCGAGCCGTTTTCGGTCGACATCGCAAAGCGCAACCACATCCACTTTAGTGTGCGAACTCAAGGAACCAAGGTCGGCCGCTCCCATTCCTCCGACCCCAACGCTGGCCAACCGTAGACGCGATTCTGCAAAGCCGGCATGAACACTTCTCGCTGCAAAGGGAAGAACTGTGACTGCAGCTGTTGTTTGAAGGAACGAACGACGAGACGAAGGACGTGAGAATGGTTGTTGCGTCATCGTGGAGGCCTTTGCATGGAAGGACGGCAGACATGGGAGGGATCGGGTATCGGATACCCTTATGCATTAGTGTGCAGAATCGCTTGTCGCGTTGCAAGCATTTAACTTGGATTCCTCCATTCCCCATAGTACGATCGTCCCAATCGTTGACGGGTCGTCGGACTGATTCTAGTCACGGCTGAGGACAGCCGCGCTACTTGCATTCCTTGTAGTACGATCGTCCCAATCGTTGAGGAATCTTGTAGTGCGATCGTCCCGATCGTTGACAGGCTTAGACCTGATATCAGTCACGGCTGAGGACAGCCGCGCTACTGACGAGCACCGCGCTACTTACGGTTCTTGACGACCACTCTTCGGAGAATACTCCAGCTGAAAATGCTTCAGATACTCGGCGAGTGGCATCAAGCCTACCTCCCTACGACGGTCATCAACTTTCGCCTCATCCTCAATTGGGTAGAGTTCGAGCTTCTTCGTTTGAGGATTCTCGTGCAATTGTGTCCCATAGCGTTGTGGTTTCCCTTCTCGCATACGAATGCGGTCCTCGAGCATGGCAACATCCGATGGACGAGCCTCTTTCTGTTCGGCAGCCTTACTCAGCAAGGGAAAGTACTTCTTTTGCTTCTCAAGGGAAGCATGTTGCAGAATAAGAAATGCGAACTGATTGGCCTTTGCTCCGACTTTTGAAATGGTCGGCCAACCATGTTCCGCGATGATCGACTCCAATTCCACAACAAGTTCGCTGTCCAATTGGGACTGCTTCTCTGCTAGCTGCTGATACTCCTGCATATCGGAAGGATTGGATGAAGATGCTACCAATGAAAGTTCATGCAGCCGCTTGCGATACTGTTGATCTTTCTCGCCCATTTCCAGCAGACGCGCCTGCAGCTTTGGGTCGGCAGACGTCGTTTGTCCCACCAGCGATGAGCCCATCGAAAGAGCCAAAACGTAGAGCATCGAACCAAGCAAAACACATCGCTTCGACATCGTTACCATGCCGTTACTCCTTCAATAGCACAGGATTTGGGGCCAGAAATCCATCGCACATCTACCAATAAAAAAAGCGGGCTAAGGAGCCCGCTTGCTATTTCCACCAAAGAAGCGATCAGTGAGATGGCGCTTTGGGAAGTGATTCTTTGAGCGTATCGCGAACTTCAATGGAATTCTTATAAGCGTTCGCATCCATCAACGTGAAGCCAAGAAAGAGTCCCACGAAAATGAGCGTGCTGATAAAGAGGATGGCGTTGAAGGGTTTGTCCCACAACATGTGCATGAAGAACAAAATCACAAGTGCTGCTTTGACCGTAGCAATGGTCAACGACAACCACACTTCCATATTGCCAAGGTCAAACGTCGATTGATAGACCGTCAGCAATGTGAGTACGACGAGAGCAAAGAAGACGCCAAAAAGCATGCTCAATGGTGCTGGGTGAGCGAACTCGCCGTCCCCATGTCCGTGAGCGCCATGATCGTCGTGAGAATGTGCTGTTGAGTGCGACATGATTTGCCTTGCAAGAGTGATCGCGAAGACCACCTACCCTAAATCAAAACCAAGCGATGAATGATCGATACGATTGAGTTCCAAACACCGTTGGTTAGGTAATCAGATACAAGAGTGGGAACAGATAAATCCAGATGAAGTCCACCAAGTGCCAGTACAAGCCAACGTTGTCGACTGGGCCAAAGTACTTGCTGTGGAATTCATGACGAGCAGCCTTCACGATCAACCAACTGATCACGGCCATACCGCCGAGAATGTGGAGTGCGTGGACACCAGTCATGCAATAATAAACGCTGAAGAACAACCCAGCCTTGCCCTTCTGATTTACTTCAGGGCTCGGAACAGCTTGGGCAACAGGCGCTGCCGGAACGGTGTCGAGGTGTGATTGAACGGGAGTGATTAGGCTGTCACGGTCGGGAACCGCGTCGGCTGGTTTGGCATCTCCTGCAACGGCAGGTGCCGCTGCATGATCCGCATGGGAATGGGCTGTTTCCGCAGCATGGGCCTCGTGCGCCGCCGCCTCTTGCGACTCCAAATATAAGCCCAAAGCAGCCCCACCAATGTAGCAAAGAGCTGCAATCAAGAGAGGTCCAGCGACTTCCATTTGGAATCGGTCACGCTTGCCAACGGCGAACAACCACCAAGCTCCGAAAATAATCGCCAAAACGACACCGGGAGCTTGAAGGTAGGGCAATGCAGTCGGCATGCCTTCATGATGTGGATGATCGACTTGCGAGACGTACAGCTTACCTGGAAGCAAGCCCAAGTCCCATTTGTGGCTATACTCGACGGTCTTCACGCCCAAAAAGACGGCAGCACATCCCAGAGTGATGCCCAAGAGGGCTACCAACAGTTTATGCTGACTCAACTGAGCTGCACGGACGGCCCAAGCCATCGTGAGCGAGCTAAAAAGAAGCACGCCCGTGTTGATGGCTCCCAGCTTTTCATTCAAGAAGGCACTGCAATAGTTGAAGACTTCAGGATTGCTACTTCGCAATAACGCGTAAGCGCAAAACATACCGCTGAAGAAGAGAACTTCAGTGACTAGGAACAACCACATCCCGAGCTTGCCGGAATCGAACTGCTGTTCGGCATCATCGAAATGGTGAGCCAACCACGAAGGATGATCGTGGTGATGCTCGTCATGGCTATGTTCGTTTTCTACTGCGGTCGCACTCATCGCGAAGGTCAATCCTTGATCGCCTAAAAAGTCCAGCGATCACTTCATTTTTGGGTTGAGGATATCAGGTTACGAAGGACAAATCATTAACGGGAAGGTCGGCGAACGTATCCGCCAGCCTTCGAGTCGAACTCGATACCACGGAAATCGTAGGGATCATCCACTGCAGGTGGATGTTCGAAATTGTAGTACGGAGGTGGCGAGGAGCATGTCCACTCAAGGGTCGCTCCACCCCAAGGATTCGTAGGAGCTTTCTTGCCACGGAATGCCGAGTAAAGCAATACGATGGCAGCGATCAGCAAGCCGAGTCCCAACATGAACGCTCCGATGGTTGAAATCTGGTGCAGTTGTTGGAACTCAGGAACATACGTTGCGTACCGTCGAGGCATCCCGCGAGAGCCCATTACGAACTGCGGCAAGAAGGTCATGTTGAAGCCGATGAAGACGATGGTCGCGCTGACCAAGCCCCAGAACTCGTTGAACGTACGTCCCGTCATTTTCGGCCACCAGTGGAAGATTCCACCAAGGAATGCAACCAAGGTGCCCCCCATCATCACGTAGTGGAAGTGGGCGACGACGAAGTAGGTGTCGTGCAAGTGACGGTCGGTGGACAAGGGGCCGAGGAACAATCCGGTCAAACCGCCGATCGTAAACAGGAACATAAAAGCCAAGGCGTATGCCATCGGCGTCGTCAAGCTGATGGTGCCGCGATACATCGTAGCCAACCAGTTGAACACTTTGATCGCAGAAGGAATCGAAACGCTAAACGTCAAGGCGCTAAAGATAATTGCAGCAACGTCTGACATACCGCTGGTGAACATGTGGTGTCCCCAGACCAAGAAGCCGAACAAGGCAATAGCGACGGACGAGCAAGCGATGAAGCTGTATCCGAAGATACCTTTGTGCGAGTGAACGCTGATCAACTCGGAGATGATTCCCATCGCAGGAAGAATCATGATGTACACGGCAGGGTGCGAGTAGAACCAGAAGAAGTGTTGGAACGTGACCGGGTCACCATTCAATGTCGGATCGAAAATACCGATGCCCAAGACGCGTTCTGCGGTGAGCAGAAGAACGGTGATTCCAAGAACTGGCGTGGCCAATACCTGAATGATGCTGGTGGAATAAGTTGCCCAAAGGAACAAAGGCATCTTGAACCAAGCCATTCCGGGTGGACGCATGGTGTTGATCGTCACGATAAAGTTCAAACCGGTAAAGATCGAACTAAATCCAAGAATGAACACGGCCAAAGTGGCAATCACCACAGGGCCTTTGGAGTCCAAGCTATACGGAGTGTAGAAAGTCCAGCCGGTATCCAAACCCGTAGCAAAAAGTGCAACGAGGAAGAAAACCGCTCCCGTGATCCACAGATAAAAACTTCCTAAGTTCAATCGTGGAAACGCAACGTCCTTCGCTCCAAGCATGATGGGCAACAAGAAGTTACCCAAGGCAGCTGGAATGCTGGGGATGATGAACAGGAACACCATCACTGCTCCGTGGAGCGTGAAGACTTGGTTGTATTGTTGATTAGTGAGGAACATGCCCTCGGAATAATAGAGGTGGGCCCGAATCATCAGAGCCAAAATACCTCCGAGCAAGAAGCTCGCACAAACGCCAGCCATATACATAAGGCCGATACGCTTGTGATCCAATGTGAGGGCCCAGCTCAAAAATCCACGGGTCGAGATGAGGAAGTTATCCTTATCGTCCGACGATCCGTAATCGGCTACTTCTGAGGGTTTTGTGACTACTGTACTCATATTCCAACCTTAATCGTAAACGGCCTGTGACCGATTCTTATTTCTTATTCCGAACGCCTTAGTCTTTGAGAGACTTCATGAAGGCGATGATCTTATCGATATCCGCGTCCTTCACCCGGCCTTGATAGCTGGGCATGGCCGACGCACTTTCGTATCCCGAACGAGCTTTCGCTTGAGGATTCAAGATCGACTCACGCACGTAGTTCTCGTCAAAGGAACCCGATCCTTTGCCGCCAGCGAACTGAACATCTTTGCCCCAAGTTCCCTTGAAGCTAGGTCCAACCACCTTGGAACCATCCACTGAATGGCATCCCTTGCATCCTAAACGCTTGTAGAGCCACTCGCCATGCTTATCATCTTCGGTAGGTGGTTGATTGATCTTCGCCACCCATTCGTCGAACGTTTCTTTGTTAGAAACTTCGACCTTGGTGATCATCCGGCTATGGTTGTCACCGCAATACTCGGTGCAGAACAGGTCATAACGACCTTCCAGAGTCGGATTGAACCACATCACATTATAACGTCCTGGAACCACGTCCTGCTTGGCGCGAAATGCTGGCACAAACAAGCTGTGCAAAACAGGATAGGTTCCTTCGGCTTCTTCCGATCGCATAATCAAACGCACGGGGCGGTTGATTGGCAAATGCATTTCGTCCGAAACACCTCCGTTGGGGTAGGTGAACTGCCACGACCATTTGCGAGCAACCACATTGATATCCAAAGTGTCCGAGGGTGGTCGGGCCATGTCCAAATAACCGTACGTTCCTCGAATGAAAATATAGATCACGATGAACGTAGGAATCACAGTCCAAGTGATTTCTAGCGGGGTGTTGTGCAACGCTCGAGGATCCCCTTTGTAACCGGGCCGATCGCGGTATTTCCAAACGAAATAGGCCATCGGAACCACGATCAGCACGAAAAAGATCACGCTCAACCACAGTAAAAACTGGAAGAACGAATCGATCTCAGGTGCAAAGGTGGAAGCTTGCTTTGGGAACCAAAACGTTTCGTGTTCGTCAGCGAGCAAAGGGATGAAAACGTCGAGCAATGGCATGGTGAAACCAAATCAAATGGTGTTAAACCGTTTCCTGAAGTTCACGAACTTCAGCGGACTCGGCCGGACTGGAAACGGATGACAATTCGGAGTTGACCTGCTGGGAAGCAGGAGATTTTGCTTTGAAGAACCAAAATGGGCTGGATGCCCCGATCACGATAACGACGAACACACCCGCTGCGAGCGAAAGTAGCTTGCGAGCGTCTGCTGAATATCGATTCTCGTTTGCATCGAAATGCATGCACCAAAGGAGAATTTGATCGAGTGGTGTCCCAATCTTGCCTTCGGACGCCTCGAGAAACGCCATCTTCAACGTGGAGGGTTCAAAATCGACACTAAACAGATAGCGAGTAATTCGACCCTGCGAAGAGAGGAAGGCTGCCATCGCGGCATGGTTGTAACGATCATTGGCTTTGTCGTAGGTGTAGCGAAAACCTGTAGCTTCGGCCACCTGTTGAATCGATTGTGGCGAACCGGTCCAGAAATGCCACCCGGCACGATCATGGCGATCCGACAAGCCCAATGTGTATTTCTCTTTGGAGCGACGAGCTTTCTCGGCGGTTTCGCGTGGATCAATACTAATCGACACGACTTGAAAGTCTTTGCCTAATGACAATTCGGCAAGGTCCTCGAGTCCATTGACCAATCCATCCAACTGTGCAACGCACAACCCTGGACAATCGCTGTAATTCAACGTGAGAACGATCGGTCGCTTGGCATCGACGAGGTCGCGAAGCTTGCAAGGTTTTCCTTGCTCGTCCTCAAAAGGAAGATCCAGCGGAACGAAGCCGCCGAGTTTTTCGTCGACTCCAATCTCTTTCGCTTTAGCCGGAACACCCTTTTGGTATTGCGCAAAGCTACCACTGACCATCACCCCCACGAGTAATGCTCCTGCAATCATTCGGATTGTAGGGATGCACTTCAACATGAAATTATGCGCCAGGCTTGGTGCCGCTCGTATCCTTGGACAATTCCTTCAAAATCAGCTCTTGTGCCCGCTCGACAGGGATCTGCAATCGCTTGCCATCCTTCTCTTTTTCCTT
>JAXMBN010000018.1:0-124904 GCA_046349875.1 Pirellulales bacterium
CACCTCGCGTTGCGCGATGGGGAATCTTTCTCGGCATCGTGGCTCTATGGATGACGATTCCTTGGGCGTTCCATCGATGGGTTTGGAAGCATCGTCATTTGGATCAACTCGCCAAGTTGTTGCGGAAGCGAGAGCCGAGTATCGGTGACCAACTCTTGGGTGTGATTGAGTTGGCGGAGAGCGATCAGGAGCAAGCTCGATCGCGCGCGCTTTGCGCGGCAGCGATGCGCCAGGTAGCCGAAGCCGCATCGACCAAAGATCTTGCAGCAGCATCCCCACTATCACGACATCGCACATGGGGCATGTTGGCTGCGGCAGTGGCTGTCTTGAGCGGTTTGAGTTTGATCGTCGTCCCTTCGGCGACTCGCAATGCCTGGGCTCGCTTGATGGCTCCCTGGATGGAGACTCCACGCTATACCTTTACCACTCTGGAGTCGATTCCAGACCGCATCGTTGTTCCGCACGGTGAACCTCACGACTTCACCATTCAGTTAACGCAGAACTCTTCCTGGAAGCCTGCAGCAGCATCGGGCAAGTTACCCTTTCACGACCCGATTCAGGCATCGAATCAATCCGATCGCTATGCGCTACCACTGCCCGCATTGACCGAAGAAACACCGATGCAAGTGCAAGTGGGAGATTACTACAAAACGGTTTGGATCGAACCAAGCTTGCGTCCGGAATTGTCATCGGTCGACGCGACCGTCAAGCTTCCTGAATACTTGCAGTTGCCTGAACCTCAGCAACGCGATGCGCGGAGCGGTACGTTGACGGTCGTGGCAGGTTCGAGCGCTACCTTGCAAGCAACGGCTAGTCGCGAATTGACCTCG
The DNA here is from genome assembly GCA_046349875.1 of Pirellulales bacterium. Lineage (GTDB taxonomy): Bacteria > Planctomycetota > Planctomycetia > Pirellulales > Pirellulaceae > JAXMBN01. The sequence goes on from JAXMBN010000018.1 coordinate 831, forward strand.
GCGACGGTCGATGGCCAGCCTGCATCTGTCGAGAAGAATACGATTGCAGTTCCTGCACAAGCGGTTCCCATCGATGGCAAACAATTGGTTGTCGAATGGAAAGATGCCAATCTGCTTGCAGGTCGTGAGCCCTTCAAAATTCTTTTGCAAGGCAAACCTGATGAAGCTCCTTCGGTCAAGTGCGAAGGTCTTCCTCGACAAGCCGTTGTGCTCCATACCGAACAACTCAATTTCACACTCTTTGCGGGAGATGACTTCGGAGTCAAGCGAGCAGGAATTGAATGGCGAGGCCTCGACGATCGCTTAGTGGAAAAGGTCGCGGAAGGCGATCGCGTTCTTTCAGCGGGTGGTCCCGATCAGGCAGCCATGCAATTACAAGCCGTGTTCTGTGCCAAGGACGTCGGCATTGAACCGCAGCCGATCGAGATCCGCGTGTGGGTCGAAGACTATATGCCCGAACGGGAACGAATCTATTCGCTTCCTTATTTGCTCTATGTTCTCTCACCCGATCAGCATGCTATTTGGATGACCGAGCAACTTAGCAAATGGCATCGCCAATCGCTCGATATTCGCGATCGCGAAATGCAATTGCACGAAATGAATAAGCAATTGCGCGACATGACGCAAAAGGAGTTAGACGATCCGGAAACTCGTCGTCAATTGGAATCGCAAGCTGCAGCCGAAGCCAACAATGGTCGACGTTTGACGCAGCTTTCCAAGATGGGAGAAGAATTGATTCGCCAAGCCTCTCGCAATCCAGAGATGGGCGTTGGTCATTTGGAGCAGTGGGCCGAAATGTTGCAGGTGCTCAATGATATCTCCAACAACCGCATGCCCAGTGTCGAAGATTTGCTCAAGCAAGCCTCTAAAGCCAACCTAGCCAATGGCAAGCCACCCAAGCCACAAGGTCCTTCTGTAGGCAAGATTCGCGATACGGCTTCGACTCAAGGCAAGGAAGAGAGCCCCGAAGAATTCAAGCCCGAAGACGAAAACAAGAAGCCACTGCCTGCTATCGTCGACAAAGAATCTTCGCAGCAGCCGCTCGAGAATGATCCAGAATCCGAAGAACAAAAGAAGAAGAAAAAGGAAAGCAACGGTCGCCTTACACTTCCTAATACAACCATCGCCAGCAAGATGCCAAAGCAGGACGAAGAAGAAGAGAAAGAATCAGAAGCCAAGCCTGCGGTGGATGAGGCTGTCAAGCAACAAGCCGATATCTTGGCCGAGTTTGAAAAGATCGCTGATGAACTCAATGGCGTATTGGCCAATCTCGAAGGAAGCACCATCGTCAAACGACTGAAAGCTGCTTCGCGCGAGCAGTTGCAAGTGGCGGGTAAGATGAGCGAACGGATCGACAAGTTCTTTGGTCAATCCAAACTTCTTCAAGAGCCTGAGAAAGAAGCATTGGCATCGTTGTCCGAAGTGGAAACCAAGAGCGTCCAAACGATCTCCTACATCATGGATGATATTCAGGCATATTTTGAGCGTCGTCGCATGAACCAATTCAAGATCGTGCTCGATGAGATGCGCGAAACCGATGTTCTTTCAGCATTGCGTCAATTGGGCGATGAAATTCCTAAAGAGCAAGGAATGTCGATTGCCCAATGCGAATTTTGGTCCGATACGCTCGATCGTTGGGCCGATGATTTGGTAGACCCAGCCGCCAAGGGACAATGCCCTGGAGGAAAGTCTAAGGATAGTCTTCCTCCGAGTATCATCTTGGAAGTGCTGCAAGTGCTTGAAGCCGAAATGAATCTTCGCGAGGAGACTCGTGTGGCCGAACAAGCCAAGAATGCCGTCACTGCGGAAGAGCATCAGGGTGTCGGAACGCAATTGTCAGGTAAACAGAAAGAGCTTCAAGATCGCATCGAAAAGGTCTTGGAGAAGATCATAGAGTTGCCAGAATCGGAAGAGCATTTTGGCCAAGAGATCGAAATGCTGACCGATGTCGAGATCGCGATGACGGAAGCCAGTGTGATACTCAGTCGTCCCGACACGAGTGCACCTGCCATTGCAGCGGAAACCGAAGTGATTGAACTGTTGCTCAAGTCGAAACGCATCAATCCCAAGGGTGGCGGAGGAGGTGGCACGTCCCCCGGTGGCGGTGGTAAGGGAGATACTACCGATTCAGCTTTGGCATTGGTGGGCTCTGGCATGAATGAGAAAGAGCACCGTGAACGACGTGAGATACAACAATCTACGGGCGAGCAAGGTGCAGCGCTGCCTGAGGAATTTCGCGCGGGTCTCGATGAGTATTTCAGTCGTCTGGATTCTTCCTCGCAATAAGTCACGATGGAAGCGTGCCGCCGATCGGCTTGCGGATCAAGGGAACGTGCGATGCAAAAGTATTTTTTAGCGATCGCGTTCCTTGGTTGCTGGATGTCGGCCCCGATTCCGCTTGCTGCTTTTCAGAATGAGATTCAGCAAGTCAGGCAAATTCAAGATGCTGAGCAAGGCACGATCGCGTCGTTATCGGTCCGCTCGGATGCCGAATGGAAATTCTTCTGCAAGGTGGCGGCGCTCGATGAAAAGCAACAAGCCTTTGCAAAAGAGCTCGATCGACGGTGGGTGATTCGTAACCTGCAAAAGGTTGCGCCTGAGATGCTTCTTGGAGCCGACGCGGCGAAACAAGCAGCCGCACGAGGGCCTAGCACCCAAGTCTCCTTGCCCACGCGATGGGATTCACTCTTCTATTTTCAAAACGCAATTTTGCAGACCTTTGAATCGGAATTAACGGCCGAACAAACTCAAAGGTATAAAGCCGAGATGAAGGCTCGCAAGGAGTTTCAAGAAGAAGCGAATCTCGAAGGGATCCTCTTCGCGTTGGAACGGAACATTCCGTTGACGAAGGCACAAAGAGAAGCGACCAGGAACGAACTGATTCGTAGTGGAGGAGCGACTATGGATCCGTTATCCATTTTATCGCAGCCCAATTTTGTTCCTCCCTTATCGAACACGTTTTTAGTAGAGAACTTCGACCAAAAACAGATTGAACACTATCAGTCTTTGATTCAAGTGATCCCGTCGGAGCGAGGGTTACGTCGATGAAAAGTCTGCAAGCAAGAATGCGCTGGAGGATTCATCCATCTGCAATAGGGTTGCTGGCAGCAGTATGTTGGTTTGCAGTTCCGGCATGCCACACGATGGCACGTCCTGTCATCCTGCAAGAGTTTGATGAGAGCAACTTTGAGCTCTGGGCGTATGGCGGGCTTTACGAAAAAGCGATGCGAGAAAAATTTCGCTCGCAGGCAGAGATTGAAATCCGGAAGCTCAACGAACTTGTAGACCTTTCAGAGTCCCAGAGAGATCGTATTCGAATCGCAGGTGAAGGGGATATCGCTCGATTCTTTCGAACGGTAGAGCGATCCAAACAAGCCGCGAAAGTGGAGTCGAAAGGCCAAAACACAGTGGAGATTCTTCGCAAGCATGTGGGACCGATTCAACAGTTGGTATCCAAAGGAATTTTCGACGATCAATCGTTGCTCAAGAAGGTCAGCGAGCAAGTGTTGACTGATGAACAGCGAATGAATCTCCAATCCAAGCGACAAGACGAAGTCAAAACGCAGTTAGCACTTTACATCAAGCTTCGGCTGGCCAAACTCGATCAACAGATCCCCTTCACCATCGATCAGCGCAAGCAGCTCATGGCCCTTATTCAGGGTCGGTGCGAGAAGGCTACGATTCCAGTGGAATGTTACAAGGGGATAGCCGAGTTTGCGCTGGATAGCACCACCGACGAGGTATTGCTGAAGATCTTGGATCGCGAACAGCTGGCAGAATTGCGAAAAGTGCTTGAATCCACCCGGAATTTTCGAAATGCTGCGGCTCCGATAGGGTGGAAGCTAGACTAGGATAGAAAGATTGCGAACCGATTTGCCAATCCATGAGATAGGAAATGCAGATGTTAGATAACGTACCAAGATCGATACTCACGCGGGCTTCCGTGTGGATTGGCTTGGCGATCGCTTGGCTGGGTTGTGCAACCCTTCACGCGCAGCTTCCAGAGGCCTCTTCGGGCGATGTGATACCGCGCGACGTTCGCGAGATGTACGATCGTGGACTCCAGTATTTGGCCAAGACACAAGAAGAATCGGGATCGTGGAGCAAAGGTAGCGAAAGCGGTGGAGGATCGACTGGCTTGGCTCTGATGGCCTTCCTGGCTTCTGGCGAAGACCCGAATTTTGGATTGTACAGCTCGGCCGTTAAACGTGGCTTACGAAGTATTATCCTCTCGCAAAATCCAGAGACCGGATACATCGGCAATAGTATGTACCACCATGGATTTGCGACACTGGCGTTGGCCGAAGCCTATGGATCGGTGGATGATCGCAATCTATGGGAAGGCAAGCAAGGGGATAAACGGCAGCGATCGATTGGAGAAGCATTGGAGCTCGCCGTTCGTTGTGCAGTGACATCGCAAAAGAAGAATCCCTATGGAGGTTGGCGATACGGCCCTGATGCTCGCGATGCCGATACTTCAGTGAGTGGCGCTGTCTTGATGGGGCTATTGGCTGCTCGCAATGCTGGGATCGAAGTTCCCGATGAATCAATTGATAAAGCGATTTCCTATTTCAGTTCGATGACGAGTCCTGGTGGTACCGTAGGATACACGGGCGGGTTCGATGGCTTTGGCGAATCGATCGCGCGATCCTCTATCGCGACCTTGGTCTTTGCTATCTCGAAACGCAAGGACCTCAAACAATTCAAATCGGCCCTGAAGTATATTTCGGATCAACTCGAAGGGACGCCTTCCAACTGGCCCGAATATGCAAGGTACTACCAAGCACAGGCGTTCTTTCAAGGTGACGTGGACGCTTGGAAGCGATGGAATACTCAAACCATTCGCCAGCTCAAATCCATGCAGCAGGAAGATGGCAGCTTTACAGGGCAATTGGGACCCACCACCAACACGTCGATGGCGCTACTAGCCTTAGCGCTCAATTATCGATTCTTGCCGATTTACGAACGCTAAAAAGAATGACGAGAAAACCAATCGTGATGGATGTGATCATGCAAGGCCAAAAGTCCTCGAGGCGTTGGTCGATCGCGAAGGCTTTGGCAATCGGAATCGGAGTGGGATGCTTTCAGGTGCAAGCGCAAGAGGGAGCGAAGCCAATGCCACCCCGCGTCGATGGCCCGACACCTGTGGCTCTCGATCGATCCAATCAGGCCGTTCTCCCAGCATCACAGGCGGGTCGATTGCGATTGAAGAATGGCGATTACATCGACGGTGAAATGACCGACTCCAACGAAGCTGGCATGTTGGGATGGAAGAACCCCAACCTTGTGGAAAGGATGTTGGTGCCGATCCAATCGGTTCGTTCGGTCGATACACCACCCACGCCAGAGCAGGTCGTTTCTAAAGGTCGATTCTTAATTCAGACGCATGGCGGGGATCGATTCTGGGGTGACCTGAAGGAATGGAGCCCTGAGCGGATACGAATCGAGTCAAGCGTCTTAGGTGAGATACCTTTAAAGCCCGGGCAGATTCGACATCTTCGCGCATGGGGAATGAATCCAGAGGTACTCTACCAAGGCCCCCGCACCATGCAGGAATGGGAAGTCTTGGATAACTCCTTCAAGTGGACCATTGAATCGGGAGCATTGGTCAGCAACGACAATGGAGCGAAGGTACGTGGCTCCGTGAATCTTGCTGCGCGGGTCCAGATAGATCTTCGCATTTCGTGGAATCGACAACCGAATTTTTTGTTCGCGATGGGGGTTGCGCCGGATCAAACCAAATCGGGAAGCGCTTTCTCATTGGAAGTTTGGGAAGACAAACTTGCGATTGTCAGAGATATCGGTGCAAAATCGGACGCGCAATATTTGGAACCGCTCGATTCCAAAAAGGCCTTCGTCGAGTTGACCGTTTTTCTCGATCAAACCGCCGGCCGAGCCATTGTTTATTCGGACCGTGGCAAGCAGTTAGCCGATATGACGCTCGCCGTCGACAATCCCAAAGTATTTCCCTGTGTCTTGCTTGAAAACTATGGTCGCGAGTTGCGATTGGATGCTCTTCGCGTCCAACCTTGGAATGATCAACTTCCCAGTGAACGATTGGCAACAAAAGAGAAATCGGAAAAGGACAAAGCCAAGAACGATAAAAGCGACGCGACCTTATCGGACTTCTTGATGACCAAAGATGGAAAGATCTTGCGTGGTCGCGCCATGCGGGTTGATGCGAATCAAATACAGTTCCGCGAAGACGAAGGAGGAATGCAAAACATTCCGCTCGACCATCTCGAAGAACTGATGCAATCACCTCTCGCACTTACCGAAGATGAAAAGGCTCATTTGATCGAATCGGATCCCGTGATCGTCCGCGCAACCGCAAGGCTCAAAGATGCGGCCAACGAACCACTGGCTGATCGGGCATTGGTGGAATACGAAAAAGCTTGGCAAGAGTGGGCAAAGATCTTCAAGCAGTTTCCTGACATGATGGAAGACGATCGAGCGAAGCCTGTCGTCGAAGCGATTGAAAAGTATCGTGAAGTCTTGAAAGGAGATGTGCCGGTAACCTTTCCCCTAGCGAGGTTTTGGGACTATCGCAAAAAACTAGCCACCGGCAAAGTGGATGCGGAAACTCTTCAGTGGTTGTCTCAAGTGCGACGCGATGCTGCTGCGAGCGGTCAGAATTCGATGACGTATTCTTCGCGATCAAACGCGAATCGATACAGCACGTGGAAGTCGTGTCAAAATGGAATACTCACTATCGAGCCCGATTCGGGTATGGGGGATATCGACATCGCCGTCAATCGTTTGACGGCGGTGAGAGGATCGTCTTCCGAGTACGCTCTTCCGAAGCAAGAGGTGAACCGTGAGGGTGTATTGTTGATAGAGGGCATGCAATTAAGCGGCACCTTTGCGACATCGCCAGAAGTTGATCATGGAACGTGTTTGGCGTGGCTTCCTCGCGCGGGAGGCAATGCCATTCGGTTGCTCGCCTCCGCGAAAGGAAGAATTGATTTTCGTCGCGCTGATCAAAGAACAGCCGTCGCTCCCGCAACCAGCAATGTACAGGTGCGCGTGATCCAAAATCGGCAGACCCAAGTCAATACACTTCCCAATATCAAGAAGATCACCAGTCCCAACATCACGTTGCGGTCAGGCGACCTTCTTGAAGCGGAAGTGACCTCCATCGATGCCAAGGGAATTCACTTTACATCGAAATCGACGACGACCACTTTCATTCCTCATGAACAAGTGCAATCGGTCGAGATGCGGCGCAGTTTGAGGGATCGCACGCAGGCCGTACAAAAGATGGAACGATTGCTGACGGTGCCGCGTACCAAGAAGAATGATCCACCGACTCACTTGATCTCTTCCATCGATGGGGACTTCCTCCGTGGTCGCGTGCTTCGCATGGATAAGAAGTCGATCGTGATGGAGGTCAAGTTTCAAGAAGTGCAGATTCCGGCAGAGAACATATCGCAGATCGTTTGGTTGCATGATCGCAATTGGCAAGATGAGAAGTCGAAGTCGGAGGCCGATCGTGAACCAGAAGTGCAAAGTGATGCTGGATTTCAAGTTCACGCGGTCGAGCGATCCGGTTGGAGATTAACCTTTGCGCCGACACGGTTAGACGAGGAATTGTTGCATGGACAGAGCGCCCTCTTAGGGCCTTGTAGCGTGGGACTCGGTAAGATCGATTTGCTTCTCTTCGGCATCGATATCGATGCCAGAGCTCGCGAGTTGGCCACCAACCCGTGGTTGCTCTCTTTAGCGAAACTCCCCAAGGTCTATGAAGAAGAGGATGGGGAAGGCGATGATTCCTCGGCAGGTACGACGTCGTCGTTGGTGGGTAAACCGGCTCAGCGGATCGATGCCGAGGGACTGGATGGAACACCGTTTCGTCTTAGCGATCTCAAAGGCAAAGTCGTCGTGCTGGATTTTTGGGCGAGTTTGGTGTGGACCCTGTATAAAGACGATGCCTGTCGTCGATGCAACGATCCCGTGATCTCAACAATTCCGATGTGGAATTGGTAGCGGTCAATCTGCTGGAAGAACCTGCAGATCGAGTACGGGCCGCAATGGAACGGCTCAAATTGAAACGCGTCGTGCTTGATTCAGATGGTATTGCCGCCAAACGATATCAAGGCCAATGCCATTCCCGAAACGGTCATCATCGATCGTGAGGGAGTCGTTCGCTATGTTTTTGTGGGTGGTGGCCCCAAGTTCCAAGAAGCAGTTTCGATCTGCCTTGGAAAAGGTGTTACCAAGGTTCAACTAATCACGTGATGAAAGCGGCGATCCATATCGGGTAGAGTGCGTTTAGCATGAACGCCCGAAGGACCAGCAAGCTTTATTGTTTTGCATTTGCGAGAGGCCCGGCCATCGGAGGCGTTTCAAAGAACGCTCCATCTCCTGCCCGCGGATCCTGCGTCTCTTCGAGAACGCTCATCAATCTCTGTCGCATGCGAGCGAGATCAGAAGCATAGCTTGCTTGGTCAGCGATATTGCGAACTTGTTGAGGATCGACGCGAAGATCATAAAGCTCTTCAGCAGGGCGTTTGGCGAAGGCAAGATCATAATATTGCTTGGCCGCAGGATCTTGGCGATGTTCGATGAGCCAAGCTTTGGTGGGGCTGGCATCCATGTCGGCGAACGCAACGTGAGTATTGTCGGTCAACTCTTTGTGGGAAGGTAGTACATCGTCCGCAGCGGCTTTGGGATCTCCCATTGGCCACCGATCAGGCGCGAAGTTTCGGATGTAGAGAAAATCCTTGGTTCGAAAAGCGCGTTGAGGATAGGGGACTCCGTTGGCACGAGCCATCGCAACGTGCCGTTCACGTCCAGTGATCACGTAGTCGCGAGTCGGATCGATCTGTCCCTGTTGAGCAGTATGAAGGACGGGGACGAGGCTTCGAGAGGTCATGACCTTGGGAATGGGTTGACCTCCCAGTTCAAGAAAAGTTGGAGCCAAATCCATGAGATTGGCAAAGTCATCGACCACTCGTCCAGAAGGAATGTTGGGACCCGAAACCATCAAGGAGACTCCCACGCCGAAGTCTTTCAGATTGCATTTGCCACAGGGCATGCCAGGCATACCATGGTCACCGCTCAAGACGATCACCGTGTTCTCGAATTCTCCGGACGCTTTGAGGCATTCTAAAAGTACGCCGACACCCGCATCCCAAGCTTGGACTTCGCCCAAGTAATCGGCGATGTCTTCGCGGATCTCCTGATTGTCAGGAAGGAATTCGGGGACCTTGCCGCGAAGCGAATCGGGATCGATCTTCCACAAAGCTTTTCCAGATCCTTGGATCCACGTTCGATGAACGAGTGTGGGGCCGAACCAAAAAAAGAAAGGCTGATTGCGATCACGCTGTTGAAGAAACGTCTGAAAGTTGTCGCGCACTTCTTGGAGGAGTTTGTTGTGGATCTCGTTGAGTGGTACTCCATTGCCGACGGCTTTAGTAACGACCTTCGAATAGTTGTTGTATTCTCTTCCAGCCTTTTCGAAGGCAAACTTCTGGCCACCAAAGGGAGCATCCGCAGGTGTGCCTGGGCTCCAAACCTTGGTGTACTTACCGAGCTGATACCCCGAGTCGTTTAGCAAGAGAGCAAAGCTTGGGATTTGCGGATCCCATGATGCGCCTTGCAAGATGGATCCTCGTCCAGTCCGCCAGAAGTACTGGCCGCTCAACAAGGAACTCCGGCAAGGTGTGCACGATGGACACGGAGCAAAGGCATTTCGAAAAAGCACGCCGCGCGATGCGACTTGATCGATGTTGGGAGTCTTGATGACATGATTGATCGAGCTGGGTGGATCGATCGCCGAATACGCACTGGCATAACGTCCCCAATCATCAGCAAAACAAAATAAGATGTTGGGCCGATTGTTGCGAGGCGTTGTCTTGGCCGTCGGGGTTTCTTCGTCTTTACCAAACTGCTTCCAGTAAAGCTCCTTAAATGAATTGATGGCAGGTCCCACGGCGTCTTCGTTGACCATCATCGGCATGACTTCCCGCCACCATCCATCGAACTGAGTTGCCAATTGCTTGACGATGTCTTGGTGAGCGGAAGCAACATCGTTGGATTCGGCGTAGTCTTTGGAGACATCGAAGAGTTGCCAATTGGGAGTCTTGTTTCCATTGGGCGAAACAAGGTGCCACTGTTGAGTACGGATGGAGCACATCTTGTACTTCCATTCGTTGGGGTCCGTTCCCTTTGGCCAGCGTCCAACATGAGTGAAGAGAGTGCGTGGCGAGTCGGAACTGTTAGGGGATTCCAGCCAGGGAAGGAGGCTCCTTCCTTCGATTTGTTGGCGAGCCTTTTCGGGTAGGGATGCGCCAGCGATGGCGGCAAGCGTTGGGAAGACATCGATATGCGCGGAAAGTGCCGCGCAATCAGCTGGGGTCAGGGTCTTGGGCCAACGCCAGAAGCTGGAGGCTCGGGTACCGCCGAGCCATGCGGTTCCTTTGGCGGCTCGCATGCCTGCATTGAAGACTTTGGTTCCAGCGGTTCCGCCGTTATCGTTCATGAAAACGACCAATGTGTTCTCTTCGATCTTCCATTCGCGAAGCGTGTCGAGAAGCTTCCCGACATTCTCATCAATGTTGTGAACCATGCCGAAGAAATTCGCGACCTCTGCGCTCGGTGTCACGGAAGCATAGCGATCACGATCTTCGGGACGAGCGTTATAAGGCGCGTGGGGTGCGTTGGTTGCGATCCATGTGAAGAATGGTCGATCTTGTTTTCGTTCGTGATCCATCCAAGAGATGGCTTGTTGGAAGAAAACGTCCGTGCAGTATCCTTGAGTCTTTTCAAAGGTTCCATTGTGGAGGATGGCCGGATTCTGATACTTGTTGTTCGGAGCATCGCCACAGGAGCCTTCATAGGTTTGCCCGATCCCGCCAGCGCCATGAATGAAGTACTCATCGAAGCCGCGACGGTTGGGACGGTAGGCTTCTTCATCTCCAAGGTGCCACTTGCCAAAGATCCCGGTGCGGTACCCTGCATTGCGTAGTACCTGAGGGAGCGTAATAGCATCGAGCGTTAGGCGTTCGCGTTCGAGAATCGTATGCGTGATGCCGTTTCGGAATTCGTGGCGTCCAGTGAGCAGCGCGCTTCGCGTGGGAGCGCACGTGGGGCTCACATGAAAATCAGTGAACCGCACCCCTTCGCTTCGAAGGCGATCGAGATTGGGTGTTTTGAGTACCGGATTCCCATGAGCGGAAATATCTCCATAGCCCTGATCATCGGTCAGGATCACGACGATGTTCGGTCGCTTTCCCGCGATCGATTGGCCACGTGCCTCACCCCACACCCCAAGTACCAGCAAACAAATCATCCACCAACGCATAACGCACCACCTTTCTAATCCTCCGTTGTAGACCCATCCCCACCCAAAATCCATCCCACAAGGTGCCATCCACCTATCGTTGACGCCCAACACAAGGTGTCAGCCACCTACTGTTGACTTACCTACTGTTGACTTTGGACGTTGCCGCGCTAGGATTCAACGGAGGAGTTGAATCATGGCGCGACCTAAGCGGGAATCGGTGTTTGGGCAAGAGGAAGTCGCCATCGCTCATTGCGAAACCAGCGTAGTGCCAGTTGTTTCGCTGGCAAAGATGAGGCGTCAGGAAAGATCGGAATACCGGCGGGCTGGATCTGGCCGACGCTAACCCATCATCCGCTCTGTGTCGATGCAAGGAATCATGGTCATGTCAAAACCATGCATTCGATCCGAACCCGGCCAGACATCGTAAAACTGTGGTCGGATGAAGATGTCGCTAAGCGTTGGTTGAGGCTTTTTCCTGGGAAAAGACCGATGATTGCCTAGGTGAACCAACGCAACAGGCAGATCGCTAAAGATGGCGATGCCGCCGGATTTTACCTGCAATGATTATCGAGTATTTCTTGGTTCATGGGCGAGCAGTCCGGAGCCATTGCTCGCAAAGCCAACAATGAAGACAAGGCACAGGCCGCTTCTGGGAAGGACGCTTTTAAAGCTCAGAAGATTGTCGATGAAGCGGGACTTCTTGGCCTTAGTGCGATGTATGCCGATCTGAATCCCGTGAGCTGCCATGGCAAAGACTCCAGAGGCATCTAGGTTTACCTCGGCCTATGATCGTACCAGGCCAAAAAGGTTTCCTAAAAGAATCGCAGTAGCGATTGGGTATTGGAAACCTTCGAGGATCGATGAGAAGACGATTCTGCAGCAGATCAAGTTGGCCAAGCGGCTTCGCGACAAAGAAGAAGTTGCTCGATTACAAAAGTGTCTAAGCGACTTCCGTTCAGAAAACGAAAAAATTAAAAGAAAACAACGAGCTAAAAGCAAAGCGAACTCTTCATGTACAAGGCCTAGGGATGTTGCTAAGCTGCGCCGCTACAACTCAACGAACATGATGTCGTAGCCCAAGCTACATCAAGTGGAGGAACACGAGCCAAGCGATATGGCTTCTTGTCGATGACGCTTGCCGAGTACTCGACGCTGCTCGATTGATCGACGTCAAAAAACACCGGACAAACGTGGCAAGATACCCGATGACCTTCAACCGATCCTCGAGCGAATTGGAATCGAAGGTTCGATGAAGACTGGGTGGGAAGCCTCTGCTACCGGGGAAGTGTTACGCCGCGGGCGTCAGGTGAACTCGGCAAATGAAGCGAACCAAGACGCCTGGAGTCGTGGCCAACGATCCTGCCGCGCCTGCTTTACCGAGTAGTTTTTCGACCACTACTCCATCTTCTACGATCTCAAACAGCACTCTGTCTAGCGGTCCGCGCATTCTCTCCCATCCGAAGGCATTTTCGCCTTCTTCTTGCATCCATCTCAGCCAAAAGCCGACCCGCGTGAGCTTCTCCTGCTCATTTTCTGCCCCAAAACCCCAAACGAACCCAAATTCCGTCATCAACAATAGGTGGCTGACACCTTGTGTGCGGGTCAACAAAGGTGGATGGCACGTTGTATAGGGCGTGGAGATCGACGCCGCGGCCGGCGGCTTGCTGGATGAGTTGCACCATGGCGTCGCCGGTTTGGCGCTGAGCATCCATTTGCTTCTTGGCGATAGCAGTTGCAATTTGTGCTTCGGTTTGGGTCGCGGCCAGCTCGGACTTTACTAGTTGGCTTGCAACGCTTGATGATCCCTGAATATTCATGGCAGCTCTCACTTCTCTCAAGAAACCTGGCTGGCAACCTTCAACCATTCGGCACAGTACTGTGATCTGCCGCAGGTTGAGATTCAGTTCGGCCTAGAAATCGCCCTCAAAGTCCGGGTGTAGCGATTGCAAGGGCTGTATGTTTGATGGGATTGCAAGCCTTTTTCAAACCACGCCAGCAAGGAAGGGCCATGTCGGTTAAGGACTAGGGCATGGCCAACTTCTCGATGAGCTTGGGAAGCAGCGTGTCATAGCGCTGAGGATATGCCTTCGACTGTGCGGGAAAGTCTTTGATGTTGGCGGGCTTTTCTGATGGTTTGAGTTGAGAGTGATCGAGAGCATTCATCGCCGCCACCGATATGAAGAGATCGTTCTTAGTCGAGTCTGCCAGTTCCCAAAGTCGAGCGATCGACACCTGCCGATCCTCTGGTGTTCCAAATCGGGCCAGCGCTTCGAGCGCAATGATCTGAACCGATAGCGATGCATCTTTAGAGCTCGTTCGCATATCATTCCAATCTACTTGGATGCCGCGAACTCCGCGGACCAAGTATCCAACGGCTCCCCAATAGCGAATCGCCGAATCGTCAGCCGAAAGCAAATCTCGCAATTGTTTGGGATTGATATCCATCGTTCGCGTTGCCATGTCGGCGGCTCGTTCGATGCTCTCCAAATCATAACGAGTCGAATCGTAACCGAGTTGATAAGGTGCTTCTCCTTTGGCGCGAGCAAACATTTCGGACTCGCACAACAGTCCAAGGTCACGCGTCTCCAGCATCCAAGATCGCAAGGCGGCCCGCATACGGGTTGTCACATCGCGAAAGGCAGGATCCTTCGCTAAGTTCTTGACTTGAAAAGGATCTTTTTCCAGGTCATACAGTTCTTCCGAATCCTTAGGTAACCAGAAATAGCTTTGTTCGGGAGTCAGACTCCCTTTCTGAAACGCTGATTGCCAGGCGATGGTTGTTGGAGTTTCAAACATGTAACTCAAGAATTGTCCTTGTGCGCGATGCGGCATGAAATTGCGAATGTAAGCAAATCGTTCATCGCGAATGGCACGAGAGCAATCGTATCGTTCATCCATTCGATCTCGAAAGCCGTAAATGTATTGTCGCGACTTGGTCTTCTTGGGACCAAGAAAAGCTTGTCCTTGCATGGTAACGGGAATGTCGCCACCCGCTAATGAAATCATTGTCGGCGCTAGATCGACAAAGCATACAAGCTCCTCGCTAGCTCCACCTTCGCGATACGATGCTCCAAGTAGATCACGGTACTTGGGTGGTGCCGAAACCATCAAGGGAACCTTCAGGCCCGATTCGTAAAGCCAACGTTTGCTGCGAGGCATGCCGCTGCCGTGATCTCCAAAATAGAAAATGATCGTGTTCTCGCGCAAGTTGTCTTCATCAAGTTCACGCAGGACCTTACCTACTTCGCGATCCATCTCGGTGATCTTGTCGTAGTACTGAGCCCAATCTTGGCGCACGTCGGGAAGATCCGGATGGTACGGTGGGACTGGAACGAGCTTCGGATCGTGAACGGCTTTGTGAGGACGCTTGCGAATTTGGCTTTCGTGACTCACCGTAAAATTGAAGACAGAAAAGAATGGTTGTCCTGAAGCTCGATTGCGCCAATGAGCTTTATTGCTGGAGTCATCCCAAACCTTTCCTGTTTTCTCGAGGTTGTAATCTTCCTTGACGTTGTTCGAGCAGTAGTAGCCAAGTTGCCGAAGGTATTGCGGAAGTAAGCGAAGGGTTTCAGGAAGCGCGACTTGGCTTCGCATATGCATGGCACCGGTCGATGTGGGCCATACTCCGGTGATAATGGTAGTGCGAGCCGGAGCGCATACAGGTGCACAGGACCACGCTCGCTGATAGCGCATGCCCCGACTTGCAAGACCATCAAGATTGGGTGTAGTGGAATAAGCGTCCCCATAGCATCCCAATTGAGGCCCGTTATCTTCGCTCGATATCCACAAAATATTGGGTCGATCCTGAGACAACCCTAGGCCCGCCAACAGATTCCAAGCCACACCCGTCAGAAGGCACCAAGCCATGGCGGCAGCCAACATTCGAATCATTGCCCCAGTCGTACGGTGGTTTCCAAATCGGAGTCCCGATCTACAATGATCACTCATAGTGGACGTGCTTTATTTTAGGAGAGGTAGAGAAATGACAAGACTTTCCGTGCTTGCCCGAGTCGTTGCATGCTTCATGCTGGTTGGATCGCTCGTGACTTCGATTTCGGCAGCTGATCCGGTAATCGCTATTTTGAAAACATCCAAGGGCACAATCAAGCTCGAACTGGATGCCGAAAAAGCTCCTCTTACGGTTGGCAACTTCGTGAAATATGCCGAAGCCAAGCACTACGATAATACCATTTTTCATCGCGTCATTCCGGACTTCATGGTTCAAGGAGGTGGAATGACGGCTGATATGAAGGAGAAAGCCACCAATCCGCCAGTCAAGAACGAGTCCTTCAACGGCCTTATCAACGAAAAGTATACGGTTGCCATGGCGCGAACGCCTGATCCCGATAGCGCTACCAGCCAGTTCTTCATCAACGTGAAACGCAACAGCTTTTTGGACAAGGCGAACGCACGGGATGGCGCGGGGTATTGCGTTTTCGGCAAAGTGATTGAAGGCAAGGAAGTGGTCGATGAAATTGCGAAGGTAAAGACGTCGACCAAGGGGCGGCATGACGACGTTCCCGTCGAGCCCGTTATGATCGAAAAGGTCGAGATCGTTGCTGCCAAGTAACGAGCAGCTCTCTCGATCAACCAATTCTGTTTTTGTTTACTCCAAGAAGCCGAGCCTAGATCGGCTTCTTCCTTTTAAGAAAGTGATGTCATGATTACGTTGAAGACCAACAAGGGCGATATCAAGCTCAGTCTCGATGCCGAAAAAGCACCGATTACGGTGGCCAATTTCATTCAGTATGCCAAGGACGGACACTATAACGGAACCGTTTTCCATCGAGTGATCAAAGGGTTCATGATTCAAGGAGGAGGCATGGATGCCAACATGAAGGAGCGCAAGACGCGACCATCGATCAAGAATGAATCGTCCAACGGACTCTCGAACGAAAAGTATACGATTGCCATGGCGCGGACCAGTATTCCCGATAGCGCGACATCGCAGTTCTTCATCAATACATCCGACAACGACTTCCTTGATAAGGCTCAGTCGCGCGACGGCGTCGGATATGCGGTCTTTGGTAAGGTCGTTGAAGGGATGGATATCGTCGACCAAATTGAAATGGTGAAAACGGGAACCAAGGCTCCGCATTCCGATGTGCCGATCGAACCTGTTGAAATCGTCTCTGTCGTTGTGGAAGAGAACGCGTAAGCAACGCACCGTTGAGAGGCTCGATCTTCACGCGGCGAGCCATCGTGCGAGTGATGCACCTTCGATGGATGGAGGGCAGCGTTGAACTGGCAGCGTTGAACTGCCAATATGGAATTGCCAATATGGAATTGCCAATATTGAGGACGGTCTTCAAACGACCGTCCTCATGTGTTTCTTTAACTCGCGCATGCGTGGGACGGAAGTTTGAGTACCGCGCGGAAGAAGCTTCGAAGGTAATCGGCGAGCGATCCGCCTTGCGATCGCAAGTTCGCTCGCCCGTTCCCTTTGGCGATTCGTATCGCAGAATCGGCCTGCTTGGAGCTCGAAATCTCACCGAATTTACCCCAGTTGGGGTGTGTTTCCTGCAATAGTAGTCGAAATGATGATGGACTCGTTAAGGCGTGCGGTCCATAATCGCAGGTTGGGATGGGTTGGTCGGTTAGGTAAAGTAGCGGATTGCAGGTTTAGCGATTGTAGGGGCTTTGGCAAAAAGGCAAGGCAAAGCAGTCGTCAATGCGATCTTTCTTGATATCGACCTACATCGTTGTTGGTTGATTAACGTACGTTTAACCATTGTCGGGGGGCGTGCCAGGGTGCTCGATTGAACGAGTGTCTCTTGACCCCCAAGTCGTTTCGCAAAGGGACGTTGAAAGTATGAAGTCATCTCTAGGTCGAGGTGGACTTCGCTCGATGGCGCTCGCATTCGCGGCGTTGGCGAGTGGGTCTGCATCCATTCAAGCCCAGGATCCAAGCGAGTTTCCACCCTTCGAGAAAGTGGTGGAAGGTTATCAGAAGGTCGAGTCGGGTTCGCCGGATCATCAAACCCTCGGCAACATTTGGAAGCGCGATAAAGACGGTCAAATGTTGATCGAGCTTCCGAAAGATTTTGCAGCGAAGAAGTACTTTGTTGCGCTGACCGTGAGCAGCGGGGACCGGTTTGCAGGATTGCAAGCAGGTGACTACTACGCTTATTGGCGCGTGTACAACAAACGACTGGCATTGATTCTTCCCAACATGGATATTCGATCCAATGGTGAAGAAGAGTCCAAGGCTTCGGTAAAGCGATTGTTTACCGACACCGTTCTATTGGATGTGCCCATCGTTACGATGGTGCCTCGCGGTGGTCCACTGATCGATGGCGATGCGTTGTTGGTTGGACAGGCGAGCAAGTTTTTCGGCGGTTCGGTCCGAGTCGCTGATCCTGGATTGATTAAGATCGCCAAGGCCAAGGCCTTTTCGAAGAATATCGAAATTGCCTACGAGATCGTCGGTGGTGGTGGAAAGCTTCAAACGATCCACTACTCCTTCAGCGAAGTGCCTGAGCAATCAGGCTACAAGCCACGCAAGGCAGATCAACGCGTCGGATTCTTTACCACGGGATTCAAAGATCTCGGATCGTATGACGACGAAAAGACTGCGGTTCGCTATATCAACCGTTGGCGATTGGAAAAACGAGATCCTAATCTCAAGGTTAGCCCACCGGTCCAGCCGATTCGCTTTTATATCGAGCATACAACTCCGGTACGATATCGCCGTTGGGTGAAGCAAGGTATCGAGTATTGGAACAAGGCTTTCGAAGCGGTTGGATTTTCGGATGCGATCGAGGTTCTTTACCAAGATGCGCGGACGGGAGCCAACATGGAATTGGATCCAGAAGATGTCCAGTACAACTTCGTGCGTTGGTTGAACAACGACGTCGGAACGGCCATCGGTCCAAGCCGCGTTCATCCGCTGACCGGTGAAATCCTAGATGCCGATATCGTTTTGACCGATGGGTGGATTCGCCACTTCAACTTCCAGTTCCATGACCTGATGCCCGAGTTGGCGATGGAAGGCATGAGTGCTGAGTCGATGGCTTGGTTTGCGCAGCATCCGAACTGGGATCCTCGCGTTCGTTTGGCAGCGCCTTCCAATCGTCCTCACTTGGCTAAGTTGCTCGAAGCTCGAGCTTCCTTGCCCCATGCCGGCCATCCAATGGCTGCTGCGGTAACCAAGATGTTGGGCGACGATCCTTTGGATGGTCTGATCGGTCGAACCAGCCAAGTCAATGGAAACTGCTTGGCCGCTCACGGCATGCAGATGGACATGGCTATGGCTCGGATGAGCCTCCAGCTCTTGGATATGCTTGAAGAAGCAGAGCAAGAGGGTGATAAGAAGGACGAAAAGAAGGATGGCGAGAAGAAGGAAGAGAAGAAAGCCGAGAAGCCCAAGGAAGATTTGCTGGACGGAATGCCTGAATCCTTCATCGGACCATTGCTTGCCGAATTGGTGGCTCACGAAGCTGGCCATACGCTAGGCCTTCGACACAACTTCAAGGCATCCAGCGTTTACACGCTCGCCGAAATCAACAGCAACGCCGTCAAGGGTAAGAAGACCTTGGCCAGTTCGGTGATGGACTACATTCCAATCAACATTCCTTACCAAGTCGGTGAGACTCGCGGGGATTGGACGATGATTGGTGTTGGTCCTTACGACATGTGGGCCATCGAGTATGGTTATTCACCCGATGAAGCGAAATTGCCAGAGCTTCTCAAGCGAGTGTCCGAACCTGAATTGCAATATGCAACGGACGAAGACACCGGTGGTGCCGATCCATTGGCTCGCCGTTATGACTACAGCAAGGATCCCTTGGACTTCGCTGAAAATCAAATCCGTTTGATCAAGCTCTATCGCGAACGATTGATCGAGAAGTTCGTCAAGAATGGTGATAGTTGGTCGCGAGCCCGTCGTGGATATGAGTTGACCTTGGGTGAACAGACCAAGGCTCTTTCGATGATGGCCAATTGGGTTGGTGGTGCAAACATCAACCGCGACAAGAAGGGTGATCCAGGAGATCGCAAGCCTTTGACCCCAATCCCGACCGAACAACAGCGGAAGGCGTTGGACTTCATCATTCGCAACTCGTTTGTGGATGACTCTTTCGGTCTGACTCCAGCCATTATGGAGCGATTGGCTTCGGACAAGTGGATTGACGAAGGTGCACGAGCTATCGGTGATGGCACCTTCCCTGTTCACGATCGCATTCTCGGAATTCAAGGTTCCGTGATGTCGATGATTTTGAATCCAAGCACCTTGCGTCGCGTGTACGACAACGAGCAGTTGCTTCCAGCTGATCAAGATGCTTTGACCTTGCCAGAAGTCATGGACAAAGTTTCGTCCAGCGTATGGAGTGAACTGGGAGCGAAGGTGGAAGGCGAAGCAACCGCTCGCAAACCTCGCATCAGTTCTTTGCGTCGCAGCTTGCAACGCGAACACCTCTCACGATTGATCGATCTCTCGATCTTGACCGATGGCAACGCGGCTCAGGAAACCATCAAGACCATCGCAACGATGCAATTGAAGGATCTGAAGAGAAAGATCGACGGAGCCTTGGAAGGTGGCAAGGGGCTCGATCCGTATTCGGCAGCTCACTTGACCGAAGCTCAGCAAGTGATTGCGAAAGCACTCGATTCGAACTTCATCTACAACATGCCTCGCAGCTTCGGCGGCGGTGGTGGTGGGATGATCATTCTCGGTGCCGAGAAGGATGCGAAGCCTTTGGTTTTGCCAGTCGAAGAACCAGCACCTCTTCCAGAAACCGTTCCTGAATCCAAGTAGGGTTCAGGTTCCGCGAGAGTGATTCTCATCGCGGCGGGTATCAAATGAATCAGGCCCTCGAGTACAAGCTCGAGGGCCTTTTTTTATTGGAGGGTTATGGATGCATGCCTACAGTAAGTATGCAGGAGATTCCATCACTTGGCAGGTAGGAAGGGAAATAGCTTGCGAATCTCTTCTGGGTTGGGTTGTCTTCCATACTCGCAGATTTCAAACGCTTCAGCGTATTGAACCTTTTTGCCCTGCTCTTCTCCGTACCAGCGTTTGAGCGATTCGCGGAAGCGATCGGCTTCACCACTGGAGCGTTTTACCCAGCGATCGCGAAGCCAAGTACGGCGGAGTTCAGGCTGCGACGCTGGAGGAGCCGCAGCCGTTGATTCGGCTGTGCCATTCGCGCCTCCTTCAAAGGTTTGCGATTCCAAGGCTACCAGTGCATCGACCTTCTTTTCGAAAACGTCATCGATGGCGACAGCGATATCGGCAGTGAATGGGTAAGGCTTTTTGAATCCATCGCTGGAATAAAGAAAGATGGGATTCTTCTTGAGATGAGGAGTATCAGGACAAAAGAAAGGAACGGTGACCATGTAGGCCGCATCTTGAACGAGTACGCCGACATAGCGATGATCTGGATGGTAATCCCAAGGACGATGGGAGATGACGATGTCGGCATTCCATTCGCGAATCAATCGCGTGATCTTGCGTCGATTCTCGAGAGAGGGTTCCAATTCGCCATCGTGGATGTCGAGCACCTGACTTGTCACACCAAGACGTTTGGCTACTTCACCGGACTCGGCGGTGCGACGCTGAGCCAAGGGGCCACCAGCCATTTGCCAATGACCGATATCACCATTCGTTACTGAAACCAATTTGACGTGATGGCCCATCTGAGCCCAAAGGGCCGCAGTGCCGCCACTTTTGTATTCAGCATCGTCGGGATGGGCACCGAAGCAAATAATGCGAAGCTTGCCATCATTTGCCGATTCTTGGGCGAGTCCGATTCGAGGGGAAGCAACAGCGGTAAGCAAGGCGAGAAAAAGAGTCAAAGCGCGAAGCATGGCGAGCCTCCAATCAAGGGTGCAGGAAGGAAAGGCAGGAAGCGGCTTCGCTCTGGAAACGTTATCGATTCATCCAGGTGATGGATAATTGAAGAACGGACGCGATCGTCACCCAAATAAAGTAAGGGAATTGAAGAATCGCGACCCACCGATAGTGTTTCCAAATGGCGAAAGCCATCCACAGTATACTGGCCCATACGATGACGATGTCGATCGATGCCAGAGTGAGATGACGAAGGCCAAATTGAATCGGTGTAAACACGAGATTGGCTGCAAGATTCACATAAAACGGTAGGAGTACCGATAAGGGTATTTTCTTGCGAGCTGCCTGGATAGTGACGAAGGCAATCGTCGCGAATAGGATCGGGTAGAGGAGGCTCCAGATGGTACCGATGGTGGATGGGGCCGGTGTCCACTCGGGCTTTGCCAGTTGATCGTACCATTCCCTCCAAGTCATGCTCGGTTCCTTTGGATGTAGATTACTTGGAATCGTTCTGAATGCGATTTGCGCTCATGTAGGCATTCATGTAAGCAGCCACAAACTCTAATCTGAGCGCAATAAAAAACCCACTGCAATGTAACGCATTGCAGTGGGGTTCCAGTCGAAGATCGGATCGATGTAGAGTCTTATCGCGATCTTTCGTTTATTGAAAGAAGACGGGCGTGCTACTTCTTTTCTGGAGGAAGAATCACGGAATCGATCACGTGGATGACACCGTTGGTTGCTTCGATATCGGTCTTGACTACCTTCGAGCTGCCGTTGAGGAGAACACCACCGTCCTTGACCTCAACCTTGATGGCGGAGCCTTCAACCGACTTGGCAGAGTCTACCTTGACGACGTCGGCTGCCATCACTTTGCCGGCAACTACGTGATACTTGAGAATGGCCACGAGCTTATCCTTGTTCTCTGGCTTGAGCAAAGACTCGACCGTTCCCTTGGGAAGCTTATCAAACGCGGCGTTGGTAGGAGCGAACACCGTGAAAGGACCTTTGCCCTTGAGGGTGTCGACCAAACCAGCTGCCTTAACAGCTGCGACGAGCGTGCTGAAGCTCTCATTGCCAGCAGCAACGCCAACAATGTCATCCTTCGCCTTGGAAGAATCTTGTGCTCGGGTAATGGAAAGAGTGGAAAAGGCCATGCAGGCCATCATGGGAAGTACCAACCAATTCTTGATCATCGTTTGCCTCAGAATGTGAAATTCATTTAGTGGAAGATCGGTTCCCAGGTTGGCTGCAGCGTTTTGGGGTTCGCGAGTATGGTAGAAGGGCGTCAAGACCAAACCGCTGAGATTCTGAATTTCCTGTCCATGTATAGGGCTTTTGTCGATCGCATAGAGAATTCAGATGATCTCCTGAAAGTTATTCAAAGAGTGGGCGAACAGAGACCGTCAAAACCCTACCTCTTTTCCCCGATAGAGATTGGGCAATCTGGCGGGCTCTTTGGATGAAAGGGGTTGGGAAAAAGCTAGCAAAGGCGAACGTTTTGACGCGGTATCTTGACTGAATGGCGAGGATCCTCATACTGCAAGTCGTTCGCCCGAAGATGGCGAAAGCCAGCCCTGTGGAAACAACCCTGTGGAGGTCCTTGAGGAATTATGCGTCGAGCCAAAATCACCATCATCGGAGCCGGAAACGTTGGAGCTACGTGTGCACATTGGTGTGCCGCGGCAGAGTTGGGAGACATCGTATTGCTCGACGTGCCCATGACGGAAGATATGCCTAAGGGTAAAGCCTTGGACTTGATGCAGAGTTCCCCCATCATGGGTTTTGACTCCAAGGTCGTCGGTACCACCAATTATGACGATACGGTAGACAGCGACGTCGTCGTGGTAACGGCTGGAATTGCTCGCAAGCCAGGGATGAGCCGGGACGATTTGTTGAGCACCAACGCCAAAATCGTGAGTGCGGTTTCGGCTGAGATCAAGAAGTCGAGCCCTAATGCGACGGTGATCGTTGTATCCAATCCACTGGACGCGATGGTTCAGCGAGCTTTTCAAGTGACCGGTTTCGCACCGAATCGCGTGGTGGGGCAAGCAGGCGTGCTCGATACGGCTCGCTATCGCACTTTCTTGGCCATGGAGCTTGGGGTTTCGGTCGAGGATATCTCGGCCATGTTGATGGGAGGCCACGGTGACACGATGGTTCCGATCGCCAGCTGCACGAGCGTGGGTGGTATCCCTGTGACGCAATTGATTGGACCCGAACGATTGGCAGAGATCGTTCAACGAACCCGCGTCGGTGGTGCAGAAATCGTCTCGTTATTGAAGACGGGAAGTGCTTACTATGCGCCAGCCGCAGCAACCGCGCAAATGGTGGAAGCGATCGTGCGCGACAAGAAGCGACTCATTCCTTGTGCTGCCTACTGCGATAAGGAATACGGTGTTGGTGGTTACTATGTAGGTGTACCGGTCATTTTGGGTTCGAACGGTGTTGAAAAGATCATCGAGCTCGACCTGACCGATTCTGAGAAAGCAGATTTTGCAAAGAGCGTCGATGCCGTGAAGAGTCTCGTTGCGACCATGGGGCAATTGCTCCAATCGGCTTCGTAATCTTCTCGTGGCTCAAGAACCTTCGGAGCTGGCATTGACTTGTCAGCCCCAGCCTTTCTACAAATGGTTGTCGATGTTCCGCTGAGATTTCGCAATCGAGATTGCTAGCATCTTGCTAGGTCTCCTTGCGTTCACGTTTACGGATCATCCAGCCTCGTCGTCTCGAAAGCTGGTTGCAAAATATGAATCGAATCGAATCCTTGCGTCGTTCGCCTCTGCTTCAATCCTTCGCGGCGAGCGATGCGGCGAGTTCGCTGAATCAACAGAGCAAGCGAGCTAGCAGTGAACTAGATCGAATTCCCGTTTCTCTTTCATTTGCGCATCGTATCTTTGTTCCAGAGCACTATGAGCCTCGGTACGAGTACCCCTTGGTGATTTGGTTGCATAGCGATCAAAGCAGTGAGGGCGAGATCGATTCGATCATGCCCATCTTGAGTCTACGCAATTACGTAGCCTGTGGACTGCGTGGCACCGGGCGTGCAAAAGGGAAGAAACGACTCTATGACTGGAGTTTGACTCCTCATGGAATCGCATTGACCGAAGAATGTATTTTTGAAGCCATCGAGCAAATGACGCAATCGCTCTCGATTCATCCTGAGCGGGTCTTTTTGGCAGGGATGGGGCGTGGTGGCACTGTGGCTCAATATATTGGCCTTCGCCATCCAGACCGGTTTGGTGGCGTTGTCAGCATCAACGGGCCTTTTCCTACGATGCCACGTTCGTTGGCTCGCTGGAAAGAAGCCAAGAATTTGCCGATCCTTTGGATGCATGGGAATCAATCGGAACATTGCGGAATGGATGCCATGTGTCGCATGCTCCAAGCCGCTTATCCCGCCGCCCTTCAAGTTTTCCCGGTTCAGTTTGCTTCGGGCGAAGAGCTCGATTCGCAGATGCTGAATAAAATGAACCGCTTCTTGATGCAGATTGTGACAGGTGAATCGATCTGTATGCACGAACCGATGCACGCAGACTGAGTTCCGCATAAGAGTGGGCAATCGGTTGAAGGTCGCGTGAGATCCCTGCGACCGTGAACGTTGCAGATCCGATATTCGCGAAGGGGGCGATCCTCGATTATACTGGGGGCTTCGTCCTTCCTACCTGCCCACCTCTACCTGCCTTCGGTCCACTATGAAGCTGGTTGCTCTGCTGCGATCGTCAATGACTTTGGGTTGGCCAGCCATTATGCGATTGGGCTTGGCCATGGTCGCACTCACCATCGGTCGGTTCGTTTCTGCGCAAGAAGCGAAAGAAGAGCCCCCTTCTCCACCGGATCGTAAATCAACACCTCAAGATGTTCGAGCATTGTGGGAGAAAGAGGTCCGGCCCATCCTGGCCAAGCATTGTTTGGAGTGTCACAACAGTTGGGAAGCGTCGGGAAAGCTCGATCTAGAGTCTCTTGGGCCACTTATGAAAGGTGGCATGAGTGGTTCGACCGTCGATCGCGAGCATCCTGACAAGAGCCTCTTACTGGAAGTTTTGCCAGCAGATGCCAAACGCCACATGCCACCCGAGGGACAGTTGGAAGCGGACCAAATCGCAACGCTTCAACGGTGGGTGCAAGCGTTGGCCAAGACAGAATTGCCGACACCCGTAGTCGGCCCCAAAGACACAACGGTTTCGAGCGCCAAGGATTCCGAACTCACAGGACTTCCCCGAGGAGTGAATCCGACCTTAGTCATCGATCTTCTATTGGAATCGCAATGGAAGAAGGAAGGGATCGAGCCATCGCCAATGGCATCCGATGAAGCGTGGATTCGTCGCGTCGCGTTGGATCTCGTAGGACGAATCCCAACCGACTCGGAACGCCAGTTGTTCATCGAGTCCAACGATAGTCTCAAGCGGGCTCGTTGGATCGATCAACTTCTCGCAACGGACGAGCATGCGGAGTTCATGGCTTCGTGGTGGGACGCCATGTTGATTGGACGCACCAATGTTCCTCAGGCCAAGCGAGGCCATCAAATGGGATGGAATACCTATTTGAAGCAAGCTGTTCAATCGAACAAGCCATGGAACGAAGTCGTCCGTGATCTTGTTTTGGCAAAGCCTAGTGATGCGAACGATTCAGGTGCGATTTGGTATTTGTACGCGCGCAAAGACAAGCATCAAGACATTGCCGAAGCGGTATCTCGCGACCTGTTTGGTGTTCGGATCGATTGTGCCCAATGCCACGATCATCCTTTGGCAGCGGAGATCGAACAAAAGCACTATTGGGGATTGGTGGCCTTTTTCAATCGAAGCAAGAATGTCGACACCCCTCAAGGTCCTCGCGTTTCGGAGTCGGCCATCGGAGGCTTTTCCGATTACACGAATATTCGCGGAAAATCGGCTCCCAATGAATTGGTGTTTCTAAACTCGGAAAGGATCGAGGAAGCTCGACCTGCCAAGGATGCCAAAGAGGAAGATCGAGACGAGCTTTATTGGACACCGAAAGAAGGTGAGCCAAAGGAACCTAAGTTTTCACGACGACGCGTCTTCGCAGAGAAAATAGTGGCAGAACATCCTTTGGTTGCGCGAGCATTCGTAAATCGAATGTGGGGATGGATGTTCGGACGTGGTTTAGTCCATCCGATCGATGCCATGGATTCCTTTCACCCTTGTAGCCATCCCGAACTTCTCGAATGGTTGAGTCGTGACTTTGAAGAGCACAACTATGATGTGAGGCGATTGATTCGCTCGATGGCGATGAGTCGCGCCTATCAATTGGAATCGAAGGCTTCTTCGAACGTCGACCCCAAGTACTTTTCTTATTATCTGACCAAGCCATTGGTTGCCGAATCGTTCTATCGATCTCTCCAAACTTCGCTTCGTTTGGATGAGAAAGAATGGAATGCCTTAGAAAAACGCATAGCGATTCAGCAGTTGTTTCCTGATGTCTTGGCGGAAGAATCGATGTCGACGGTTGCGCAAGGGTTGTGGCTTTCGAATGGAGAGAGCATAACGCGAGCGGTGTCGGTGGAGCATTCGGAATGGCTTCGTCAGGTGGCCAGTCTCGATTCTTCTTCCGAGAAAGTGCGGGCCCTATTCCGTCGGATTCTCGGGCGCGTGCCGACCGAAGATGAAGTGGAAGCTTGTCAGGCTTATCTCGAGAAAACGCCAGGGAACAAAGGCGTGGAAGGTCTTGCCTGGTCGCTCCTGGCAAGTGCTGAATTCCGATTCAATCACTAAAGTGTCAAGGTTGGGCTCTGGCGTCGAGTGGATGACTGAGAACGTTTTATGGATCAACAAGATACAAGCTCGGCATGTACCTCACGGACTTCGATAGGAGGTCGCGATCATCGTTTGCATCGTCGACTTTTCTTAGAAGGCAGCATGTACGGGGCGGCTTCGGTTGCCAGCTTCCTGAGTCTCTTTGGTGTTCAAGCGTTTGCAGATCAAGCCAAAGCGCGAGGCAAGAAGTGTATCCTGCTTTGGCTTTGTGGGGCCCCTAGTCAGTTTGAGACTTGGGATCCAAAGCCAGGAAGGATGAGCAGTGGTCCCTTCGGAGCGATTCCAACCAATCTTCCGGGGATCCACATCAGTGCGCTCATGCCCAAGTGCGCCACGATCATGGACAAGTTAACTGTTGTCCGTTCGATGTCGACCGAGCCTAAAGAGCACTTTCAAGCGATCGATATGTTGACGCGAGGAGAGCCACCGCGACCTCCCTTCACACGACCCATTCTCGGATCCGTCTTGGCTCAGCAATTGGGGCAACTCGATAGCCCTGTTCCTCAATTCGTATTGTTGGATCCATGTCCCGAAGGGAACGAGTTCAAATCGTTCAAAGCAGCCAATTGGGCTGGATGGCTCGGTGCGCAGTACGGTCCCGTACGGTTTGGTGGGCAATACAAATTGGAGAACGTGCGCGTGCCTGAAGGTATGAATGACCTAGAGCACGCTGACCGCGAAGCACTGCGGAACTTTTTGAGCAAAAAGTTTGCCAACGATCACAAAGAGGCCTCAGTTCAATCGTACAACGCCATCTTTGAACGAGTGAAAGGACTGATGCAAGCTGCACCACTCTTTGATATGGCTACACTGCCTGAAGAGGATCGGCGTCGCTATGGCCCAGGGACTTTCGGGATGCATACCTTGCTGGCGAGGCATCTCATCGAGAATGGATCGACATTTGTGATGGTTGCCAATGGCATGCCCTGGGACTGCCATGTGTTCAACCATGAAACGCATCAAATGCTCGTTCCAGAACTCGATCGGATCGTGTTTCATCTCATCCAGGATCTCGAACAGCGCAGCATGCTTGACGATACACTCGTATTGATCATGGGTGAATTTGGAAGAACACCGAATTTGAATGAAGCGCGAGGCCGCGATCACTATCCCAACGCGTGGAGTTTGGCCATGGCAGGATGTGGAATCAAGCCAGGGGTCGTGTATGGAGCGACCGACGAAGACGGTGTGGAAGTTGCGGATCGTCCAGTCGATCAACGTCGGCTATTTGCAACCATCTACCAAGCACTGGGGCTCGATCCTCATCAGACCTATGATCTTCCAGGGTTTCCGACTTTCCATCGAGTCGAACAAAATGCATCACCCATCGCGGAATTGTTGGCGTAACGGAACATGAAAATCGAACTTGAAAAGATCGGTCGTTATTCCTTCCCGATGGGTACGCTCGATGCAGTGATCCATCCCGATGATCGCCGCGCGTTTGCTGCCTGCATGGGGCTTTATCGTCTTGAGCTTCCCGATCGTACCGACAAAGACAGTAAACCCGGGGTGCTCATTCGGTTGGGGGCTCATCAAAGTTATGCTTCGGTGCCGTGTTATTGGAAGAGAACAAGTCCATCGCAACGATGGGATACGATGGCAAAGTTACAAGTACGATCGCTTTCCGATCGCCTCGATGGAGAGTTACCTCTTCAATGGGAGCAACCGGTCCATACCTTGGCCGCGGAGAATGGCAACTTCAGACGCAGCAAGTTGGCAAGTGTCACGGACAGTACCTAGTTGAGCTGAAGATTACACGCCTCAAGAAAAGCCGCGGAACTGACGGCTTAAAATTCTAGAAGCCGCAACGGGAACGGTGCTACATGAGATGCGGATGTTGCCGAGTGTGCAAGCCGCGTGGCCTTTGATGCAACGGGTCAGTATTTGACGGCGGGGAATCTCATGGGGGATCTCGCGTATGGGGATGCGGACTGGCGAGACACTGGCTTCATGGAGAACTCCTTCTTCACGAGCGAATCATCAAAAGCTTCATTGCTATATCGGAGAAATCTTTGCGGTAGCCTTTTCACCGGATAGCGAATCGGTTTACGCCGCTGATGGGAGACATGAAAGATCCAATGGCCGGCAATGGCAAGCAGTTGCGGCAACGCTTTGCATGGCGGAAGAAGCCGGTTGAGAAAGTGCAAGAGTCGAAGGCAGATCAGATCAAGGAAGTGGCCGCAGGAAACCGTTGGCGTGGCATCCCAGTGGCGAGTACTTCGTTATGGCTGGAAGCGCTTACGGGGTGGAAATTGAAACGTTGGATTGTTTGAAGCCGCATCGGGGCAGTTGGTGGGGCAAGCAAAGACCGGTATGCGTATCTCGTCCGCCAGATTTAGCAGCGATGGAAACTTGCTCTATCTGGCGGGGATGCAGGGGCAACCAACGATCAAGAAGGATGGAAAAACCCCCGACTTTGGTTTCCTCGAACGATACCAAATGAAGCGTTCCGACTAACTCCATGCGCGGAGAATCCACTCTTTCGCGTGGAATTGGACGATTCTTGCTCGAATCGGATTGGACACGCACTCTGGGCTGGTTCTAAAATAAAAGAAGAGTGCTTGCTGCTATCGCCCTGCATTCCTACCACCCACCTCCCTACCCTACCTTTTCGCTTCCCTGCTGCAGATGGTTGACTCCTTCGGTCCTCCTCGCGAATCGGAACCAGTGCATTGACTTGCTCGGAAGTATTCATGCTGCACACGTCCATTAGAGTCGGTCCTTTCTCACTCGCATCGATCTTCGGCTGCATTTTCAGTTGGCTTGGAGTCGTGGTGTTGGGAATGCTTGCCATGGCACAAGGCATGGAAGCGAACGCAGGTTCCGTAAGTTTTGCCAATGATGTGATCCTGATTCTCACCAAAGCGGGATGCAACGCCGGAGCTTGCCATGCGAAAGCGGGCGGGGCAGAACGGCTTCCAGTTGTCGCTGCTGGTTCGAACCGCTCGATGATTTCGAGCATATCGTGAAAGATGGGCGAGGTCGCCAGACTCTTCCCGCGGATCCCGAACGGAGCCTCTTGAGCTGGCCGCGACATCCCAGGCCGCGGTGGTGAAACGCATTGATGAAAAATCGGCAGAGTATGCCAAGCTCGTACAGTGGATCCGAGAAGGAGCTTCATTGCGATCTCGATCAAGCTCCCAAGCTATTGTCTTTCGAGGTTCAGCCTCATCGCGAAACGGTAGATCGTCATGTGGAGCGTTCTGTTCGAGCGATCGCCAAGTATTCGGATGGAACGGAAAAGGTTGTGAACAACTTGGCTCTGTTTGAATCGAATGATTCTGCGATGGCGCAGGTGAATGATCGAGGGGAAGTTCGGAGTCATGATAAGCCAGGCCAGGTTGCAATCATGGTTCGCTTTCAAGGCAAAGTCGCGGTGTACAACGCAGCGGTACGATTGGGAGCGCCTCTGGGGGATCTTCCTCCCGCTCGCAATTTTGTCGACGAGCACTTGTTCCATAATCTTCAAGAGATCGGCATCCCTCCGTCCGAGTTGTGCGATGACGCTACCTTTTTGCGGCGCGTGACATTGGATATTGCGGGGCGTATTCCGACTGAGGAGGAAACGCGGGCCTTCTTGACTAGCGATCTTTCGAGCAAGCGCGATGAAGTGATCGATCGCTTGTTGGAGTCGACCGACTACGCCGACTACTTTGCGAATAAATGGACTGCGATGCTAAAGAATCGTCGAGACGACGCGAGCGATCTTAAGTCCAACTTTGCCTTTCATGCTTGGATGCGAGATAGTCTGCTTCAAAACAAACCGTACGATCAAATCGTTCGCGAACTTTTAGCAGCGACCGGCACCGTGATCGCGAATCCTCCGGTAGCTTGGTACAAACGGGTGAAGGAACCCAATCAGCAATTGGAAGATGTATCCCAATTGTTCTTGGGAGTTCGCATGCAATGTGCTCAATGTCACCATCATCCCTTTGAACGATGGAGCCAAGACGACTACTACAGTATGGCGGCCTTCTTCACGCAGATCGGCCGCAAGCCTTCGTCGACGCGAGGTGAAGACTTGATCTTCCATAAACGCGGCATGGCCTCGGCCAAAAACACTAAGACGGGAGCGATGCTCAAGCCCGCGGGGTTGGGCGAAGCTGCAAAGGAAATCGCGCCGGATGTCGACCCTCGACTACGCCTCGCCGATTGGATGTCTGCCAAGACGAATCCGTTCTTTGCCAAGGCGCTCGTCAATCGCTATTGGAAGCACTTCTTCCTTCGAGGCTTGGTCGAGCCTGAGGATGACATTCGCGACACCAATCCACCATCGAATCCTGAGTTGCTTCAGGCTTTGGAAACGCATTTTATCGAAAGTGGATTTGACTTGAAGCAATTGGTCCGAACGATCACGCGATCGAATGCTTATCAACTGGAGTCTTTGCCCAACGAGCATAACACAATCGATCGCCAGAATTACTCGCGGTTCTATGCGCGACGGCTTCCGGCCGAAGTTCTTTTGGATGCGATCGACTCTATCACGGGAGCATCGACCGACTTCCCGAATCTGCCCGCCGGAACGCGGGCGATCGCCCTTCCGGACAACAGCTATAACCGAGTCTCTCCGTTTCTCAAAGTCTTTGGACGACCGGAGAGCGAGAGCGTTTGTGAATGCGAACGAGTTCAGTCGTCGAATCTAGCGCAGAGCTTGCATCTCATCAACGCCAACGAGATCAAGAACAAATTGAACCGAGCCAATGGGCGAGCCGATGCCTTGGCCAAAGACAGTCGCCCTCTCGAGCAACGCATCGATCAACTTTACATGATCGCGTATTCGCGGACACCGACGGTCGATGAGATGCAAGCGGCAAAGGACTATTTGCAAGAGAACCGAGTGGATAAAGATGGCAAGCCCATCGACGCTCAACGGTCGCTGCAGATGAATTTTCAAGATTTGATTTGGGCTTTGATCAATACCAAAGAATTCTTGTTCAATCACTAACACAGGCAAAAGAAACCTCTCATGATGCGTGCAGGTTCTTGTTGGATATTAGGCTGTTTGGTCTTACTAGGCCTTGGAGTCATTGCTTGCCCCCAGAGCATGGCTCAATCCGTATGTCTACCCATGCCTCGTCTTTTGACGCTTTTTCCGATGGGAGGGAATCCAGGGAACGAGTTCGAGGTGACGATCACTGGCGAGCACATCGAGGATTGTGAGCGTTTGATCTTTTCGGATCCCGGTATTCAAGCGATTCCTGTCGTCGACGACAAAGGAATTCCGATTGCAAATCGCTACCGAATCAAGATCGATGCGCAATGCAAGGTAGGATTGGTGGAGGCTCGCGTGCTCACGCGATTGGGCATATCGTCACCGCGCATCTTCTCGATTGGAACCTTGCCTGAAACGCAGCAGGTGTCGCCCAACACGACGCTCGCGCAGAGCATGAAGCTATCGATTCCAGTGGTATGCAATGCCAAGATGACGGCGCGAGCTATGGACTTTTATTCCTTTGAAGCGCAGGAAGGAACGCGATACTTCATTCATTGCGATGCCAAGGGAGTGGATTCCAAGTTGGAACCGGTCGTGATCGTTGCCAATGCACAAGGGCAAGACGTACAGGTCGAGCGTCGAAGTGGTTTCATCGATTTTATGGCACCCAAGTCTGGGACTTTTGTGATCAAAGTCCATGAACTAACGTACCGAGGAGGCCCCGAGTTCTTTTATCGTTTGTCGATCCAGCAAGCCGAAAAGAGTTCGCTACTTCCAGTATTTCCAGCCACGCGAAGTGTGAGTTCTTTTTCGTGGCCACCTCAAGGGCTCGCTGAAAAGGCAACTCTTTCCGAAGTCGAATCCAGCGATGGATCGTTGAACGAATTGAACCTAACTTTGCCATGCGATGTTGCGGGAAGTTTTTTCCCGGCAGCAGATGTCGACGGGTATCGTTTCACGGCCAAGAAAGGGCAAGTATGGTGGATCGAAGTGGCGTCTGAGAGGCTTGGATGTCCGACCGATCCCGCTCTCTTGGTGCAACAGAAGCTAGGTGAAGGGGATCAATGGAAAGACCTTTCGGAATTAGTAGACATCGCAAGCCCCATGAAACCCTCGTCGAATGGATATGCTTACGATGGTCCGCCGTTGGATGCAGGTTCACCGGACGTGTTAGGAAAGTTTGAAGCACCGGAGGATGGAACGTATCGAGTTTTGGTTCAGGACCTATTCGGAGGCACGCGAAACGATCCATCCAATCAGTATCGTCTGGTGATACGTCAACCATCACCCGATTTCGCCTTGGTGGCATGGCCTATGCACATGGAGCTGCGGAACGGTGATCGCAATGCACTTTCGAAACCTCTAGCGCTTCGCAATGGATCGACCATGGCATTGGAGGTTGTCACCGTGCGTCGCGATGGATTCGATGGAGAAATCGAACTTGCGATGGAAGGGCTTCCGGCTGGTGTGCATGCGCATGGGATCAAGATTCCTTCAGGGAAGACGCGAGGCATACTGCTCGTGACTGCTGACTCCAATGCGCCGCGAGGTTACGCTTCTTGCACGTTCGTTGGCAAAGCTCGAATCGGTGAAACCATTGTGACGCGGCCATGTCCTATGGCCGAGATGAAGTGGCCCGTCCCCGATTCCTGGAATGAGATACCTGATCCTCGGTTGACCGCTGATGTGGCTGTATCGGTGAGTGGCATGGAGAAGGCTCCTCTAACCATTGCCCCCGCTGACAAGAAAGTTGTCGAAGTCAAAATGGGAGAGAAAGTATCGGTCCCCTTTGCATTGAGTAAGCGAACGGATTTTTCGGGCGCCAATTTCACATTGAAATGGTTTGGTGAAGGATGGGACAAGAGTCCAGCCTGGAATGTGAACTTCAAAGAAGATAGTGTTTCGTTACCGATCGATCCTGCTGCGGCGAAGATGAAGCCGGGGGAATATACCATTGCGCTCTATGGAGGCGCGGTCGCCAAATATCGATATCTTCCTGAATTGGTTCCCATCATGGAGTTGAAGGAAAAGACTCTTGCACAGCGGGTAGCCGATCTAGAAGCTATGCAGAAACAATTGGCCGAAGAGCTGGGGCGTGCCAGCGAAGACCGTAAAGCCGAGATACAACAAAAACAAGCAACGCTGATGCAAGACTTGCAGCGGGCCTCACAAGAATTGGCCACATCCAAAGAGCAAGTCAAGCAAGCGGTGGCTCGATCCAATCCCAAAGATATCGTCGATATCGTCATCACCGAACCCATTACCTTGCGCGTTATCGAGGCGGAGTCGAAATGAGCGATCCTTTTCTAGCATCTCACGTCTTGAATTGTGCAGGGCCCTTGCGCTTTGGGGCCACGGGACGCCGTGGTTTCATTCGCCTAGGATTGGCAGGCTTTGCAGGATTGAGCTTGCCAGGAATCTTGCGATTGCAAGCCCAAAGTCCCGCGGAACAGGCCGGCAAGAAGTCGGAGAAAACTGCGGTCATCATGGTATGGAAGCCAGGAGGATGTTCGCATATCGATACCTATGATCCGAAGCCACAAGCAGAACGTGAGTATCGTGGACCTTTCAGCGTCATTCCGACGAAGGTTCCGGGAATGTACTTTACCGAACTCTTGCCTATGCAAGCTGCCATAGCGGACAAGTTCACGGTACTACGTTCCATGCGCCAAACGGCTGGCGGGCATCCTGCTGGTTCCATGCAATTGCTTTCAGGGGATCCCGATACTCGCGACAAGCCAAAGCCCAAGTATCCTGATTGGATGTCGGTAGCCAACTATCTACGTTCCAAGGAAGGGGCTTCGACCAGTCCGCTTCCACGTTACGTCGGTATCAATCCACCCCTGGAATATAATGGGCCTGCCTATCTCGGTGATGCCTATTCTCCTTTTACGGTGACGGGCGATCCCAATGCGCCCTCCTTCTCGGTGCCCAATATTGGTCTCTCGGATCCGAGTGAAGTTCAGCGACTGTCGCGACGATCCGATCTGCGACAGCGTTTGGATCGACTCGAGCGAGCCATCGATCAGCAAGGTGAGATGGGAGCGTTGGACGAGTTCGAGAAGCAAGCCATGACCTTGCTGACGAACCCCAAAACCAAAGAGGCGTTCGATCTCTCCAAGGAAGATGATAAGACTCGCGATCGCTATGGTCGCAACGCTTGGGGGCAGCAGTTGTTGATGGCTCGCAGGCTCGTCGAGGCTGGTGTAGAAGTGCTGACCACCAGTCTCAGTGGTCCTCTTTGTGGTCGCGTTCACAACTGGGACGATCACGCGGTCAATCACCATGTGTTCGATGCAATGCGTTTTCGTGCCCATGCCTATGATCAAGCTGTATCGGCCTTGATCGAAGATATCTATGCTCGCGGATTGGATCAGCGAGTCTTGGTGGTCGTGACTGGGGAGTTTGGTCGCACGCCGAAAATCAATTATGCAGCGAGCACCGGTGCCGGTGATGCTAGCGCACCGGCGGGAACAGAGCAGCCGGGCCGCGATCACTGGCCGCGAGCTTTTTCGAATATTTGGGCTGGGGGAGGTATTCAAACGGGTCGGTTCATCGGAGCGACGGATCGACGCGGCGAAGACTCGATCGAACGCATCTGTGGTCCCGGAGATTTTCTTGCAACGATTTATCATCATTTGGGGATCGATGCCAACAAGACTCTCATTCAAGATTTCAATGGTCGTCCGACACCGATTGTCGACCATGGTCATCCTATTCCAGAATTGACCTAATGCAGGTCAGAGATCGAGTGGTCTGGCCCATCCTATGCGATAGACTCTTTGAGAATTGAAAATAGAATTCTCTCGCACGCATCTTTGGTCACGATTGGAATCGCAACCCTTGTCGAATACTCATCTCCAAAACACGCTTGCCGAACTGATTCGCATCAATAGTGTCAACGCGTTTTACGAACACGGGCCAGGAGAAGCGGCGATCGCCGCGTGGATCGGAGCCTTTTTTCGCGAACGCGGCCTCGAAGTCGTAGAGCAGTTGGTCCTCGAAGGACACGATGCTGTACGCCCACGTTGCAATGTCATCGCCTGCCTTCCCGGAAAACGTCGCGACAAACGGATCGTCCTTGAAGCGCACATGGACACCGTTTCCATCACGGGCATGACGATACCACCGTTCGAACCATCGATTGAAGGTCGGAAGATGTTCGGACGAGGATCGTGTGATACCAAAGCCGGATTGGCCGCAATGATGCATGCCGTTGTGGATCTGCACCAGCAAGGCATTCAGCCCGAGTGCGATGTTTGGATGGCGGCTGTGGTTGATGAGGAGTTTTCCTTTCGCGGCGTTCTCAAACTAGTGGAAGATTTGAATGCCGACGCAGCGATTGTGGCGGAACCAACCGAACTCAAAATGGTGATCGCCAGCAAGGGTGTCTTGCGATGGCGGATTGTAGCTCGCGGAAAGGCCGCGCATAGTTCCAAAACCCATTTGGGGATCAATGCCATTCACCATATGGCGCGATTGGTGGTGGCATTGGAAGAACATCATGCGATGCTGCACATGCGGACGCATCCGTTGCTCGGTTCTGCCAGCGGCAACGTTGGAAAAATTCATGGTGGTGTCCAAGTTAATTTCGTACCAGACCTGTGCGCGATTGAGATCGACCGTCGATTGTTGCCGCAGGAATCATTGGAGAGCGTCCTGCGGGAATATCAGAGGATCGTGGATGAGGTCGGTGCCAATCTCGTTGGATTCGATGTGACGATGGAAGCACCGATGCTGGTGGATCCTGCTTGGATCAATGATCCGAAGGATTCTGTGGTTCGCTTTGCTGGTGAATGCCTCGCGGAAATGGGCCTCGATCCGGGATGTTACGGAGTTCCCTTTGGAAGCGATGCCAGCAAGTTCGGACGCGCGGGAATCTCGACACTTTTGTTCGGACCAGGAAGCATCGATCAAGCTCACGCGGCGGTCGAGTATGTTGATCTCGATCAAGTGGAGCAAGCGTTTGAGTTCTATCGTCGTTTCATTCGGGGTTACCAACCTGAAACGATTGAGACTTGATCTATGCAAAACCACACAAAGTAACGAGATGTAGTCCGAAATGAGATTTCTTATGATGCCATGCCATCTTCGATCGCAGGCCTGTTTTCTAACGCTTTGTCTTGCAAT
Source organism: Pirellulales bacterium (assembly GCA_046349875.1). Classification (GTDB taxonomy): domain Bacteria; phylum Planctomycetota; class Planctomycetia; order Pirellulales; family Pirellulaceae; genus JAXMBN01. The sequence continues at coordinate 37,745 of JAXMBN010000018.1, forward strand.
GTACTTCGCGTGCCCATGGGAAGTTGGGCAAACCGAAGATCTCTTGCGCTTGCAGCATGAAGCTTGTCAGGTAGGTGTTGATCTCCAAAAGGGAGGCTCGATCACGTGGCTATCCTGGAAAGAGTATCCACAGAACGCCGTGAATATTAGCGATCCAGGCCGATTGATCCAACAATCGTATTATGCTGGAGCATCCTTGGATCGACGAAGCGAAGGACAAAGCCGCGCGTGGAGTCCATGGCCCTGGAACCCCATTCAAGGTGGAGGCGTCGGGTCTTGGGCTCGCGTCGTATCGAGTCGCAAAGAAGGGTCCGAAATCTATACCGAGACCATTCCCAAGCTTTGGGATATGCCCAACGAAGAAGCGACGGCTAGCATGAAGCAATGGACGCAATGGGAACCTGAGATGCAGGGTGTGATCCAAGTGCGATGTGAGTTTCGCAGTGAACGCCTTCGCGGGGATCGATGGGGTGACGGTCAACCGATGGCCCAAGAGATACCCGCATGCTATTTCACGCGAAATTTCTCTCGCATTCAGAGCTATTTAGGAGACGGTGCCTGGCGCGAAGAAACGCAGCCACCCGGGCCCCCATGGGGACATGCGACTCCACCTCATCGTGCGATGGCCTGTTTTGAGAAGAGTGGGCAAGGGATTGCCATTTATAGTCCATGTTCCAACATGCCATGGAATTTTGGACCACATGGTCAAGGGGCGAGCCAAAATCCACAAGACGGCCCATGTATTCATATCGCACCTTTGGAGCGCGTTGCCTTCAAACCAAAAACGATCTATCAGTATCGATACTGGCTGATTGTGGGCGATGAGAAACATCTAACCCATTCCATCGATCGACTCAAAGCTCAGTATGCTTCCGAAGTCTCTCAAGTCGAAGTGATCGACACTCCCGAATAAGGCAAACCATGATGATGGCTTCGATATGCAGACTCGGGATACTTTGCTGGATCGCGCTCAATCCGTTCACCATAAGTTTCGTAACGAATGCGGAGCAGGTCTCACCTACAATCGAGGCTCTATGGGATCGCGAGATGCCATCTCGAGTGGTATCGGTTGCTGTGTCTCATGAGGAGATCGAGATTCGCGTGGACGTAAAAGATTCTCCGGGTGACCTCGAATTGATCGGGATTCCTATGGAATTGCGATGGGATGCCAAACCCGACTTGACTCATTCCATCAAGATAGGATCCCTGGGAGCCTCGACACTACGCGTTCCTCGAATGATCGACATCGAGGGAAAAACCATTGATCGACTTTTCTACCGTTGGATGGTCATCGCGCGAAACGGCGATGGAGTCGGAGCTCTTTCTCAGGCGCGGTATGCCGATACGATCGCGTTGAAACGCCCTTCCCCTTCCGAGAAGATCCCTATTTCCAAGAAAGGTCTCGGAGGATGGTATCACCCCGCGCATGCCAAAATCGAAAACGATCTGGAAGAATTGAAGATCGCATCGGTCACGGTCAATGTGTTTCCATTGCATCAGTTTGTCGACTTGCAGGCCAGTCCCCAAGGGAAGCCGTTTCAGTGGCAAGGAAGAACCTATTACCTTCGTGAAGATCGCATGGTTCGGTACGACGATATCTTCCGAAAGGCAATGCAACAGGACGTGATGGTCTCGGCTATCTTGTTAATAGCCAATCCAAAGACGTCGAACAGCCCAGAGGCTCAACTGTTAGGTCATCCCGATGCCGAAGCGTCGGCTCATTTTGCGATGCCAAACGTTCAGTCGTCTGAAGGGCTCGCGTACTACGGAGCCATTCTGGATCGCATGGCCGATCGCTGGAGTCGTCCTGATGGTTCTTTCGGTAGGATTCACCATTGGATCGCTCATAATGAAGTCGACTACGGTTGGGAGTGGACCAATGCTGGGGCCAAGTCGGATACCGAATACCTCGATCTTTATCAACGGTCCTTGCGATTGATCCATTTGGTCGTACGACAATATGATGACCATGGGAGGCCCTTTGTCAGTTTGACGCATCATTGGACTGCCAAGGGACATGCTCGCGGGTATGGATCCAAGCGAATGTTGGATCTCTTAAGTAAATGCGAAAAGGCCGAAGGTTTATTTCCGTGGGGCTTGGCGTACCATCCGTATCCACAGAGCTTGTTCGGCCCTCGCACTTGGGAAGATAAACAAGCGCAGTATTCCTTTGATACCCCCAAAATCACTCCCAAGAATCTTGAGGTGCTCGAAGCGTACCTCGGACAACCCGAATTTCGGTATCGCGATACAATTCGCCCCATTCATCTTTCTGAGAATGGATTTCACTCTCGCGATTATTCGGATCAAGCTCTTGAAGAGCAAGCGGCCGGAATGGCCTATGCATGGAGCAAGGTCCAGCGACTTCCTTCGATTCAAGCTTGGCATTACCACAATTGGGTCGACAACCGACACGAAGGCGGATTGCGGATAGGACTTCGCAGGTTTCCCGATGACCCTGACGAACCTTTTGGAAAGAAGCCGATCTGGCATCTTTATCAGGCGTTTCATAGCGGCCATGAAGAGAGTGCCATGGCACCCTATCTCAAAACGATTGGCATCCCTAATTGGGAAGCCGCATTCCGATCTGCCCCGATTGCGCCTTAATTCGATTACTCAATCGAGCCACACGTCTGGGGCTTTTTCCAACGGAATGCATGAGCATTCGAGACTAAGCCAAAATATCCTTCGCCACATTGCCTGCGATATCCGTCAAGCGAAAATCGCGACCGGCGTATCGGAAGGTAAGTCGTTCATGGTCAAGTCCCATGAGGTGAAGCAGAGTGGCATGCAAGTCATGGATATGCATCTTGTTTTCTTGGGCATAGTATCCATAGTCATCAGTGGCACCATAGGCGTAACCTCCTTTGACTCCACCACCCGCCATCCACATGGTAAACCCATGCGGATTGTGATCGCGGCCATTGGTGCCTTGGGAAGTCGGAGTCCTTCCGAACTCGCCACCCCATAGGACCAGCGTATCTTTGAGCAGGCCGCGCGCCTTGAGATCGGTCAAGAATCCCGCGATGGGCTTATCGACTTCGGCGGCGTTCTTGGTGTGTCCTTGATAGAGATCGCTATGCTGGTCCCATTGGACTTCACTATCGCTATGGGTAACTTGAACGAACCGCACACCTGCTTCGAGAAAGCGTCGTGCCATCAAGCATTGTCGACCAAAATTTTCGGTGACGGGATCATCGATCCCATAGAGTTTTTTGATGGATTGGCTTTCACTGGATAGATCTTGAATCTCTGGCATCGTAGCTTGCATGCGATAGGCCAGTTCGAAAGAATGGATCCGACCATCCAGGGCCTGATCGAATTCGGATCGTTCCAAATGCATTTGATTCAGTGACTGAACGAAATCGAGTTGCATCCGTTGATGCTGAGGATCGAGTTTGGAATTGGTGATGGCTTTGACCTTGGCCATCTCGGCGAGCGTACTGGCATTGCCGATGGGAGTTCCCTGGCAATGAGCAGGTAGAAAGGCACTGCCCCAATTGTTGACCCCGCCATGAGCCAGCGTAGGGCAGATGGTAATGAAGGCTGGTAGATTGTCATTCTCGGTTCCTAGACCATAGGTCACCCAGGCACCCATGCTCGGCCGAACAAATTGATCGCTACCCGTATGCAACTTCAGCAATGCACCACCGTGCGCTGGGTTCGTACCATGCACTGAGCGAAGGATGCAAAGATCATCGACATGCTTGGCCACGTAGGGAAAGAGCTCACTGACCGGCAAGCCGCTTTGGCCATGTTGATGGAACTTCCAAGGCGACTTGAGAAGATTTCCTTGAGCCGCAAACACGACCTTGGGAAGTTCAAACGGTGGTGGTTTGCCGTGATCGCGATCGAGCATCGGTTTGGGATCGAAGGTGTCGACGTGCGATGGTCCACCTTTCATGTAAAGGAATACGACCCGTTTCGCGCGAGCTGGAAAATGAGGCGCTTTGGCAGCTTGCGGATTCCATTTCTTGGGTGGCGCAGGATCTTCTGAAAGCGATTGGCGTTGCAAGAGAGCGCTCAGGGCGAGATAGCCGAAACCCACCGCAGAATTGCGAAGCACACAGCGTCGCGAGGCGACGTTATCCGTTTGAGCATGATGTCTGTTTGATTCCAACATGGTTACCTCAAGTACAGAAATTCGTTGCTCATCATCAGGCCTTGGCAGATCATTGCGAGGCCTGAAAGTGGAGGAGGTGAATTCAAGTCACGCTCCTCTGGCAAGACCGTTGCATCTAAAGAAACGGCTTTTTCTACCAGTGACTTGGCAGCATTCATTTCTTGAGGCGATGGTTCACGGCCCAAGATCGAAATAAAGGCGGCAACGATTTGTCGATCAATGTCTTGTTGGTTCGCTTCGAGGTCGCGAGCCAATGCTTGAGCAGCGTTCATGATCCATTCGCTATTGAGGAACTGAAGTGCTTGAGGTGCAACCGTCGATGTTTGTCGATGCCCGGTCGGCATCGTCGGATCCGGAAAATCAAACTGCTCGAAATGCACATAGAGATTATTGCGAATGACTGGCAAGTAGATAGCTCGCCGCACACTGTCGTACTTCGTATGATCGATGGAGGTATGGTCGAAAACGAACTGTCGATTTCGAAGAGGAACGGACTTGCCATTGTGGGAACGATCGAGTTGCCCCGATACGGCTAAGATCGAATCTCGAATCTGTTCGGCATCCAAACGGTGCGAAGGAAAGCTTGCCAGCCATCGATTCTCGGGATCGCGTTCGCGCATGTTGGGTGATCGCAGGACCGACAATTGATAGGCCGACGAGGTCATGATCATTCGATGCAATTGCTTGGTGGACCACCCCATCTCGATGCAGTATCTGGCAAGCCAATCCAGAAGTTCAGGATGAGAGGGACGATCTCCCAGTACCCCGAAGTTTTCCGTCGAGGGTACGATGGCTTGGCCAAAGTGCCATCCCCAAATACGATTCACGAAGACGCGCGCCGTGAGTGGATTTTGATCGCTAGCGATCCATTGCGCCAATTGAAGGCGTCCGCTTTCTGTTCTGGGAAAAATGGGACGCGCGTGAGGCGATGAGATAGCCTCAGGCAGTTGTCTCGCAATAGGTGCTCCGAGGTTGCGATGGCTTCCGCGAATATGAAGCGGAATCGCGCCGACGGTATTCCCTTCGCGAACACCCATTGCGGACGGAATGTCGGGTGAAAAACTCTCGAGGATTCTCGCCTCGTCTGCCAACTTGTCGTACGCCGCAAACGTTTCCTCGTCCAGGGCGAAGGATGGCTTGGCTGGAATCGCGAGAAAGCCCGATGGATCCGCCAACGCTAATCTTGCTTCTTCCAAATGCGGTTGTTCTAACTTGGTGACTTTGGGATCGTTCTTTTTGGCCTCTTCCCATGCTGCGTCGGCTTCTTGAAATAGAGACGCATAATGGGATTCGATTTGGGAAGGATCCTGCGCTGCGAGTTCATGCCACTTTCGGAAAAAGGGATCTTCGCGATGGAATTCGAGATGGCGTCGGCAGTGATGCAAGATCCGCGGATGGAGATCCAAGGGTTTGGCGACCACTTCGATTTCCGGCAGAGTGGCCGTTGGAGCAATCGACGCTGCGGCTGCTAAGTATTTAGCTGCGAGCCCTCGGGTTTTGGTACGCAACGCTTGAAAGGCTTTGGCTTTGAAGTCGTTGGCAACTTTCTGCTTCGCCGCGATCTGGGCATCGACCTCTTTGATTTTGGCGAGTTCATCGGCAGTTGCCAGGACATGCTCGTTCCAGTGCTTGATGGCTCCAAAATTGGTGTCGCCAAAGGTCTTGGTGCTTTTGAAGATGGCTGCCAAACCATAGTAATCGGTTTGCTTGATGGGATCGAACTTGTGATCGTGGCATCGAACGCAACCCAAAGTCATCCCAAGCAATGCTTTCCCCATCGTATCGATCTGCTCATCGATGGTATCCATCATGAGTTTTTCGCGATCAGGTTCCGCTAGGACTTTTGCCCCCAATACGAGAAAGCCTGTACCGATTCTTGTTTCGACATTGGCATCGGGTAGTAGATCGCCCGCGAGTTGTTCGATGATGAAACGATCGATCGGTTTGTCGCGATTGAAGGAATCGACCACATAATCGCGATACCTCCAAGCGGTACCGTAGGCGAGATTCTCGTCCAAGCCGTTGGAGTCAGCATAGCGAGCTACATCGAGCCAATGTCTGCCCCAGCGAATGCCATACTCTGGTGATTGAAGAAGACGATCGACGACGCGATCAAAGGCATCTGGTGACTCATCGTCAAGAAAGGTCGCAATCTCTTCCGGGGTTGGTGGTAAACCGATCAAGTCATAGGTGGCTCGCCGAATCAACGACCGCTTGTCGGCCGGTGCAGTCGGTGTGAGGCCTTGATGCGTCATCGCTTCCAAAAGGAAAGCATCGATCGGAGTTCGAATCCACTCCGAAGATGATTCTGGAGCGAGTCGAGGGACGGTTGGATTGGCGATAGGCTGCATCGACCAGAAACGCCTCCCTTCCTCGATCGACATTCCCATCGGTGATGCAATTGCAGGAGTTGTGGGAGCTTCGCGCGGATCGGGGGCTCCCATCGCAATCCACTCGCGAAGGAGTTCGACGTGCGATGCAGGCAACGGATTTTTCGGAGGCATCTGCAAATCGCGATTCTTGTACGAGACCGCTTCCAGCAAGAGACTCTTGTCCGGTTCCTTGGCGACCAAGGCAGGTCCCGAATCACCTCCAAGCAACACGGCTTCGCGATGATCTAAACGGAGGCCACCTTTCACATCCTTGGCCGAATGACATTCATAACAATGTTCGACCAAGATCGGCCGAATATGTTTCTCAAAATACTCCACACCTTGTTTCGAAGGTGGCTCCTGGGCCATTGCTAGGCTCAGGGGAAGCAAGATCCAACTGGCGAAGGGGGCATGCCTTATGGCAGTCCTTCGATTCGGCAATGTTGAAAGAAGCAATTGCAGAATCATGGTTGGAACTTCCTCCAGTGAAATTCCCACATAGAAGGAATCACCTGGTGTCAAACGGAGGACGGAACGGGAATGGAGGGAAAACGCGATCGCAAATGATGCAATCTGTCTCGGTGAGGCAGGAACTCTTATTATCGCCTATCGGTATGTGGACTTCCAGTCCCTTGGAAGGCAGTCTTTCACAAGCCGAATCGCAAGTTTTGAAGTTGCGCATTTGAGTATTATCACAACCCGACGCGTAAGCGAGGGACTGACTTTTGCAGTGTTATTGCCCTGTCCGAGACATTCCTTGCTAACGCTACGTGGTATGAAGAATGCCGTCCCTCGCTGACGCTTCGGGTTAAGAAAATCAAGGCTTTCTGGACGCCGACCGCTCATTAGCGCAACTTCAAAACTGACGCGTCGGGTTGTGACAATACTTGACTGCGCAACTTCCAAACTTCAGCGTCGGGGGAAGAAACGCGATCTCGCAACTTCAATACTTGCGCTAAGGGGCTTTGGGCGCTACGGTGGGGGGCAATGGAACCGGAACCGGCATCGATTCGATGGCTTCAGAAACCATGGTCGCTTGATCGAGTGGATCCAGCCCCAAAGCCGCTTGCATGGCTGCTAACCAGATGTACCAATCGAGCTGAGCTTGATAGAGACCAAATCGAGCCTCATAAGCTTTGGATTCGAGCAAGTTCAGATCAACCAGATCCATCTCGCCCGCTTGGTAAGCTTTCTCGGCAAGCTCTAAGTATTTGAGAGCCACATCGACCGTCGTCGATGCTTGGCTCACTCGCTCGGACGCAATCACCAAGCCGTTGCGAGCCGTTTGCAATTCAATTCCGATTTTGTTGGACTGAAGTTCTCGCTTCAATGCGATTTGATTGAGCTTGGCTTGAGTCGATTGGATCTTACCTTTGGCTTTGTTTCGTGGGAGAGGAACGCTACCGAGTAGACCGGCCTCCAATTCGTAGCGACTCTTATCGCGGAGACTCGATGCTGGATCACCCACATCTTGCGAGCTTTCAAGAACCACATCCAACTGCGGCAATAATTGATTGCAAGCCCCTCGCAATTCCCATTGGGTACGGTTGTAATCGAGATCGATCAATTGAAGCTCGGGCCTACGTTGAAGTGCCGAGGCTAAATCTTGTTGATAGTCACCCGGTGGAAGTTCTCCGATCCCAGGGAAGTTGACTGGAAGCCATCCATCTTCGGGAACGATGGGACGACCCGTTGCATCGCGCAGATACAGCGACAATTTGAAGCTCGATTCTCGAAGCTTGCGAAGGGTATCCAGTAGTTTGAGTTTGCGTTCGGCGATCAACTGATTGTTGAAAAGAAGCGCCGATGATTTTTCATCCCCCGCAGCAACCAGCTTTTCAATTTGTTGAACGCGGATCTCGGCCAGTCGAAGGAGTTCTTCTTGAGCTCGAACTTGCAAGCCTGCATGGATCCAACCCCAATAGGCATTGGCCGCTTCATTCGAACTATCGAGAACCTCGCGCTGCACAAGCGGAGCCGCCATCTGTTGTTTGACGTTGGCCTGAAACAGGGCCACGCGGCTTGGATCGATGGCCCGACCTTGAAGAATCGGCTGCACCCAGCCTACTTTGAATTCACCTGCTTCGTCAGTCTCTCGTTCTTTGTACCAAGGTTGGAATTCTCCACGTCCGATGCGATAACCTGACGACAGATATCCGCCCCACCATAGGTTGCGCGAGAGCCCCAGTCCATTGCGATAGTTTTGATAGTAACCGGTTGGCTGCGAGAGAGTGTAAGCATCGAGTTTAGGATCCCAGAAACCTCGAGCCGATCGTTGCTCACCCGCGGCGATCGAGTTTTCAAGTCGAGCCTGTTGGATGATGGGATAACTTTGGTAGACCGAAGCGATAACGTCGGAAAGCAACAACGCCTGCGACGAAGGAGGAAGCAGCTCTTGGCTGATCCCCTGCACCGCCGACGGAAGATGGCTCGGGGCCTGAGTGGTCAGCGGCGTTTGGCTAGGTGAACTATTCTGTTCGGAGCGGACTTGTTGAGGTGACGCCTCTTGCATCACCAACCGCAAAGGTGCCGACGGACTCTGCCCCATGCAATCGTTGGAGAGAGAAACGACTGATGCATAGCAAGCAATCGCGATCACTGGATATCGGCCGCGAAACAATCTTCGATCAAAGCTAGCGAAGACTGGGACTACTTGGGCAGTTTGATCTTGCTGGGTTTGTCTTCTTTTTCTTTTCCAGAATCGGATGGCTTCTTGGAAGAAGTTACCGGTGGGAATCCATTGAGCTGTCGCCATATTTCGTAACCCAGGGAGACTCGGCTAAGTTTGCCGTCCTTGCTCAACAACACCCAACCATTGGCTAAACCACCTTGCCTTAGATATCGGAAATCGGGCCAGGATTCTTCGCGTTTATCCTTAATAGCGTCATCATCGGGTGTAACCAGGATGCGAAAATTGCCCATGCCATCATCGGTCGGGCTGATCAAAGCGATGCGACCACCGAATGTTCCGCGAGCCGCAGAAGGCCAGCCCAGAAACTGTATCGCTGGGTACCCTTCAAACTGAATGCGGACTTCATCCCCAATATGAAGCAACGGGACGTCGTTGCCGCGGATCATGAGTTCAACGGCAAGGTCTTTGGTTTGAGGCACGACGATGAAGAGCGTGTCCCCTTCCTTGATAACGGTGGAGCCAGTTTGTGCATGAAGCTCATGAAGAAAACCATCGACGGGACTTGTGACCAGCAGACGATCACCATACTCACTAGCTTTCTGACGTGTCTCTGAAAGTTCTTTCTGAATAGTGGCAATGTCCGAGAGTGCTTCCTGGAGCTTGCCTTCCGTTTCTCGATTCTTCACTTCGATCTCGCGGGTTTTGCCGAGGAGATCTTGTTCCTTGGAGGCGAGGAATTTCATGGCTTCGATCACAGCCCCTTCCCCTTCTTCAAAAGTTGCGACCGCCTTCAGATAGTTTTCTTTCTCCTTGATAAAGTCTTTTTGAGACTTGAGGCCATCGGCGAGCAATTTGGCGGCTCGATCGAAATCGGCTTTGCTGCGTTCTACAGACGCATCGAAACCTTGTACTTTGTCTTTGGTTTGTTCTACCTTGGCTTTGGCCGCTTCCACCGATTCTTTAGCGGAGTCGAGGATGGCTTGGCCGGCGAGCTTTTGAAGGTCAACCGATTGTGCTGCCAAATCGCGTTTGTTTTCGGCCACCTTCAGTTTCGAATTTAATTGCTCGATCTGATTCTGAATCTGCAGTTGAGCATCTTTGGCCAATGGCTCGATCTCCAGAACGACATCACCTTTCTTGACGAATGCACCTTCACGAAGACCCTCTTGAATATTGACGACGATTCCCTTGGCTGATGCGGTGACCGGCTGAGGGCGTTGTTGAGGATCCAAAGCAATCACGCGTCCATAGCCCTTCGAAGTTTGTTGCCACGGAACAAAAATCATGGCGATGATGGCCAGGACGAGAAACACAAAGGTGTAACGAGCTGCATAGCGCGTCGTCCAGTGCGCTCGTACCAAGTTGAGCGCAGGAAATCTCCCTTGCATCCAATGTTGTTGCTGAAGGGATTGAAGGACTTGTGAAGTGGAAGGTGCAGAGTGTGACATTTTCGTTTTATACCTCCACTACCTGACAGAGTTGTCGAATTTCGGGAACATGCGTGGCGACGATGAGCGTCCACGGCCGATCGGGTTGCCAAAGATAATCCAATAGGGGCTTTCTTTGGGAAGTAGATAGCAGATCCAACAACTGATCGATCAGAAGGACATTCGGGCGAGCAAGCAAGGCGCGAGCGAGCACCAATCGTATGCACTGATCTTGAGTCAAAGGATGACCGCCCGACTGTAAGGGTGTATCCAATCGCTGAGACAACATCTGCAACTCGTCCAAAAGCCCAACAGCGGTCAAACATTGTCGTACTTCATCGAGTCCCACATCGGGACGCCCCAGCGTCAAGTTTTCAAGGATCGTTCCGTGAAAGATCTCGATCTTGGCAACCAAGTGGACAACGTTGCCTTCCGACCAAAGGACCGCCTCGCGGGCATCGACTCCTCCGATCTCGCAATATCCCGCGTCCGGATGACGCAATCCTGAAATCATCTCCATCAGGCTAGAGATCTTGGAAGGATCTTCGCTCGCCAAAGCAATCTTCTGCCCCGAGCTGATAGATACATGTGCCGCCGAGTACGATTGAGCTCGAGCCGGATGTTGCCAGGAAAGGTCCTGCCATTTAACCGACAAGGGACCACGTTCCTTGATCACCGGACGACTCAATGGCGATGTTTCCACTTCGAAGAGATGTCCGACTTTATCGAGCGAAGCAAGGAGATCATAGAACGATTCCAGCGATTTACCAATCTTGGCGAAGGCTCCAACGATTACTGTCACAACCAGTTCGCTGGCCACTAATTGACCTAACGTCAATTGCGATTCGATCACCAACCAACCACCAATGCCCAACAGCGCCGTGGATGCTATGGCTTGAAGCGAGATCGCAAAAATCATCTGCCGTAGGAGATGTTGAAAGTGGGCTTTTCGAGACAGAAGGTAGTCTTCGGTGAGAAGATTCATCCGCTGTACGGCAAAAGGCGCCCCTCCATTCACTCGAAAGACCGAAGCGTAAAGTGCAACATCTTGGAGCCAATGTCCCATCTTGTATTTGATGATCGATTCTTGCTTCGCCGTTTGAAAGGCTCCACGTCCAAGCCAATAGGTGATGATGGTCATGCAGAAGAGAAGAACGACGTCGAATCCCAACAAGAATGGATGGTAGAAGGCAAGGAGCAACATTCCGATGAGCGTCGAGAGAATGATGTTGAGTCCATCCAATAAAAGGGTCGCGGTTGCCTTCTGGATGGTCGGTATGTCAAAGAACCGATTCAGTTGTTCGGCAGGATGAAGGCCGTGCCAGGACTCGGGGCGAATCAACGGAAGGCGAAATGCAAGGTCGCTCACGAATCGAACCATCATGCGTCGCTGAAGGATTTCCACGACAACCACTTGAAGAATCCGCATTGTTCCAGCGAAAGCGAGAAAAGTAAAAAGCAGGATGGCTAAGATGATAAGAGGCTGCAGATATCTTCCAAAACCGATGGTTGTTACCACCCACTCGACCGCCAATGGCGACGCTAAGTTGAGCACCCCTGCAGTGAATCCAAAGATGATCAAGGAGATAATGTCACCCCAATCCAACGCCAGCATGCGTATCAACCTAGAGGTTGGCGATATCTCATGGTGATCCGAAGATGCATGATGCTGGTTGGGATGGGCCGCGTGCGGACTATGCTGAGGCAATCCGTGCATGGACTGCTGCATCGGTAAGGCTTGCTGAGCGCAATAGACATCAAGCTTCCCATCGGGGGATGCCTTCCAAAGCGATTGAATCTCTCGCGCTGAAAAGACTTTGGGTTCGCATCGCTCCCCTGTAACCACCACTCCCTCGACTCCGGACCCTTTGTTTCCAAGGAAGACCCACCAACGATCGGTGGAATCGTCCCTTGTTCGAACCGCGGTCGGTATGCCATCTCGAAGGATCGGAGCAAGCTCAGGTTGAGCCAACGCAATTCGGTGAATGCTCAATCGCGACCCAAGGCCCGATCGCATCAGCAGATCGTCCAACGAGATTCCCTCGACTTGGCTTCGCTCTGTCAAATCCCTTTCCAGGACAGCAATGTCCAGCGTTAGGTCCAGTCCGGTCGCCAAAGAGCGGATCACATGGGAGAGCTGACTGGTGGAGTGGCGAGTCATTCGGTCCCCTCAAAGGGAGTGATTATTACGAAACAGTAAGCTGATGTTCCAGGATTATTGTCGGAATTCTCGCATTGAAAAGTGTGTAAACCAGGTTTTCTATCCTCAGAAACTTGATTGACCCGATGAATAGAAATCGGATACAGTTGTCCTGTTTTCTCAATTCCTCTCCATGGAGATCTACAGAATGCGAAGACCTTGGATGGTTTTTGCGATGGGTGGGCTATTGGCGGTCGGATTCGCGGGGGCATTCCTCGCCCAAACCGATTCTACGGTTCAAGCTCAGGGTAAAGGCGACGCCTCGGTCGAAAAAGCTCGCAAGCATGTCAAGATGTTGGACGAACTTTACAAGAACGCGGTCGTTTCGATTACCAAACGCTACGTTCAGAAGCAAGATGACCAGCCTGCAGCGATGGTCGCCAAAGACGTTTTTGCGGCCATGGAAAAGAGTGGACACCACAAAGCGCGATTGGTCGATGCGAGTGGACAGCCACAAAACAAGGCGAACGTGGCTCAGTCGGAATTTGAAAAGCTAGCCGTCGAAGCGATGAAGAAGGGTGACTCCTACTTTGATCGCGTCATCACCAAGGATGGAAAGAAGACGCTTCAAGCGGCTACCATCGTTCCTGCTGTGATGAAGCAATGCGCTGATTGCCACGGCGTGAAGGAGAACCAATTGCTTGGTACTTTGGTCTACGAAGTAGCAGTTGAATAATCCATTGAGATGCTCGTGAGTCGCTCGTCGTTACATGGACGAGCGACTCACACTTTTTGAGATTACGTTCTATCATCGACGGAATACTTTATTCCATCAATCGATATGCCAAGATAGCATCGCCAGCTTTGGTTCCAAGCTTTCCAGCACCTCCAGCTGCGATGACAACATACTGATTGCCTTTGGCCAAGTAAGTACTGGGTGTTGCATAACCACCAGCAGGCAAGGTTGTCTCCCAAAGAACCTTGCCGCTCGATTTATCGAATGCACGAAACTTCTCGTCTTTCGTGGCAGCGATCCAAACGATCCCACCTTCGGTCACAATCGTTCCACCAAAGTTGGGTGTACCGGTTTGAGGTACACCGCGAGCCTTGAGTTCTGGGAATTCACCCAGTGGGACTCGCCAAACAAACTCACCTGTTGCAAGATCGATGGCATTGAGTTGTCCCCAAGGAGGAGCGATCGCGGGATACCCTTCATGATCTTGGAACTTGTTATATCCTTGATGGGTGTAACGGTAGCTGGCTTCTTTGGCTGCTTCTTTAAGTGCGATGATATTCGGTTCGTTGGTCGAGTTCACATAAAGAATATTGGTCGTTGGATCGAAGGAGGCCCCTGACCAATTGGCACCACCATGGTAACCCGGTATGACGACCGTCCCTTCAAGACTCGGTGGATTAAAAGCTGGACCACTTCGCAAGGTAGCAAGTCGATCTAAGACTCCTTGGCGATTGACTTCGCCTATAGTTGTGACGTTGGTTGCGTCCATATGTTGCGCGCTGAAAGGTGGTGGCTTGACCGGTATGGGCTGTGTGCGTGCAGCAACTTCGCCGGGCAGCGTCGATTCAGGTACAGCTTGCTCAACGATATCGAAGAGGGGCTTACCGGTAGCGCGATCGAGGACATACACGAAGCCAGTCTTGGTTACCTGCGCCACCGCATCGATCGTTTTTCCTTCGCGGGTGATGCGAATCAAGTTGGGGTAAACAGGAAGATCATGATCCCAAAGGTCATGTCGCAAGGTTTGAAAATGCCAAATGCGTTTTCCCGTTTTGCCATCGATGGCCAATACGCAGTTGGCAAAGAGATTGTCACCTTGTCGATCGCCTCCATAGAAATCGAAAGCGGCTGACCCAGTTCCAGCGAAGACCCAGCCTCGTTGAGTGTCCACGCTGAATCCACCCCAAGCATTGGCACCACCACGTTGTTTCCAGCTTTCATCTTTCCATGTTTCATTTCCATATTCTCCTGGAATGGGCACCGTACGAAACTGCCAACGCGGTTTTCCTGTTCGCGCATCGAAGGCTCGAATGTCCCCTGGCGCGGCGACATCCGGACCTTCGCCATTGGAAAAGCCCACGATGACAACGTCATCGACCACGGCCGGTGCGCTGGTGGGACCGTAGGGTAACTTCGCGAGATCGCGATCAAGATCTTCTCGAAGGTCTTTGGCTCCACGTGTTCCGAAACCAGGATCAAGCTTCCCTGTTTGCGCGTCGATGCAGTAGAGTCGACCGTCGGAGGTTCCATGAAAAATGCGTTGTCGCGAGCGATCCTGGGGATCCTCCCAGAAAGCCACTCCACGATTCACACCACCGGATGCCAGGGGGCCTGCCAAGGGACCGTAACTTCGAGGATCGAACTCCCATCGTACGGTCCCTTGGGCCGCATCGAGTGCCACGACGCGCCGCTCGGCCGTGGTGATATACATCCAACCATCGATGATCAAGGGCGTGCATTCAATCGTTTTCCCTTTGCCATCGACTAGTTCACCCGTATGGTAGGTCCAAGCTAATTGAAGCCGATGAACATTGGTGCGATCGATCTGCTTGAGACTCGAATATCGCATACAGCCCGCATCGCCTCCCACCGTTTTCCAGTCATGAGACTGCGCGAATGCGACATGGGAAAGGATGCATCCCAAAACTCCAGCTATGATGCCACAACGTTGATACTTCATGACTTGAATCCTAGGGTTTGCGTTGACAGGCACGTCTCTTCCAATGTGTTGGGGTTGTCTCGAAATTGCAAAGCCCTTTGTAGCATTTCATTTCTAGGATCTCCACCATTGCCTTGGCCAGTCGGAGGTCTTTCATGGAAACCATCGAGTGTGGCGAGCGAATTCCTGTCGATTCCCTTGGACGAGTTCGATTTGCGATGGATGAGAAACCGATACACTAGAGGGTTCTTCCTCGGAAAGTCTTCACGATGACCTGCAGCCGATAGGTATTTTGAGGTTTGGTTTCCTCGCCATGAATTCACTTTATCAACTTCTTCACGAGCACCAGGATAAGGAATCGATTTGGTGGATCGAGCGGATGAGCACATGGGATCGATGCTATGTCCGCGAAGGTGAAGTCAAGCTTGTGTGGCAACAGCAACTGCCCGACGATCCCTATCCTGAAATCGATTCTCTATCGTTTCCGATCGCCCATTTTCTGCATGGCGAAGGACAATCGCTGATCGAAGAGATCTTTGGGCAGGAAGCCTTGAGAGCCATTCTCGCGGAGGCTCGACGACGCAATCCAGGGGTTCAGCCGCAAGCCCCTACGCAGCCTTTGCAAAAAAGGCGACCACCCAATCCAGAAGCGGAGATGGAGGACACGCGTACCAACGATTCGAGTAGGTGGGGCATCACGATAGGGCTCATCGTCCTGTTTGGATTTGCAGGATGGATTGTCTATTGGCCAAGCCTTCGCGTCGCGCGGTGGTGCGATGTCCATACGCGACAATCCTTGGAGAAGATCGATGCCATCGTGATGGGAAGCGGTGTCGATCCATTCAAGATCTACGTACGAAGTTCAACCATGCGAGGCTTTCATGGAACGGTTCACGTCACTTATCCATGGAAAGATGAGACGATCGAAGCAGCGGTTCGCGTTCGACAATACACGGGGACCGATGCCGATCGCGCTGCACGTCAGCTATCGCAAGAGTTTCCAGATGGAGCCACTATACCGCTCTATGTGCTATCGCAAGAGCCAGGGCATCCGGCTTGGGAAGCTACCGAATTGCGACCCGGTATCTTCGCATTGCTACGCGACATCGGGCTCATCCTTTTCGGTTCCACGATGGGGTTGGCTTCCATCATGATTCTCTATCGATGCATTCGTTCCTGATCGATGAAACGAACATGCACGCAAGGATAGGGTTTACTGATTCAGAAACTCTCATCAATCGGCGTCAGTTGAAATCGATTCCCATGGCTACACCATCTTTTCGACTTTCGGTAGCGCCTTGCAGGACCTTGTTGTCCCAATCGATCAAGATGGCTTGGTATCCACCCATTCCGGATCGGTCGACTTTGAGTTGATGTCCCATGCTGCGAAGCTTTTCCAATGTCGCTGCAGGAAGGGTCGACTCATGGAGCAGCGTCCCACCGTTCTTTTCCATGGGCGTTCCCGTTGGACTTGCGCTACCATCGTGGCGCACGCGTCCCGCATCACCGGCCAATTGAATGTTCATCCCAAAGTCGACATGGTTGACGACAATTTGCACGTGCCCTTGAGGTTGCATGTCTCCCCCCATGACTCCAAAGACCATGTACGGTTTGCCTTCACGCGTCATCATGGCGGGTATGATCGTATGGAAAGGACGTTTCCCAGGCTCGTAAACATTGGGATGTTTGTCTTCGAGAGTGAATAATGCGCCGCGATTCTGAAGGGCAAATCCAACGTCACCTGGTACGAGGTAGCTTCCAAATCCATGAAAGTTGCTTTGAATCAACGAGCAGCAGTTGCGATCTTTATCGACCACACATAAATAGACCGTATCACCTTGGGCCATGGCAGGATTGCCAGGAGGAGTATCGACCATGGCTTTCTGAAGATCGATGCGAGCTGCTTGCTGCTTGGCGTACTCTTTGGAAATGAGCTGCGCGACTGGTACCTTTGAAAACTGCATATCCGCGTAGAAGCGAGCGCGATCGGCAAAGGCCAGCTTCTTGGCTTCGATCAAAAGATGCGTGTACTCCGGCGATCCCCAGCCCATCGATCGAACATCATATCGTTCGAGGATGTTGAGCATTTGCAGGGCTGCGATCCCTTGGCCATTGGGTGGAAGTTCCCATACATCGTACCCACGATAATTGGTCGATACTGGTTCAATCCATTCATTCTGATGTTTTGCAAAGTCATCTCGCGAAAAGTAGCCTCCATGCGATTGACTGAAAGCCACGATGCGTTCCGCAATCGATCCTTTGTAGAAGGCATCGGGACCTTGTTGGCCAATCAAGCGGTAGGTGGCGGCCAATCTTGGATTGCGAAAGAGTGTTCCTTCGCGTGGTGCCACACGTTCTGCAAAAGGAACGGCGTTTCCTTTGGGAGCCACAAGAAAGGTTTCGGCTGCATCTTGGTCTTTACGTAGGTTCGCTTGAGAAGCTGCAAAGTATTGTCCGATGACTGGAGCGACCGGAAAGCCGCGGTCTGCCAACTGAATCGATGATGCGAGCACGTCCGGCATCGCCATCTTTCCAAATCGTTGATGCAGATCGTACCAACCCGAGACGCAGCCAGGAACACTCCAGCTAAGAGGACCATGCAATGGGATTTCTTTGAGGTTCTGTTCACGAAGCTTGTCGATCGTCAAGTTCATCGGACTGCGTCCACTGGCATTGAGTCCATGGAGCTTTTGCGATGATGCATCCCAGACGATTGCAAAGAGATCACCACCGATGCCACAACTCATCGGTTCGACGACACCTAACATGGCATTCGCTGCAATGGCGGCATCGACTGCCGTTCCCCCTCGCCGTAGAACATCGATTGCGGCTTGTGTGGCGCGTGGATCGCTCGTGCAGGCCATACCATCTTGAGCGTAGACCACTGAGCGACTCTGATAAACGCCGTTGGGACGATCATAAAGACCAATGGTTGCTCGATTTCGATTGGTAGAAGAGGAACGCGATTCCTGAGCCACCAACAGGTTCGTTGGGAAAAAGCCGGCCCAAATCGCCAGGATGGCGAGGGGACTCGATCGCATAGAAGTGGGGCGATGCATGGCATGGTTCCTGTTGCTGGATTCGCTTTGGTGGGGTTGGGAGTATTGTGACGGCTTGGCAAGCGAAAAGAAAGTTGGCGATTGTGACGGGTTGCGTTCCAGAAGGTGGGTGTGGGCTACATTTTCAGGTCTAGGTTCCTGAGATTTCGAATTCCGCCATCGCCACGGCGATGAATTCGGACTCCCCATTCCGTCTGAAGGCCTCAGCCATCCGGCCCATGAATCATCCGACCAACAATGAATCTTCGGTGCAGCATGCCACGCAATCGTTTGCGATGGGCGTGGTGGTGATGATGTTCTTCAATGTGGCTCAGCGTCTCCTTGGACTCGGTCGCAACTTCGGATTTTGCCAGTTTCTATCGGATGCGGAATTGGGACACTGGGCCTTGGCCAACAGTTTCTTTCTCATCGCTGCACCCTTTGCCGTGTTGGGTTTGCCCGGCTCGTTTGGGAAGTTCGTTGAACACTTTCGGGCACGTGGATGCCTTGGAGATTACGTCTGGCGCATTCTGGCTGGTAGTGCCATTGGCATGCTGTTGCTCGTCATGGCGATGCTATCTTTCCCCGAAACGTTTGCATGGACGATCTATGGCGAGAGCTTCGCAGAAGGATGGCAAGCTGGATTAGGGTTGATCGCCTGGACGGCATGGACCTTTCTCACCGTCACCGCATTCAACATTGTCTATGAGCTTGCGGTTGCCATGCGGTTGATTCGCACGGCATCGCTGATGCAGTTTCTTCAAAGCGCAGGATTTGCATTGCTTGGCATTACCGTTTTGGCCTGGCAACGATCGTGGGTACTTCTCCTGCCCGCGTATGCAGTAGCTTGTCTTATCGCAATCGTCCCAGGCGTCTACTCGATCTACTATCAGAGCCAGGGTGTATTGAAACCAACGAAGACATTGTCGCACCGAATGATGTGGGCCCGAATCCTTCCATTTGCTGCAGCCCTGTGGTTGACCAATCTATTGACCAACTCTTTTGAACTCGTCGATCGCTATATGTTGTTGCATTTCTGCAAAGGAGGTGAGGAAGTAGGGCAGGCCTTGGTGGGCCAGTTCTATTGTGGTCGTATCCTCCCTAATCTTCTTCTCAGTCTGGCTTTGATGATGAGCGGAATGCTCTTGCCCTACTTGAGTGCCGACTGGGAATCGCAAAGAAGGGATCGCATCGCGGATCGAATGAGGCAGGTATTGGCATCGGTGAGCCTTGCCTTCTCTGCCATCTCGATCGGCGCTTTACTCTTTGCACCCGTACTCTTTCAATATGTTCTCCGAGGTCGCTATTCGGAAGCGCATGAGATCTTGGCTATCGCGTTGTCGCAATGCACCTGGTCGAGTTTGTCGTTGCTGGCATCGACCTATCTGCTGTGTGCCGAAAAGGGGAAGCAGGCAAGTCTAGTCCTTGCGTTTGGAGTCGTGATCAATGTTGGATTGAATGTGCCGCTCATCCAATCGATGGGCCTCTACGGATCGTTGTTGGCCACGTGGCTCGCCAATGGAATCGTACTCAGCTTGACGCTATGGCGCATTAACGCAGAAGGGTGCAAGGTGGGGTGGAAAACGCTCTTGCTTTGTCTCGCCCCAGCACTGATCATCTTCGGTGAAATTCCCGCAGCTCTGGGATTATGCGGAATCTTTGTCTTGGCGGGGCGAACGAATTGGATTCTTTCTTCGCAAGATCGAAGAGAAATCGACGAATTCATTTTACCGAGATTAAACAAGTTCGGAATCCAGCTTCCCTCGCTTTGGCCGACCGTGTAGCCTAAAGTTGATCGCGGTAAGCCCGCAATGAGCGGAATAACTGGGATCTTATGATTCCTGTTCCGCTATGGGCCCTGTAAGGGAAATTGAAATCGCATAGGCATGTCTCAAGAACCATCCCAAGACGACGTACGTCTCGACAAAGCGTTGGTGGATTTTTTGAAACGCCGCGATGAAGGGCATGCGGTCGATCGCGAAACATTTTTGCGCGAGCATAAAGATATCGCCGACGCCTTGCGCGATCTCCTGGAAGCGGCCGATTGCATCGAGCATATGGCAGGCCCTACCTTTGCCGAACTGCAGTCGAGCGTATCGTCCGATCGGAAGGACGATCGCGACAGCGACGATCCATCGCTCCATGAAAAATTTGCCACGGCCACGGGATATCGCGACCCCGAGTCGACCATCGATCATACCAAGACCCGCCCCGATGCCAATTTGGCCTCTTCGCGGGAAGTTGCGATGGAAACCACCCAACCCAATCTCCCTTGTCGCTTTGGCGATTACATTTTGGAGAAGATCATTGGTCGGGGAGGCATGGGCGTTGTCTATCTCGGTCGACAAATCCAGCTCGATCGCCAAGTCGCAATCAAGATGATTCGCTCGGGTTGCTTGGCCAGTGAAGATGAAGTAGCTCGCTTCTACGCCGAAGCTCGCAGCGCCGCGAAATTGGCTCACCCCAATATCGTCACGGTCTATCAATGTGGCGAGCATGAGGGGCATCACTTCTTTTCGATGGACTATGTGCCAGGATCGGACTTGGCCAGGAAACTCGCCGAAGGTCCATTGCCACCGAGAGTGGCCGCGCGATATGTCCGCGATGTAGCTCGAGCCATCGCTTATGCGCACGAGATTGGGATCGTCCATCGTGACCTCAAACCTGCCAACGTTCTGATCGATCAGCGCGATGAGGTTGTCGTTACCGATTTCGGTTTGGCCAAGTTGATCGGTAGCGAGTCGGGGTTGACGGCAACCGGAGCCGCAATCGGGACTCCTTCGTACATGTCGCCCGAACAAGCAGCAGGAAAAACGGATGAACACGATGCGACCACCGATATCTATTCGCTCGGCGCTATTCTATTCGCCTTGTTGGTAGGAAAGCCTCCCTTCTTCGCCGATAGCGTCATACAAACGATCATGCAGGTGATTCATAAACCTGCGCCCATGCTGCGTCAGCTTCGCAAAGACATCCACGTCGACTTGGAAACGATCGTCGCCAAATGTTTGCACAAACAACCACAACGACGGTATGCAACCGCCAATGAGTTAGCGGAGGAGCTCGATCGATTCCTCCGCGGCGAACCGATCAAGGCCAGACCACTCCCGACAAGACAAAAGGCGATGCTCTGGATTCAGGGTATTCCACTCGTGGCTGCTCTTACGGGCCAGCGCAGCATCGATCCAACTCCTGCGCATCGTTGGGCCCAACGCGCGATCATCGCGATGGTTTTACTATCACCTACGTTCTACTTTGGTGGACGCGCGGGATGGAAGTGGTGGCGCGATCGCAGCCTTCCAACGCACATCGAAATCGGCGCTGGCAATCCCGGCGGTATGTACCATATCGTTGCTGGGCATTTGGCCAAGCGTTTCGAAAATCGAATCGGTTCCCATCCCGTGGTAGTGACCACCGAAGGTTCGGACGACAATCTAGCGCGACTGCTTCAAGGGAAAGTCGAGTTAGCGATGGTTCAAGAGAGTTCGTTGACAAGTCCTCGGGTGGCGGTGGTTGCGCCTCTCTATTACGAAACGTTGCACGTGCTGGTTCGGAGCGATAAGCCTATCGATTCGATCGATCAACTCAAGGGCTGCAAGGTAGCCATGGGTCCGCAGCACTCTGGCACTCGCGATGCCGCAAGGCTTATCCTTCAGCAATTCAATATGACAGAAGAAGATGTCCAGGTGGACGCAAGCGATTACGCTTCGCTCGATCAAGCGACGGAGATCGACGCAGCCTTCGTGATGATCAAAGCCGGTGTTGCTCCCATCGCAACCCTCTTGGGCTCTAAGCGTTGGAAGTTGGTTTCGATCGAACAATCGCTAGAGATCTCGCTCAATGAACCAGCATTCCATGCTATTGAAATTTCCCCAAACGATTATCCCCAAGCAGGATTGGATAAGCCAATCAAATCGCTCGCGACCACAGCCATCCTAGCAACGCGAGCAGATGCCCCTTCACGACTCGTCGAAGTCGCGCTCGAATCGTTGTATGAGGAAGGTTTGGCGGTACCAGGAATTCTGCCCTCTTCTCGAGCCTACCAGTGGAAGGGGCTTCCTTGGCACCCCACAGCTCGTCAGTTCTTTGCGAAACTCCACGCCAAATAGAGCACTATTCGATCGAAGAAACCTGTTCCCATCCATAAGGGAATGCGGACAAGCGACTTGGTGCCGCTGAGTTGACTTCGTTCGGTCAATGCGCTCTCTGCGCACTTCCTAGTTCGACTCGTTATGATGGAGAGCCACAAGTCTGCAAGCTGTCTCAGGGAATTTGAATCGATGATATGTAAAGTAATTGCACCGTTGGTATTATTCCTGGGGACGGTGTCGATCGCGACTCCTTTACAAGCCCTTCAAGAGAAAGGCTCGAAGCCCAATGTCGTTTTGATCTTGGCCGACGATCTCGGCTGGGGAGATCTAGGATGCTTTGGGGCGAAGGAGATTCGAACACCTCGTTTGGATCAACTAGCGGCACAAGGAGTTCGCTTCGAACAGTTCTACGTGTCTCAGGCGGTTTGCACTGCGTCACGCGCTGCGTTGATGACGGGATGCTATGCCAATCGTGTTGGGATGAGCGGAGCCTTGAATCATACTTCACCCAATGGCATTCACCCTCAAGAAGTTTTGCTGAGCAATCTCTTCAAGGACCAGGGTTACGCGACAGCCATCTTTGGCAAATGGCATTTAGGCCATCATCCTCCGTTTCTTCCAACGCGACGCGGTTTCGACGAATGGGCGGGGCTTCCCTACTCCAATGATAATGGGCCGTTGCATCCCGTATCGCCAGACTTCCCTGCGTTACCCTGGTATGAAAATGAGCAAGTGACGGAACTCGATCCCGATCAATCGTCGTTCACGCATCGCATCACCAATCGCTGCGTCGAGTTCATTCGCCAACACCGACAACAGCCCTTCTTTCTCTATGTACCCCACATCATGCCTCACGTTCCGATTTTTGCATCGGAATCCTTTCGAGGTAAGAGTAAAGCAGGACTCTACGGAGACGTTGTCGAAGAATTGGATGCGTCGATCGGACAGATCGTCGACGTGATCGAGGAATTGGGGTTATCCGAAAACACGCTGATTCTCTTTGCCTCTGACAACGGCCCGTTTCTCAGCTATGGAGAACACGCCGGATCAGCCGGAAAGCTACGCGAAGGAAAGCTCACCTGTTATGAAGGTGGAATGCGCGTACCTGCGATTGCGCGATGGAAAGGTCGAATCGCATCGGGCAAGACGAGTCAGGCCATGATCTCCACCATCGACCTTTATGCAACGCTTGGAAAACTGATCGGTGCCCAGTTACCGGACAAGAAACGCGATAGTCTCGAACTCCTCCCAGTGTTACTCGGCGATGAACTCGAGCGTGGAAGACCGCAATATTGGTACTACGCAGGGGAAGAGTTGCAAGCGGTCCGCGATCGTCGCTGGAAGCTGCATCTTCCCCATCGCTATCTCACCGTGGCTGGCCCACCGGGGGTCGGTGGCAAACCCTCGATGCATGGTCGAGGGAATCCGCAATCGATCGAGCAATCGGGAATCTATGGCATCGCCAGTCGCCATGGGTACCGCGTTGAATCGACCGAACTTGCTCTTTACGATTTGAATCAAGATCCATCAGAGCGAGAGAATGTCGCGCATCTTCACCCCGATATTGTCGCGCGATTGACGAAGATGGCTGAGGAAGCTCGAAGGGATCTGGGAGACTCCATCACGCAGGTCACGCCTACCCATGCTCGCGCGGCAGGCGATGTGCGTCCTCGACTTCCAGAAGGTGTACGCGTGGTTTCCAATCGCACCTACGCAACTCGCAAGACCGGCGCGCTGTTGCTCGATCTTTATCTTCCTCAAAAACCATCATCATCTTCGTTACCCACCGTCGTTTGGATGCATGGCGGTGGTTGGGCTTCTGGCGCAAAAGAAAACTGCCCTTGGACTTGGCTGCCATCCGAAGGATTCCGCAGTGGCATCGATCGATTATCGTTTGTCCCATGTCGCGAAGTGGCCATCGCAACTAGAGGATGGACGCGATGCCGTGCGTTGGTTGCAAGAGCATGCGGCCGAGTATGGTTTGAATCCCCAAGCTTTCGCTATGGGCGGTGGATCGGCAGGCGGACATCTAGCAGCTTTGGTTGGGATGGTATCCCCCAAGAACTCGGACCGACGCGCTCCAACCATTCAAGCCGTGATCGATATGTATGGTCCCACCGATTTGTTGACCATGCCTGCAAATGTTCCTGGACCTACGAATCCATTAGACAAATTGGCGATCACCAATGGTGCCAAGCTTCTTGGCGGTGTGGTCACTCAGCATCCAGATATGGCTCGCGATGCAAGCCCGATCTACCATGTGCGTCCAGGTCTTCCACCCTTTCTGATTCTGCACGGATCAGAGGATACCCAAGTTCCTTCGGATCAAAGCATGCGGTTGCATCAAAAATTGAAGGGCGAAGGGGTCGAAAGCTCAATCAAGATTATCGCAGGTGCAGGACATGGTGGCCAAGAATTCGACCAAAGCGAAACTCGCCAATCCATTCTCGCATTCCTACGCAAACATCTAAAACCGGGCAAATAGCGGCCCAATTTGTTAGGAGTAGCACCCCAAGGCCGAGCGGTATCTCCGATTCATGTTGATTCCCGTGGGGCGATCAGCCACAATGAAGGAATCGCCTACGATAGCGCATCATGTTCATGATCGCTCCCACCTCCTGTCGAAAGCAAACCATGTCCCGCCTTGCCTTGGCTTGCATCCTTCTGCTCGCTGGCTTCGAATCGCCGCTTCTCGCAAGCGATGCCGTTTCGTTTGAACGAACCATTCGACCCATACTCAAGCAGCACTGTTGGCATTGCCATGGGGAAGAAGCCAAGTTGGAAGGGGGCCTCGATACACGGCTCGCACGGTCGCTTCGAATGGGAGGCGAATCTGGCCCGGCTTTGCAACCCGGCAATCATGCTGCGAGCCTTTTGATTGAAAAGATCGAATCGGGTGAAATGCCTCCTGGAGAGAAAAAGGTTTCACCAACCCAATTGGAAGCTCTAAAACTCTGGATCGATCAGGGAGCAGAGGTTCAAGGAAATGAACCCGAGTCATTGCCAGTGGGTGAAGTCATTCTTCAAAGCGATCGCGATCACTGGGCCTTTCGACCTATCGCGAGGGCTCCCTATCCCGAGACAGAGCATCAAGCCCGATGGAAGACGGGCATCGATCCATTTCTATTGTCGAAACTGGAAACGCGAGGACTTCATTATGGCCCCGAGGCGTCTCGCGCGATGCTGGTGCGACGGGTCTTTATGGATCTTATCGGTTTGCCACCAAGACCTGACGAACTAGAGGATGCCCTTACCGATGAATCTCCTGATTGGTATGAACAACTGATCGATCGCCTATTGAGTTCGCCAGCCTACGGCGAACGTTGGGGACGACATTGGCTCGATATCGCGGGCTATGCCGATAGCAATGGCTACACCGAAAAGGATTCGGTTCGCAAATGGGCATGGCGCTATCGTGACTATGTGATACAGAGTCTCAACAACGACAAGCCATGGAACCAGTTCATCATCGAACAGTTGGCCGGCGATGAACTCATCGAATCCTCGCACGACAATCTCTCGCCCGAGCAAGCAGACAAGTTGATTGCGACTGGGTTCTTGCGCATGGTGCCTGATGGTACGGGGGATGGAGGTGTCGATATGGCGCTGGCATGCAATGAAGTGGTCGCCGAAAACATCAAAGTCGTATCCAGTTCCCTGCTTGGCTTAACGGTTGGATGCGCACAATGCCACTCGCATCGCTACGATCCGATATCGCAAGCGGACTACTATCGCTTTCGCGCTATCTTTGAACCCGCTCTCAACGTAAAGAATTGGAAGAAACCCGACCAACGATTGATCTCTTTGTGGTCCAAGGCTATTCAAGAGGAGTCCGCGCGTGTCGAGAAGGAGCTCAAGGAAGTGGCGGACAATCGCAAGAAAGAATTGGAAGCCTTGGTTGAGGATACCTTTGAAAAGGAATTGGCTAAACTTCCAGAGGAAATACGCGAGCCAGCTCGCAAAGCAAGAATGACAAAGGCAGCTGAACAAACGGATGAGCAGAAAGAACTGATCAAACAGTACCCTTTTCTCAACGTCGATACCGGCTCGGTCTATCTCTATCTCCCCGATCGATTGAATGGCTTCAATAAGAAGTGGGAGCAAGCCACCGAAGAAGTTCAAAAGAAGCGACCTCGAGAAGATAGGGTGCATGCCTTGTGGGAACCACCCCAAGATCAAGTTGCCCCTCCCGATACGTTCGTGTTCTATCGTGGGGATCACCAGTCTCCTCGCGACAAGGTATTGCCAGCGGAACTCTCCATTCTGAATCCTGAAGGAAAAGCGATCGACTCACGCGATGGGAAACGATCTACCGGCCGTAGATTGGCTTATGCCCAGCGTTTGACCTCGGGAAGCCATCCGTTAGTGGGTCGCGTTTTGGTCAATCGATTTTGGATGCATCACTTTGGGCGTGGGCTCGTTGCGAACCCCACGGACTTCGGATTGGCCAGCAAGGGGCCGTCGCATCCCGAATTGCTGGATTGGATTGCAGATGAGTTTGTGCGACAAGATTGGAGCCTCAAGCAACTTCATCGCACGATTCTCCTATCTTCGGCCTATCGGCAAACATCGGAGAGTCGCAAAGAGTTGGAAGAGGTCGATCCTAACAACGAATTATTAGGAAGAATGCCTCTTCGTCGATTAGAAGCCGAAACGGTGCGTGATGCTGTGCTCTACGCGAGTGGCCGATTGTCGACGAAGCGGGGAGGACCACCCATCGAAGTTTCGCCGGACGAGGTCGGGCAGTTCGTAATCGCGGTGGACACGCGTGATTCGGCCGGCCGTCCCTCGGGCAAGAAGATCGATCTCCAGGGCGAGGAGTTGCGTCGAAGCATTTATGTGCAGGTTCGACGATCGATGCCGCTGAGCGTACTGGAGCCCTTCGACAGTCCCGTAATGACGCCGAACTGCGGTCAACGTTCCAATTCGACCGTAGCCACGCAATCGTTGATGCTCATGAATCATGAGTTCCTGATCGATCAATCGAAGGCGCTGGCGATTGCAGTCGAACAAGCCATTCCATCAACCGAGTTGAAAGCCCGCATTCGTCTGTGCTGGCAACAAGCTTTGGCTCGCGAGCCAAGTTCTGCAGAGCTCGAACGAGCCGAAGGGTTTTTGCTTGGTCGAGATCAACCTACCACCGAGGAAGAAAAGACCAAGTCATCGTCGACCGAGGCCATGCAGCAACGATTGACTCAGTACTGCCATGCCCTTTTCTGCTCGAACCCATTTCTGTACGTGGAGTAAATGCGATGTCCTTGCACCAACGACGACATTTTCTCCTTCAAGGATCGTATGGCATCGGTGGACTTGCGCTGGCATGGTTGATGCAGCGTGAGGGATTGAGTTCGGATCCTCCGAAGCCCAAGATGGGGCAGCCGGTCTACGATGTGAAGCCCAAGCCGCCGGTACGGCCACCTCGGGCTACCGCGATGATATCCATGTTCATGCAAGGCGGCCCAAGCCACATCGATCTGTTCGATCCCAAACCGGAACTGGCCAAGCGGCATATGCAGACCTATACGGGTGACATCAAGTATGACAATGCTGCCGAGGCTAGTTCCAAACTCTTTGGTAGTCCGTGGAAATTTGCAAAGCATGGTCAATGCGGGATGGAGTTGAGCGAACTACTGCCGAACTTGGCCAAAGTGGCGGATGACATCTGCCTCATCCGGTCGATGCACACCGGAGTCAGTAATCATGGTCAATCCATCAACGCCATGAACACTGGAAATATCGGAAACGGCCGTCCTTCGCTCGGATCTTGGTTCACTTATGCTTTGGGTTCAGAGAGCGACGAGTTACCAGCCTTTGTTATCTTGACCGATCCGACTGGTCTTCCTGTCCTGGGTGTCGAGAATTGGCAGAATGGTTGGTTGCCATCGCTTTATCAAGGCACGGTTGCTCGCCCTCAAGAACCCCGCATCCTCAATCTAGATCCACCCAAAGATTGGCAGCCCCACCAACAGCGAGACTTTTTAGCGACGATTCAAGCTATCAATCGCGAACATCTGCAACGCTATCCGAACGAACAAGATCTGGCGGCTCGCATTCAAAGTTATGAGTTGGCTGCCAAGATGCAAACTGCTGCTAAGGAAGCCTTTGATCTGTCCCAGGAATCGGAAGCCACGCGTCGCTTGTATGGGCTCGATCAACCCGCAACCAAGGACTACGGATCACGATGTTTGATTGCAAGGCGATTGGTGGAACGTGGAGTGCGATTTGTGCAGATCCACACAGGGAATCAAACATGGGACCATCACGGCAACATTCAAAAGGGATTGCCTGCAGTTTGTCAAAAGACCGATCAAGGAGCGGCGGCATTGGTTGCTGACCTTAAGCAACGCGGACTGCTTGATACAACGCTTGTGCACTGGGGTGGCGAGATGGGGCGATTGCCGGTGATTCAAAATGAAAAGAGTATCGGCCGTGACCACAATACCTTTGGATTTAGCATGTGGTTGGCTGGCGGAGGTATTCGCGGAGGTTATGTGCATGGCGCCACTGATGAATTGGGCCATAAAGCGGTAGAGAATGTCGTCAATCATTTTGATTATCATGCGACGTTGCAACATCTCTTTGGAATCGATCCCAAGTCTTGGGAGTTCACTCGGACCACCGGTACCGGCAAGCTGATCGAAGCCACGCAAGCCAAAATTGTCCAAGAACTATTGGCTTAGAAGATTGTTGATTGTGCGCGACAAGACGCCAGCCGTCAGTGTGTTTCTTTCCCTATTTTTTCTCGAATTTCTTTTCCAACCTCTTGGCAGACACAGGGATCTTTGTGCCCAACTGCTGAGCAAACAGCGAGACGCGAAACTCTTCAATCATCCAACGAGTTTCGATGGCATCCCCTTCCGGCCACGATTGCGTTGAAGGTACCTGTTGAGTTTGATAAAGCTTCCAAAACGCCTGTACCTCTTGATCGATGGCAGCGTCTTTGGAAGGGCCGATCGTCTTGAGGCGTTCCAATCGCGCGACGATGGCTTGGAGATACCGTGGATATTCTTTGAGCCAAGTCCACGGAGTGTGCAACAAGAACTCTTCGCGGAATAACTCCTGGAGCTGACTTCGAATCGATTCGAGGTTTGCCTTCCAAAGGCTAGGGGCTTTCTCTAGTCCGAGGGCCACCAAATGATATTGTTCTGCCAGCTTGGGCAACCATTTGGCCAAGTCCTGTGCCGCCATCGAAATGGCTTGGACGCGTCCCACACGACGTAGTTCGAAATCGTCGCGGGTTCGGATGAGTGGCTTGTCATCCACAAAAGCGATTCGAGCCATCAAGTCGCATAGAGCAGGTTGCAATCGGTCCGACGGAATCCGCGATGCCAATCTCAATTGGCACTGAGAAAAGTTGGGCAAGTGAACCACTTGGCTCCTCAATTCTCTTCGCTCCACCAAAGAAAAAAGCCGAATCAAGGCTGACTTCAGAAGGCGGTCTGCTTCCTCTTTGCGATCGACAATCTCCGTCCGCACTCCTTCTCCATCGATGATCAAAGTCGGATGTACGGTGACGCGGATGCCGCGACGTTTGAGTTCAATGGACTCGGGCAGTTCTTCGATATCCCATTGCGTCATCTTGCTGCGCTGCCAACTCTCGTCAGCCACTTCGGACGTCGATTCGGAAACCACCACTGCTTGGTGCGAAGCAAGTTTCTGTTGAAGCGATTCTAGGTCGCGATCTTGCTCAACGACTTTGCCTTGATCATCGATCACTTCAAACTGAATTCTCAGGTGATCAGGCAGCTTGTCGACATGAAAGTCCGTAGACTTGATCGATTCACCTGCCTGCTTCGACAATACCTCGCAGACCGCTTCCCAGAAGGGGCGATCTTTCCAAGGGGACAGTTGAAGCGTTGATGCCACGACCTTGGCCGTGTCGGGTGCCGGGACAAGATTGCGGCGAAGGTTCTTGGGCAATGCTCGAATCAGATAGAGTACTTTTTCTTCAAGCAACCCTGGCACAAGCCACTCGAACGACTGTTGATCCAATTGCGCGAGAGCTACTTGAGGAACTTGGACATGAATGCCATCTTGATGTCCACCAGGTTCAAATCGATAGCTCAGAGGCAATCGCATGGTTCCTACATGCAAATAATCGGGGAAGGCTTCCGTTGCGGATTGGCGATCGAAGTCTGCGACGAGATCTTCCCAGCGAAAGAAGATGGGATGATCCTTCTTGAGAGATCGATCCCACTTTTCCAGCGAGGTACGATCGACCACCGTTTGAGGAAGGTGTTGTTCGTAGAATTGGTGGAGACGATACGTATCTGCGACAAAGTCGCGACGTCGTGTTCGATGCGCCCACTCTTGCAAATCTGCAAGTTGTTGTTGATTGTGTCGATAAAAGGCAGCTCGACTAACGAGTTGCTGTTCGGCCAAGCCCTCTTCGATCAACAATTTGCGAGCCATCGCTGGATCGATCGGAGCCAATGGGACCTGCGTGCGAGCGACCACCGGAAGCCCAAACAAGGTCGCTTTCCGATAGACCATCGCTGATCCATGCTTGCGACTGAAATGAGGCTGCTCGTAGGACGACTTGAGCAAATGAGAAGCTCGCGGTTCAATCCATTCGCGATCGATGGCTGCGACCACTCGGCCATAGCGTTGATGGGTCTCTACAATTTCTGCGGCCACGATCCACTTGGGGCGTGATTGTTTGAGACCCGATCCTGGCCAGATCGAAAAATCGATTCCCCCTGCCCCTTTGTACTTCTTCTCTTCTTCGAGCATCGCGACGCCAGACCAGAGACCCGCGAGGAGACTCAGATGGATTGCGTCATAGCCTGAAGGAAAGATCTTCTTCACAGGCTCCTGCGCATCCTTCGTGGCAATGGGTGCTTCCCACTGCTGAACCAAGTGTTTGCGCGGGGGGAGTTTCCATGAGCCAGATCTTCCTTGATGCTCGGCCATCATCTCCATTAGTTGACGATGCACATCGGCCCATTCGCGAAGCCGTGGTAGCGACAAAAAGTGTTCGCGGCACGCCTTTTCGAGTCGGCTCCGTCCTAGCTCTTCCTTCAAGCGATGATAAAAATCCCATACGCGAAGGAGGCTAAGAAAATCACTGTGAGGATCGAGAAACTTTGGGTGCGCTTGATCGGCCGCTTGCTGCTTTTCGGCAGGACGCATCCGCGGATCTTGAACTTCCAGTCCCGATGCGATGATCAAGACATCGGCTAGACATCCATTCTTCTCTGCCTCGATCAACATGCGACCAATGCGCGGATCGACAGGCCACCTACCTAATCGCTTGCCGATTTCGGTGAGTCGATCTTCGCTATCGAGCGCATTGATCTCGCGAAGAGTGGCCATTCCATCGCGGATCATCTCGGGCCGCGGGGGATCGAGCAGAGGCATTTGCTCTAGATCGCCAACGCCAAGCAATCTTGTTTGGAGAATGGCGGATGCCAGATTGGTGCGTCGAATTTCCGGCGTGGTGAATCGAGCCCGACCTGCATAATCGGACTCGCTAAAGAGCCGGATGCAAATACCAGGACCCAATCGTCCGCACCGACCAGCGCGTTGGTCGGCCGAGGCCTGTGATACCGCTTCGATAGGAAGGCGTTGAACTTTGCTGCGAGGCGTACCGACTGATACGGAAGCCGTCCCTAGGTCGATGACATAGCGAATCAGGTACGGTTAACGACGATTCGGCCACGTTGGTTGCGAGCACGATACGGCGATGTCGATGCGGTTGAAAGATCTTCTGTTGTTCTGCCTCAGTCAACCGCGAATACAAAGGGAGAATCTCGTTGCGCTCGAGCATGCCCGATCGCGTGAGATGGCCGCGAAGATGGCGAGCTGCATCGCGGATATCGCGTTCGCTCGGGAGAAAGGTCAGGATATCCCCTCCCCCTTCGTCGCTTAATTCATCGACGGCCTGGCACATGCGCGATAGCCAATCATTCTCTTCGGATACCTCGACGGTATCAGCGCCTCGATAGCGAATCTCAACCGGATAGGTCCGCCCTTCAATCAGGAAGATAGGAGCAGGCTGATCGACCGTTCCAAAATGTTCCGCGAATCGTTCGGCATCGATGGTAGCACTCGTGATGATCAGCTTGAGATCGCGACGCTTGCGCAGTAACTCATGCAAATACGCTAACAGCAGATCGATGTTTAAGGAACGCTCGTGCGCCTCATCGATGATGATTGCATCGTAGGCATCCAAAAAGTGGTCGCGTTGAATCTCGGAAAGAAGCACACCGTCGGTCATGAGTTTGACCAGGGTGTTGGGTTGCGTTCGATCGTTGAATCGGATCTTAAAGCCAACCCATTCACCGACTTTCGTTTCGAGCTCATCCGCTAAACGATTCGCAATCGACCTCGCTGCCAGACGCCGAGGCTGCGTGTGGCCAATCATCGCTTTGCGACCGAGACCTGCCTCGAGACAAATCTTGGGAAGCTGAGTGCTTTTTCCCGAACCCGTTTCACCACAGACGACGAGAACTTGATGTTCTTGAAGGGCTTGAATCAGCGTTTCACGATGAGCTGAAATCGGAAGTTCGGGGTCGTAATGAAGGGTTGGATTTGCGGCTTCTCGCAACGATCGACGTTGAATTGATTCCTGCAGTGCATGGAGGAAGCGATCGGTATCGCGTTGACGATGCGCCGAGTCCTGGGGCATGCGCTGGATCTTTTGCCAGATACGACGGAGCCGAAAGCGATCTGCCTGCCAAGCCAGTTCTAGTTGTGAATCGATGGTTTCCCGTTCCATGCGTCGTCTTTAGTCATATCTCGAAGGCAAACTCTCTATTCTACCTGCCCCGCCAACTTTCCAAATGGGGTCGAAAACTCGCCAGAAACCATGAAGACACAGAACTTCCTGCCGAGTTCATCGCAAAAAATCAATGGGATTCGGCAATCGATCGATTTCGTGTCCTCTTTTTCAGGTCGCAGCGCAATTATCAATGCCACATCACAAATTGAAACGTTCGTTTTGAAGTTGCGAGATTGAGTATTTTCACAACCCGACGCGTAAGCGAGGGACCGACTTTTGCAATGTTTTTGGCCTGTCCGAAAGGTCCCTTGCTGACGCTTTGTGTCACAGGCGGATCCTCGCTGACGCTTCGTTGTGAAAATCAAGATAAAACAAGGCGTCACTGGATGCCGAATTTCAATGAGCGCACCCTCGATACTGACAATTCGGGTTGTGATGTATGTGGTCCCTTGCTTACGCGAGGAACGCCAGTTCCAAACACCATAAAGGAGGCATTGTGAAAACCGAACTCGATGCTTGGATAAGGTATATTCGGATTTGGGGTATGTCGGTGGGACTAGCCGTCACACTCTGTTCTGTTACGCGAGCCGAAGAAGATCCTCCGACGTTTTCAGGATCGATTGCTTCCATCTTCTATGCGAAGTGTACGCAGTGCCACCGCGAGGGCCAAAGCGGACCCTTTGTTTTGCAAACGTATGAGGAAGTCGTAAAACATTCCAATACGATTCGCGCTGTCGTTCAAGATGGATACATGCCTCCTTGGAAACCGGTCGATTCGGGAATTGCATTTGCCCATGATCGCAGGCTGACCAAGGAAGAAAGAGCATTGCTGCTTCGGTGGATCGATAATGCATGTCCCCAAGGGGACGCCAACGCTACGCCAGCACCACCGAAGTTTCCTACCGAATGGGCTCTTGGTCAACCAGATCTTGTGGTCCGCATGGATCGCTCCTTCCAAGTGCCTGCGGATGGCCCCGATCTTTATCGATCTTTTGTCTTTCAAGTGGGCCTCCCCGAAGACAAGTGGATCAAAGCCATGGAGCTCAAGCCAACGGCTCGCGGAGCCGTTCATCATGCTTTGTTCTTTGTCGATCAAGGTGGCGTGCTTCGCAAGGAACGTGAAAGCGATGGCCTGCCAGGCTTTCGCGGGATGAACTTTCTCAAGGGGCGATCGCAGGGAGGCAACGCGTTCGTCAATGTGGCAGAAGGGATGGGGCGTGGACTGGGAGGCTATGTTCCCGGCGCTACACCTAATCGATTGCCTGGTGATCTCGCTCGCTTGCTTCCAGCAGGTAGCGACATCATCATGCAAACGCATTTTCATCCGACCGGAAAAGTCGAACACGAGCAAGCCGAACTTGCAATTTACTTTGCGGATCAACCTCCAAGTCGATTGCTTGTTCCACTGCAATTGCCAGCGCTATTTGGACTAGGGGCTGGCTTAGAAGTTCCTGCAGGAGAAAAGAACTTTCACCTGCGAGACTCGTACACGCTTCCCGTGGATGTTGAGGCCTTTGAAATTGGCGGACATGCGCACTACATCTGTACGCGGATGGATCTAACGGCCACA
Source organism: Pirellulales bacterium (assembly GCA_046349875.1). Lineage (GTDB taxonomy): Bacteria > Planctomycetota > Planctomycetia > Pirellulales > Pirellulaceae > JAXMBN01. The sequence goes on from JAXMBN010000018.1 coordinate 72,536, forward strand.
ACTCCCGATGGTAAAACTTCGAGCTTGCTCAAGATTGAGGATTGGGATTTGGATTGGCAAGATCAATATCAATTTGCGCAGGCAGTACGATTACCCAAAGGGACGCGCTTAGACGTCGATATTGTCTACGACAATTCGAGTGACAATGCGGATAATCCTCATTCACCTCCCCAAACCATTGCCTGGGGACGCGAATCCAACGATGAAATGGGGTCTGTAACGCTTTTGGTCGTAGCTGATCGCGAGGAAGATCGGAAGATGCTCGAGCGAGACATGCGCAAGCGTTCTCAAGAAGCGATTCGAAATCGAATCGAAAAGCAATCGGGCCGATTAGGGACATTTGCAGGTGGTGCTTTGGGAGATGGTCGGTTCGCTAAGCTCTTTGATCTCAACCGCGACGGTGTGCTCGAAGCATCCGAAGTCCCAGAACGCCTTCGAACGCGATTGTTTGAGTTTCTCGATGAGAATCGCGATGACCGACTGGATGCGAAAGAGATTGAGCGAGGTCGAAAGTCGATCCGCGAGGTCCTCGATGACCGTTCCTTGGATAGAGTACGCAAGTGATGATCATGAAATGAAAAGGAAGATCTTAAGCCAAGGATTAGAAACATGAATCGAAGAATCCTCATCACTCTTGTGACTGCATGGTTGATCGGGACGTCCATGGGCTGGACTCAAGATGTTCTAGAACAATCGAATGAAGGGATGGTTATCGATTTACAAGGAAAGGCGCACCCTTGGAATGGGCGTCTCGTTCAATCGAAGGGAACCGTTGTCGTCTTCGTCAATCATGATTGTCCGATCGCCAATGCCTATCAGCCCACCATCGAATCGCTACGTGCCGAATGGGAGGAAAAAGGATATCGATTCTGGATGGTCTATTCGGATCCAGATCTGACGATTCAGGAGGCTCAGAAACACGCCAAAGAGTACCACTCGGCATCGACGCTCTTTATCGACCCGAAACAGTCGATGGCGCGGCATTTGAAGGCGCGAGCAACCCCAGAGGCCTTTTTGCTGGATGCCACCGGTACGATTCAATACCGAGGCCGAATCGATGATCGCTATATAACGTTCGGTAAAAGGAAGGCGACCATCGAAAAACATGATCTTCGCCAAGCCTTGGAATCTATGGATAAAGGGCTTCCGATTGCAGTACCGGAAACCAAACCGATAGGATGCATTCTTCATCTTCGAAAAGAATGAGCTACAATGCTCAATGCGATCGGAGTTAGCCGTCGCGAAAGCTTCTCTTTTTTACCGATTTGGATCGTTTGGGTCCTATGACATCGTCGACGAAACCGCTGGTTCTGATAGTCGAGGATGAGTTACCAATTCGAAGGTTTCTCAACGCATCATTGACCGAAGCGGACTATCGAATCAATGAAGCTGCATCGGCAGCTGAAGCCAATCGTGTAGCGATGGATCCGGTACCCGATTTGATTTTGCTCGATCTGGGGCTTCCCGACCTCGATGGTCAAACTTTTTTAGCTCGCTCGCGGGAGTGGTACCAGGGACCGATTCTGGTGTTGTCGGCTCGCGATCAAGAGACGCAAAAGGTATTGGCTTTAGACAATGGGGCTGATGACTACGTCACGAAACCATTTAGTACGGCAGAACTCTTAGCGCGAGTGCGGTCGTTGTTACGACGAAGGAACTCCAAAGCGGCCTCCGAGTCGACGGCGATGAAATTGGGGGACGTGGAGATTCACTTGGTCAATCGTACGGTCCAGCGGGCCGGGAACGATATTCACTTAACGCCTCTGGAATACAAGCTGTTAACGGTGTTCTTAAAACATCCACACAAGGTGCTAACACATCGATTTCTGTTGCAGGAAGTGTGGGGGCCACAGGGAGATGGTGAGCTCCACTATGTGCGAATCTTCGTCGCTAGTTTGCGTCGGAAACTCGAAGTCGACTCAGCTCATCCAAAGTTCTTTCTTACCGAACCTGGCGTTGGCTATCGCATGGTTCTGGAATAATCGACGTCGCGCGGTGACTCGATACGTCAGCAAGCGACCCCATCGATCCGGACCCGGGAGCCGTCTTAATTCATAACCCGATGCGTCAGCGAGGGACCGCCTACTTCACAACCCGAAGCGTCAGTGAGGGACCACAAAAACACATCATGAAGCGTCAACAAGGGATGTCTCAAACAAGTCAAAATCACTGCAAAACCCCGTCCCTCGCTTACGCATCGGGTTGTGATAATAATCAAATGCGCAACTTCAAAGCTTGCTCATTGGGGTGAGATAATAGTGGTCCTCACAGCCTTTAAAATTTCCGCTAGTTAGCCATGGGCATGCGAGGTGCAAAGCCATCCAACGGTAATCGAAGGACGAAATCCGCGCCACCAAGCTCGCTCTTTTGGATCACGATGTCACCGCCATGACAACGTGCTATCGATCGCGCGATCGCCAGCCCTAAACCGCTTCCACGCACGCTATCGGGGCTTGCGGTGGCCCGGACGAACTTATGAAAAATCTTCTCAGCCAGCGCGGCCAGAATTCCTGGACCCGAATCACTCACGTGAAGCGCCAGTGTGTTTGGCTCTTCAACGGCCCAGATGCGTACTTGGGTGCCGGGTGGTGTATGGATAGCAGCGTTCTCGAGCACATTGACCAATAGTTGTTCGATCAGCAAGCCATCCACACAGATCAAGCGGAGATCGGAAGGGATCGCGACCGTTACGACATGCCGCTCGAGAGCGTGTTGGGTTCGCTTGAGGCTCACACTGATCAACTCTTCCACCACATGCCAATCTTTCTTTGGTGTGCTTTGTCCTGCTTCGAGTTTTGACATTTGTAAGATGTTCTCGAGCAACCTCATCAAGCGTGCGGATTCGTCGGTAATGCTTTGAAGAAGGTCGCGTTGCAATGGGAGACCAAGAGAATGGCATTCCAGCAAGCTCTGGCTGGCACCTCCTATAGTGGCGAGCGGCGTTCTGAGGTCATGGGACACACTGCTGAGTAACGAGCTTCGAAGCTGTTCGGTTTCGGTTTCGATACGAGCTTCCGACGCCGCCATGACCGAGACATCGCGTTCGATGGCCAGAGCCAATTGACTTGCGCAGGCTTCGAGAAAATGTCGATATTCGGGCGAGAAAAGGGACTTGGACTGGGACGCAATGGCAATGGTCCCCAGACAGCGCTGAGTCCCGATCAGCGGTAGATAGAGCGAGGGAGTCGCTGGAAGAGTGTTCGTGCCAGCACCCGCCACCTGACCATGTTGAACCACCCATTTCGCAGCGGCCAGACATGTTGGCGCATCGGCAATGGAGCTCTTGGGAGTTGTCGTCGCTTCCACCTTTCCGGTTTCATCGACGAGGAAAATCATCACATCCGCTCCGGTGAGCGCAGCGATCTTTGAAGCCGCCGCATTGCACAAAAAGACTTGACCACTCAAGCTACTCAACTGCTTTCCGAGGGCGTAGAGGGACGACATACGCTGCTCGCGTTCTTGAACGACAAGGACTTGCCTTCGCAATCGAGCGGTTAGATTGCTAATCCCGACACCGATGGTCAGCATGATGAGAAAGGTCACTAGGTATTGGGTATCGGCCACTGCCAAAGTCATGTACGGCGGTACAAAAAAGAAGTCGAACGTTAGGACGGCAAGCACGCAAGCGAACGAACTCACACCTCGCCCAAAGAGATAACCAATAAAGGCAACTCCAGCCAAGAAAATCATGACCGTATTGGCTTCCGAATCTGCCAATCGCAATCCATGCAGAAGTGCAGCAAGGGATGTGCAAAACGCTAGTATCAATCCTGCCCAAAGAAGATTGCGAAGGTTCCAAGAGGAATGGCTTCGATCGATAGGTTGTGGTTGCTTATCACTAGCACCCTGCACGACCAACACGTCGATCTCACCGCTAAGGTCCACCAAGCGATCCACGAGATTGCCGCGCAACCACCGCCGCCATTTTGGTTCGGTCGTCTTGCCTACTAAGATACGAGTGATGTTATGATCGCGCGCATACTCGATGAGAGTCCGAGGAACATCATCGCCGTAGAGCGTTACGGTATCGGCCCCCAAGCTCTCTGCCAAACGAAAATGGTCGACAATCATGCCGACGGCTTGAGACTTGAGAGAATTGTTCGAGGTTTCAACGGAAACGGCGATCCAGGGTGCATCGATGGCATCGGACATGCGCTTCGCAGCGCGGATCACCTTCGCGGTCGTTGGGCTTGGGCCAACGCATACCATAAATCGCTCGGCGGTGACCCAAGGGGCTCGAGCCTGCAGCAAACGCCTCGAGTCTTCGACGTCGGAATGGATACGATGCGCCGCTTGTCGTAATGATAGTTCGCGGAGTGCGTGGAGGTTGCTTCGCTGAAAAAAACTTTGCAACGCGACAATCGCTTGCTCGCCCGAATAGACTTTACCTTGCTCCAATCGATGGATCAGATCTTCAGGAGCGATGTCGATCAACTCGATTTCATCTGCCGATTGAAACACGGAATCGGGGATGGTCTCCCGAACGGTGACACCGGTAACTTGAGCAATGACATCGTTCAAGCTTTCAATATGCTGGACATTGAGCGTCGTCCAAACATCGATCCCCTGCCCAAGAAGTTCTTCGATGTCTTGCCAACGTTTGGCATGGCGGCAACCTTCAGCATTGGAATGAGCTAACTCATCAACCAGCAAGAGCTCTGGCTTGCGTCTGATCGCCGCATCGACATCAAACTCACGGACCTTCAAGCCATGATGATGTACCGAAAGCGGTTCAAGCGTTTCAAATCCATCAATGAGCGCAGATGTCTCGGGCCGCGCGTGGGGTTCGATGTAGCCAATGACAATATCCGTACCACCGATTCTAGCGCGTCGTGCACTTTGCAACATTGCGTAAGTTTTACCAACGCCGGCTGCGTAGCCGAGAAAAATGCGAAGTTGACCTGCTTGATTTCGCTTTTCTTGGCTTTGCACTTGGGATAAGAGGTGATCAGGGTCAGGGCGTTTGTCGGTCATCCGAATTGTTTGCTTGGTTAGGTCGAACGCAAAAATGGTGATTGGCACATTCAAGTGAATTACAATGCAATGAGAAGACGTTCCTAAGGGGCTTCATATGCATCTAATGCGAGATTGAGTTTCAAAACGTGCACGCGCGGTTCACCCAAGATACCGAACTGACGCCCTTCCGTCGCAGCATGAAGCAATTCCCTCACCTTTTCAACGGACATTCCTCGCAGTTGCGCGACCCGAGGAATCTGAAAGGCGGCGGCCTCTGGGCTGATATGGGGATCCAACCCGCTGCCGGAAGATGTAATAAGATCGACTGGAATCGGAGTGGAAGGGGTTGGATAAAGTCGAAGTGCTTGAGCACGTTGCTTTGCCAATTGGAGAAGCAATGGATTGGAGGGGCCCAGGTTCGATCCACTCGATGCTGCCGCGTTATAAGGATGCGGTACAGTCGCAGAGAGTCTTCCCCAAAAGAATTCCGGTTTCACGAACGACTGTCCGATCCACTCCGAACCTACGACGACCCCATCTTTTTCCAAGAGGCTTCCACGAGATTGCTTAGGAAAGAGAAACTGCGATTTTATGGTAATGGACAGTGGATAGACCAAACCCGTGAGCAAAGTCATTCCAAGCAAAACGACGGCAGATATTCGAGCTTGTTGGAAAAGATAATACACTTCATAGACCCTTTCGATAAAGAGCATCGACCGTTGACTAAAAGAAGGGAGCCACTAAAAGATCGATGCATTTGATTCCGATAAAGGGTAGAACCAATCCGCCAACACCATAGATCAACAAGTTGCGACGAAGCAACGCAGCGGCCCCGATGGGATGGTAGGTTACGCCTCGAAGCGCCAATGGAATCAAGGCGACGATGATCAACGCATTGAAAATAACGGCAGAAAGAATGGCACTATTTGGCGAGCCGAGATGCATCAAATCCAACGCACGCAATTCAGGATAGGTCGAAGCAAAAGCCGCAGGTAGAATCGCAAAGTATTTGGCGATATCATTCGCAATACTGAAAGTGGTCAACGCACCACGTGTCATCAAAAGTTGCTTGCCGATATTCACGATTTCAACCAACTTCGTAGGATTACTATCGAGGTCAACCATGTTGCCAGCCTCTTTCGCGGCCTGGGTGCCCGAATTCATGGCCACGGCAACATCAGCCTGTGCGAGCGCTGGAGCATCGTTCGTTCCATCTCCGGTCATCGCTACAAGGCGTCCCGTCGACTGATATTCGCGAATCAATGCCAGTTTGGCTTCCGGGGTTGCTTCCGCCAAGAAATCATCCACGCCAGACTCGGCCGCGATGGCACCTGCCGTGATAGGATTGTCACCAGTGATCATGATGGTTTTGATGCCCATTTGTCGCAGTTCGGCAAATCGCTCCTTGATACCACCCTTGACGATGTCCTTCAGCTCGATCGTTCCCAAGACAATACCGTCACAAGCAACCACCAGTGGTGTTCCCCCCGCTCGAGAAATCGAATCCACTGCAGCGTGAACCTCCTCCGGAAAGGATTTTCCGAGGGAGTCTACCCACTTTGCAATGGCGTCCGCCGCACCCTTTCGGATCATCTTTCCTTGTATGTTTAGTCCACTCATTCGCGTTCGCGCGGTAAAGGGAATGAACTCTGCCTGTTTTCCTTCGAGGGAAATTCCACGCAAACCGCACTGTTGTTTGGCGAGCACAGCGATGCTTCGCCCTTCAGCCGTTTCATCGGCTAATGAGGAAAGATGAGCTGCTTCCACGAGTTCATCCATTCGACAGTTTGAGGTGGGAAGGAATCGCGATGCATGACGATTTCCAAGCGTAATGGTTCCTGTTTTATCGAGGAGAAGGACATCGACGTCACCAGCGGCCTCAACCGCTCGCCCTGACAAAGCTACGACGTTCGCGCGACTAAGTCGATTGATACCAGCGATGCCGATCGCCGATAGCAAAGCTCCAATGGTTGTCGGGGCCAGGCAAACGAACAATGCGATCAAAACCACCAAAGAGATCACACGTCCGTTTCCAGTCGTTTCGACACTGAAGGCAGATAAGGGTTGCAGCGACGCCACCACCAATAGAAAGATCAATGTTAACGCGGCTAAGAAAATCGAAAGGGCAATTTCATTAGGGGTTTTTCGTCGCTTGGCTCCTTCGACCATCGCAATCATGCGATCAAGAAAACTTTTGCCTGGAAGGCATGTTACTTTCAGCATAATCCAATCGGAAAGCACTCTGGTACCACCTGTAACGGCGTTGCGATCACCTCCGCTTTCTCGCACAACTGGAGCGCTCTCGCCGGTGATGGCGCTTTCATCGACTGTTGCAACCCCAAGAATGACTTCGCCATCGGCTGGAATTATTTCTCCCGCCTGAACGAGTACGTAATCATTCAATTCCAATCGCGATGCTTCCATCGATCTCTTAGGGAGTTCTTTCAAATCCAAAAGAGTTGAATGTTGGTCCAGAACTCGGGAGGGATCCAGCCAAGGAGAAGGGATTTCCATCACTTGAGTTGCGATGACTTGTGTGCGAGATTTGCGAAGGGAGTCAGCATGCGCTTGACTTTGGCCCTCGGCAAGAGCTTCCGCTAGATTGGCAAAGGCGACGGTGATCCAAAGCCAAAAGGTAATGGCTGCGGTGAAGGTTAACGTTTCGTTTGGAGTTGGCATCCATGCCGCTCGAAACGTAAGCCAAGTGGAGAACAAGGTCGCCACGTAAACACAGAACATGACCGGATTTTTTGATTGCCAAATGGGATCCATCTTCATCAAACTTCTTGCAAGGGCGCGACGAAGAATGAAGGACCAATGAATGTTCTGATTCGGAATAGGCATGATCATCTCAATCAAGAAATTGCGATTCAATGGAGTAGCAAATGTTCCGCAATCGGGCCAAGCGCTAGTGCGGGGAAATAACTAAGCGCTCCCACGATGAGAATCGTCGCGATGAGCAACGTCACAAACAATGGAGTGTGTGTGGGAAGCGTGCCCGAGGTAATGGGCGTCCTCTTCTTTTGAGCCAAGGATCCAGCGACGGCCAAAATGGGTAGGATGACGCCAAATCTGCCGATCAACATAACGAGCGCCAATGCTGTGTTGTAATACAGTGTATTGGCACTCAATCCCGCGAAAGCACTTCCATTGTTGTTGCTAGCAGAAGAGAACGCGTACAGTACTTCACTGAGGCCGTGCGGGCCTGGATTAAGGATGCCGACTTTGCCGGAATCGAGAACCAGCGATAGAGCGGTTCCTAATAGCACACAAGCGCAAGGTAGGAGCACCACCATCGATGCCATCTTCATCTCGAAAGCTTCAATCTTCTTGCCAAGATACTCTGGAGTACGCCCAACCATTAACCCGGATATAAAGACAGCGATGATGACGAATGTCAGCATCCCATAAAGCCCAGACCCAACACCGCCAAAAATGACTTCCCCAAGTTGCATGAGCCAAAGTGGAAACATTCCACCTAGTGGAGTGAAGGAATCGTGCATGGCATTGACCGATCCATTAGATGCTGCAGTTGTAGCGGCGGCCCATACAGCAGAGTTGACGACGCCGAATCGGGTTTCTTTGCCTTCCATATTGGGAATGCCACCCGAGATCATCGAATCCTCGATGAGCCAGTCCGTAAGAACGGACTTGCCATAGACTTCCGCGCTGTAGGTTCCGACGAGAAGTGGGATAAAAACCAAGAACATCGTGGCTAGCAAGGCTCTACCCTGTCTCCGGTCTCCCACCAATTCACCGAAAGTGATGCACAAAGCGGCAGGCAAGAGAAGAATTGCAACCATCTCGAGGAGATTGCTGAGAGGAGTTGGGTTCTCGAAGGGATGCGCTGAATTCGCATTGAAGAATCCTCCACCATTCGTTCCCAATTGCTTGATTGCAATTTGTGATGCAGCCGGCCCAATCGCGATGGTTTGCTGCGTTACGGGCCTGTTGTCAGAATCCAAACCCGGTTCAAGGATCTGAATTTGAGGATAGCTTTGATAGGATTGCACCACGCCTTGCGATACCAAGAGGAGTGCAAGAAACACGGAGAATGGGAGTAATATGAAGAGCACTCCACGATGTAGATCGATCCAGAAATTACCGATAGATGACGTCGAGCTAGTACGAAAGCCGCGCGTTAGCGCCACCAAAACGGACATACCCACTGCGGCCGAAAGAAAGTTTTGGACCGTCAAAACAGCCGATTGCGTCGTATAGCTCATCGATGACTCGCCACCGTAGGATTGCCAATTGGTGTTGGTGACAAAACTCACGGCGGTGTTGAACGCCAAATCAGGCGCGATGGCTTGAAACGTCTCTGGGTTACCTGGCAAGAATCCCTGCATTCGCTGAGCCGCATAGACGACGACGAGCGAAAGGAATGAAAACGTCAGAACGGATATGGAGTACTGTCGCCAATTCATTTCGGCATCAGGATCGAAGCCGAGGCATCGATAGATACGTTGCTCTAACGATTCGAGTTTCCATCGGCCGATTCGCAGTGTTCCTCGATAGACATTGGCCATGTACCTGCCCACGGGAACCGTCAAAATTCCCAACGCAAACAAGTAGATTGCGATTTGGATTAAATCGACTGTCATGAAAAGATCTCCGGCATCAACAGGGCAACGACGAGATAAATCGCCAAAGCCATCACTGCCACAAAGGCGCATGCATGCGTGACATCCAACTTCTATCTCCTTGTCGAACGTAAGAATGGTGTTCGACTTATTAAAGACGGCACCGCATAAAGATGCTGCAAAAACGATGAGGCATTGTGTAAGGAAGTTGTAAAGACAGCCAATTTCGAACGTGTTGCTTAGAACAATCAACTCGCGTTTTTCGAGGGTGTAAAGAAGTTGTAAATTCGCATGGATCATCTCTGGACTCGTTGCAGAAAGGTTCTATCCTCATTCATTAGTAGCGTCGCCTAATCGCAGAGCGAGCGGGGGAACCAATCGCTGGGAACCTTGGAAGGTTACCCAGCTGGGGCTTAGGTAAGGAGCACCTTACCGGAGGAATTCTAACTCTAGCCCGTCAGCTAACCTCGTCGGCCGTATTCAATGCGTTGTTGAATACAAAGAAAGCAGCCATCTGATCGCTGTTGACGCTCAGTTCCTTCGGGACCGTATCTGGATCTTGAACCGATCACCGTTTTCTCATGAGCCATGCGGACGCTGGCTCGCGGTCTCGCTCTTCTCGCGAGGTTATCGTGAAAGTCATAGCGCGCATCGTGTCGATTTTAGCGCTCGTTCTTGCCTTTAGTATGTACAACCAATGGATGGAAGCAGAGTTCGCTCAGTCCACCATGGAAGATGCCATGCAGCAGCTGCAACCGGATACGGATTTGGGGCAACTGCACGCTCGCATGGCAAGCCGACAGCATTTTCATTCTCTATGGCGATTCTGGGGATGGATCGTCATTGCGATCGCATCGTTGGCTTTGGTTGTGGAAGACATTCTGCAATGGTTGCAACGATCGTCTGCTGTGGTGGGAATCGTGCTGTTACTTTTTACGACCGGGTGTTGGAGGCCTTTCGAACCGGTCAAGCTAGAGGTGATCCAGCCCAATGAGGAAGCGTTCTTGTTACCTTTTACCGAGAATATCGAACATCAAACATCCACACATACCGAAGAGTATTTAAGAAAGAATATGGTGCATACTCAGCAGGTCAAGATTCCTCAACAATGGGTCCCTCGCGGGTATGAGACCTTGTATGCCAATGGCTCCTGGAGCGATGCGGCGATCCTCGTTCGCGTCGATAAGTCTCCCGTAACGCGGGAATGGACGGCGGATCCCAATAGCGGTACCAGCACCAAGAACGAAGCCATCTGGGTCATGACAAGCGATCAAGTAGAGTTCTCGACCGGATGGACGTGCACAGCTCGCGTCGCGAGTCGCGATGATGCCGTTCGTTTCTTGCACAACTACCCAAACGGTGCATTGACGCAGGTGATGGACCAAGAGATCCGGGCCAAAATCCAAAGCGCGTTCGGATTGGAAGTGACCGATCTTCCCATGGAAGAACTGCGACTCAAAGCGACTCCCCATATTCAATCAGTAGTCAAAGAAGTGTCGACCTTCTTCTCGGAGCGTGGGATCACCATTACCAACTTGGGAATCAGCGGAGGCTTCGTCTATAAGGATCCATCGATCGTGAAAACGATGGTAGAAGTTTTCAATGCTGAGCAATCCAAGATGATTGCGGTCGCGGAAACGGCCACCCAGCAAGAGAAAAACAAGAAACTCGAGTTAGAAGCTATGTCGCGAGCCAAAGCGATTCTTACCGAAAGGGAGGCCGAAGCCCAAGGAATCCGTTTGGTCGCCGATGCCAAGAGCTATGAAGTGACTCAGGCCATCGACAACTCCGACGCCTACATGCAACTCAAACGATTTCAGATCGAGCAAGCTCGTATCGAAAAATGGGATGGCAAATACCCGAACTATTTTGTGGGAAGCGCTTTGGGACAGGTCGAGGCACGATTGCCTCTTCCCGATGAAAACCATTAGTCAAAAAGGTTGCGATTCGCATTCTCGGTCGTTGAGGAGACTCGATGGCGTCCTTAAAATGGACTGGAACATCGAGTCTTCCTACCACAACGATAGGCACTGGGATATGCAACGATTCATGCGACGAAACGGGGCTTGGGGTCTGCTCTTAGGATGCATGCTTGCCAGCAGTTTTTGTTTGGCTGGCAAGTACAACGAAAAGTTGAGCATCGGTGATCAAGCCCCTTCATGGAACGCCCTGCCCGGTGTCGACGGAAACGATCACGCGTCGCAGGAATGGAAGGATCGCGATGTTCTAGTCGTCATCTTTACCTGTAATTCGTGCCCTTATGCCAAGGACTATGAAGGACGCATCAATCAATTGGCGAAAAAGTACCAGGCAAGCGATTCGAAGGTGGCTGTGGTTGCGATCAACGTCAACAAAGTCAAGGACGATTTGCTTCCAGCCATGAAGGATCGCGCCAAAGAACAAGGATTGGTCTATCCCTATCTCTTTGATGAAACGCAGCAAATCGCCAAAGAGTTTGGTGCGACTCGCACTCCCGAATTTTTTGTTCTCAACAAAGAGCGAAAAGTCGTCTACATGGGTGCTTTCGATGACAACACCAAAGAAGCTTCGGTTCAAAAACACTATGTAGAAGATGCCATCGCTGCAGCCTTGAGCAAGTCATCGGTGGGCACGGCCGAAACACCGCCCGTTGGATGCGCCATTCGCTTTGCTCGAGAACGAAAATAGTCGTTCGGTCTGTTCATGCCCGAAGTTAACTTCCAGTCCCTTGGAAGGTCGATTCCCTTAGCGGTCCATGCTCACACGCTCGATTGAAAGTCACACTTGGCATCCCGTCTCAAATCTTCACCGGACTTGTGAGTACCATTCATGCGCATCACTATCGCAGGCGTCATTGCAGGGATCATCGTGGGAATGGGTATCTACAGCCTGAATCGCACAGAGTTCTTTCTTTCCGTCATTGCTGGATGCCTTGTCATTCTTGCTCTTGGAAACAATCTCTTGTTTACCATCGAAAAGTCGAAGCAGTTGTAATGGGAATACGGGGCGCGACCTCCTTGGAAGGCCCATGTTCGTGCGATCGATTGAGAATACGTGCGACCCAATGAAAAAGGGCACCTTGATTTCCAAGGTGCCCCTGTTTCTACAATATGCCCCAGTGACTTCAACAAGTTTTCACTCAGTTGGCTCCGGCCTTTTCCTTGAGCTTCTCTTCGATGAAACCTGAAAGCTTCGGACCGCGGAGTTCTTTCGCAGTACCAAGAATCTTTCCGGTATCACCATCGACGAGCAATACAAAAGGGATACCTGATACATCGTGTTGAATGCCGAGAGAAGTTTCCCAGTACTTGCCCTCATAAATTTGTTCCCACGGTAGTTCTTTGTCCTTTAGAAACGCCTGGACTTTTTCCGCCATGCCTTCTTGATCAAAGCTGATACCTAGAATCTCGAAGCCAGCTTCATGATGCTTTTCATAGGCTTCCTTCATATGAGGAATTTCGCCGATGCAGGGCCCGCACCAAGTAGCCCAGAAATCCAACATCACAATCTTCCCAGCATAGGATTTGGGAAAGTCGACTTCGGTTCCATTCATCGTCGTTGCTTTGAACGACAAAGCTTGCTTGCCGAGGGTCAAGTCGGGAGGCAATGGAAGTTCAGGAAGGTTCTCTTTCGACTTCGACAACGATAGTTCGCCATTCTTGAAGTCGAATACGTAGGTGCTTCCAGTAAAATTGAAAGGCTCGCCAATTTTGGCCATCTCAAAGCGTCGGCTCTGTTTGCCATTTCCGTCGCGGTCAACCCAAAGAGGTTGTTCCGCTGATACGGCGCCCGATACGAACGATTTGAATTCTTTGCCATCGAGGGAATAGGTGAACTCGCTACCGAAGTCTGTGTAAAAAAGAACCGTATCTTTGAGCGAAGCGCGAGCCTTATCACTGGGATCAAAACGATAAAGAAAAATCTTGCCGCTTTGATCTTTGGAAAGTTGAATCTTCGTGCTGCCTTGATACATGTTGTTGGGATTCATTTTCCATTCGATGGCGGGCTCATTGGTGAAATCACCATCGCCATTGGAATCCACAAACAAGGCCTGCTTTCCTTCCTCTTGTTCGTCGCAGATCATTCCCCAGCGTTTGTCTCCATAGCTGATGGTGCCAAAGCGAGGTGCAACCAATCCTTCAGGCGCTTTCTTGACGAAATCTTCCTTTTCCTGAAGTGCAACACGAATTGGACGATATCCACCGACGCGTTGGGTAACTCCTTCAGGGATAAACTCGGTAGAAACTCCATCACCGACCAACGTAAGGCACAGTGCGCCCAAAGCCCATATCGACATACCACGAATCCTCATCGAACGAATTACATCCTCGAAACTTACAAGGAATACTCCTCGTATCATACAATAAGCTGCCCTGATTCGAAACAAGTTATATGAGATCTCACTAAAAGTGCGATGTCCAGCTATGTTCCACAATGCGTTTCTATGGTTTGGACGCCCATTTTACTTGGAATACTAGGGCTGTTTTGCGGCTTGTAGCAGATTGATGTTGGCTTCCGCGAAGGCCTTTCCCATTCGAGCGAACGTCTTACCGCAGCCAAGATAATGGTAGGCTGCGTTGGAGGCTCCCTTCTTCCACTGGGCAGACTCTTCCGGTGAAATCAGCTTTGCCTCATAGTCTCGAACGTATTCATTCTTCTGAGCTTCCGTCATGGCACCATCAGCGTTGGCATGATCTTTATGTTTGCTATTGAGGAAGTATCGCATCTGATTGACTTGATCACGTTTGGCGTCGATCGCGCCTAGTTCGTCACACCAATAAGGTGCAGTGGGCACGGCGATCACATTCCCTTGAAACTCAGGTAGCGAAGCAACCGAGGTTTGCGCTTGTCGAAAATGCATATGAGGCGGTTTGATTCCTTCTTTGTCGCCACCGATTCCCATAACTCCGATGATGAATGGCATCTTGGGGGCAGCGAGATCGCGTCGGACATCGCGAATGAAGTGTCCCAACAGATTGGCATACTCATCATATCCACCAGGTTGCATCCGATTCGGATACGACCAGGAATCCACGAGATCATTGAAACCTTGAAACCACACGAAGCCCGATATCTCATAGCCTTGGCTTGGATCGTAATCAGGAACCACACGACGAGGATCGCTTAGAACGGATCGAACATGGGCAATCATGTGGCGATAGAATACGCCATTCAGTTCTTCATTGTGCTTTCGGGTTTCTTCTTCAGGATCGATACCCTTCTCTTGCCACCGCTTTCGCATCGAGGCATCGAAGTGGCGATTCCCGGCACTGGGAGGGCGAAAATCGGTGAGCAAGTTCTTACCGCCCCACGATGTCTTGATAATCAGAATGTTACCTGTAAACGCTTTCTCCATGGTCACGCCAAAGGAAAACTCGGGACCAATCTTCTCAGGAGAAGCGCCATAGCCCACCGTGAGCTTCCCTTTTTGCTCGACGAGATCGGAAACGCCTCCGCCGGTACATCCGATCGACGAAATCCAAACTCGCTGGCAAACCTTGGGGCTTCCTTGTGGATCGCGAAGCTCTTGAAGTAACGATGCGGAAGATGGATCTTCTGCCATATAGTCCAGCGTGTAGATCTTCGCGTGACCCTGCATGTTCGATTGACCGGCAAGGATGAAGACTCGAAGCGGTTCAGAAGCGTGGAGATTCGCTGGGAGCAATGCGAACAAAGCGAAAGGAAGGATGCGTTGGATCATGGAGGGCTTTCATGGGGCAAAGGAAGGAAGGGATTAAAGACGGCTTCGACCAGTTGTTTTGGTTTGTTCCAATAGTTGTCGCAACTCCTGCACCTTATCGGGTCTTTGGGAGTACTGATTGGAGGTCTCGCCTGGATCCTGAGACAGATCGTAGAGCTGTCCAGGGGCGTTGGAGTCACCATCGTTGATAGTGAAGGGCTTGAGAGGAGGCTGCTCGTAATTGTTTCCACCCGATCCACGATGGTCGATCCACTTCCAAGAACCTTGCCGTATGGAGAGCGTTCGCGATCCTCCAAAGGCCTGTGTGAGCAGGTAAGGCCGAATCGATTGGCTCGCCGTTTCCGACCATGCGGGCAACATGTCAAAGCTATCCTCGGCTGCTTCCCGCGGAAGCTTTGCACCCACGACCGAAGCGATCGTCGCCATGATATCGGTGAGACAAAGCAGTTGGTCACTGGTCGATCCCGCTCGCACGCGCCCAGGCCAACGAACGAGAAATGGAACGCGGTGTCCTGCTTCCCAGCTATCCCGTTTCATGCCTCGCCATGGATAGGATGGATCATGCTGATGCTCCGATCGCATATGCACCACCGAAGTGGTCTCGGGACCGTTATCGCTCGTAAAGATCACGAGCGTATTGTCGGCAACTCCCAAGCGATCGAGATCCTGCAACAGTTCACCGACAAGCGTATCCATCTCTGCAATGAAGTCTCCATGTGGACCCGATTGCGTCTTTCCTTGAAAGCGCTTCCCTGCAAAGGATGGAAGATGGACCGCTTGCATCGCATGGTAGAGAAAAAAGGGTTTGTCGGGAGTATGGCGGAGATGCTCTGCAATGAGTTGACGACTTCGATTCATGAAGACCTCGTCGATCTCCTCCATCGGAAAATCAGAGGCGAGCATTCCTGGGCGACAGTCGTTGGCATAGGGATGTTTGGGAAGCTTTGATTTGTCGATCGGCTGCTGAGGAGGCACAGGAATGCGATCTCCTTCGATGAAGGCATACAGCCAATCGGTTGTGGGACAACAGGCAGTACCAAAGAAGCGGTCGAATCCATGATCGACCGGGCCACCTTCGACTCGCTTCGTAAAATCGATGCGTTGGATCGCCTCTAGGCTTCCATCATGGATGGGGTTGCCATCGCGATCGCGAAACGTCCAACCAATATGCCACTTCCCCACCGCATAGGTCGCGTAGCCTTGATTTCGAAGCATCGATGGAAGCGTTAAACGATCCGGCGAAATCAGCGAAGGTCCCCCTGCTCCGGTAAAGACCGTTCCTCCTCGTGGAATTCGAAAGGCCATTTGACCCGTCATCAAGCTATAACGCGTGGGGGTGCAAACCGTCGACGGACTGTGCGCATCCAAGAATCGCATTCCATCCTGTGCGAATTGATCCAGATGAGGAGTGGGAATCTTGGAAGCAGGGTGATAACAATGCAAATCACCGTAGCCGAGATCGTCCGCCAAGATCAGCACGATGTTGGGTTGCTTGGGTTCGGTTGCAACCCCTAGCGAAGGAACAGCCACCGGAATCAAGGAGGCTATCATGAGGCAACGAAAAAGCATATCGTTCCAATCCAGGCTATATAGAAGCGATCCTCGTATCGTCCCCATCATAACTCAAAGAGTCATCCAATGGACCATGAATCGGTCGCCTTTGCCAAGCGATAGAAGAATGGCTAAGAGCTTTTCAAGAGGCGGAGGTAACCCTTTTGAACGGGCATCCATGAATTGCGAATTGCATCGGTTCGATCCAAACGCTTCGGTGGAATATCTCGCTATGATATTCAGATGAATTAGAAACCACGTCGTACCTATTTCGCATGCAGGAATAGACATGAATCCATGGAATCGATCGAGAAAAACTGGGCGTCGCGAGTTCTTAGCGCAAACCGTTGGCGGGTCAGCTCTTGTTGCGAGTGCAGGACTGTGGCCTGCTCCTGCATCGGCGTTTCAGGATGGTTCTGACCCTGGTGCGCTGCAGACATCCTTCTTTGTCGTAGGCGATACGCATTTCCTCGCCGATAAAGAACGACCCGCCACCATGGATGCAACTTCGTTCACGATTTGTGGGAGGTTGGTCGACGTGCTCAATCGTTTGCCGGGAACCTCCATTCCAGTGGAAGCAGGTGGGGGCGAGGTGGCTCGGGTGTCCGGTGTCATCCATGCTGGAGATGTCATCGATACGGGTGACAAGGGTGGTCGTGTTCACGAAGAGATGCAACGGACCGAATGGGCTGCTTTTTCCGATACCTATGGGCTGACGGGAAAAGATGGTCGCTTGCAAGTCCCCGTGTATGAAGTCTTTGGGAATCATGATGCCCCACAAGGTACTGGTTTTGCGCTGGAGAAGATCAAAGAACGCAATCGCAAGCGACCTGGCTTGATTCACGTATCTGAAAATGGAATTCACTATTCTTGGGATTGGGGAAAGGCGCACTTCATCAATTTAGGATTGATCGTGGGTGACACCAAGACAGTGACTCGAAAGCGTCGTTATGCAGCTCTCGACAGCCTCGATTTTCTGTTAGCCGACATTAAAGAGCATGTAGGGACGAGCGGTCGGCCCGTCATTCTCACACACCACGTGGATGTTGGGCGTTATACCGGTCCCTGTGATCCCGAAGCTCCTGCCAATAGCAAAGAATGGGACGCATGTGATGTTCGCGCCTACTACGAAGCAATCAAGAATCTCAATATCGCGGGGATCTTCTATGGTCATACGCATACGCGAGATGTGTTTCAATGGGATGGTCAGTCCAAATTGGCCACGACTGGCATCCGTGTCTTCAATACCGACAATGCCAGCCATTTCAGTGGAATGGCTCAAGCCTTCTTCTACGTCGAACTCTATGAAAAGCAATTGGTTGTACGCGAATACATGACGCGCGACGGTTGGCAAACTGGATCGTTCACTCCTCAAGTTTGGCGATCTCCTGTTGCCTAAAACCGTACACGATTCTCCCAACCTACTTTCACCTACATCTTAAACACACTCGCCACTTCTACTCCAACATCACCATCATCTCTCCCACCATCGTCTTCGAAAAGGCCCACCAAGATGCAACATCACCGATGGTTTTTTGCAGCGTTGCTCATCCTCTTTTTAGAGACCGCGATGGATTGCACGAGCGTCACCGCGCAATCGATCGCAGATACGAAAACGACGAACGGCCCTCACAAAAAACTCGGCCAGGTCGGGCCATGGAATCTCGATGAACAATATCAGGTTCCATCGATGCGGTGGTTGGATCAGCGGGGCGCGATCCATTCATTGCTCTACTCGGGTCAACACTATCAAGGGAAGGAAACGGAGGTCTTCGCGTTCTATGCTTCGCCAGCAACTTTGGATCCCTCGCAAGCTGGCAAGAAATTTCCGGGTATCGTTTTGATTCATGGAGGAGGTGGGACGGCCTTTGCTGAATGGGTATATCTTTGGGCCAAGCGAGGCTATGCGGCTATCGCCATGGACTTGTCGGGCAGTCGCCCTATGGATCCCGTCTACGATGAGAAGGGTGTGCCCAAGCCCGGTCAAACCAATGCGCCATCCACCCGACAGCGATTGCCTAACGGCGGCCCCGATCAAGGGCATCCCGAAAAATTCGATACCATCGGTGGTGATGTTTCAGACGATTGGCCCTGGCATGCCGTAGCCAACGTCATTCGAGCCCACTCGTGGTTGCGTTCGTATGTCGAAGTGGATTCGAGCAGGACGGCCGTAACGGGAATCAGTTGGGGAGGATATACCACGTGCTTGGTCGCATCACTCGATGAACGATTTCAGGCAGCGGTCCCTGTCTATGGATGTGGGTTTCTCTATGAAGGAGAATCCGTTCAAAAGCCAGCCATCGACAAGTTAGGGGATCGACGCGAGGCTTGGATTCGAAGCTATGATCCATCGAGCTGGTTGCCTCGATGCAAGGTTCCGATTCTCTGGGTGAACGGTACTAATGACGTTCACTACCCGTTGGATAGTTATCAGAAGAGTTTTGAAGTTGTCCCTGGAAAGAGCAAATGGATGCGGATCGAAGTTCAGATGCGACATAGTCATCCTGCCGGTTGGGCGCCAGCAGAGATTGGGTACTTTGTCGATTCCTTTTGTGGGCTCGGAGAATCGTTGCCGAATCCCGGTGACATAGTGATCAACGATGACTCGGTTCAGGTCGCTTACCAGAGTCGTCTTCCCTTGAAGGAGGCGGCCATTCACTACACCCGTGTGACTGGATTGCGATCGCAAATGAATTGGATGACGCTCAGTGCTCAAGTGAGCGATCAAAAGATCGTCGCACCCAAGCTTCCCGCTCAAGCGAACACGTGGTTTGTATCGATGACCGATGTCCGTGGTGCGATGGTCACTACGCCCATTCGAATTCAATCCGCACCTTAAGGAAACGGAACGATGACACTTCGTCAATGGATCCTATCGATCGGATGGTTGATTTCGATCGCACCATGGAACGTCGATGCTGTAGCCTTACACGCACAGGAGGTTGTTGCGAAGAAGCCCAATGTGCTCTTCATTGCCGTCGATGATATGCGGTGTGAGCTTGGTTGTTATGGTTCGAAGTCGATTCAGTCGCCCAACATCGATCGACTTGCTGCATCGGGCGTGATGTTTCGCCGTGCCTACTGTCAGCAGGCCGTATGCAATCCCTCGCGGGTCTCGGTGATGACTGGGCTCCGCCCTGACACCACGCGCGTTTGGGATTTGACAACCGAAATGCGATCGGTGATGCCCGATGTGGTGACACTGCCGCAGCACTTTCGGCATCAAGGCTATCGTGCGGTAGCCTATGGAAAGATCTATCACAATCCATTTCCCGATGCGCTCTCCTGGGACGAGCCAACGCACAATGCTACTGACGTGGTGAACTATTCGGAGGAGAATAGAGCAAGGCTTGCCGAGTTCAAGCGGGAAATGGCGACGGCAGGAAAACGCGAAGCGGCTATCAAACGTATGCGAGGACCCGCCACCGAAATTCAAGACCAACCGGATGAGAAGAATTTTGATGGGAAGCAGACGAGCGATGCCATCGAGAAGATGAAAGAGTTAGCGGACGGGGACCAACCGTTCTTCTTGGCTGTTGGATACATTCGTCCCCATTTGCCCTTCATCACACCCAGGAAGTACTGGGAGCTTTACGATCGATCGAAGATCCCGTTGGCGTCCAACGGTTTTTTGCCCAAGGAAGCGCCATCTGTTGCCTTTGGTGATCGATCGATGGGAGGCTTTTACGAGCTTCGTGATTACATGGATTACGCCGACGCACCCTCCCCCTTTGATCGTCCATTGACCGAATCGCAACAACGAGAGTTGAAGCATGGTTACTATGCATCGGTCTCGTTTATCGATGCGCAGGTGGGGCGATTGCTCGATGCTTTGGAGCGACTTCAACTGTCGGATCGTACGATCGTGGTATTGTGGAGCGATCATGGATGGAAATTGGGGGAACATGGAGGATGGTGTAAGCAAACGGTGTATGAGATCGACACGCGGGCGCCTTTGATGGTCCGAGCTCCAGGGATGGCCGGCAACGGAAGAGAGTGCAATGGCCTAGTGGAGTTCGTCGATATTTACCCAACGGTATGCGATCTTGCAGGAGTTGCTGTGCCGCCTTCTTTAGAGGGCAAGAGCCTGGTGCCGCTTCTCAAGGATCCTGAGGCTTCGATCAAGGAAGCTGCCTTCAGTCAGTTTCCACGCAAGCATGAAGGGAAGGACTATATGGGGTATGCGATGCGAACGGATCGGTATCGCTATGTGGAATGGCTTGAAACGGAATCGGGTGCGATCCGTGCTCGCGAGCTTTATGATCATGCGGTGGATGGGGACGAGAATGAGAATTTAGCCAATGCTCCCGAGCGACAATCGCAGTTGGAGGAGCTTCATGAGCAGATGTGGCGCAGTCTTCCGCGGCCCAAGTTTCGTCCTTAGTCCATCGACTGTATCCAATCCGTAGTACGATCGTCCCGATCGTATGCAAAAAGAACGTAGTGCGATCGTCTCGATCGTATGCAAGAACGTAGTGCGATCGTCCCGATCGTATAAATAAGAATCGCCATTTAATTCCTCGTCCCGAGAGCTTCATCTCGATCTACAAGCATGGAGCATTGAGCGATGGCAGGCCTCCATGCAAAGATCGACGATCTCGTCTGAGTGCAATGGAGTTGAAACGTCATAGAATACGTTCCTGGCGACCTTGAATTTCCGAAGCATTCGAGGGATTTCGAGCCGATTCGGCCAGGAAATGAAGGGCCTATCGAGGGCTGGCCGAATGCGGTATTAGATGGTAATTTGGAGAGCTTAAGAAGCTGCCTTTTGAAAGCGATTTTCGGGGTGGATCGTCGAGCCAAGCGTCGGCAAGGAATCGGCGAACGCCAAAAAAGAAAAGCATTCTTGAAGGAGCCAAATGCCCTCGTAGCTCAGTTGGATAGAGCAACGGATTTCTAATCCGTAGGTCGTAGGTTCGAATCCTACCGGGGGTGCTAGTTTTTACGTGGGTTTTCCCTGTTTTTCAAAGGGAAAGCACTTTCTCGGTGGGTTCCAATCTGCTCGCCACCGCTCGATATGTTTCGCTAGGAAATGCCCAGAATTTGGCGAATATTAGGCAACGCTTTGGTTCTCATACCTCAGTTGCCTTGTCGAGGGTTTGGTTGGCTCTAATCGAAGCTATGCGAAACATGCTCGCCAATTGCGATTAGTTTCAGCAATCGCGCGCATTCGATGGCGATGCATTCCCTGTGGTCGCGGCCAGGGCCAAAACGTTAGTGAATGGACTCGATGGTCCAGAGCTAACCGTTGAACCACGAACGTCACAAAAAGCACGAACGGACGTTAACTAGGAAATTTGATTCAACGTTTGAAACTGAGTTTGCAACACCCGGTTTTTCATCGCTCTCCCTTTCTAACTGTCGGTAGTCAATGGACTCTTTAAGAAGGGAGATGCAACGAGGTTGAGAGTTCGGAGTTGTTCAGGGCAATCAATCGAACCTTGCAATCTTTTCAGGTGTCTTCAATCAAAGAGCAAACCAGGGTATTGAGTCTCATGCTTAGGGCAAGGTCATGGATCCAGAACGCGGCATTAGAATGTAATGCGCCGGATGGATGGTGGGCCGGTCATGGTGCTAAGACGCTCGTCGGCGGATTAATTGGTCTCGTACAAGCCGCGTTAATAGCCTTCAGTTCACTCCAGATTTGGAAGCGAAAATATCTAATCGCGATTGGTTTTATCATTATCGCAATTTTGTTGCGCACAATCGCGAGGATCGTATAATATAGAGACTGCAAACGGGAAATGCATCGTGGACGAACAATGCGGTGAATCGGAGTCGTGGTACGGCTGCTGCTTTGCACTTCCCACTCAAACCTCACGACGCGGTTACCGCCGTAGTTCCTCGGCGCAATCTGTTGCCTAGACCCTCATGACGTTTCGTAACGCCTTTCTCGAATGGGCGACAACACGATTTCCAACACTTGCCGAGCGGATGAGCGGCGAAACTCGAGGCATGCGCATCCACCTCGCTTTTGAACATTTCCGCGACGCAACACAAGACGCGATCGATGCGAAACGAACTAAGGAACTTATAGAACTGTTTCAAATGGCGGATCGGGTCCTCGCGAACGCGTTTCCAGCCATGCGTTCATTGTTTCACGTCGTATACGTTGAGCATCTGTTGTTCGACGACAGAACTTACGATCGGTCATGGGCACTCGAGGTCTTGACTCCTCGACTGAAAAGCGAATTCATTGCTTCAATGGGTTGCTGCGAGGAAATACGCCGTCGACTAAGCTAGAAGTTTTGTAGGATTCGCATGTGCAATCCGCAGGACTATACCGACGAACCAAGCGTTCCACGGAAGTCAGCCACACAAATTTATTTCAACGTCAGGTTCACTTTGGTGGTCATTCGTGAATTTAGGCGTTATCCGTAATTGCAAATCCAATTCTCCGAAATGAACGTGTCTCATTCTGAACCAATCAGTTTCGCTCGACGCCTAGTGGGCATGGGGACCGTACTCGTTGGGGTGCTTGCTCTTTGTTGCTGCCTCTCATTTTTGGGTAGTCTATGGAACACTCCACAGCGTACATTGTCACTCGTCGTGACAGTTTCTTCGGCGCTACTAATCTACTTTGGTGTAGTTATTGGGTTGCCTGATTACCTACCCGCGAAGATCGTGGCATTGAGCGTTTTCGCGTTTGGAACCCTCACCACGCTACTAGGTTTGTCAATTCTTGCGTGGGTCGCCTACAACGTATTTGTTTCACGCCAAGATGGATTTCGTATGCGGGCGTTCGGGCAATTGCAAATGCCCGTTTTGATGGTAGCTGTTGGCTCCGCGATGGCTGCAAAGAGTTTTCTCCAACTCAGGAATCGAGGAGTTCCAAAAACTTGAATATTGCGAGTAGGTAGACAGACAGAAGGGATAGGCAGCGGATACCCCTCCGTTCGTCGGCAAAGGAATTCGAAGCGTCTAGTATGAGTTCGTTGGTGGTTCTAACATGATGATTCGCGACCGTGACGGTCGAAACCTTTTGCAGATTTGGAAGTCGCAGCGCAAGAAGATTCGAGCTGAATTCTGCTCAGGCAACATTTCCGTTTGGTTTACTGGCAATGTCGAGTCATACTCCGAAATTGAATTGGTCTTAGCCCGTGGAAGTGATCAGATATCTATCTCTCTTTTCTGCGCCGCTTATCGCGTTATCGAACCGGATGGGAACGCTAACGGCATGAATTGGCGAGGTATTGCTCGCGTTGCCGTTGTCACAACCGATGCCAACACATCGTGCACACTTTACGAGCTCGACTGTTAAGCTAGTTTTCACGTCCGAAATCATTTCTCGTTCTCTTCAAATCCGGACGGTGAAGTCCGAAGGAGTTTCGTCGCATCCCCCGCGAGGCCCGCCAACTTTGCCGCATCTATGTTCGCGGCCTCGATCGCCGCCTCAACGCCGACAGGAGCAAGGAAACCAAGAGGGTTTAGATGTCTGCCTTCGTTCGCTCAGACTCGCTACAGCTTAGAAGATTTGACAACAACGGAATGTTTTGGTACCTAAAAAAATGAGGCAAAGTTCGCTTGGATGGGAATGAATTCGCAGAAGGAACTGTGAGCGAAATGAAAACTGTGCGTTTCTACAACTGGATACTGCTAGCATTACTAGCCATTCCGCAGATTGGCTGTCAAGTTCAATGGTCAACCAAAGGTCCTGTTCCCAGTTGTGGAGGCTTCTGTGATGGAGAAGTTCTATACTATCCGCCAGATCCCTCTCCTAAACAGGAAGATAACCGCGTCGGCGAAATGCAATTAAAGGATGAGATTCCTTAGTGCATTGCGCGGAGGCAGATGCGAATAATCCATTGAAGCTAAGTGGCGGATCGGCCCGCCTTGACTTTTAGAACCTTTACTTGCCGCCACTAGCCGAATGGTGCGTGATCCTTAGGAGTCCTTGAGCAAGTGTTTCATCCTTGGGATACCAACTGGTCTTTCGAACGGTCGCTTGGATCGGGAGGCCAAGGCGTAACCCGTCTCGTCAAATCCTAGACAAATGAAGCAACTTTTGCTGTCCTCAAATATCTGAAGAACAACAAGAGCCGCGCAGCACGAGTGCGGATGCGACGCGAGGTCGCAAGCCTTCAGTCGCTCAACTCATTGGGCGGTGCCATTCCATCCGTTTGCGAACACGATACCACGTCATTTGAGGAAGACAATGTCGAGCTCTTTCTTGTCATGGAGTATGTTCAGGGTCCAACGCTTGCCGAATACAACGAACAGGATTCAATTTCTTGCGTCAATGGAGTTACGAATGAACAAGGCGAATCGGAGGTTGAGAGAACGGTTTTTGCAATTCCGGCTTCGGGCATTGCTGTTCATTCCTGTTTTGATTGCGATCTATTTTGCAGTCGGTGCGTATACTCGTACTGCCGGTGTGCAGGATGTATCCGATCGATTAACGCGCGAGAACGGCGGACACATTGTGAATGCAAGGTACTTTGCGCCGCTTCTCGTAGAGTTTCGGATCCTTGAAGTACGGTGTCCACCAGGAAAGCCTGATGTGTTCATCGCCAAATCTGATTACTATCTGTGGATGTTTGGCTTCACCGCCAAACTACCCTATCACAGCGTGGTTGAGAGCGACCATGAGACATAGACGGAAGATGGGATTAACCACGAAGCACGCAGAGATCACGAAGATTGCGGGAGCTGTGCTTTGAGATATCAACACCAGTTACGAAGATTTACATTCTTAACCACGACAAGCACGATCGAAGGCGAGTCAATTTTCCGTCATTGGGTGATTGGTTTAGTTGAAGAGGTTCCAGGTAATTGCCCGGTGAGGCAATGAAGCAGCACATGGTGTTGCCCCAGAAAATGATTGACAGTGCCGAGCCCGAGAGCGAGAATTTTCATAGTTTGTTCCATGGGTTTGGGGCTGAAATTTTGTGACTTTGTGCGTTGCAATTGCAGACAAGATCACCGGTAAGAGTCGCCAGATTTTATTCGAAGGCCTCCCACCCCAAACCCTCAACCTCGTCACGGAGCGATCCAATGTCCCTCATCGTCACCGGCTGGCGGGCCCAAACCGCCAAACTGATCGGATGCGCGATTATGCTTGCCGCGAACCTATCGTTCGCGAAGGACGACGACGGCCGCGTTAAAGCGCTGTTCCAGAAGTTGGAAGGGAAGTGGAGAGTCGTGAGCGCCGAGATCTCGGGCCAGAAGATCGAATCCGATGAGGAATGGCGTTTCAAGTCTGGAGGTTACAAGTGGATTGATTCCAAGCGTGAAATGCGAGGCTATGCTTCGATCAATTACACTTGGAACCCTCACCAGATATGCTTCCACCATCAGCACTCGTCCGCAACCGGACCGATCGAGACCGACACACGCAATTGGGACTCGGGCATCTACAAGCTTACCGAGGACGGCGAAACGCTGACAGTTTGCCTCGGCCAACTCCCCTCACAAGAATTTACGACCACGAAAAAGGATAAACGCAAGCTCTACGTACTGAAGCGGATAAGAGACGATTCACCGCCCAAGTAATCATGTCTTGGTCGTTATCAGGCTGCAAAGGAAGTGAGCATGCGATTAGGTAGACTTCTGATGATCACGTTCCTCGTAGCTGCCCAGGGATGTCTGCTTTCCTCGCGTTCCCCGAATCCGCAATGGTTGGCCGACTTTCAGAAAACAGACTCGATCCTAATTCACAGCCACGGCAAAAAACACCGGATTTCTGACGCAGAGACCATTAGTCGATTACGGAGCATCTACGAAAACGCAAAATGGAAAACGTACAGGACCACGTTGCCAGGAAATATCGGTGACAGAACAATTTGTCTGCAAGTTGGCGACACCAGGCTAAGACACTTTAGCTACATTGGATTGCTGTGGGAAACTGGGTCTTACACTGAAATTCGAACAGCTGAATTGTCTGACCATGAGATGCAATGGTTCGAATCCTTGTTCGATCTTATCCCGAACGAAGGGGCGACCGAAACGTCCGACAAAGCCAAATAACCAAAGCCCTTTACGGCGTTCGGACATGCATTGAGTCACCTTATCGCACTGGCCGTATTCGGTTTACTTGTGGGGTGGAAGTACTCTGTGTGGCCAACGTCTATCCTTCCACTGCGCGAATCGGTCCGAATGAATTTTCAGCAGACCTTCGATCAATGCAGAATCCTCTGGGTTAAGAGGTCGCGTGGAAATCCCCTCTCGTTGCGAGACGTCAGTGTAACAAAGGAATGGCTGTCGCCTCTTTAGGCGCATTTCAGCCATTTTCAATAGAGTTTTATTGCCCTCCATTGCGATAAACCAAACATCGCCCGCATGCAGTAAATCCACTCCTTTGTCCGAAAGGTTACGAAGGTGATTTATGTTCTTGCGTGCTTCTCTTCCCCATCGCTATTGGCGTGATCAACCTCTTTGTGAAGTCGAGGTTGTCAGCTCACGCTGTTCTTGGTGGCGGCCCGGCTATGTGCAACGGCGAATCCAAGCTGTTGTAAGTTCCACGACAGAGTTTTGGCAACCGTTTACGGATGAATGGTTTCGCATGCGACTGAATCCCATGATCGAGGATTCGAAAGAGTTCGTGGCGGTAGGTGAACTGCAGGTCGACTACGATCTCTACGGACTTTACTCGTGGGTATTCGTGGACGGCCTACGGGTAGATTTGATTCTCTCCGAACGATTCGATGGTGATATTGAAAATTACCCCAAAGCGGTTCTCGATCGAAATCGAATCATGGAGAGCCGTATGCAACGGTGGAAGCAAGGGAATATCTCGAGAAACTACCTTCGCAAACTGCGAGGTCTCGAGCCAATCGACTCGGGGTACATGAACGAGAAGATTGAGAAGGGAGTCTTAGAAGAGATGAAGGTGATCTTTCTCAACGATCCCGTTACGGGACTCTCCTTGCGCACCAATCTTGTTTCCTAGAGGCAAGTGATGATCTGCCTTGTCTCTTCGGGCGCATGCTTAGTCCTCACCGGTGGGATTGCGTTCTGGTACATCCATCGGCTTTGGCACAGCAGGCGAGCTCCAGTTAGGTTCGCTATTCCACCAAGTCTCCCGGCCATGGGAACAACATTATTGGCCACAGTCAATCTAACCGTCGTTGGCTTGTCCGACTCGCGTTCGAACGTAGCTTATCTAGCAATTTCAGCCCTACTATTCGTCTCGCAGATCTTGTTGCTACTTGGTGTCCTGATATACGAGTACGTCGAGACAGGTTAGTTGCGGCAATCGGTTTGGGCTAGCGCTGAATGGGGCGTTATTCTTTAGGTCATAGCAACCGAGAAGTAGGCCAAAGTGAACTATCCCTCTTCGTAGAATTCGACGGTTGCGAAGGTTCGTTTGCACTTATCGCAGGTGACACTCTGAGGAGAAGTCAAAAAACTCCCCGCCTCTTCTGGCTCACCATCCTCTTCCTGCTGAAGTTCTTCGATTTCCTCCGCGCTGAGCTCAACCAGAATGGCTCTCTCGAACTTGTCGACGCCACATTCAGGGCATGTCCATACAAAAGCAGGTACCAATTCAACGCTTTTCGATTGCATAGCCTGGTCCTTTTATCGCGAGTGATAAATATGTGTTGCAAGATTGACCGCTCAACGGCATTCTGTCGTGTTTCGTTGGGGACATGTTACTACGCGGCTGACGACGTTCAAGCTCAAAGCTTGAGATTGAAGCGTTTCACTTCTGAACTCTTGGCGGCTACTCGATGGAGTTCGCCAACGATGATAGGTGGCTTCGGATGCACCTAGATTTTGAAGTGGAGTGGAAAATTCCCCGCCAGCCCCAAACGTGCATCGGCCTAACGGAAATTCTAGAACTTCAGTTTCGGGGCGGCACGGCGTTTCCATTTTCGGCTCCGTTAAGTCTTACACTAGCCCGCTCCCGAGGTTCCAATTTTCCTATCATGGAAAGACGGCTTTAGAGAACCTCCCGAATGGGACCAGGAGTACGCTTCGGCATGCGATCTAGAAATTGGCTTCTGTGCCTTCTTATTTTAGGGGTCGGACTGGTTCTCTTGATCGAGGCCTTCTTACACCGATGGAAGCGAGATATCGACAGTCCGAAATTCAGCGTCTATTCGGTCGACCGCAACGGAATGGTGAATGGGAGATCATTGACTTGGACCCGGTCGAGGGGAACATCGCGATCGATCGGTAGAAATTGGAGTTCTGTTGCACTTTCGCCATTCGTATAAGCAAATCCCTGCGACCCCGAAGGGCATCGTTGGATCGTCGAGCAAATGGTGAAACGTTTTCCTGATAATCATTTGTCTCTCTTGTCCTTTCCCAGCAATGAATTGGACGTCTGTGACATTCGCACCAATGAAGAGCATGGCTGATTTCATTGCGTTCTGGAAATAGCGGAGAGTATAACAAGCGACCAGTACCCGATAGCGATACCGGTGAGTTGTTTTTCGGTAGGTAGATCGATATTGCGGACGACTTGCTTAAGCTTGTATCAGGGCCAATACCGATGGTTCTACAGGTGATCTCCAGAACTTTCCCGTCAGGGCATTCAACGTCGAGGGAAGTGATCATATGAACCAGCCACCCTGGGTTTTCTCGGTGGGTATAGGACAAGATGGGTTGACCTGTTCTTTCATCAATCGTTCGTACACAGTCAAGACCATAGTTCGCAAGGATTCGCCCTGACCTCATCGATAGACGTACCAATAGGAATGATGGCGAGGAGATGCTCGCGAACCTCTGAGTCCCTGCCAGCGAGAATGGTTGGTTTCGGTTGCTTCCTGGACGGGCGTGATGGCGAGGCGAGATTACAACCCGCAAGCGTCGTTACGAGCACCACGGAAATCAACCAACGCCACGCTACCATCGGATTAGCCTTTGCTTGTTGGCACGTTCTCGGAACGTTCATTCGACCTTCACTTTACGCGACTGGAAATTGCAAGTTACTAAACCACGCGTGACATTCTATCGTTAAAAGCGGCTTGCATTACTGCTTTGCTTTCTCAACGTCCACCCTTTCGGTAGAAGTCGCCGAGTACTTCTAGTTCGATCTTCATTCGCACTTTTTCGACATCGGTGCTTCTATGTTTGTCTTCGTTCAATACCTTTAGTCTATCGTCAAAAAGATTTGCAGCCTGTCCATTCCATCAAGAAGATGTTAGCCCCGCAGGAATTGATCAGGGCTTAAATGCGAGTAAAGCTTGTACATTGCACGATAGAGATCAGGATTGGAGCCGATCCATTGAAGTGGCGATTTAGGATCGATAGCCCTCGCTTTTCTCGACAAATCCGTTTTCAGATTCTCGAAAGAGAGCGGTATCCTTAGAGACAAGTCCGTACTGCTCATCGGATAGGTCCAAGAATACCGCGACAATGGGCATATCAGTGTCTTCCCCCATTGTTTCACTAGTGAAGGCAGATTGATCAGGATCCAAGATATCACGGAGCTTTCTGCATAGATCACGCTCTGTCTTAAATTCGAGTTCTGTTTTCTGGCACTCACTCGGCATATTTATTTTCATTCGTTAACGGAAGTTCTGCGACAATTCTTTCGAACGTATTCGTTTCGAATAGGCATCAATTTATTGCTCTGCCGTCGTCTTCTGGCAGTTTGGATGATTGGTCCTCAATTCTCTGTGATTTTTTCTACTTTGTATAATCATTTGAACAGATTCATCGGATAGCAGGAGCCTTGATCGTTTGAGCTTTGCATGGCTTGATCGGCATCCAGTGATGATGCAGCATTTATTCTTGTCAGGTCTTGTTCTACTCTTGTTCAGCTGATTTCTCTTCAGGTCTCTTCTCAGTTCTGTTGCCAAATGGTCTCTTGGCCTTGAGAATACTAGGCTTGGGCGTCTTTGTCCAGCAAAATCACTTTACAGCACAGACAGTGCCGTAGGCCAGCGCCTCCGGCCGCTGGCAACATCATCGTTTGGCGATACCAAAAGGATACTCACGCTGATCTTTCATGTGGGCTTCAACGCGCCGTCGTTTATCATCACCGATTAAAACGGATGAAGGAGATAGCTGCTGCAAAACCGCGGTAGGCTTCACTACATTCAGCTGATGAATGGCTCCATTCAGGCGTACGAGCCTCGAATTAAAACACTTTTCAAAAGAAGAAAGATTTGAGGATCGAGATGTCGGATTCGCCGATATATGAAAGTTGCAGCCATCAGGAAAAGCACCTCAATCTTTAGCCTGGACGTTGCAGGGCCGGGAATCAGGACGTTCTGCGGCCTATTTTTTTCGAATTCTAATCGTGCTCGGCAGCCAATCTCCTCATCAAATTTCGAGCTGCGACGACTTCACCAGCTATTATCGCGGGTGATCGAAGGGGCGAAAACCATGTCCTCTTCGACCTGTATCCTCAACATTTGGTGAAAATACTAGCAACACCTATGAACGAAAAACGTCCAAATGCGCTCTAGCGTCACCTATAGCCGAGCATTTTCGAAGACGCACACTGCTACGTTTCTAAAGTTGAATTCCTTCGACAGGTTATTCTCTACAACTGATTGATCTATCAAGGTCCTCATGGCAAGAATGCAGACAAAACTAGCCATGAAAATCAACAAGAGACACGATCTTGGCACGTCATATTGAAATTGGCATTGTTCTGGCATTCATTTCAGGCAACAATTGAAAACAATCCATTTCCCAATCAAACTGCCATACAAACTGGATTTCCAGCAACCAAGCAACGAAGCAAACGGATTGCGCTCAACATTGATTGCGATTGGGACTAGGTACATGCATGCTTCAACTTATCGCGGCGACGTGGAAAAACTTTTTGAAGACAATTGCACACGGACCGCCGCTTCTTTGGCTTACTCAGCTACATTTTCAATGGCGCTATACTCGTTCTGATTATCGGTATTGGTCAATATCTGGTCGACCCTGAAGATATCCGTGATGTTGTGCAGAATGCCATGGAGCAAATTGTTGGAAATGCTGGAGTGGAGCAATTGAACCTCATGGTCGATAGTGCAGTCAGCGCGATGATCAAAGCACATTGGCGACTGTAACAGGTATTCTTTTGATGCTTGTCGGAGCCACGGGTTTTTTTGCCGAACTTCAGTGCTCTCAATGAAGTTTGGAATGTCAAACCCGACCCCAAGAAGAATAGTGTTCGCTACTTTCTCACCAAACGCATCTTATCGCTTGGGATGGTACTCACGCTGGGTTTGCTGACACTTGTATCCGTCGTGGCGAGTTCAGCGATTGCATCAACAGGTAATGCAATCGGTCATTGGATACCACGGTACATGGAAGTTGCAATGCTCTCCAGCTTTAATCTTGCTCTTTCCTTTTGCTTGCTTACTGGGCTGTTCACAACGATGTACCGTGTACTTCCGGATGCCGAGATTGCATGGCGAGATGTATTTGTTGGGGCAGCGGTTACAGCGACTTTGTTCATCTTGGGCGAATCCATCATCACCCTCTATCTTTTCAGGCAAAATATCGCGTCACTCTATGGTGCTGCTGGGTCGTTAATCGTGCTTTTGACTTGGGTCTACTATTCGACTCTGACGCTCTTGTTCGGAGCTGAGCTTACCTATGCGTGGGCGTCCACTCGGGGTGCTCGAACGGTCCCGAGCCCCGGAGCGATGATCGCCGATAAAGAATCGGAACCATCGAGGGACTCGCCAAATCCGAACTGAATATTATCGCGGTTGATTTATACCGAATCATCTTCCTTTTCAAGTCGATCTTTGGCTTCTTGAACGCGTTTTCAAACTCCGTGTAGGCGTCTACCGTTTGAAATTCTTTCTTGAATCGATCAGATGAAACTCAAATT
Organism: Pirellulales bacterium; assembly: GCA_046349875.1. Lineage (GTDB taxonomy): Bacteria > Planctomycetota > Planctomycetia > Pirellulales > Pirellulaceae > JAXMBN01. Next base: position 105,036 of record JAXMBN010000018.1, read on the forward strand.
CTTTGGGATCGAACATATCTTTGAACATCTCGTCGTCCTGATCGAGCATCAACTGTACGAAGTCACTCGGACCACCACCAACCAAGGCCAAGCCACTGTTCTGATACGGCAAGCTGGCAGGGCTGTTGCCAACATCACGCGTATTTCCCGTGACGGAATAGGTATAGGGAAGTTTGGTGCTTCCTCGAACAGCCGCCGCCTGATCGGCGTTATTGGCAGACATCGTAAATCTCGTCTCGAGGGTCTCAAGAGCGAGTCGTCGTTTGGCGTAGATGGGGCGGGACATAAGGGTGCTCGGGCGGGGGATGAATGGGGATACCGTAAGGTCGGGTTCTAGCCCATTCCGTGGTGGAAGTCAAGAATTCTCACGCTGCGATCGAGACCATGGTTGACTTCCAGTCCCCTAGAAGGTTTTCTCAAACTGTAGTTGATACACCGTCCCAAAACGGTTTTTCGAGGTGCTCCCTTCCCCTTGTGAAGAAACCTTGGCTCGCGATATGCAGCCAACAGGAAGGGGATTTAATCTTGTTCGCTGTTTGATGACTTCGGAGGTTCGCGATCCGAGTCCCAGGTTTGAAAACGCCATAGACCAATCCATCGCTCCACCCAACGTCCCAAGATCAACATTATGGCGGAAAGCACGAAGAGGGACGTGGCCAACATCCATTGGCCCATGCCACAGATCATCCCAAGAATAGCGCACGTCCAAATCGCTGCGGCCGTGGTCAAACCATGGACTTGATCGGAGCTCTTTGAATCCTGAGTCCGCATGATCACCCCAGCGCCTAAGAAGCCAATCCCGCTGATGATCCCCTGCACCGTTCGCATGACTCCGTCCGCCGCTGCGCCCGAATAGAATTCAATGGTATTGATGCTGGCCATGATAATGGCACAGGATCCCATGCTCACCATGGAAAGAACGCGTATCCCAGCCGGCTTGCGATGGAGTTCGCGATCGAGTCCTAAGATGGCGCCGAAGAGCATCGCCAGCCCAATCCGCATCATCATCTCATGAAGTTGATCGATATCGGATGGGTGCATGATGAACAGTGTTACCTTGGTTCAGCGCTAGGTTAAATCCGATTGCTTGAAATCGTGATCGCGCATTCGGATCGGCTAACCAACGACCCGCAACCGCAATGCAAAACTCAGTTCGCCAACGCTCACGTCGCTCCATCCATCGGTTTGGCTTCCTGCTTGTGCCACGACCGCCAGTTCGGTTGCGAGTGTTTCTTGCATAATGCGAACTCGGTGCTCTTCGACCGATTGCGATAGATTGGCATCTGTGGATGCAATCGACACCGAGATACGGTCGGTGAATTGGCACTGATCTTTCTTGCGTTGATCTTGGATGGCACGAATCACGTCATTGCCGATCCCTTCTCGGATCAACGTATCGGTTAGGTCGGTGCTAAGCACCACCACGCAATCGTGTCCTTGCGAAGCAGCCCAACCGGCTTTGGCTTGCAGCCGAACTTGAATGTCGTCCCCATCTAGGATGACCCGCTGATCTTCGATTGACAATTGAATCTGCTTGGATTGTTCCAATTCGGCCAACAATTCGGCCCCACTGGCTTTGCCAAGAGCCTGCTTCACCTTGGGGAGCAAGGGACCCAACTTGGGACCGAGCTTCTTGAAGTTAGGTTGAACCAGGTAATCGATGTAGTGGCTGGAGCCTGTCGCGTATTGAATCTCCTTCACGTTCAATTCTTCGCGAAGGATTTCATCGTGCGCTTCGAGCCATCCCTGATGCTTTCCGTCGACGAGAGTCACTTCGACGCGAGCAAGTGGTTGGCGCACTTTGAGCTTGGCTTCCATTCGTGCAGCGCGGCCCAATGATGCAATCTCGCGAAGCAAGTGCATCTGCTCGCTCAGGTTCTGATCGATCGCTTGTGGGTTGGGTGTCGGATAGTCACACAAGTGAACGCTTTGACGGACGGAGGATTCCAAACCGTTCGTCAAATGCTTCCAAAGGTTTTCGGCGAGGAATGGAACGAAGGGTGCAATCAACTTGGAAATCGTAACGAGCGATTCGTAGAGGGTCCAATACGCATCGAGCTTGTCTTGATCGCGTTTATCCTCGGCCCAATATCGAGCTCGGCTACGTCGAACGTACCAATTGCTGAGCCCTTCCACCAAATTATTGAGAATCTGGCAGGCCGCATAATTGTCGTATCGGTCCATCGCTTCGGTGCAATCGCGCACGGCGACGGCGAGTTCGCTGAGCATCCAACGATCAAGCTCGGAGCGAAGGGCAATGGGTCGATAGTCGGCGCACTTGGAAAGATCTTCAGATGTCAGTTGGAGATCGGTGCCTTGGGGAAGACCTTGGCTTGGTCCTGCGAACCCATCGATCTCAGCGTAGATCGTGAAGAAACTAAAGACGTTCCACAAGCGAAGCAAGAACTCAGGGATGCTATCGCGTATGGCACGTTCGCTATAAACAATCGAATTCCAAGGAGGTTGATTGGCATAGAAATACCATCGCAAGGCGTCTGCACCGAAGCGGTCAAAAATCTCATTGGGACTTCGATAATTCCGCAAACTCTTGGACATCTTGCCGGTCTTGGAAACGAAATCGTTGCCCAGGGCTGCCTTCGCTTCTTCCTCGGTCAAGAACCGTTGCTTGCCATCTTTGCTTTCATACCACTCTGCCAGCATCAGACCAAGAACGATGCAATTCTTGAAAGGATGCGGATAGGCTTGTTGCTGTTCGGTAGGCGGAGCGTATTGTGAATCGTCAGGCTTGCCGAAGAGCATGGTACTAATAGCCAACTGGCTATAGAACCAACCTCGCGTTTGATCGATGGCTTCCGAGATAAAATCAGCTGGAAACTGAGCTTGGAACGCATCTTGGTTTTGATGAGGGAAGCCCCACTGCGCAAAAGGCATAGCTCCACTGTCATACCAACAATCGATGACTTCTGGCACGCGACGCATCCGAGCCGAAGCGTCGAAGGGCGAGGTGTAAGTGATGGCATCGATATACGGTTTGTGGACCTTGAGGTCTTCCACCATTTCGGGATTCTTGGATTTGGCTTGCGCCCAAACCTCGGTGCCTTGCACCCCAGGTTTCTTCACAAGCTCATCATAGCTCGCGATCGCTTCCATCTTTCCAGTCTTCTCGCAGACCCAGATTGGAAGGGGTGTTCCCCAATAGCGTTCGCGCGAAAGAGCCCAATCGACATTGGACTCCAAGAAGTTACCGAAGCGACCATCGCGAATATGCTCGGGAAGCCATTGAATCTGTTTGTTGTTATCGAGCATCGCCTGCCGGAAGGCAGTGGTTCGAATGAACCATGATTCGCGGGGATACTGAATCAATGGGTCTGAATCGGCTCGCCAACAAAACGGGTAATCGTGAAGATATTGTTCTTGATGAAAGAGAATCTTTTCATCACGAAGGCGCCGCGTGATCTGCTTATCGGCTTCTTTAACCCAAGTCCCTTGATATTCAGGAGCGTCGCTCGTGAACTTACCGTCGGGGCCCACGCAGCAAATCAACTTAGGTCCTTGTCCTTCCACATACGATTGCTGTTGTTCGATGAGCAATTCGTAGTCGACTTCACCGAAGGCGGGAGCGATGTGCACGAGCCCCGTACCGGAGTCGGTGGTCACGAAGGGAGCAGCAACAACACGCCATGCATGGCGCTGCGAGGTTCCCGACTTGAGCATGCCAGCCTGCTGATGTTGGGTCGCATAATAGTAAGGGAACGGTGGGCGGTAGGTGGTCCCAATCAAATCGGAACCGAGAACCGTCTTCTGCACTTCCAAGGTTCGCTTCGATTTTTCAGCGATGGTCTCGACCAGGGCCTTGGCGATGATCAGCGTTTCGCCCGAATCCGCATCAAGGCAATAGGCGTACTCAAGATCTTTGTGGACGGCTGCAAATTGATTGCTGGGAAGGGTCCAAGGAGTCGTCGTCCAAACAAGCAACGCAACTTTGGGATCGGATTCGAGAGGAAACTTGACATACACGCTGGGGTCGGCAACTTCGCGATAGCCCTGCCCGACTTCGCCACTGCTGAGAGCGGTTCCACCTTGAGCCCACCACCAAACGATCTTATGGCCGCGATAGAGAAGACCACGATCGAATAGATTCTTGAGAGACCACCAGACGCTCTCCACAAAACTCTGGTGATACGTCACATAGGCTTGGCTAAGATCGATCCAAAATCCGATGCGTTCGGTAAGGCGTTCCCATTCTTGCATATAGCGCCAGACGCTTTGCTGACACTTCTGAATGAACGGTTCAACTCCGTAGGCCTCGATTTCGTCTTTGCCGTGGATCCCTAGCTCTTTGCAGACTTCGACTTCCACTGGAAGGCCGTGTGTATCCCAACCCGCTTTGCGTTGGCACAAATAGCCACGCATGGTGCGATAGCGAGGAAACAAGTCTTTGATGGCCCGAGTTAAGCAGTGCCCAGGGTGAGGCATGCCATTGGCAGTCGGCGGTCCCTCAAAGAAGACGAATGGTTTGCCATCGGCACGCAATTCGAGAGACTTTTCGTAGATCTTCTCGCGTTTCCAGAACTCGAGGACCTCCTGTTCGAGCTTCGGAAACGAAACGTCCGTGCTAACGGCATAAAACATCAATCGACCTCTTCGTCTAATTCAGGAGGAACTTCGTCGTCATCCATGTCTCCATCGTCATCATCCGATTCAAGCATGCCATCATCGTCTGGTTCGATGTCATACTCTTCATCAAGCTCTTCTTCGAAGTCATCATCGAAGTCGTCGTCGAAATCCTCTTCGTCAAAATCTTCGAAGGGATCTTCTTCAGGTTCAATCGGATCGACTTCACCTGGAATTTCATCATCGTCGTCGGTGCTCTCTTCTTCTTCCTCGTCATCATCGTCGTCCCAAGAGGACGCAACGACGGGGCGAGGCTGATAGGGCAATGGCGTCTGCAAGGCGGACTCGAACCAATCTTGTTGATCGATGGATTCGCCGAGCGTGGATTCAACCATGTCAGGTGATGAAAGGGTCACAGATTGGGATACCTCTGCGAGAAACGCGAAACGGATAACGAGATCGCAGGTGCAAAAGCCAGCTTCCGAAAAGCCGCTGGAATGAAGCCTCTGACCTGCCAATCGTTGAGCCCAAAAGACTACTTGGAAATGGATGTTTTCACAAGGTGTTCTAGCTCTTTGGGGTGGTCTGGTTCGCTTGGAATTGAGCCACGGCTTGGGAAAGTCGCTCCGGAAGGCTCGGATCGCTGATTTCGCTCTTACCAAAACCGGGAATGGCCCCCCATTCCTGAGCTTGTTTTTGATACTCGGGATAGTTCGAGATTAAAGCCACGGCGATCGACGGTGAGGCTCGCCGCAGTGCTTGGATCCAAGCCATTCCATCCGATCCGTCTCGATCGAACTTCCGATTGACGAGGATCAAATCGAATGGGTGCGCGGCAATTGACTGTTCTGCTTCGATAGACGAATGAGCTCGATGCACTTCCACATTGGAGAATGTCCGAGTAAGCAGTTGCTTGATGGACTGATGATCGAAGGAACAATTGCCAACATCGAGAACGCGCATGGAATGAAAACCCATCGAGATATTAGAAAAGACAACTCTGCAATGCCTAGAAGGGCCTTCATCTTATCTTGGTTTTGATGGGGTCGCTACGAAGGGGAGGGATTGAATGTGGGCGGATAGGTGGAGTTTGCGGGTTGGGCTGGAGGGGGTTGTGTTGGGTGGTGCTGGGGGTTTGCGGTGAGTTTGCGGGAGTGCCGCAGTGGTTTGCTCAGTGGAGTTTGCGGGCTGGGAGGTCTGTGCGGCGGTGTAGTCGTTAAAGACGGAAAAGCTTGAAATTGCAAGGGATTTCCGGGCGAAACGCCTTTGATGCCATTTGCTGAAAAATCGATTTCGCGTCTCAAGCACCGCGCAGAGCCATGTCGATACCCAACGTGGCCCCGGGAGATCAAGTCATTCGATTCGTACGGATGCAGACAAGGATCGCCCGGATTTTGACTTAACGCGTTGTCCATAAGAGATGGTCATTGATGACCCGGACAGTGCAGGAACTTCTGTAGCGATACAACGCGAGAGGAAACCGCGGAAGTCGAGATGAACTTTCAAAAGAACATTTCGACGGACGGCACAACGAAGTAGAGCAACGCGAGCCCGCAAGTTACGTTGCTCGTTGCCGCAAGAGTCTGGAGGGCGATTTCGGCGGCGGCTTCGTACGCTGAAAACGGTCTCCGCTCGACACCGCACCCAATCGCAGGAAGTACCAAACAAGTTCATCGTATAGGGAGATGTGGCTCGATGAAATGGAACATGATTGTTGGATCTTTGGTCCTCGGCGCTAGCCTCTGTGGCCAAAGCTTTGGTATCGACCTACTCAGCCGTATGCTGGGTGGTCGTGGATGCGGCTGCGACACGAGCTGCTGCGACACTGCAATCGCCGATCCTTCGTGCGGTTGTGAATTGGCTCCTGGTTGTGACAATGGTTGCAACAAGGGCTGCAAGCTTCTTGGCGGACCAAGCTGCGGATGCGAAGCTCCTTGCAACACTGGCTGTGCCGCTGCTCCAAGCTGCGGATGCGAGCCATCCTGCGGTGCTGAAGTATCTTGCTGCCAACCACGCAAGAAACCTTTGCAAAATCTTCTCAAGCGAGTTAAGTGCAGCCTTCCAAAGTTGAGCATTGAACGGACCTGCGGTCCTGTTTGCTGCGACAACGGTTGTGGCGCTGCTCCAACCTGCGGATGCGAAGATCCATGCAACAAGGGTTGCGCTGCTGCTCCTAGCTGCGGTTGCGAAGATCCTTGCGGATGCAACAAGGGTTGCAAGCTCTTCAAAGGCCCAAGCTGTGGCTGCGAAGATCCATGCAACAAGGGCTGCGCTGCTGCTCCTAGCTGCGGATGCGAAGCTCCTTGCAACACCGGCTGCGCTGCTGCTCCTAGCTGCGGATGCGAAGCTGTTGATCCTTGCTGCAACAAAGGCTTGAAGATCAGCTTGCAAATCCGTCGTCCAAACCTTCTCGGCAAGCTCTTCAAGAAGAGCGCATGCTGCGATGCTTGCGGATGCGATACCGGTTGTGCAGCTGCTCCTTGCAGCTCCTGCGGTGGCAACGCTCCTGTAGCAGCTCCTGCTGCTTCGGGCGAAGTTGCTCCAGCTCCTCCAGCTCCAGTTGTTGATCCAAGTGCTTACTTGAACAGCAAGCGTCGAGTCGTTCAGACCAGCTTCGTACGCTAATCACGGACGAGTGGCGAAGTCTTAGACCGACCCAATCAAGCGGCTTGTAGAACTCCGGTTTTACAAGCCGCTTTTTTTATTGACTTCCCCAAAGGTTTCGACTCCAAGTAAAATTGGGTTCACTATGAGCACTCGTTTGGTACCGATCGAATCTTTCGACAGCCCTTATGAGGCCGAGATCGCCAAGCGTTGGTTGGAAGATCACGGTATCGAAGCCTACGTAGACGGATCGAGTTCCTTTACGGCTCTTTCTTATGTTGGGTCTGCACTAGCAGGTGTTCGCCTGATGGTGGTCGATTCGCAAATCGATCAAGCGCAGATTGTGTTGCGTGATTTCGTACGCGACCGATCGCAAGCTCACGGTTTCCGATGGTGGTGTGGATCGTGCCGCGAAGAAAATGAGTCCTCTTTTGACCTTTGTTGGAAGTGCGGACGAGATCGAGGGGAAGTCGAAGCCGAATTTCCCATCGAGAAGCGAGGCCAATCAACGAAGGAGCCCGTGCTGGAATCGACGGATGTCCTTCCGACAACGCGACCTGTGGCCGATGAGACCAATCCCTACTCGCCTACTTCGGTTCCTTCACTCGCTCAAACCATCACCAAATCGGATGGCCTGTTGCCAGAGGAGTCGGAGGAAATGTTGCAGCGAGCGTGGCGATCTTCCGTCTTGGGAATCACGCTGCCGTTTCTATTGACCTTGTACTCCGTTGTACTGTTGCTCGGAGCCATGGATACGAAGATGGGATGGACCAACAAAGGAAAACGCTACTGCCTTTTTGCATGGGCTATGAATCTCTTCGTGCTCATGTTCTGGACGTTGCTCTGCTTATTCTTTTATCCCTGGTACTATTGGCCCGGCTTTCCAAGTCTTAGTGATTGAAAAGGAACTCGCGGCTCGTCATAAGACTCCAGTAAAGGTCTTCGAGAACCAGTTTCTTGTCTTCCGCCGATGCTTGGGAAAGCTCTTTTCGCAGAGCTTCACGCTCGTCATGCTTGGCTTCTCGCCCAAGGCACTGCCAGTAGGCGACGCGAATCAGTTCTTCGGGCTGATCTCCATAGAGACCGAGTAACTGCTCCAGGGCATTCCCTTTTTCCGAAAGCTTTTGGTTGAGCGTGTCCCCATTGCTTAGATGGAGTACTTGCACAACACTCGGTTCATCGCTTCGTTCGCATTCGCAAGTGATGCGGCGTTGATTGCGGCCAAAGGTTTTGAGAAAGTAGTTGCGAACGGCTGAATCGTAGAGCTGTACGGCTCGCGTACCCGCAGGATAGAAATTGGTTGGTTTCTTATCGGTTCCGAGGTACTCGATTTCGGTAAATTTGGTGGGAACAGCCGTTATCTGACAAATCGCATCATGAAGGACTTCCGCCATCAGTCGCTTGGGATAGTAACGCGAAAAGTATTTGGTGTCGTGTTGATTCTCAGGGATCGCGAGACTGCTTCGCTGATACGTTTCGGAATTGAGAATCCTGCGCATCAAGGCTTTGAGATCGTATCGATCCTGAATGAGCGACCGTTCGAGAGCCTGCATCAGTTGCGGGTTGGTTGGTGGATTGCTCACCCGAAGGTCATCGACGGCATTGACGATGCCGATGCCAAAGAAGTTGGCCCAGACGCGATTGACGATGGCTTTGGTGAAGTAGGGATTCTCGGGTGATACCATCCATTCGGCCAACGCTAGTCGGCGATCGTGAGTATCATCGGCATCGAGTGGTGTTGCATCGAGCGGGGCTGGTGGTTGAGGTTTACCCGTAATCGGTTGGATGAGGTCACCACGATCCAAGACAACGACCGTTCGCTTGCCATCGCCATCGCGGCCATCGCCTCCCCAACCTTTCCCGCGAACACGAGCAAAGAGATTGGCCATGGCATAGTATTGATCGTTGGTCCATTTTTCCAATGGATGGTTGTGGCACTTTGCGCAGCCAATCGATAATCCCAGAAAAGCCTGGCAGGCATTTTCGGTCATGGACTCAGGGTCTTGATGCAAGGCATAGAAATTGGTTGCTCCATTGGCGAGGGAATCGCCACGCGCTGTGACAATTTCACGTACCATTTGATCCCAAGCAGTATTGCGCTGAACATGGCCTCGAATCCATTCGTAATACGTCTTGATCGGATCCGGTCGTAAGAGATTGCCATTGAGGAGCAATAGGTCCGACCAACGATAGGCCCAATAGTCGACATACTCGGGGCGTTCCAATAGTTCATCGATCAAGCGAGCTCGCTTATTGGGAGCGTTCTCTTCAACAAACGCTTGTACAACCTCGGCGGTTGGAAGCATGCCAATCGTGTCGAGATAAACGCGTCGAATGAACTCGCCATCTTCACAGCGTGGCGACGGTGCCAGGTGAAGTTGTTGTAGTTGGTCCAGAGTGCATTGATCGATGAAGTTGGCAACAGGTGTCGCGGCATATCGTTCCGCAGGTACCGATTGCTCAAAGGGAACGATCGAGCGAGCCATCACCACGCGACTGGCAAACCAGACCACCACCGAAGCTTGACCCGGTCCAACAACTTTCATCGTTCCTCGTTCATCGACATTGATCACAGCATCATCGGTCGAACTGAACTTGGACCACCGCGTGACATCCTCTATCCGACCATTGGAATAATGAGCGCGGACCAGCAACGGTTGAATCTGGTTTTTCGCCAGTTGAACTTCTTCGGGTTGAACTTCAATCTTGACGAGTTTGGGATCGTTGTCGGTCGGTGCAGGAGCGCCTCTCGCAATCCAATCTGACAAGATGGCATAGTCGGGTGAGTCTGATGGCAAACGAACTCCACCTTTGTGTGGAACCATACCACTTGGCTTGGTCAGCAGTAGGGATTCAGCAGGGTTCGCAAGCTCGATGCGACGCCCTCGATCCTGACGTGTGATGTTGAAGTGATCGCTTAGCGCGTCATAGCCACGCAGCGACAATCGGAATCCACCCTTCCCTGCTAACGCTCCATGACAAGCACCCATGTTGCAGCCATGACGCGCAAGTACCGACTGGACATGATTTCGAAATTCCCATTCCATCGGCTCTTGAGCTTGGCGAACGGTCACCATGGCTTGCGCTACTTCGCGACCATCGCGCCAAGCACTCAGGGTTGCCGAGCCATTGCCGATCGCTCGGATACGATCGGTATCTACTTGAAAGATCTTGGGATCGCTACTCTTCCATTGAATGCCTTCGAGCACTGGTTCGGTGTGTTGGCCTTTAGCGTCGCGGGATTGCAAAAGAACTTGTTGAGTACTATCCGCGTGCCAGAGTTCGATGTTCGAGGGAAGGATGGCATAGGATGATTGGTCCGCCCTTCCCTGTTGCGCGAGAACGCTTGAAGAGAAGAGAAGGATGGCCAGCAACCATACACGATAGCAATGCGAGGTGGGAAGCATCGACAATTCCGCCGAATCAAGGAAGGGTGGGAAGTCCTTCTATGATACCAAGAACGGAAGCAAATGCATCGTTTCCCGATGCCAATTGGAGTGGCGATGAGAATTGTTGGGAATGAAAACGAAGAATGCAACGCTATCAAGGAAACAGCGTTGCATTCAACTAGGAACGGCAGTTACGCCCATACCGAGCGTTTTACACTGGAAGTCTTAACCTGGAAGGTCTACGCACCGACCGTCCAGGTGTCTCCACCGCCGAAGAGTTTTTGAAGGTCACCCTTGCCCTTCTTGGCTGTCGCATCTTCGATCTGGCCACGAACGGCTTCTTCGAAGGTAGGAAGTTCGACATCGCGGAAGACCCCGATCGGTTCGGGGAATTGAGGATGGCGCATTCGAGCTAACATATAGGTCAGCGCCGAATCCCCTTTTTCGTCATGGACGAGCAGCTCGCTTTCGCGAACGGCATTGAGATCGACGATTTCCAATTTGTATCCATTGAGCCGAATCCCCTTGTCGCGGTTCTTACCGAAGATCAAAGGCTTGCCATGCTCGAGTTCGATGGTGTTGTCTTCGCGGGTGGCTTTTTCGGAAGCGTAGTTCCAAGCGCCGTCATTGAAGACGTTGCAGTTTTGATAGACTTCGACAATCGAAGTCCCTTTGTGCTGAGCTGCTCGCTTGAGCACCATCGCCAAGTGCTTGACGTGAGCGTCCATGCTTCTGGCGATGAAGGTCGCTTCGGCACCCAAGGCCAAAGCGATGGGATTCAATGGATAATCGACAGCACCCATGGGAGTACTCTTGGTCACCTGGCCTTGAACGCTGGTGGGAGAATACTGGCCTTTCGTAAGACCATAGATGCGGTTGTTGAACAGAACGATGTTGACATCGAGATTGCGACGAAGGCAATGGATGAAGTGATTGCCACCGATGCTTAACGCATCGCCGTCGCCGGTGATCACCCATACCGAAAGGTCGGGCCGCGTTAGTTTGAGCCCTGTTGCTACAGCCGGTGCTCGACCGTGAATCGAGTGCACACCGTAGGTGTTCACGTAGTAGGGGAAACGGCTAGAGCAACCGATTCCCGATACGAAAACCGTTTTCTCAGGCGGTACACCGATCTCAGGCAGAACCTTCTTCATCTGGGCGAGAATCGAGTAGTCGCCGCAACCTGGGCACCAACGAACGTCTTGGTCGCTTGCAAAGTCGTTCGGGGTCAACATAGGAAGAGGTGCGTTCATATTGGAAACTCGTAGTCGGAGTGAATGTTTGGTTTGGAAATCCCTAGAGTCGAACTGATCTCAGCATCGACTCGGACAGAGTTCGCTCGCGATACACTACGCTCGCGAAGTCGAAACGGGCTTGCCGGCGCTGGTGAGTTCGAAAATCTTTTCCAGCAACTCAGAGACCGTAAAGGGTTTGCCTTTGACTTTGTTGAAGCCAACGGCATCCACCAAGTATCGTGAACGAAGAAGCATGCGAAGCTGCCCCATATTGAGTTCCGGTACCAAGACTTGCTTATATCGGGAGAGAATCTCGCCGAGATTGCTTGGCAACGGATTCATGTAGCGAATGTGGGCATGGGCTACGCTTCGACCTTCCTTCTGAGCATGCTGAACGGCAGTCAAACAGGCTCCGTAAGTGCCACCCCACGAGACGACCAAGAGATCGCCCTGCTGCGGACCGAAGACTTGTTGCGGTGGCAATAGCTTGGCGGCATTAGCTACCTTCTGAGCCCGAATGTGAACCATCTTCTGATGGTTTTCAGCATCGTAGCTAATGTTGCCAGTACCATCTTCCTTCTCGATGCCCCCGACGCGGTGCATCAAACCAGGTGTTCCTGGAATCGCCCATGGTCGAGCCAGCAATTCGTTGCGAGCGTAAGGCAAGAATGGCTTTCCATCGGTCTTGCCTTCTGGGTGCATCACTTCGATTGGCGAGAGATCAGCAACCTTTGGAATCGACCAAGGTTCCGCTCCGTTGGCGATGTAACCATCCGACAAGACGACGACAGGCACCATCAACTTGGTTGCAAGCATCCACGCTTCTTGAACGATCTCGAAGCAATCGGCTGGGCTGCGAGCTGCAAGCACGGGCACAGGAGCTTCACCGTTTCGTCCAAACATTACTTGCAGCAAGTCGGCTTGTTCCGTTTTGGTCGGAAGACCTGTGCTCGGTCCACCCCGTTGCACGTCGATGACAAGCATCGGAAGTTCCAACATGACACCAAGACCCATGGCTTCTGCTTTGAGCGCGATACCGGGACCACTGGAGGTTGTGACAGCCATCTGACCACCGTAAGCGGCCCCGATCGTTGCGCAGACAGCAGCAATTTCGTCTTCGGCTTGGAATGTACATACCCCAAAGTTCTTGAGCTTGCAAAGCTCATGAAGAATATCGCTCGCCGGCGTGATGGGATACGTTCCATAGAACAGCTGCTTGTTGCTGCGATGGGCAGCGGCCACCAAACCATAGGCCAAGGCTTGATTGCCCATGATGTTGCGGTAGGTGCCAGGTGGAAGCTGAGCTTTTTCTACGCGATAGGTCGTACCGAGGACTTCAGTGGTTTCACCAAAGGCCCAGCCAGCTCGCAATGCCTTCTCGTTCGCTTGCGCAACCACTGGATTGCCACCACCGAACTTGCCATGGATAAATCGCAGCGTGGCATCGAGCTCGCGCCCATACAACCAGTAGATCAATCCCATTGCGAAGAAGTTCTTGCAACGGTCGGCCTCTTTTACACCCAAGCCTAGCGCAGCAACCGCTTCTTTGGTCAGCTTCGTCATCGGAACTTTGACCAAGCGATAACTTTCCATCGCCGGATCTTCGAGAGGGCTCGTGTTGAGCTTGGCGAGTTTAAGATCCTTGTCTTCGAAACTATCTTCGTTGACGATCAACAAACCACCTTTGCGAAGATCGCCGAGATTGGTCACGACCGCAGCCGGATTCATCGCCACAAGACAGTCGAGAGTATCACCGGGAGTGAAAACTTCGTGCGATGCAAACTGAACTTGGAAGCCGGACACCCCAGCTCGCGTTCCGCGTGGTGCGCGAATCTCCGCAGGAAAGTCTGGGAAGGTCGCGATATCATTTCCAATCAAAGCCGAAGTGTTGGTAAGCTGAGTACCGGCTAGCTGCATGCCGTCCCCAGAGTCCCCTGCCAATCGAACGGTTACACCTTGAACATGCTCGACATGCTTGGCAGCGGTAGAGGGCTGCGTGTCCTCGGTCGCCATGAGTTGAATCGCTTTAGTTTAGGGTTAGAAGTTAGGTAGACAGTAGCGGTTATATCGATCAGGATGACTGGCCGAATCGAGATATTTTTGCAAATCCGTCTTAAAGTGAATACTGCAAAAGCCCCCTAATCAACGCCTTTTGACGCGGATTTAACCGAACTCTTGGATAATTAAGGCTTATTAATCCTCCTCGCAAGCCACCTGAGGGCATGAATCGCCCCATCGTCGCGGACTCTGCCAAATCCACCGAGAAATTCCTGAAGGGACCTGAGGTGCGCTGATAGCAGGCTATAAACCAAAAGTTTGATAGCAATCTGCACCTAGCAAATGGGAGGGGGCAGAAAGGGAATGCAGAAGTCACGATGCCACGAAGCTTTACCCGAAAAGACTTGGCAATCTTCAACAAGGCTTAACAGAATCTTCTTGTGCTTCGGTTAAGGTACTAATCGTCGCGTTGTTGCATGCACCGACGGCTAGGCCTTGGTCGCTCACCAAAAGATGGGCATCCAGGCCGCACGCCGTTCTGTTTCAAGTTAGCGAACACTGAATCGATCCACCAATCCAAACCTCGGTCATGGTGAACGACCCGTCGCTCACCATGGCTTCCTAACACTATCCCACTAACAAACGATGTCGCGCCATCTCGTTCAGGATCTCGACGATTGCTATCACCGGCTTCTCGGTCTCTCCGGCAAGGTCGAAGAGATGATCGCCATGAGCGTTCAGGCGCTCGTCTTTCGCCAGCGTGGGTTAGCAGGACTCGTGATTGGCAAAGACAGCGAGATCGATCAGCTTGAGGTTCGGATCGAAGAAGAGTGCCTCAAGATGCTGGCCATGCACCAGCCTGTTGCTGCAGATTTGCGCCGCATCGCAACCATGATGAAGGTCAACAACGATCTCGAACGAATGGCCGACTTGGCGGTCAACATCGCGGAACGGGCGCTGAGTCTTCAGAGCTTGCCGGAATTCCCGATACCTAAGCAGATCAGCGACATGGTCGAAATGACGACCTCGATGGTACGCCATAGTTTGGATGCCTTCGTCAATCTCGATGTGGACTTAGCCTATTTGGTCATCAATCAAGACGACGCGATGGATGCGATGAACGTTCGCGTCATCGCAGAACTGACCGAACTCATGGCCCGCGATCCCCAATGGATCTCGTCCGCCTTGCATTGTTTTTCAGCAGCACGTCACCTGGAGCGAATCGCCGATCATGCGACGAACATCGCTTCGGACCTGATCTATATGGTGAGCGGGGATATCATTCGCCACCGCAAAAATGATGGTCCACTACAAGCTCAAACCCAAGGATGATTCTTGGCTCACTCGATGTTGGTGACTCCATACCGTTACACAACCCTTGCGATGCTTCCATGAGGAATGGTTCATGCCCAAAGCGAAGATACTGATCGTCGAGGATGATCGCTCGATCGCAGAAATTCTCGAATACAATTTGCAGCGCGAAGGCTATGAAGTCACTCGAGCTCACGATGGTCGTGACGGTTTGACTCAAGCTCGCCTGCGCCTACCCGATATCATCTTGCTCGATGTGATGCTCCCGGTATTGGATGGCATCGAAGTTTGCCGCCAATTGCGAGCCAGTCCCGAGACCAAAAACTTGTTGGTCATGATGTTGACGGCCAAGGGTGAAGAAGCAGACCAGCTCATCGGCTTCTCGGTCGGAGCCGACGATTATGTCGTCAAGCCATTCAGCATTCGTGTGCTGCTAGAGCGGCTCAAGGCTTTGCGTAGGCGGACCGAGACAGCAGAGGAAGCGACCGGTGATATCATCGTTCGCCGAGGCCTGACCGTGGATCGCCGGCGTTATCGAGCCATGCTCGCAACCGAAGTACTCGAATTGACTAAGAGCGAATTTCGATTGCTCGATACATTGATTCGTCAGCCAGGGAGAGCTTTCGATCGAGCCGAATTGATCGATGCGGCCCTTGGGGGCGATACGCTGGTTTTAGTTCGCACGATCGATGTCCATATTCGAGCCCTTCGCCGTAAACTCGGCCCTGCAGCCGATCTCATCGAAACCGTCCGAGGTGTCGGATATCGTTTCTGTGACGAGGGTTAGGAGAGGCTAGAGGCTAGAGGCTAGAGGCTAGAGGCTAGAGCAGAGAGTGTAGGTGTAATTCCTAGCTTCTAGTTTCTTTCATCTCGCTTCTACAACTGTGATACTCCACCCTCTTCTATGTAGACGTCGACTTGCTGACCCGGGACGGCTTGCATCTGTTCGGGCGGTACCGAGTAGATCAGTTGCAAGACGCGAGTATCGACTCGCTCGCTGACGCTTCCGTTGAGCGACTTCTTAGGAATCACGTAAGGTTCAGAACGAACATACTTCAGAGGAACGCGGACTTCGGGTCGGCCTCGAACCGATGCGTAAGCTTTGGCAGATGTTTGAACGCGAGGAATATCGGCTTCATCGATATCGACGCGAACGTGAAAGGGATTGGTAACCCCTAATGTAATAAGTGGGTTCGAGAGAACCGACGCGGGAAGAAACTCGCCCACCCGAACCTTGACCTGTAGGACGGTGCTGGTCTTAGGAGAACGCAGCGTGTGGAGTTGCAAATTGACTTCTTCTTTCGCCACTGCCGCTTTGGCTTGATCAACCGCTACCCTTTGAACTTGGATGGTCGGAGCGTTGTTTCCTTCGAGCAATGCAAGACTAGCAACCGCTTCGCGATGTTTGGCATCGGCTTCGGCTACGCGAGCCAAAGCTGTCTCAACGTTGAGCCGTCGCTGTCCGAGCTCTTCTTCCGAGATGGCATTCTTGGAAGCTAACAGTTCAGCTCGCTTGAGTTCCTGGTTCATGTTCTTCAATGCCGCTTCCATTTGTTGCCGAATCGCCAGCGATGCATCCACGCGTGCCTTTTGCGGTGCGATCTGCCCCAGCAATTCTTGTAGCTTGGCTTCCTGAGCACGAAGGTTGGCTTGAGCCACATCCAGATTGGCTTTGGCCGTGCGGTCATCCAGCTGCAATATGGGTGCGCCCTCTTGGATGGTGTCGCCCGGAACTACCAGCACATGCGAAACAATCCCTGGTAGTTGGGAGCCTATGGTGATAGCTTCTCCCGCAGGTTCGATGATGCCGACTCCACCGACATACCGTTTGCCACCAAAGGTGTGTGATGACCGGGTGGCTCCTTCTTGTGATGAAGCAACATCTGGATTCATCGGCGGTTGAAACCGCACCGGAATCTCTTGCTTCTTGGGCGTATTCTTCTGAATGAGATAGGTTCCATAGGCCAGCATCCCACACGCCACAGCGATGCTTCCAACCGACGAGAGAAGTCGAAATAATCGATTCATGATCATGCCTATGGATGTTGCGAAGAAATAGTTTGAGCGTGGGACTCTTGCGGGCTGATGCGTCCGTCTTGGATGTGAACGATTCGATCCGCAAAGGAGTAAATACGATTGTCGTGCGTGACGACGATGACGGCTTGATGGGAAGCGGATGCCAAGTCACGAAGCATTTCCATCACAGCTTGACCCGATTGCGCATCGAGCGAAGCTGTGGGTTCATCGCAGATGACAAGCTTAGGATCATGGACCATCGATCGCGCAATGGCTACCCGCTGCTGTTGTCCGCCAGAAAGTTGATTGGGAAACTTGTGAAGGTGTTTTCCCATATCCAGTTTATCTAAAAGCCGACCAGCCATGCGTTTAGCATGGCTATGAGAATGACCTTGCACGATCAAGGGAACGGCAGCATTCTCCACGGCATTCAAAGAGGGAAGCAAATTGAACTGTTGGAAGATAAAGCCAAGATTCTTGGCTCGAAA
This sequence comes from Pirellulales bacterium, assembly GCA_046349875.1. GTDB lineage: Bacteria > Planctomycetota > Planctomycetia > Pirellulales > Pirellulaceae > JAXMBN01. The sequence continues at coordinate 122,652 of JAXMBN010000018.1, forward strand.
GTCGACCAACCTTCCGCCGCGTAGTTTGGCGAGATCATAACCGAGCACTTCTACATTACCAGACGTGGCGCGGAGAAGTCCCGCGATGACCGAAACCAACGTCGTCTTCCCGCAACCACTGGGGCCGACGATAAAGGTTTGCTCGCCATATCGTATGTCCAAGTCGATTTGATGTCGAACCCGAATCTTGGTTTGTCCTGATCCAAACTCTTTAACGATGCTTTGGCAACGAACCGCGAAGGAGGATTTCGGATCCGATGATGGAGTGGATGTTTCAATCCGCATATCGCAACCTCGAATCAACCTCGGAAAACAATCGCTGGTTCGACAACCAGGACACGACGCAATGCAAAGACGGCTGCGATCATGATGATGAGTCCCGCGATCAAGCCCGATCCCAATCCCACTTGCCAGGGCAAGAAGAACCCAGAAAAGTTAGGATTGCGGCCAGCAAACTCGAAGAACATCGCTGCAGCACCTAGGCCAATGCTATATCCCACCAATCCCACCACCAATGCTTGCAGAAGGACCATCCAAAGCAATCGCGAATTCTTGGTGCCGATGGCTTTGAGAACCGCAAAGTGGCGAAGGTTTTCAAGCACAAACAGATTGAACATCAAGCCCACAACGCACACACCCACCAAAACACCCAGCGCAATCACCGTCCCAAAACTGACGGGTATCCCGGTATTCTTGATCACATAATTGACTGCTTTTTCGCGAAAGGCAGTCGACGTAAGAGCCTGCAGTCCTGTTTGATCTTCGATCCGCTTGGCCACTGTGGCAGGATCTTCACCGTCGATGGCTCGAACCAATAAGAACGAAAGTTGATTGCGTCCGTTGTTGGTGTAGACCATGGCTTGCGAATAGCGAGTAAAAAAAGTGATTCCGGCCGTGAACTTGGGGGAATCCTTTACGACCGCCACCACGACAAGCGTCGATCATTGAGTTCCACCGTCTTACCTAGCGAAATCGGTTCACCGCGCCATACCTTTCCAAACCCATCTTTGCCGACAGCCACTGCATCGGGACGACGCAGGTCTTCGGGCTGCCCCAAAACAAACTCGGGTGGAATACCGATGAGTGAGTTGTCATCGGCTCCAAGAAGAATGGCTGATTCCAATTCGCCCGTCGCGGTTCGAATCGTGGCCATCGATTTGAAATAGGGTACGGCCCATTTGACGCCCGGCACTCCTCGGACGCGACCCAATTCGGTGTCCCGCATAGGAAAGATCGTGTCGAGATTCTTCACACCCGGGTCCATGACCCAGATATTGGCTTCGGGCACATCGTCGATAATGGCTCCCGCTCGCGAGAGCAATCCAATGAAGATGCCAACTTGTTGATTGATGAGCAATATGGAGAACGCAACGCCCAACACGAGCCCAAAGTACTTGGCTCGATCATAAAACAACATCTTGAGAGCAATGCGAAACAAGGCCCACCTGACTTTCTCAATAGAGGGTCATGGAATTATTGCATAATGCGGTGTAGTATTCAAGAGAAGGGCTCGAGCCAGGTAAGGCGGTTGCGATAGTGGTTGGAGTTACCGATGGAGGATGGGGCGTGAAGACAGAGACAAAGTCGTATGCAACGCGAGCACGTGGTCGTCCCAAAGATGAGCATCGCCGACGTCGCATTCTCGAGGCGGCGCGGGATCTTTTCCTTGAACATGGGATGCAAGCGGTGGCCATGGATACGATCGCTGCGGTCGCTGATGTTTCCAATCGAACGGTCTATAGTCATTTTTCGAGCAAGGAAGCCCTGCTCCGCGCCGTGATTTCTCATGAAGCCGAAGCCCTTCGCCCTCAGTTTGCCGCCATGCCTCCTTGCGATGCCTGTGGTTTTCGTCAGCAATTGATCGCATTTGGCGAAGCATTTATCCGACTTCTATCCACACCCTCTATTATCGGGTTGGTCAAGTTGGTGATTAGCGAGAGTGGACGTCATCCCGACTTGGCCAAGGATTTTTACCACTGGGGCCCCAAGCAGACTCAGAAAAAGTTGGCCCAATACCTGCAAGTGGGAATCGATCGCGGTTGGCTTCCTCTGGACGATGGTCGTACTGCGGCTCGATCGTTAATCGGGCTTTGGGTTGGCGTTTGGCACTTGGAGCAGCAACTCGGTTTGCGCAAGGCTCTCACTGCCACGGAGGCTCGCCGTCATGCCGAAACTGGCGTGGCTATTTTGCTGCCGAGCAAAGGCGCTAGAGGCTAGAGGCTAGAGGCTAGAGGCTAGAGGCTAGAGTAGAGA
>JAXMBN010000019.1:0-118458 GCA_046349875.1 Pirellulales bacterium
ACGATGAAGTCTCGAGTACCACCTCCATCGGTCCAGCCTGCGATCACATACTTGCCATCATTTTGTTGGGCAATTGCATTCCCGAATTGCATCCCTGCGATGCTGGTGTAGTTGCGTCCGCTGCCTGATGCGAAGGTAGGTGCATCGTCGACGCTCGTAACCGTGATCGACGCGGTTTCTGTGGCGGAGCTGTAAGCGGTGCTGCCACCCGTGGTGGAAGCGTCGGCATACGTTCCTGCCGTTCCGCTCGACTGATCCCAAGCCGAGAACGAAAGGCTACCTGACGTTCCTGCCAAGCCATCAGGAACGAACCGAATCAGATCGGTGCTGCGTAGAAGGAGTGCGGATGTACTCGAAACGGGGCCAACATTATTCCAGTTGGAACCATTATCGGTCGAATATTGCCAAGTCCCTCCACTACCAGACCAACTCGTGAGGGCGATTCCTTCCACAGCGCCCGAATCGACATCGGTAATGCGATCTCCGCCCGCTGAACTGATGATCGAGGCGACGGTTTGCCCGCTATTGTTGGTCTGATCTTCCGTAATCGAGGTGAAGATCATGGTGCCGCTGTTGTCGAGCACCGGGGCATCGTTGATGGAGGTTACATTGATCGATACCGTGTCGGTATCGACGCTCATTCCTGCAGCAAGGTTGGAGACTTCAGCAGAAGTCAGTGCACGGGTGTAGATACGAACATCATCGGCTTTGCCATTCAAGTTCCATGCTGTATTCGTCGGATGCTGTCCAATGTAAGTCGTCGTGGCACCCGTCCAATAGATAGACGAAGTAATGGTGGCGGTAGCTGCGACTTGCCCATCGATGTATAAGGTGCTGACGTTATTGGTGTCGTCATACACATACATGACATGGTGCCAACCAGTTCCGGCGATGAAGCGTCCCGAGGTCAAGTCTGTCCAGGACGAAGCGCCTGTTTGAATCGAACCTTTGATTCCAGTGCCTGACTCGTCCAAGGCAATATGGACGCGATTATCTAATGATATGAACTCGGAACGTCCCGAACTCGTATTCAGGTTGACCCAACCACCAATGGTGACGTTGGTGGGATTCCCGAACGTGCTACTGATCGCCACCGAATCGCCGGTTCCGTCTAAAGCCAGAACGGTACCACGCGTTGGATCGCTGATGGTGGTCGCATTTCCCACAAAGGAACCGTTTTGTGTGGTTCCAGCGCTTTGATCGTTGGCCGTGCCGTCGTTGAAGGTGTACCATCCGTTCATGTCGGCGTGGTAAGCGGTCGAGATTTGAAGGTTGAGCGAGCCGTTGTAATTGGACGTTGGTGCGAAGGTTAGTCCATTGAGAGCGGCATTGATGTTGCTTTCCGTTCCATTGAGCACCATGCTACTCGATCCATTGGAACCACTGACGATCGTCAATCCTGTCGTTTGTGAAAGGGTCAAGGTCCCACTTGCCACGGAGAGGGTCACTTGGATGGTCGAATTCGTTCCTGCATTCTGATCGGTGATGGTGATGGCATTCCCATTGGCCGAAGAGAATACCAGCGAAGTATCTTCGTTGACGGTTTGTGTCGATGGAACACTGTTCGTGGGTTCGACGGAAACATCCGACAAAGTTATCGTGAATGTTTTGTCGTAAAAGGCTCCGCTTCCATCAGCGACGCGCACCGTTACCGTTTGGCTTGTGGCGGACTCGTAATTGAGTTTGCTGCTGTCGGCAACGGTGATGACACCCGAGTCACTGTTGATCGTAAACGCACCCGATGCGGATTGCGAAACGATCGAGTAGGTCAGTGCGTTGGTGGCATCGAGAACATCATCGGCATTCCATTCGATGACATAACCGCGAGTCAATGTTCCTTGCGCATCATTCCATTTGCCGGTGGTAAGAAGTTCTGCATGGTCTTCGCCACCCGAATCATTCGGTTCTCCTGAGCTCCAGTTCGAGTAAGCACCATTGACTCGATATCCAGAGGAGGTACCCTGCCAAACCTGATTGGAAGCAGAAGATCCGCTGTAATTGTACCAAGCTCCTTCGGTTGTTTGATCGGAGAGCCCTAACCAGACGGAAGCTCCGATGTTGTTGGCGAGTTCCGTTGCAAAAGCGTTTTCACTTGCATTGCTGATGGTTAGGAGTTGTCCGGCAACACCACCGAGAGATGTGGCGATGGCATTGGACTGAGCGGTCGACCATGTTTGAGCCGAAGATACCAGCTTGTAAAATTTTCCTGTCTCAGCGTTGTATCGAAGGTTGAGGTCGGAAGAGAGGAGTGCGGTAATCTTGGATTCGCGGTCGAGATCGGTTCCGTAGATATTTCCCACAACCGTGCCGTTGAAAGCATTTTCGGTGACGGAAAGTGTCAACGACGGAGTGGAACTGGTAAAGGAACTTCCAGTGATCTGACGAACGGTCAGGTCATTGCCACTGACCGTTTCCGTGATGGTGCCTTCCGTAGAAAGATCATTCATCTTCCAGTTGGCGATCATCCCGCTTTCGGTATAGGAAAGAGTCGATCGATAGCTAGACGCAATTTCCGTCGCGGTCCGAACGTCGCTAAAAATGCGGACATCGTAAAGAGTTCCTTTGAAGGCACTCGTCGAAACCGCTTGCCATGTATCGGTTCCATTGTCCATGTCTTGTCCAAACGCAAGTGTTCCGTTGGTTGCAATCGTTAGGCCGGTGGCAAGCCCTGTCCCGGACCCTATCTGAACACCATCGAGATACACGACATAGGTTCCACCGGACTGATTCCAAGTGAAGGCCAGCGCGTGTCGGTTGCCATCAAAGATCGTATCGAGATCGTAATTGATTGAAACGACGGACCCACCGATCTGGAATTCGAGAATCTCAGTACCGCCATTCTTATATCCTCCGATGAAGAGAGCATCGCCATCGGTGGTCGTAGTGTAGGATGCTAGGGTATAGCGTTGATTACCGATTGCTTCGGCCTGAAAGTCGAACTCCATCGACAGTTGTGTGCGGCCTCCTAAAAGGGTTCCTCCATCCTCGGCTTCTAAATAGACGTTGTTGCCGGAACCGCTATTGAAGTTCAAACCTCCATCGATGGTCGAGGTAACGGCAAGAGATGTGGGGGTGCTGTTTCCGCTAGAGGAAGTGGCAACAAAGGACTGCGACAATTCCGAGGTATTGGTTCCGACGGTCGCTGTTGCGGTGACGAGTTCCCCAGCGGACACGGCGGAAGAGAGAGCAACGTTGGTAAAGGTTGCATTGCCGCTGGCGTCGGTGTTCACGGTGGTGGATCCGAGATAGCGTTTCGCTTGTCGCGTCGTCGTCGATCCGCCGGATGGTGTTGCATAAAAGTGAATGAGGATACCAGCAGTGCTTGCCAACGAGTTCAGCGAGCCGCTGATGGTGACGGTCGACCCATTCGTCGTCACACTACTGAGGCTTGGATAATTCTGAAGGTTGTTGGCTCCTGTGTCGGGATCCAACGAATCGTTGCTATCGGCACCTTCATAACCAAGATCGATTCCGTGGCCACGATTGTCGTAGATCGAGTTGCCGATGACCGAGTTACCCGTTCCGGCGGTAGCGGAGATCGAGACTCCCGCTTGATAGTCGGCACTGAGTCGTCCACTATCAACAACGGTGTTGCCCTGTCCAGCCGTGGTGCCACCGATGGTGGTGCTGGAAGCGCTGTTTTCAAGAAGAATGCCATTCTCGCCAGAACCTTGGATGACGGTCCCTGCGACATTGATGCCAATATAGTTTCCATAGATGGTGGTGCCTGAGGATGCTCCATCGATTTCAATACCCACCACTCTCGATCCCATGATGACATTGCCAAGCCCGACGCCACCGATCGTTGTATTGTCAGCACCTCCGCTGATAAAGATACCATCTCCCCCGTTTCCAATGACCGTCACGCCATCGCTTGCCAGGCCGATGTAATTGTTTTGAATGAAGTTGCCATCGGATGCTTCGCCATCGACCTGGACTCCATCTTGACCATTGCCGGCGATGATGTTGCGGCGGGCCGAGCCTGATCCACCGACATAGTTGCCAGTGGCTCCGTTCTCGATCCGAATACCGTCGTAGGTATTGCCGCGAGCCAAGAGTCCTGTTGCATCGGTACCGATGAGATTCCCAGATCGTGCACCTGAAGTACCCGTTCCATTCAGAACGATCCCATTTCCACCGCCAGATAGGACATTTCCTTCAGCCGAATCGTTGGATCCGTCCGCATTGGTACCGATCAATGCACCCGAACTACCATTGCCTAAGTAGATGCCGGCCCAGTCGTTGCCAAGAATGGTCGAACCATCGGCGGCTACACCGATGTAGTTTCCCGGAACCGTCAGATTGTCAGCGTTGATCCCCCGATGCCGTAGCCATCGCCAACGATGACGTTCCGTCGACTGGATGTGTTGCCACCGATGATGGTACCGGTGGAATCGCCGATCCAGACTCCGCTGACGCTATTGGCGACGAGTGCGGTTCCATCTTTATTGGTTCCGATGTAATTCCCAAGGATCTGAGTATTGTCGCCGTTTCCCGAAATCGAGATCGCATTGTTGGTCTGTCCCGAAAGTACATTGCGATCGAGCGTTGATGTTCCGCCGATAATGTTGTTGTCGCCGCCAGATCGTGATCCCATCGTAATTACCAGCTGAGCCTGTTCCCGGCTACTGGTACCAATCCAATTTCCTGCGATGGTATTGCTAGAACTCGTAATCGCAATGCCGGCCGTGCCGAATCCTTGTATGTTTAGACCGCGAATGGTACTTCCATCGCTGCCAGTCGAGAGACTAAGTCCGATCGATCGCGTATCACCGTCAACGATGGAAATCAATGGGCTGCTTGCATAGCCACTCTGCGTTGTTCCATCAATGATCACCGCACCTGTCAATGCAGCCAAGTCACTTCCCGTGATCGTAATGGTCTGGTTTCCGGAGCCACTGATTTGGAAATAGATTTGATCGGCCGTATTGTTGACGTTTCGAGTTGCATTGATCAGCTTGAATCGCTTCGCGAAGGGAAATCTTCCGTCTGCGCCCCGATTGGCTCGCAGCCCATTGATCGACGTTACGGTTCCGTCGCATAGTGTCACTAGTGGTGTCAACAAAATGGCGTCGTTTTGCTTAAAAGCGAAGTAACCATAGGTGAGGCCACTACCATTCAATTCGGAATTGGAGCTAACTTGAAATCCATCGGTTTGTGCGCGCCTGGATAGCCTGCATAGGTTTGGTCCCATCCAACAAAATTACCTAGCCATCGACATTGTAAATCCGAGGATTCTGTCTTTATATTAGCCCAATTGCTGTTGTTCAGCTCGCGAACCATCACAAACTCAGGTTCAAATCCAACTCCCGTGATATTGCGATTCGAGGCTCCATTTCCGGAGTAAGATCCCAGCGAAAAGTAGTTCGATGCTTGATTGAAGGCGAGATAATGAAGGGTCTGACCATTTTGATTGACAGATGAATTACTGTCGACGCTAAACCCCGACGATGTTAGGGATGTGATCCCCGACGTGCTGTAGTTGCCTGTGTAGAAGTCGTAGGTGTTCGATGAAAGAGACGACTCCCATCTCATCGACGACGTTGAAGCATTGGCTAGCCATAACATGTCTGTGGAAAATCCAACCGTAGAGATCGTTTGCGATGTTCCGTTACCTTGGTAAGCACCTACATCGAGTGCGTCGCCAGCACCAAAGGCGATCCAATGGTAGACTGCCCCATTGGTATTGAGGCTCGTTCCAATCGTAAAGCCTTCATCCAGTGACTGAATGCGATCCGCTTGAAGTGCCGTTGCTCCATACATGTCTTTCGATGTATCGCCAGCCATGGATGAAGTCTTGAGGAACGAGGGTGTGGCCGTCGATCCTCCTGCTTCGCATCACGATGACAGCTTCTGGTCGAAATCCGAGTCCAACGAAGGTGCGATCATCGACTCCTGTTCCGGTGTAAGTGCCGGTAATCATCAGATTCGACTTGTTCGCCAGGGATATTTCCCTGCAAACTCCGATGTGATTCCATAGCTACTCTCCCCGAGATCGATGGTGGCAGTTGCGGTAACAAGATCGCCTGTCGAGAGTATCACATTGCTCAACTGTTGGTCGAATGCGGCGTAGCCTGAAGCGTTGGTAGTGACCGTTGCAAATCCGAGGTAGGTTCGAGCTTCACCATAACCTGACGCATCGGCTTGACCATAGCTCGATTTGAAGAATTCAACACGAAAGGTAGTGTTAGCCAGTCCTGTTACTTTCCCAGTGATTTGCGTGTTGCCGTTGGTTGTAGTTGCTGTTTTGAGCACTGGGAAGTTTAGTCGCCCAGAATCAGCGTCATTGATATCGTTGTAAGTAATTCCATTGTTATCAAGGTCGATCCCCTGCCCTGTATTGCTATAGATCGAATTTCCAGGATGGTAGTGTTGGTCTGGCTCAACACGATTATCCCATCACCGATGTTGGAGGCGATGGTATTGCCTTGGCCAGCCCCAGTGCCCCCGATCAACACATTGCTGGATCCGCCGGCCTCAATAATGCCTCCGGAGTTGGATACGGCTCCACCATTGCCAAGTGCAGCACCGGTGGAGGAAAGGCCAATCGTATTTCCTTGAATCGTAACTCCATTGCCGTACAAATAGATTCCACCTCGGGCAGAGCTCCATCCAGTATTGGTATTCCCCGAAATCAGGTTGAAATCGTGGTGCTGACAGCAGCATAGTCGACAACAACGCCAAAGGAGCCATTGGATGCGGCGGACGTTCCTGCGGCATTGGTGCCGATATAGTTGTATTGAATGGTGTTATTCGAGGTGGTGCTATCGGTGATGCGGACGCCGAACTGCGTATTCCCCGAAATGACGTTTCCGAGTGACGATGCGCCGCCGCCAATGGTGTTATGTGAGGCTCCCGCCTCGACGTCGATGCCGATTTCACTATTGGCTAAGGCCGCCGTTCCCGCTGCATTCAATCCGATATAGTTATTGGTGATCGTGTTGTAATTGGCTGAAGTACCATAGAGATCGATTCCCTCCCACGAATTACCACTGATGATGTTGCGATGGGCTGAGGTTGTTCCGCCGATCGTGTTATTAGACGATGCTATCTCGATGCCCGCTTCAAGGTTTGCGGGTTGCCGTGCCGCCGGTTGCGTCGGTTCCGATATAGTTTCCTTGGACTGTGTTGTAGGTAGCACCGGCCCCGGTAATGAAGATCCCGCGATTGATTTCCACCGATCACATTCCGCGTCGCTGCCGTCGTTCCACCGATGATGTTATTATCACCAAGCACGCGAATACCCACACCCGTATTCTGTTCACCGGCACCCGGTTGGTTCCGGCCGTACCGAAGGAACCGATATAGTTGCCGACGATGGTATTGCCTGAAGAAACTCGAATTGATCTGAATACCATCTCCACGAAATTCGGAGCACGAATCCTCGGATAATGCTATTGTCCGCAGTGGCGGTGAGAACAACCGTCGCCGGTTACTCCATTGGCATCGATGATGATGAGAGGTGTGCTGGAATACCTCCCTGAGTCCAACCATCGAGCGTGATTTGGCCAGTAATCGTTGGCAGTGCCGATGACAGCGAGATGGTCTGCGACCCGGTTCCAATGTTGAATTGGATGGTGTCGGCGCCGCTGTTGGCGTTTGCATCCAAGATCGCCTGTCGTAGAGACCCGGCACCACTGTCGCTAGTGTTCGTGACCGTATAGGTCGCGAGAACATAGTCCCAATCCGCGGCAAAAGTTTCGCCGCGGTCGATCGATGTCTCGATGGTTCCCGTTTGAAACTCTAAGGTCCAGTCCCCTTGATGCGCTTGGCTACCGGTGAGGTCGTTGCTGGCCGCCACGTCGACCGAAAGCAATTCTGAAACTTCGCCAAGCCACGCTTGACCCTCATCGGTGGAAGCAATCGAGCAACCATAAAGCACTAGGTCGGCATTCTCGGATAGCTCTATTTTCCAATCGAGCATGGCCTCGATCGAGCTAGCACCTTCCGAAAAATCGATCCATTCGGAACCTAACTGCAGGCCGCTTCCATTGGCGTGCGAGTAAATATGGATGGCATCGAAAAGTTGCTCTTCTTGCCGCAAGAAATTGGAAATGGCTTCGACACCATTTTCTTGGCGATCCACCAAGACGATTTCGAGTTCCGTATCGGGCGCGACATCCTCGCGAATTTCGTTCAACAGCTGATCAAGATCGTCGAGACTTGCATCGACGAAGGCTACTTCATGCCGAAGCTCGGGAGTCGAATCAGGGCTACTTGTCAGCGCTTGGGCATCGAGCATGACCTGGTCGAGGTCCGCATCCAAGGCTTGCAGGAGAGCGTCGTCGATCGAGGCAAGTTGATCGGGCACTTCCGAGGTAGGATCGCCTGCGACCAACAGAGGTGTAGCGCTGTAGAGAATCCTTTCCTCGAGGGCGATGGCATCGAGTTCGACTTCCGATTCTTGCGCGAGTCCATTCCACCAGTTCGCTAACCGCGTGCGAACGGATTGCAAGATCCGCTGGAAGGAAGGTTTGGTGGGGTCGGGTGCCATGCCAGTTCCGAAAGAGGACAGGGAATGTAACGAATCGCTCGGCCTCAATGGACGCCACCAAGCGAGACTTTCCCAGTCGTGTTTTCGGGCAAAGGGAACTTTAACGCGTAACTAGACTCTGGCGATTGGGCAATTTCCCGCAGTGATGGTTTGAATTGAGCCATCCATGCAGAATGTAGCACTCCCCGCAGAAGGTCGAAATTTCAGGGTGAGCTCGAGTAGGTTAGATTTGGCGACAAGACGTATCGCCTCTAACGAATGTAGCGATCGATTGGCTTATGCGTCCGTCGATGCATCGATCGACGTGTGAAAGCTATTCGCTGGCTGTTTGTCGCAACTTGCGTTCTTTCCACCATTCATAAGCAACGGGAAGGAACGACAGCAGAACGATGGCGAGTATCACCAAGGAAAAGTTCTTGCGAACGATCTCGACATTGCTGAAAAGATAGCCACCCAACAGAAACAACGTTACCCACGCAATGCCGCCGATGGTGTTGTAGATCCAAAACTTGCCATAATTCATTTCACCAATGCCAGCAACAAAGGGGGCAAACGTTCGTACGATCGGCAAGAACCTCGCCAAAATAATGGCCTTGCCACCATGCTTTTCATAAAACTTCTGTGCGCGAATCAGGTGAGCCTTGTTCATCAACCAACCTGTGTCGCGCGAAAAGATCTTGGGACCAATATATCGCCCCACACCATAGTTGACGGCGTCTCCGGCAATCGCTGCGACGATGAGCAAAGGAAAGAGGATCAGAATATTCAGATCTTCGGGCTGCGAACCCGCCAGAGCCCCAAGTGCAAAGAGGAAGGAGTCACCGGGAAGAAAAGGTGTGATCACCAAACCTGTTTCGCAAAAGACCACTCCAAAGACGAGTCCATAGAACCAAGGACCAAGCCAGCTGATAGCATCCCCAAGATGTTGATCGAGGTGCAGGATCCAGCTGAGGAGTTCACGAAACAAGGGAATTGCCCCACGTAAATGGAATGGTGCCGCGCGGAATGAACTCCTAATCATAACCCAAGCCAACGATGGGGCACGCGGGAGTTGATACCAGTCCGTAGGGAATACGGGATTCGAACCATCTGTAACGTTTGTAGCGAATAGGTTCGTTGGTGAACAAATTCCATGCGAAGAATAGGGATGTCCCTCCGACCAATTTCGATGGCGTATGCGATGGTTGAAGGTTGCGATAAAGGATGCCCCCACCTTTTCGAATCACCATTTCCAAAGCTCTTAGGCGGGGGCTCCATCATGACGCGTATGGGTCGTTTTACCTCAACGCGATTGCAGTATTGTCAATGCGCACGTCGTCTGGGAATCGTCCTGGGCAGTTGGGCCTTTATCTTCATAGCGGTTCTTCCATTGGCTGCTCGCGATCCTGATTCAGGTGATCGCGAACTTCTCAAACGCATTGCCAACGATGGAAATCTCCGTATCGGAATGTATCTCGGCTTCGAGGGGCTCAGCTATCGTGACCGCGGGAAGTTGGTCGGCTTAGAAGTCGAAGTGGCCGAACTCATAACGCACGTGATTGCCAAGGAACTAGCGGTTCCGGTGGAACCCCAAATCGTCAATCAAGAGTGGAGCCAGATCATCAAGGTGCTTCGCGATAAGAAGTACGATGTGGTTATTTCGGCCGTCATTCCCAGTCCGCTCTACGAATCCTATGGCATCCGCTATTCTTCTTCTTACCTCGATTCGGGACCGACGATCTGTTGCCAGGAAGTCGATGGCAAGCCGCGCGAAGGGCTCACCGAAAGCATTGCATCACTCCGAGGCAAGAGTATCGTCGTGATCAACGATCCGGCAGTGCGCAGCGCATTGCGTAGCCGAGGCATCTATGTCGAAGGGGATGAGAATGCAACCGATTTGGAACGTTGCTTTCCCAAATCGGAAACCTTGCGCATCATGGGCGACTCGGATTCAAAAGAACTCGTCCCTGTGTCGAGCATTATCCAACTCGACGATATGCCCAAAATCTATGAACTGATTGGATCCGGAGAAGTCGATGCTGGGGTGATCGATCTGGGGATTATCTGGAGCGTGAGCGAAAACTCCAAGCGTTGGGCCAAGAAAATCTACGCGTTCTCCGAACCAATCGCACCCTACATCTACTGTGCCGTCACTCGCCAAGAAGATGAAAAACTCGGCAAGGCCATCGAGAACGCGGTGCAGACCGCCATTCACTCGGAAGAGTATGCACAAATTCTCAAGAAGTGGCACGGTCCTAAGGTTTTTCATTGGGGACTGAGTGCTGATGATTTCTTGCGGTCTCGATAACCAAGCGAAGGTTGGATTTCAGAAATGATTTTGCATCTTCGCGCCAAGCTGCTTGGCCTGATGTCGGTATTGCTTCTCTCGTCGCTGGCCCTTGGCGTGATCGGGATCATGCGGTCTCGCGAGCAATCGCGGATTCTTGCGCAGATCCAAAGCCAAACAAGCTCGCTCGAAATACAAACGAGAGCGCTCAATGAGTCTTCTCAGGCGATTGCGGTCAACGTCGGCGAGAACAACGTCATCGCGCAGCAATTCGATAGTCGTTTTCACCAAGTGGTCGATCTTATTCGGTCGAGCGACCAACGTAGTCAACAAGCAAGTGAAAGGTCTCTGCGAGCATTAGCTGGAACGGCCAACCAATTGCTGAGTCGAGCACAAGAACGGATGCAACTTCTGGTGGATGCGCTGTGTAAGTCCGAACGGCTTGAAGCAGCATGTACCGTTTTTGCAGGCGGTAACACCTTGGAACGGAATGGCAATGGCGATAGCAGCGATGCCATTGTTGAGAAAGAACTCGTTGCGGCCGATGAAATCGAAACCTTATTGTCTTCCGCCAATGCGGACCTCTACGTCATCGTGGGCATTGAAGGAAGCGATCGATCGAAGGTTCTGTATTCCAATCAAGAAAACTTGTTTGGCAAAGATGTTTCCAATAGTTCGCTGTATCGCGAAGTGCTCCTGGAGAATCGCATCACCAAAGGATTTGATCGCATCGGCGATACGATTCTGATCGGTGCCGCTAACCTGCTGCGAGATATTCATGGCAAGCCCGCTGCTGTAGTTCTGTGCGGTGTAAGCCTGGATCTCTCGAACATGCGATTCTTGTCGCGAGACCTCCAAGCGGAACTCGCCTTGTACGTTCCTGAGAACGATCCTCTTCATGTTGTTTACTCAACGTTCAAAAATCACGTTGGAAAGACCACGCATCATTTGGCCGTGGAACAAGAAGATGGCAAAACATCTCTTGAGACATTGTTTCAACAAGAATCGATTTCGAACCCTAGCCGAATCCGCGAAAACGAGAATGGTATTCGATTTTTGATTGCCTTGGCGGACGATGTACACTACCAAACCTCCGGCCTGCCACTGGTGTCGAATCTGGGAGACGTATTTGGATTTCTCCTAGTGGGACGTGATATGGAAAGCGAGTATCAGAACCGCATTGCCGTGTTAGGAGAATTGGAATCGGCCTTGACGAAAGTGGCTGCGCTCGATGACTCTCGCAAGCAAATTACCGATGCGTGTGAAGAACAGTCGCTGAGTTTGGCGAATGTCAATGCGTCGGTCGGGCATACCCGTTCTGCACTCGAACAACAATTTGCGATAGCATACCGCGAGTCACAGTCTTCGGTCTGGATCGCTTCGGTGGCAGTGCTGGTATCGCTGGTTGTATTTGGCACGATCGTTTGGTTCACGCAAAAGCGTGTGCTCGATCCATTGCAGGCATCATTCCAGCACATTCAAGACGCGAAACAGGACCTTGAGGCTCAGGCAGAGCAACTGCGGGAAGCTCAACTTCAAGCGGAAACGGCCAATCGAGCGAAGTCGCAGTTCTTGGCCAACATGAGCCACGAAGTACGAACACCGATGACCGCCATTCTTGGCTATGCCGATCTAATGACCATGGACGAGTCGACTCCTCTATCGGAACAGCAGTCGAGCTACCTGCAGACGATCAAGTCGAGTGGAAATCATCTATTGCAAGTGATCAACGATATCTTGGACATTTCCAAGATTGAAGCGGGCAAGTTCGATATTACCAACGAGCGAGCTGATTTGCTGCAACTGCTTCAATGTGTTCGCGATCTTACACAGCCGAGGGCCAATGAAAAGGATCTCAATTATTCCATCGCATGTACAGGACGACTCCCGAGGTGGATCGATACGGATGAACTTCGCCTTCGACAGATCTTAGTGAACCTCATAGGCAACGCGATCAAGTTCACCAAACAAGGTAAGGTGACGTTGCGAGTCTCGCTACAAGGTCGCGATCGATTAGTGTTCGACGTCGAAGATACAGGGATTGGGATCGAGAAAAATTGCCTAACGACTTTGTTCAATCCCTTTGCACAGGCCGACTCAGGAATTACCCGACAGTTTGGTGGAACGGGACTGGGGCTTTATATCTGCCGTAGTTTGGCGAGGCTTATGGGAGGTGAAGTTCGCGCGGAAAGTGAAGTCGGAAAGGGAAGTCAATTTAGCGTGGACCTACCGATCGCATTGGAAGAGCCCGTGGAGTGGTTTGAAGATTATCAGCTTTACGATATGCGACCGGGACTTAAAAAGCCTGCGCCCGAAGTGGCGAGTCTCAAATCTCTAGAAGGGATGAGAATTCTCTTGGCGGAAGATGGAATCGACAACCAGCGTTTGATTCAGTTTCATCTTCAAAGAGCGGGTGCCGAAGTGGTCGTGGTGGACAATGGTCGGACCGCCATTGAACGACTCACATCCGATGGTGGATATGCATCGCCCTTGCAAAGTCCAGCGCCTTTCGACTTGCTCATTCTCGATATGCAAATGCCAGTGATGGATGGATACAGCGCAGCCACGGAACTGCGCCGGCGAGGAACGTCGCTACCGATTCTGGCTCTGACGGCACATGCCATGAAATCCGATGCGCAGAAATGTCTCCAAGCAGGGTGCGATGCTTACCAAACCAAACCGATCGACGCCGATCGATTGGTCAAGGCATGTGCTCAATTGATTGACGAGAAGCCGATTCAGACAGCGGATCAGGATGGTCGAACTCAGGCTGTTTCCACGGTGCCCTCGAACGAACAAACCATTTCACCCAAAGAACTGGCTGTCCAGTGCGAGTTGACGGAGCTCGACGATGCCTTTCGCGACTTGATTGGACGATTTGTGGAATCGATTGCGCAGACCGTTCCACGATTGCGAGCCGATCACGCTAGCGGCAATTATGACTCGATCCAAGTATTGGCTCATCAGCTTAAAGGAGCTGGGGCAGGGCACGGCTATCCAGGTCTTACCAAGGTAGCATCGCATCTCGAAGCTCGCATCAAAGCGCAGATGGATCCGCCAGCGCTTGAAAAGTCGATCGATGATTTAATCGATTACTGCGAAGCCATCGTCGCCGGTTGGGCTTAAGAGTTGAGAGCTGAGAGCTGAGAGCTGAGAGCTGAGAGCTGAGAGCTGAGAGCTGAGAGCTGAGAGCTGAGAGCTGAGAGCTGAGAGCTGAGAGCTGAGAGCTGAGAGCTGAGAGCTGAGAGGATGCCTCAAACTATGAGGTACTCTCTACCCTCTACCCTCTACCCTCTACCCTCTACTCTCTACTCTCTACTCTCTACTCTCTACTCTCTACTCTCTACTCTCTACTCTCTACTCTCTACTCTCTACTCTCTACTCTAGCTTCTAGTTTCTAGCTTCTAGCTTCTAGCTTCTAGCTTCTCGATCACCTTCGCAGTGTGAGCTTCGATGGAGATGATCCTCTGAAGGCGGTCGCGTTGAGCATTGCGTTCTTGGATCGAGATTGGTCCGCTTTGCATGGCTTGTTCCAAACCGTGAATAAGAGCGTTTGCGTCTAGCGGCGGAACGAGTTGTCCATGCTGCAGCCGCTGGTGGGTTTCAGGAAATGCTCCGTGAGCGGGCAACAAATAGGGAACGCCCGCGGCCGCTGCTTCGAGGACGAATAGTCCCTTAGGCTCTTGATAGCGCGTGGGAACGCACAACAAATCGATCCGATCTAAAAAGGAGATCTTCTCCCGCCGATCGACGCTGCCATGGTAGGTCCATTGTCCCGCCAAACCTGCTTCATCGAGTTTCCGTTGCTGTTGATTCCAAAAGTCTTGGTGCTGGGGTCCCATCCATCCAGCCATTTCCAGTGTGGCAGTGCATTCCGGATTGCGTTTTCGAAGACCAATAAAGGCATCGACCACAAGATCGAGCCCTTTTTCTGGGGCCATGCGAGCCAAATAGCCAATGCGATAGGGACCTTCGATGCGGCTCGATGGGCGTTGCTGAAAGTCTTGCAATTCGATTCCCAAGGGAATGATAGTGATCTTCTCCTGCGGTATCGCCATCCAACGCGACATCCGATCGGCATAGTCGCGACTATGAAAGAGAAAACCATCGACCCATGGGATCAAAGATCGAATGGCTGTAAGGGATTGTTGCTGATAAGGCTCTGGTAACGATTCCAAAAAGATATCATCCCCTTGGATCGTCACAAAAGTGCGAGCCTGTGTTCGCTGCTTGAACTCGGGGAGACACCCCGCAATGAGCATATTGGTTAACAAGAGATGAGTCGGTTGGATATCTCGCGTCAACCAATCGCATAACCGCAGCACCTCTTTCCGCTGATTGCCTTCCATTCCGCGGAGCATCGAAACCGTCAACGCACCTAAGAAACGGGCGTCGGTTTTCATAGCCCCGCGTGAGCCAACGAATCAACGAAGGGCGATTGAGGGCCGAGTCCAGCCATCGCGGTAGATAGGTAAGCCATGGCATCTTCTGCTGAAGAAATACATTGATGCCACCAAAGAAGACTCGATCGATACTTTGATCCGCTTCATCGGTAGTGATCGGCGTATAAACGGGAGTCAACAGACACTCGATGCCCTGCCGAATAGCTTCTTTCGCGACCGAATTGTCGTGCATGCAACTACCGCAGTACATGCCTGCTGCACCTGCGGTCAAATAAACCACTTTCATCCCAAGGCCCCAATCCAACGAAAGACTTGCTTCGCCATCGCGAGAGGAACTCAAGATTATAGACGTATTTTAAGAAGCTAGAAGCTAGAAGCTAGAAGCTAGAAGCGAGAAGCGAGAAGCGAAGCGAGAAGCGAGTAGAGAGTAGAGAGTAGAGAGTAGAGAGTAGAGAGTAGAGAGTAGAGAGTAGAAATGCCACGAAGCACCGAATCCGAGATTGGGTGCTTCGTGTGTTCTAAGTTTCGATGAGAGTCAAGTCGCGACTTGGGGAATCACTTCAGCCCAATTTAGATGCGATGAAATGACGGGTCCAAAGAAATTGCTTGCCTACTTTTCGGAGAGGTCAAACGTGAATTCGTTCTTGCCGCTCTTCACATCGGCCGTGAGTCCTGATGTTCCAGGAAGTTTGTACTTCGCAGGAAGCAAGTCCTTCAAGGTAGGAATTGGAGTTTCACCTGGCGAAGGTTTGTAATCGCCGCCGTCTTGGCTATTTCCTTCGTCCTTTCCTTTGGATTTTCCAAGTTCAACCTTTACAATGGTACCACGGCATGATTGCCAATCAATGCACCGTCTCCGTCTTTGTACGTCTTCAGCATGACGCGACACCCTGAGCATCGGTAATACCAAAGGCTGGTGGTGGATTGTTGGCGATCGGTAAAGGTTACGGCTTGGCACCTTCCACTGCTTTGCCTTTCTGCGTCACGGTGACTTTGACGGGAGCGGTTGGCTTTGTATCTCCAGAAGAACCTGTGCAGCCAACGGCAAAGAGTAAGTACAATGGGAATGAAACGATTCATAGTTGCTTCCTTGATGCAATGAGAATGAAAAACCGCACGTCATTCGTGGGAACGACGCGCGGTTTTTGTCATTGAAATTTTAAACGATACTAGTCGTTGACGGAAACGGTTTCACCACCGGAGATCGATCCCATCGCACCCCAAACGCCATAAGGGCTAGGACCCGAGGTAACTGGAGCAGCTGAGGTATTGCCCGTATCGATCGAATCCGAAATGAATCGGACAGAACCATCCATCAGGACTGCGTTCACACCACCAGTATGGTAGCTGGACGCGTTGAGCACACCACCGTTCGAGTCTGCATTTCCATTGTTATCGTTGACGCAAGATGGCTTGTTAGGTCCGAGGATGGTGTTGAAACCAACGCGTTCGGCTTGACCATCTGAATACAACGCACCGAATCGGCCCTTGACTTGGACCGAGGCCGAATAGTAGCGACCTACGGCGGCAGCCAAGCAAGAGCCTGGGTTGGTGCTGACCGTTGGAACGACGGCCGTACCCATGCGGATTTCGTCGGTACCCGTTTGGCGAAGACCAAAGTTGGTCGACCAAACGCGTTCGCTGACGCCGATGGTGTTGCTCAAGCCGTCAGTGAAATCGCGGAACCCGCGGCGGAAGAAGGTCGCTGAAAACGCTCCTCGCATATCCACCGTGTTCGAGTTGTGGCTCATCATCGTATCACCCAAACTGAACGCATAGCTGTTCCGTCCATTCTGTCCGGCTTGAATACGTGGGGTTAGATCGGATGGGCAGAGATAGGTGCTGACCTGTGTCCCCCATGGCGTGTATCCACCGCCATACCAACCAGCAGGTCCGGCAGGAGGGAAAACATTGGATCCGCTTGTGTAACCGCTATCGACGATATTGGCCAATGCCGTTTGTTCGATGAACGCCAACAACGGAATGAAAGCACTCTTGCGATAATAGTTCGCTCGAATGCGTGGTGGATCCAAATTGATGTCGTAGTTGCTGCCACCACGACGGGGAGGAATGGCCTTAAATGCACTTTCATAATTGTGCAGAGCCAAACCAATTTGTTTGAGATTGTTCGAGCACTGCATGCGACGAGCTGCTTCGCGAGCTTGCTGAACGGCTGGCAATAACAATCCGACGAGAATACCAATGATGGCGATAACCACCAACAACTCGACCAAAGTGAAGCCCTTCACTTTAGCCCTATCAATTCGGGCTTTCATAACAAAACACTCCATGAGAGGAAAAGAACAGAGATCGTGTTCGCGTAGACGGGAGGGATTAGCGGGAGGTAGGAATGGGAGTTAAAGTCCCGCTAGATAGTATTTATTGTCGCAAACACCGGTGTTGGCTGCAAGTTCTGAAAATTGCAAAGCTAAATGAAATCTCTTGTGTTTAAAATGTGATTCCATTTTCAACAACTACAGAGACGCTATTAAGGAGGGTTTGTCGGTGCGATGCGGGGCTACGAAATCTCTTTCTCGATCTTCTTGATCTCGTCCCGAAGGCGGCCTGCGTTCTCATAATCTTCTTTATCGATGGCGGCTTTCATTTCTTTACGCAACTGAATCAACTTGTGTTGCTGGTCTGGTGGAACCACGGCGCGGGATGGATGCTTGCCTTTATGAACCTTCGAACCATGGATACTCACTAAGAGAGGTTCGAGATCGCTTTCGAAGAACACATAGTCATAAGGACAGCCAAGTCGTCCGGTCTGACGGAAGTCCGAAAACTGAATGCCACACATGGGACAAGCTTTTTGATCCAATTCCGCCAATTGTTCGGCGGTTTGGTCGAGCTTGAGTTGTTTGGCCAACATCCCGGTGAGCGATGAAGGGGCCTCGTTCGGTGCCTCACCACCCGACAGATATTCGCGAGCATGGTCTTCGCAAAGATGCAGTACGCTTGGGCCGTTGGCCTCAGTCAATTCCGTGATATGAAACGTGGCTGGCTTTTCGCAGTGTTGGCACTTCATGACAGGCTCGGCTTCTTCCCAAGGCGTGACTAAAACCCTTTCCTGCATTCTAGGGCTGAGGGGAGGACCTAACCAGACGAGTCTCCTGGAAATCAAGTGAATCCCAGCGAACCCGACGCCCGTCGCAGAGCTCTATGATCACAACGATAGGCCAGCCCAGAACGTCCATGGAAATATTAGACGAGACCATCTTTCCGCAAATCATGGCGCATCGAGGGCTTCTGAAAAATAGGGTTTCCTAGTCTAATGTTGTTTCCCGAAGCGTTTGAAAGCGGAATTCACCCGCGGCTAGCCCCATGCGGCTCGCGGGGAATCGATTCCACCTATCGCGTTGGTTCTGGGTTCTGAACGGTTATTGAATTGATCTATGACGACACTGCCTGATCGCGACACATTCCGTACCTTCGCCGAAACCTACGATTACGTTCCAGTCTATCGAAGGTTATTGAGTGATGCCCTGACTCCCGTAACCGCCTTTCGGTTGCTCGATGAACCTTTGGCTTGCAGTTGTTTGTTCGAAAGCGTCATAGGGGGCGAAAAGGTTGGACGTTATAGCATGATCGCGGTGCATCCGCGGATGCGTATGACGGCTCACGGTCAGCGTGGCCATCTATCGCGGTCAATCGTGCAGAGACGTTTGAGACACAGGATCCTCTTGAAACTTTGGAACGCGAAGTAAGCCAACGGAGCGTTGCACCGACGCCCGATCTTCCGCCGTTCATCGGTGGTGCCATCGGCTATGCCGGATATGACGTCGTTCGCTATGTGGAGAGTCTTCCCAATCCACCGCACGATGATCGGCAATTGCCCGATCTCGATTTTGGATTTTACGACGGTCTCGTCGTCTTCGACAATGTTACGAAGACGATGTTGGTCGTGACATTGATTGAGCCCAAGGCCTATCCGAGTGCGGATGCAGCCTACGACGCGGCTATGCAGAAGATCGATGCAACGGTGCGCAAGCTTTCGCAGCCGCTGCCTGGCGCGAGCATTGCAGAAATTCAACTTGGAGGCACACCGAAGCTACAAGCGAAGTCGAATTTCACGCAAGAAGGGTTCGAGCAAGCCGTTCGCAATTGCAACGAGTACATTTTGGCGGGCGATATCTTTCAAGTCGTCATCAGTCAGCGTTGGGAAGTCCCTTTCGAAGGTGATCCATTTGAACTCTATCGATCCTTGCGAGTCATCAATCCGTCGCCGTTTATGTTCTTCGTTCGCACTCCAGAAGCAACCTTGGTAGGCGCATCGCCCGAGGTAATGTGCCGTGTAGTCGATGGTATCGTGACGGTACGTCCATTGGCAGGAACTCGTCCTCGCGGGCGAACGGAAGAAGAAGATCGACGTCTGGCCGATGAATTGTTGGCCGATCCGAAAGAGCGAGCAGAGCATGTGATGCTCGTCGATTTAGGACGCAATGATGTCGGCAGGGTCGCCAAGTTTGGATCGGTGGTCTTGAGCGATGTGATGTGTATCGAACGATATTCACACGTCATGCACATATCCTCCAATGTCGATGGAACCTTGCGCGATGGAATGGATGCCATGGATGCGCTCAAGGCTTGCCTGCCAGCCGGAACGGTTTCGGGAGCCCCAAAGGTTCGCGCGATGGAAATCATCGATGAAGTCGAACCGACTCGCCGAGGTCCTTACGCTGGAGCGGTCGGGTATATCGATTATCGAGGCAACATGGACACGTGCATTGCTTTGCGAACCATGGTTGTTTCGGAAGGCAAAGTCTACATCCAAGCGGGTGCGGGCCTGGTAGCCGATAGCGATCCCACGAGCGAATTCCAAGAAACACAGAACAAAGCACGGGCTATGTTGCGGGCCGTTGAAGCGACGCTTCAGCGACAAGGATAGAAAAGCAGAGCATTCAATCTAAGTTGAATGCGGGTGGGCTCGAAGTTGGATTAGCGGCGTTTGAGCTGAAAGAGGTCATACATCGGATCGGCTACTTTCGAGGCCGATTTGTCAGCGATGGTTTCGGCAAGCTGCTGATCGTATTGCGATTGGAAGATCTTTTCTGCCTGACCACCATGAAAGTATGCCGGTTCTTGTTGCGTGCTTCGCAGGGATGCGATCATCTGCCCAAAGAACGTCTGGCCTACAAAGTCTCGAAAGGCATCTCGTAACGGATCTTCGCTGCCGTTCGCTTCCAACGACTGACCTTGACGCAACGTCTTTTCTGAACCGTCGAGCGAACGTTGTGCGTTGGAGAAACCATTGTTCGAAGATAGGGGCGAGATGTTCATAGTGTTTCTCAATCTTTAGTCGATGACCAGTTCGCCATAGAGATTGCCCTGTTGTTTGAGGGCTTTGATTATCGAGATCATATCTTCGGTGGGAACACTGATCGATTTGAGAGCATCGACAAGGTGTTTCAACTTGGGACGGGCCAAGGATACGCCAGAACCGCTCAGCGAGTCCACCCCAATGAAGCTTTCACTTGCTTTGGTGGAGATCGTAAGGTTCTTGTGGTTGATGGCGACGGGGTCGATCGTCACTTCTTCGCCTACGAGGATGACTCCACTTCGTTCTTGGATGACGACTCGTTTTCGATTCTTGAGGTTGGCCAGTTGAAGGCGTAGGATTTGAGCCACAAAGGGTACTGGGTTGTCCCGATAGTTAGCAGGTATTTTGACTTCCACATGCGCTTGATCGATCGGAACAGCGATATGTTCGCCGATGTTTTGAGGACGCAACGAGTTATTTCCGGCGCTTGGTTTAGAGTGAAAACTATTGATAACGTCGGCGATGGTTTCGGCCGTTTCAAAACTGCTATGGCCAGGATGGAGGACGAGCGTGAGCGTGTCTTTGTAAACGAACTCGTTGCGAACCGTCATTTCCATTTTGCAGCCACCTGAGATCTTGGCAGAGGTCGGGACTTTGGGATCGGGAATCATTAGTTGTCCTGAAGCTAGGCCGTATACCACAGGTTGGTCGACGCGAGGACCGACAAGAGGTGCCAGCAAAAGGGTGCCCCCTTCGAGGCTCTTGGCGGAGATCGCGCTGACGGTGCAGTCCAATCGATCCCCTTGTTGGGCTCCTCGTTCGGGAATGCGAACGGTTACAAACACGCTGGCCACATTCTTGGCATCTTTGAGTTCTTTGGTTTGGAGTTGTCCTTTGAGATCGACTCCAAGCTGTGCCCCCATCTTCTGCATGGCCGCAGCGAGCGAGCGCGTGGTGGGACCATCTCCATCCCCACTCCCTTTCAAACCAACGACGAGGCCGTAGGCTGTAAGCTCATTGACTTCCTGGCCTTTTAATCGACAAATGTCACCGATGAAGGGATAGCTTTCCTCGCGGACTTGAGGCTCTTGCGCGAACCCCATACTGGCAACGATCGATGTCAATACAATCGAAAGGAGCCCAGCGCAAAGGTTCCATCGGAAATGGGTATTCGACTTCATGGCCATCCCTTGAGGGCGAGTAATTAGAAGGGTTTGACACGCGCTAGAAGGCGCGTGAACCAACCGCGACTGTAGCCATCGCGAACGTGGCCTCGATCATCTTTGGAGATATCGAGATCGAAAATGTGTTTGCTGAGGACCGTGTTGTCGGGACCAATGTCGTCCGCGCGGCAAAGTCCAGTGAGCCCAACCTCGAAAGCATTGTCGTTGTTGCGAATCGTTTTGTGGGCGGCTAAGACCACTACGCCGTTAGGATGTCCGCGATTTCGGCGGCGATGTTGAAGGTCATCGACTCTTTGGTTCACATCGTGGAGTCGGCGCACGATAAACTTCGTTTTCTTGACCGCCGACTCGCGGATCACTCCGACGACTGAGGAGCTGGTTTCAGCGATAGTCCGTCCAAGCAGACCCAGTCGGCTAGCTTAGCATCGTAAATGGTGTTCTTTTCGCGAAGATGCGTTCCCTTGCGCGGTGGTTTGAGCCATTTCGTCGACGCGAATGGAAACGATATCGTGGATCTTGAGTTTGCGAGCCGATTGGGCTGGTACATAGGTCCAACTGGCTTGTGAGAAGGGACTTGGTTGTCCCACCATGACGCCTGTGACCGCCGGATTTGCTACGGCGGTGTTACTCGCCGGGGCGCTGCTAGCAGGATCTTGAGAGGGCCGCGCTGTTGGTTGGGCCGAAAACGCTGCGTTTTCTTGCATGACAAACGGGCGCTGGTAGAGACTTGAGTTTTGTCCCCATGCGGTCGAACCGAGGACTAGCAATCCCATCGAGGTCAATCCCGATCGAAGGAGCTGTGATTTTCTTCGCATGTTCGAGGTTCCGTTGATGAATTCGAGAATGGATTACGGATTGGTCGTTGCCATATGGCGAACTTTACGTTCACCGACGACGGTTGCCATGATGCGTTTCTTTTGTGGGAGCACGAGAATGGCAATCGCGTCGCCTACTCCTCCTGCTTCCAAGCTTTGAGCCGGAGTTTGGATGGAAACCGATCCGGCTAATATCTCCAGTTCGATAGCATCGCCCGCGTTGATGACACGTGGCTGTCCGATGTCGGAGCGAGCCACGACTTGTCCTACCGACATGGAGCGTTTGAATTCTTTGCCGATCAAGTCATGGAATTCGGTGAAGCAGTCCTTTTCATCCAAACGAGCGCTGGAGGTAAGCGGAATCAATTGTAGGTCGAGGTCCGTAATCGGTTGGCCCGATCGCATCGTCTTTTTGACGGCGACCACAAGAGGTGGTGCTTCGACAGTGGCTTGAACGGGAACTTCGATTTCGTCTCCCGTTGGAGTACGCACCAGAATCACAAACGATTGATTGCCGGTCCATGGCGAAGTACCGCCTGCAACACCTTTGATCAAACGGACTTGATTGAGCAGTTTGTTGTGCGAACCATCGAAGGTGGCTTTGATCTTCCATTGCGTCAGGCTGTGTGATTGCGCTTGGAGGTAATTGAACAGAGCTCGTTCCACATTTCGTTGAGCCTGCACAAGTTCCTGTGGGGCAGGAGACAAGGAAACAAAATCATCTCGGGTCCGCACGGCTTGGGTAGTTCGCTTCACGACGCAATGGTCGGATCCAACCCAGCGAAACTGAGACGATTCAATGCCGCGATCGCGGAGGAAGCTTTCCACATCGGATCGGGATAAGCGAGTCGTCTTTCCAGCCAAAGGGGCGGCGGTTAAAACCTGTTTGGTCAAAGTATCTTTCCACGTCCCCGAACCTTGGATGTCGGCGATGTCGGCGAGTTTGATCGTATTGGATGCGCAGTTGGCTTCCGGACGCAGGTGGATCCGCACATCTGTGCTCAGGTCGTTGGCAAGTGACGATGCCGCTAAGGTGATCCACGCCACAATGAACATTCCCATGCGCTGTCTTACATGGATCCTCTTAGGCATACGCAGCGCGATCATCGATGGATGCTCCTTGAAGGACGACCGAACAAGTGAAGGAAGCGATAGAGAACAAGGGCGAGGCATCGTAAACAACAAACTTCATAACCGGCCTAAAAGACGCTATTAGAAGCGTCGCAAGTTGGCGATTTGCTGAAGGACTTGATCACCTGCTTGGATGGCTTGTGAGTTGAGTTCGAAACCACGTTGAGTCGTGATCAGATCGATCAGTTCTTTGACCGGTTCGACGTTGGATGATTCGAGTTGGCCTTGTCGGATAATCCCGAGACCATCTTGGCCCGGTGTACTTTGCAAAGCGGCGCCCGATGCATCGGTTTGTTGATAGAGGTTTTCACCTAGCTTGAGCAGTCCATCCGGATTGATGAATTGAGACATCTGAATGGTACCAACCTGGGATAGGTTCACCTGGCCGGCTTGTCGAACCATGACTTCCCCATTGGCATTGATCACGACAGCGGTTGCGTCGTTCGGAATTTGGATATTCGGTTCCAGCAATCGACCTGTCTGAGCTGAGCCAATCACCAGGGCACCGTTGGCGTTGATGTCGAGATCACCAGCTCGCGTGTACAACGTGGTTTGTGAAACAGGATCGAGAACTTGAAAGAAGCCTCGTCCTTCAATGGCGATATCGAGTTCG
The DNA here is from genome assembly GCA_046349875.1 of Pirellulales bacterium. Lineage (GTDB taxonomy): Bacteria > Planctomycetota > Planctomycetia > Pirellulales > Pirellulaceae > JAXMBN01. Next base: position 24,167 of record JAXMBN010000019.1, read on the forward strand.
CGGCCCGTTTGTTCCAATGTGCCTTGACGATAGTCGGTTTGAACGCTTTGAACGCGAGCACCTAAACCGATTTGAACACCCGTTGGTGTTGGGTTTTGCTGTGCATCGAGAACACCTGGGTAGACTTCGTTTCGGTACAGCAGATCTTCGAAATTCGCGCGATCGCGTTTGAACGACGTGGTGTTGATGTTCGCCAAGTTGTTGGCGATTACATCCAACTTGGTCTGCATGGCATCCATGCCAGTCGCTGCGGTATAGAGTGTTTGAACGCTCATCGTGTCATTCCTATCAAGCGTGCATTAAGGAAATATGCTGCTGTATGATGGCTACGAATCTTTGAGTAATCGGCCCACCAAGCTTCCAATGGATTGATCTTGGTGTTGGATCAATCGCAAATTGGCTTCGTAAACCCGCGAGGCTTCGATCAGTTCCATCATGGCCGTCGTCGGTTGGACTGCAGATCGTTCCAGGTGACCACTTACGACTTCTCGTTGCGTAGCAGGTACGGGAGTTGTCGCGGCCAGGGGACGGTACAGATTGTCACCGATTCTGGAAAGATCACCCATCGAGTTTGGAGTGACCACTTGAAGCCTATGAATCTGACCTGCTTGTTGAATCTCGCCATCATCGCGAACCTGATACGGTTTGGTCGGATCGACTTGGATGGGGGCCCCAGCAACGCTCATCACCGGATCGCCATTGGTCGTGGTGAGGGTGCCATTGGAGTTGAAAACAAAATCGCCGGCGCGGGTGAGCAACTGTTCTTCGCCACGCTGGACCACGAAGAAACCTTTGGAATTGTTGATCGCAAAATCGGTTGGGCGTTTGGTCTGCTCGATCGGTCCTTGTTGAAACTGTGTTCGGGTAGGAACAGCTTTCACACCGCCACCCAAATCATCGATTCCGCCACTCCCTGCTAGTGTTTCACCTTGATCGATCGCTTCAGCGTTGCGGGCTTGAAGTACCGACATGAGTGGTTTGAAACCGGGGGTGTTGATGTTGGCCAAGTTATGACTGATGACTTCAAGCCGATGGTTTTGCGCTTGAGCCCCAGCGGCCGATAAATACATACCGTATGGCATGATGGCAATTCACTTCGAGCTCCCCCCTGCTCTTGCGAACGATAGTAAGTTCCGACGGTCATCGGAAGAGCAACTTGAATAATTCTCGGCAGAACATTCTAGTCTTATCAAAGCCAGCGATCGATGCGATGCTACTTCTTTTGATCGGTAGCCGATGCCGTAACGACCGATGGATTGGGAGGTGATGCATCTGCCACTTTCGGAAGTGGTTGGAACGGTTCCTTGTTTTGCGCTTTTTGGCGAGCGAATAGATAGCGATCGCGTAAGGAGACACCTCGCTCTTCATGCTCGCTAAGTCCATCCGCTGATTGTTTGTCGTAGGACTTGCCAGCAAATCGTGCCGACTTGTAGATCGTACCTTGCTGGAGTGGACCAACTCCCAAGACCCAAGTGTCGCGAGCGCTGCTATTGGCTTGTTCAATTCCCGATTGCCAAATTGCTTCATGGGAAGCGCGATCATAAGCGAAGACAGCAACCTTGGCCGCGCCTGACTTTAGTTCTCGCTTGGCTACCGACAATTCAGGAAAGCTAGGAATGGACGGAGTTCCACTGATCACGGTTGAAGCCGTACTTAGCATGTTGCTGGCTGGAATTCCATAGGTGACTGAGTGACCATCGGTACCAAGAGCCCCAATGCGAACTTCGGCGATGAGATCTGCATCTTCCTTCTTTTCTTCGATCAAACAGCCGTCAGCAATCATTTGTTGGCGAACCGAACTGATGACATAGTCGGCGTTGATCAAGTTGTTGGAACCAAGGATGGGGTTGGGAATCCCCGGAACGGTTTTGGCGCCTGTAAGATAGGTTGTGTCCAAAAAGATCTTTTTGCCTTGGAGAGGGCGAAAGTCGATCTTGGCGATGGTGGCATCGACGGCGTCTGAAATCAAAAGTTGATCGGTTGCCGTATAGGATTTAGTGTGCCACATCCCAAGGCGAATCCGAATCCATAAGGATCCATCCCGATCGAAAGATCGATCGGAAGATCGGAAGGATTGAATAGGGAAAGAGCTTGATGGTTTCATAGGACGTTTGAACGCAATGTGGGTTGCAGCTTCCATGGGCTGGAAGGCGAAGGTGGGCAGGTCGATGGTTGCGACGATTCCATTCAACGAGGCGGCGCCGGCGGCCTCGGGAGGATAGAATGAGAAACCGATCGAGCCAAGAGCGTTTTCAAGAGCTAGCAATTCGCTCTTGAAAAATGCAGATTTCGGGGAATTCTGGCGACCTCATGGAAACTCTTGATGAGTCATCTTCATCGTGAAATGAAAGAAGTATCTTTGGAAAGCGAATCCAAGCGGGCCATTCTTATTGCGGCGAATCCCAAGTCGGGTGCAACGGATCGGAGTCGATTGGTTGAAGCATTGGCTGAACGCTTGCGGCAGGATGGTTATCCCGTCGAGGTTATTACCGATTTGTCGCAATTAAGAGAACGCATCGAAACATTGGAAGAGGTCGATGGAGTCGAGGTCGTCATTGGAGCGGGAGGGGATGGCACGGCCGGAGTGGTGGTTTCGCGGATGGGACCGAAGACTCCGTTTCTCCCTTTTCCTTTAGGGACTGAGAATCTGTTGGCCCGAGCAGTATCAGATTCGCGCCCGATATCGACCAAGCATCGGCGTTGATCAAGCAACGGAAGTGCGTCACCTTGGATGCGGGAATGGCCAACGATCAACTTTTCTTGTTGATGGTGGGTGTAGGGTTTGATGCGGAAGTGGTTCGGTGTCGGTCACGCGAAAATCGGCGGGACCGTATCCATCCCGGTCTCAATGTATTGAAGAGGCCATCGCAAAGGTCGTTGTTATCGTTGCTCTGGGGCGGGGCGGCGGCGGTCGGCGAAACCGATGACGGGTCTGAATATGTCGAAAGCGGGAAGGTCATCGTGCCTGTTGGTTATTCGTAGCCAACCAGCCGTGTTATGGAGGGGGCCTGAGGATTGCTCCTTGGGCGAATCCTCAGGATGGGCTCTTGGATGTCTGTACCTTTCGCTATGGTGGATTTTGGCGGGGGCTTCTGTACTTGACTATGTTGCAGTGGCAGCGGCATACGCGACTGCGAGAATTTGATGCCTCCGTGGCGACATCGCTGCATATTGAGTCGCCGGCTTCGATTGCATATCAAATCGATGGTGATTTAGGAGGGACTCTTCCTTTGACCATCCGCCTCATTCGCAATCGATACTGTATGATGAATTGCCCTGATCATGGCATCGCGCGCAGGATGTTGTCTTGCAAGGCAATCATGCGATGTGGTAGGACTTACCATGGGGTGCAAATGTCGACGACCATGTCGATTCCCAAGGTAGCGCCGAGTCAATCGAAGAATCGTTTGTTAGGAAGCTGAGGCTATTGATGGAGCCCGTGAAGATTGGAAGATTGGTATGGGAGCCTATAAAGCCCCTTTTAATTGCAGGGCCTTGCGTGCTCGAGAATCTCGACTTGGCCCATACGATCGCCGAAGAAGTTTGCCGCATAGGAACCTTGTTTGGGATTCCCGTCGTCTTCAAAGCTTCCTTTGACAAAGCCAATCGCACCAGTGGATCGGCCTATCGTGGTATCGGGATTGAAGCGGGACTCGAGCTTTTGAAAGAAATTCGTGATCGCTGGCAAGTTCCGGTCACGGCGGATATCCACTTGCCTGGTACCAAGCCAGTCCAGCCGCCGGGTATGTGACCTGTTGCAGATCCCCGCATTCTTGGCGCGGCAAACGAACTGTTGGTCGCAGCCGCTGCTACGGGGAAGGCGGTGAACGTCAAAAAGGGGCAGTTCATGGCACCGACGGATATGGAGTACGTCGTTGGTAAGCTTCGATCCGCGGGGGCTGAGAACATCCTGTTGTGCGAGCGTGGAACATTTTTTGGGTATGGGCGATTGGTCAATGACATGCAATCGATTCCCATCATGAAGCAATATGGGGTTCCGGTCATTTTCGATGCGACGCACTCGGTACAGCGACCAGGAGGACTCGGGGGGGCCACTGGAGGGAATCGAGAGATGGTGGAGCCATTGGCGCGGGCGGCGGCCGCCATCGGGGCCAACGGATTCTTTTTCGAAACGCATCCGAGACCGGATCAATCGCCGAGCGATGGTCCCAACATGGTCCCTTTGAACGAGTTTTCAGGGGTAGTCGAGCGGATTGTTCAAATCTGGGAAACCGTGAACAATTTTTCAGCGTAGAATAGGAAATTCTGCATTTCTCATCTCCATTAGGATTGATGTTCCGACATGAATCGGCCCTTGTCTTTGGTCTTTGATCGATGGATCGTCCTCGGCGTATTCTTGGTTGCAATCGTTGTCGCGCAAGGGTGTAAGCAAAAGCCCAAAGACGATTTGGTGGCCATATCGACGAACATTGAATCGAAGACGGTTGCCAGCGATTCCATTCAAGAGGCTTTCCGCGATGTCCCTCGCATGATCCTCTTCGAGCGACGGGTCGCTACGGCGGAAATTGCTCGGCAACTCAACAGTTGGGCCGTTCGGCAAACCAAGAATGCTGATTGGGTTCCTTCTTCGCTCGTCGCTACCTTGCCCGAATTGATCGCCCGATCGAGTTGGGTGGAAGGCTTGGATAAGGTCGAATTTGATGAGCCTCAATGCGATTATCTCTTCCAGTGCAAATTGATGCGGGATGTCAATCAATGGGCGTTGGCTCAGCCCTATCGCGATGGCATTTGGGCGGGTTGGCTCGAGAAAAAGCGAGGCGAGCTATCCGAAGACGATGGGCTGAAGCTCGAGCAAACACTCAAGCTTTTTGACTGGACCATCCGCAATGTTTGGGCGGATGGGAATGCCAAGGATATTGAAAAACTGACGCTCAATCCCTTGTTGCCGCTGAGTGATGATGGAATTGGATACACCCAACTACCCTGGCATACGCTATTGCGAGGTCGCGGCGACTTTCTGCATCGCGCTCGAGTCTTTTCCCAGTTGGCCTTTCAGCAAGGGATTCCTGTAGGTTGGTTGGTGTTGCCCGGCGTGACCAACGACCAATATCAGCTTTGGGCGATAGCTGTTCCCATCGGTGATCAGATTTATTTGTTCGAACCAAAGATGGGGATACCATTGCCAGGGCCTGGGCAGGAAGGAATTGCAACATGGAACGATGTTCGAAAAGATCCTGCCGTCTTGCGGCGAGCCAAAGTGGTGGATCTGTTTGATTATCCTGTGAGCCAAGGCGACCTGAAGGATGCCTTCATTGTTTTGGATATCGATCCCATGGCCATGAACCGTGGAATGGCTGGTTTGGAAAAAGTTCTTGCTGGCGAGAATCGGATGAAGTTGGCCGCCAACGCAGACGTTTGGGCGTCGGAATTCAAAAAGAGGGACGACAAACTCCAAGTGCGACTTTGGAGTCTTCCTTGGTTTGCATTGGATTACGGCGTTTTGATGCGGGATAAGCTGAAACAGCCTTCTCCATTCACCATGCGTGTGATTTCGCGGATGGGACTCTACATCGATGATACCCCGGTTTCCCGTGCCCGCTTGGCTCACCTGGAAGGGAATCATGTGAGCAAGATCGATGAGTTAGCCGCCCCCGAGTTGTACATGAATTTGCGAATTGATGATGAAAGTCTGGAGCGGCTCCCCTTCAACGAGCAGTTGCAAGCGAGTTTAATGGTCCGTCGCTGGCCTAACGAGGAATCGCGGGATTTTCAAGGGCGGATTCGCCAGTGCCAAATCCTGTATCGGCAATCGAAGCTAGAAGGAAGCCTGTTTCTCTCGATGCTTCATTCGATCTCGGAAACTTCGAGACCTCGATGAGCTGGGCAGATCGATGGTTGCTCAAGGTGAGCGGTACTGAGCCGTGGCATGCCTGTTGTTGGTACCAGATTGCTAGGAGTTTGGAACAACTGGGGCGTACGGAAGAAGCGATTGAAATGTATAAGCGATCGCCTTCCTCCCAAGAGGCAGGGAATCGGATTCGAGCCAGATTGCTCGGCAAATAGTATTGAGGTTCAAGTGAAGTTTGCGAGGCTCTTCCGACTCTGGGGCAAGAAACGCGGCCATCGAATGACGGGGTGGTGGTTCGTGGGAAGTCTGGGGGAGGCTGCCTTCTTCGGGATTCTCTGTTTGGTGGGCATTTTGGCCCTCACCACCATCATTGCCTGGCAGGTTTTCTCACCCGAAACCAATGCCTTTCCCGTTGGATTGGGATTTTGGGTCATCGTCATCGCATCGGCTTCCTTGATTGCGATTGGGGGTGTTGGGTTTGTCATTCGCATTTTATGGGTGGCAACGAGCGACGAGCATCGCCAGTTCTTGGCGGGGCAAGCCAAGCAAATTCAGCAGCCGTTGCCAGGGAAGGGGCCGAGTATGTCGGCCATTCCAAGTCTTCAGAATTTTACCGATAGTCCTGGGGTCAAGCTGGCCTTCCGTTTGCCGGGAAGCCGGCCCGAGATTGCACCCCTTTGGTTGAGCAGTCTCTTTGCGTTAGCGTGGAACGCACTGACCGCGATCTTGATTGCCATCGGGGTTGGAAGTTTGCGACAGCGAATCGATTGGACCTTGGTCTTGGTCCTTCCTTTTTTCATCGCAGTGGGTGTTTTTGCGACGCGTTGGTTCTTGATCAACTTCCGGCGAGCCACCGGAATTGGGATCACGACCGTCGAAATCAGCCACCTCCCGTTGGTAGCTGGTAAGATGTATCAACTTTACGTTGCCCAGTATGGCAGGCTAGCAATGAGAAAACTGAAAATTGCGCTAGTCTGCGAGGAGTCAGCGACGTATCATCATGGGACTGATGTGAGAACGGAACGCCACATCGTCTCACGCATAGACCTTCTTGAGCATGGGAGGTCGAGGATCGATTATGGTCGACCGCTTGAACTGGAATGTTCGTTCTTTGTTCCGACAGACGCAATGCATTCCTTTCAGAGTGATCATAATGCAATTCATTGGAAGATCGTGGTAGAAGGAGAAGCGAACCGGTGGCCATCGTATTGCCGAAGTTTCCCCGTCGTGGTCTATCCGGCCGCATTCCAACGGCAAATCAGTACAAGCCTGCCATCATGATTCGCTTGGTAGGGCTGCAGCCCTGTTATGAACCGAATGAAACGTTAGAGTTCGAGTACCGATTGGGACGCTGGGCCTGTGATAAGGTATCGGCCATCGAGACTTCGGTTGTTTGGTACACCGAAGGGAAGGGTACGGAAGATCTCGGCGTTCATTTCTTCGACCGCAATTCAGGCCAAACGGTGGCTCAGCGCGATTGGCAAGCAGCACAGCATATCGAGACCAAACTGCCGGCCGCTCCGCTTAGCTATGAAGGTCGATTGCTCAAGATTCGCTGGTCCATTCGCGTTCGTGCCTTCTTGAATGACGGCACGGAACTCATCGCGCAGCAGCCCTTTTACCTAGGCTCGCTGACTCGCGAAGTTTAGGCCTCTGGCTCAAGCATCCTTCATCGATGGGAAGGATGCGCCATCAGCTGATCGAAGTCAGCTTGCTTCTTAGGCCGCTCAGCATGGACCGACCACCGATGCCGATATCCGCATGCGCATCGACGAACGAGAGGGTGGTCAGTGTCAGGTAGAGAGCATTGTGGAGGACGGCCAAAGTGGTCGAAGGGGAGGACTCCCAGCGAGATACCCACATACCATCGATGTTCTTTTGGAGAAACTCTTGTGAGTGAGTGGCGAGGTTATCTTGTGGTGATGTACCTTCCACTACGGAATACCATGCAGCCAGTTCGGGACTAATCGATGGAGCGATTTCCTCTAAGGATTGCCCTGTGACGGTGGGTGGATCGGTATCGACAACTTTGCTCCACTTCGAACCTACTTGAGCTGAGAGGGCATCAAGAGTCGAAGGTTCTTGGAGCAACATCCACTGCGCTTGTGATTTCTTGAGCGACTTGTCCTGAGTTCGATCGATACGATTGCGAATCTGCACTTGGTCACGAAGCAATACAAGCTGAGCTCGCAGCGTCGCTTCGAGTTTCTCTTTCTTACCGCGAACGACATGAAGCCAATTGGGTTTCATGATAAAGCCGGTTAAGACGGCCGTTTCCCACATCGAGCGAACGAGAACTCCACCGCTTACCGAATCGCCGAGTCGGCAGATTTCGGTGACGGAGCGAAGTGTGCGTAGTTGGCGTACGCACTGCGCGAGGATCACTTGGTGAACTTCGGTGGCAAGTTCGGCGCGACGAAGGGCTACTTCCAGAAACCCGCCTGACCAGCCTTTGATGAACTGTTCGGCGAGTCGGAAGTGCTCGTTCAATGTTTCAACAGTGGGATCGATCGGTTCGACTTCGGTTTGAAAATCATCTGACATGTGTTTTTTCTCCTGGGCTCATTATTTGAAACCTCATCCCCCCGTCAAGAAGTTGGAGGGGGATTCGAGGCAAGAAGGTGATTCGTGCGTTCGGCGGTAGGTTTTTCAACGACGAAAGGAGGGGCGATGCGGGCTTTTCGCCTCAAGAATTCCTGGGATTTCGGTTTTCACAGGGCCAGACCAAGAGCCTACTGGAAAAGATCGAAGGGGTGGTCCTGGGGAGGACTAGTGAGCGATGAAACCATGCGATACAACCAGTTCATCAGGCACCCATCGTGGAAGTGCCAAAGGTTTTATTGGGGAGTCTACTAATGCGTTTTCGGATTCCGACATTCTTAGCAATGATAGGATTGTATTCGGTTATGAGCACGATCCAACCTTGCCCAGCGCAAGAACCAGTTGGTGGTGAGGATCCATATGTTTGGCTTGAAGATGTCACGGGCGATAAGGCTCTTGATTGGGTCCGTGAACGAAACAAAGTTTCACATGCCAAACTCGAATCGGACCCTCAATTCAAGACACTGGAAAGCGACTTACTCGCAATCCTCGATTCCGATGCACGGATTCCAATGGTCTCCAAGCATGGCGATTACTATTACAACTTTTGGCGCGATAAGAAGAACCCAAGAGGCCTTTGGCGTCGAACGAGCCTTGAAGAGTATTCCAAGAATGAAACTCAGTGGGAGATCCTGCTCGACTTAGATGCCTTGGGTGCTGCAGAGAAAGAGAATTGGGTTTGGGGTGGCGCTCAATTGCTTCGGCCTGATTACAAGAAATGCTTGGTCAGCTTATCGCGAGGTGGTGCCGATGCGCGAGTGTATCGCGAGTTTGATCTGAGCACCAAGAAGTTCGTCGAAGACGGATTCAAGTTGAAAGAGGCCAAGGGAAGCGCAGGTTGGATCGACGAAAACAATGTCTTCGTTCAAACCGATTTCGGGCCCGGTTCGATGACGGATTCGGGATACCCACGCGTTGCCAAGATTTGGAAGCGGGGAACCAAGCTTGAAGAAGCGCAAGTGGTCTACGAAGGCAAGTCGACCGACATGTCCGTTTCGGCGATGCATGATGATTCGCCAGGCTACGAACGAAACTTCGTGAATCGCAATTTGGCGTTCTACAATGACGAGCTCTACTTCCGCAAACCTGACGGAACCTTGGTCAAGATCGATGCACCGAACTCGACGGAAAAAGGTGTCTTCCATCAGTTCATTGCTTTCCAAACTCGCGAACCATGGGAAGTGGGAGGCAAGAAGTATCCGGCCGGAGCATTGCTCATCGGCAAGTTCGATGACTACATCGCGGGCAAGCGGGAATTGACCACCGTCTTTGAGCCCACGGAAAAGACCGCTTTGGCAAGCTTTGGATTCACCAAAGACTACCTGTACATCAATGTCTTGGAAGATGTAAAGAATCGCATCTATGTCATGCGGCTCGACGATGCCGAATGGAAGAAGGTCCCATTGGTTGGGGCACCCCATTTTGGAACGGTAAGCATCAGTGCGGTGGACTCCGATGAATCCAATGACTATTTCTTGACCGCAACGGACTACCTTACGCCAACGACCCTTTCCATGGGAACGATTGGCAAAGAACCCAAGAAGCTCAAGTCACTTCCTGCTTTCTTCGATGCCAAAGGCTTGGAAATCACTCAACATTTTGCCAAAAGCGCGGATGGAACACGGGTTCCGTATTTCATGATTGCCAAGAAAGACTTGAAGCTGGATGGCAACAATCCAACGTTGCTTTATGGATACGGTGGATTCGAGATATCCATGCAGCCAACCTACAATGCAGGGGTTGGTCGGGCATGGACGACCCAAGGTGGTGTCTATGTGGTGGCGAATATCCGTGGTGGTGGCGAGTATGGTCCGCGATGGCACCAAGCCGCTCTGAAGAAGAATCGCCTCCGCGCTTACGAAGACTTTGCTGCAGTGGCCAAAGATCTCTTCGAGCGAAAAGTGACTAGCTCGCGACGATTGGGTATTCAAGGAGGATCCAACGGTGGATTATTGGTAGGAAACATGGTGACGCTCTATCCAGACTTGATGCAAGCTGCCGTTTGCCAAGTTCCACTCTTGGATATGAAGCGTTACAACAAGTTGCTTGCCGGTGCTTCATGGATGGCCGAATATGGAAACCCTGATATCGCTGACGAGTGGAGTTTTATTCAGACCTTCTCGCCCTACCACAATGTGAAGGCAGACAAGAAGTATCCAGCCGTTTTGTTTACAACATCAACGCGCGATGACCGCGTACACCCTGGTCATGCTCGAAAGATGATGGCCAAGATGGAATCATTCGGGCACAATGTGCTTTACTATGAGAACATCGAAGGCGGACACGGTGGAGCGGCCAACAATAGTCAAGCCGCTCACATGCAAGCCTTGGCGTATATCTTCTTGAAGCAAAAGCTGTTTGACTAGAGTCTGCAGGGATGGTTCAAGCCATGATGGTGGCTTGGATCCAAAGAATCGATCCAGCGGTGCGTGAGCGAACAGCTTACGCACCGTTTTTTTATCGTTGCTTCGATTACTTCAATGTTGACTTCAATGTTGACTTCCAGTCCCTTGGAAGGTCTTCCTTATCGACATCCAATCCCCAGGAAGGTCTTCCTTATCGACATCCAATCCCCAGGAAGGTCTTCCTTATCGACATCCAATCGCTTAAAAGGTCCTTCCTGTAATCTATTTCCATCGTTTCCTTCCATCACCTCATAAGATCCTTCCCCTTATTTCCATCGATCTACATCTACGGTGCATTCTCATCTACTTGCTTGTCACCCATCCAAAGACTTGAATAGCCTCGAGTACCTCATGCGCAATCGCCGCAGCGTTTAGAAACCATTTCCATTCCAGGAACAAAGTTCAACGATGCATCAAGTTCACGCCAAACGATCGATCATGGGCTTGGGATTAGGGCTCGGGTTCCTTGGCCTTTGTATCCTAGGTTTTGCGATTCAATTTCTGCGCTCGGTGAGGCAAGATCACGGTCCTTTCGAAACCATCGCCGTTCTGTTTGGTTCAGGAGTCGCCCTCTATTTGTTTGCGCTTACCTACCTCATTTGGTTTCGAGCCACTCCACGCGTTGTGCGTCATGTTTGCGGTGTTTGGACATACTTGATCGTTCTCGTTTTGACGCAACTCTTGGTAGCGGTACCCATCCTTTTGGCAGTCTTTCCCATCTTGTTCGTGTTCATGGTTGGATTGGCATTCTTGGCTCATCGGGTAGCGAGCCGTGGTTTGAACCGAGCCCTTTTCACCTTTCAGGAAGCCCCTTATCTCAATGCAAGCAAACCAGATGGAAGGTAGTCCGTCTTTACGGGGGAGCTTGTGGTCTGTATTTTCGGGACAACATGGCACGATTTAGAAAACGCTCGTACAAGGACGAATGGATATGCGAATTCATGCAATGATGTTGGCCTGTGCCTTGGCAACTTCGATCGGTTGGGTTCCTGCGAAGGCTCAAACGCGAGAAGATCGAACGATATCAGACAGAATCGATCAGATACTACAACGATTGGATTCGATTGAAGCGAGGCTCACCAAGCTTGAAATCGAAGTGCATGCATCGGGGCCTTGGCGAGTCGATCGGCATGGCATCTTGCGAACCATGGATGGCAAAGAAGTTGGATACTGGGGAATGGATCACATTCCATCGACGTCAATTCGGTAGCGAGACGATTCAAGGGACCATTTTCCCGTGGAATCAGGCCGCAGATCGGCGGCCTGATTGTTGGAGTGCTTCGTTGATCGTTGCGTTGCTAAGAGGACTTAGCTGCTGAGCGATTTCGAGACGTCGGTTCGGTATGCCATGATGGCGGGAAGGAGACCGGCCAGAATTCCCACCACAATCAAACCTGGGATGATGTATGGTTCGGCGGTAGAGTTGAGATCAAAGAACCCAATGCGAATGCCCGTTCGGTATTCGACCATCGGACTGGCCAAGTACGAAACCAAATGACCGAAGGCCCATCCCAGGATGCCACCACCAACCGAAATGAGCAGTGCTTCGCCGAGGATGATGGCCAACACGCGATCTCGACTGGCTCCTAATGCACGCATGACGGCGATATCGTGAGTCCGCTCATTCATCGAGTTGTAGATGCCGACCAAGATACTGATCGCACTCACGATACAAACCAAAATGGTGAGTCCCAAAAGTGCGAACTCCGTGGGCTTGAAGAAATTCTCGAGCAAGCCAGTGATTTCGCCAACCGGCGACACAGCTTGAGCACTCTTGCTTTTGTTGATCTGTTGTTGAATGCCGATTCCAAAACCTGATGTCTTCACGAGAATCGCTGTGACTTCACGTTGTTCGATCGGCAGTGGCTTAAGCTCTTTGGTTTTCGGAGTAGAGGTTCCATCGGAAGTGCGATGGGATTCGGCATTCTTTTCGAGCCCTGTTTCCTCATCGCGTTCGGGGGCTACGTGACCTTCCAAAAGATAAAAGCCCTCGATGTTGATCAAGGCGACGCGATCGTTGGGAGTGCCGGTCGGTTCGAGGATGCCTACGACGGTGAATCCGGAGCTATGAGCTTCGCCTTCAGGACCGTGCGTTGGTTTGATGACATCGCCGATTTTCAGTTTTAGATCGGCTGCGACAACAGATCCAATGACCGCTTCGAAGAATCCATGCTCTTTGGATTTCTTTTCGAAGTTTCGTCCCTTTGCGAATCGGAACTCGCGATCGTTGGCAGGGCCATATCGGAGCGTGGTGAGGTACTCTTCCGTCGTACCGACAACGCGAAACGTACCGATATAGTCTCCCATGCAGATCGGGATGGCAAAGCCGCCGTTGATGAACATTGCATAACGCCCCGCTCGTTCGGGCGCATCGATCTTTCCGCCGATCTCTTCAATAGCTTTCTGTCGACCATTTCCAGGAAGGTATTCGAGAAAGTAGCTGTAGGGAAGCGTCGAATTGATGGGTTGCCCTACAAACAACACGCTGCTCATCGTCAACTGCAACGGGCTACCTTTGGGGCCGACTACCAAGTTGTAACCGACGCTGGTGTTGCGTTGAAACGATTCGCGGATGATCCCAGCCACGGTCAACACCAAGATGACGAGCGTGACCCCTAGAGCCATCGAGAGCAACGTTAAGAAGCTTGCGAGCCGCCGAAATTGCAGATTGCGAAGAACGATGTGAAACAGATTCATTCCGGAAACTCAACAACAAAAGGCAATCACTTCGAGCTCACAGAGTTGGTAATGCTCGCAGGGATAGAACGACGCTTGCCACACCCTACGGAGCTTACGCAAAGAAGGGGGCGAGGTTCAGTGGGACGTCCCACATGGGCTATTTCGTTTCTTTCTTCATCTTTTCGCCAAAGACTTCCTTGAACTTGTCGACTTTGGATTTGACCACCATCCGGCAGTAGCCTTGATTGGGGTTGAGGTTGTAATAGTTTTGGTGGTAGTCCTCGGCTGGATAGAATACCGACAAAGGACTGATTTCTGTCACGATGGGATCTTTGAAGATGCCGGACTTGTCGAGCTTCTCTTTGTATTCTTCCGCGACCCGCTTTTGATCGTCGTCATGATAGAAGATGACCGATCGATACTGAGTTCCTTCATCGTTCCCTTGGCGGTTGAGCGTGGTGGGGTCGTGGGTCTTCCAAAAGACCTCGAGGATGTCCTTGAATTCAAGTTTGGCAGGATCGTAGTGAATCTGACAAACTTCAGCATGTCCTGTCAGGCCGGTGCATACTTGCTTGTACGTTGGATTAGGGTTCTTGCCGCCGCTGTATCCCGATACGACTTTCTCAACTCCATCGAGGCGTTGAAAGACCGCCTCCACGCACCAAAAACATCCGCCACCAATGGTTGCAATCTTCATTCCGTTTTCCTTTTTGTCCGGAGCCGAGGAATCGACTTTGGTTTCCTGAGGTGCAGGAGCCGCAGCCTTTCCTTGTTCTTTGGACTCGCTTGGTTTCGAGACTGGGGCTTGGCTGCAAGCCGTGCTCATGGAAAGTAGGGCGAGGCACAATGCGATTCCAAGGGAACAGAGCTTCATCGATAACCCCTCATCAGCAAGGTGGGAACTAGGGTGGACGTCGCGCGAGCGACGGTATCAAAAAGCGGAGACGGCAGTTGGATCTCCTTCTGCCGTCTCCTTTATTGTCGGTCGCCCGAGGCCTCGTGGCTAGGCCACGTTGCATCTAGAAAGCGGTTTTTCAATTTGCGAAAAAGATCGAAGACTAGTCGAGCTTTCCTTCCACTGCTAGCTGATGGAAAAAGTGAGGGACTTTGTCCTGGTTTTTGAGGAGCCAATCGATGCTTGGTTCGTCGCTGAGGGCCTTGGCGATCGCCTTGGTCGTTGCCGCTCGATTGGTGCGGAAGAGAACCTCTGGATCGTATTTTTCATCGACGATGGAAGGGTCAAGCCATACCGAAACGATGATTCCCAGATCGTTGGCTTTGCTCTTGGGGATATGGCCTTCACGAACGGCATCAAGAACTCCGTGAGCGATAGCTGCTTGCACGGTTCCCATCAGGATGTTGGTGTACTTCGCGCTTGTTCACCGTAACTTTGCTGACCATCACCGTGGCGGGCTTCACTTGTACATCGCTATTGAGGATCGCGAAAACCTTGGTGTGGCCTTTGACTTGATTTCCAATCAAATCCGCAATGGCATAACCGACCGGGCCATCCAACTCACCAATGACCACCTCGGTTTCGGCTGCCGACCAGGCTGGGGCTTCTTCGACGAGGGCTTCACCTGTCTTGAGGACGATACGCCCTACTTTCTTCTTCGGTGTTGCTTTTTTGATGGTTGCTTTTTTCTTGGCCATGATGGATTCCTAAACATGGGTGTGGAGTAACTTTGCTGATTCCACGTTGTACTCAGCCATTAGTCGCTTAGCAACCAGTTGGAATCCGGGAAAAGGGAGGCAAACCCCCTATTCGATTCTTGGTGGACTGGGACAATGTTTCCATGCCTTGGTTTGGCACCTGTGATTGGGCTGGAAAGCCCGAGGAAAGATCGGAGTACAAACGTGGAACTTGAGCGATACAGTTTTGGAGTGGGGGATCGATTTGCGCATCAAGCGCGAGCTCAATTGGCCGCTTTTGAAAAGGCCAAAGAACTTGGCGTCACCGTAGTACCAGTCTGGAATAAATCCAACCGCGAACACACTTTTATCGGCTCGGAGCCTACTTCGGTGAAGGCCGCTGCGAACAAGGCCATCGTCGATGCTGGCTGGACCGATGGTTGGCACGTTGATGCCGACCATATTCGACTGGAAACGGTCGATCGATTCATGAGTTCCTCGGATTTCTTTACGATCGATGTCGCCGATAGTATTGGACGTCGCGCATCGGATGCCGAGTTGCAAGCGTTTGTACAGCGCCATCCCGAATTGCTGGGCGAGGTTGCGATTCCCGGTATCGATGCACCGATTGCGATGAATGCCACCGACGTCCTCGAAATCGCAGCAAAGTATCTCGAAGCAACGTGCGAGGCCGGACAAATCTATCGACACATCGCCGCGGCCAAAGGAGAGGCAAATTTCATCGCCGAGGTCTCCATGGATGAGACCGATCTTCCGCAAACACCTCGCGATCTCTTGGTGATCCTGGCCGCATTGGCAGATCAGAAGATACGATTGCAGACGATTGCCCCAAAGTTTACAGGACGATTCAACAAGGGTGTTGACTATGTTGGTGATCTCGCTCAATTCGAACGCGAGTTTCGCGATGATCTGGCAGTCATTCGCTATGCCATCACTCGCTATGGTCTACCATCCAATCTCAAGCTGAGCATCCATAGTGGAAGTGATAAATTTTCCCTCTATCCCATCGTGCGGCGATGTTTGAGCGAAACAGGAGCAGGCATCCATATCAAAACGGCCGGTACGACTTGGTTGGAAGAGCTAATCGGATTGTCGGAAGCAGGTGGTGATGGATTGGTGCTTGCCAAAGAGATCTATGCTCAGGCGTTGGAGCATATCGAAGAACTCTGCGGTCCCTATGCAAGTGTCATTGATATCGATCGAACCAAATTGCCTTCCGCCAACGATGTCCATGGGTGGAGTGGTACTCAACTAGCCAATGCCTTGCGGCATATTCCCAGCCATCCGCAGTTCAATGCAAACATGCGACAATTGTTGCACGTCGCTTTCAAGTTGGCCGCAAAAGCCGGGGCTCGGTATACACAATTGTTAGAGCAGCACGCTGATGTCGTTTCCAAGAATGTGACCGAAAACCTTTGGGATCGTCACGTGAAGCCTCTGTTCTTTGCGTGAGCGACAATGCGATTCTGTCGGTGTACGCTGATGTAGTGTGTCACTCGTTATTGTTTCGGGTGAGGATGGGGAGAAAGGCCGCGATGAAATCTGCAATTACGATTTGTTTAGTACCGGAGGCTAAGTCGGGCCCGTTCGTGTTTCACGGCGATCTCGAACAGGGATGTCGCAAAGCGGCCGAGCTAGGCTTCGATGCCGTTGAAGTATTCACGCCAAGTGGCTCCTCGCCCCTTCTTTCGCCCCTACGGTCATTGCTTCAAACCCATTCCTTGTCGTTGGCAGCCGTGGGGACAGGGGCAGGATGGCTTTGTCATCAGTGGTCGCTTGCCTCTGCCGATCATGAAACGCGTTCGCACGCTCTTCAATTCATTGAATCGATCATCGACTTCGCAGGGGAATTGGGAGCTCCAGCGATCGTCGGATCGATGCAGGGACGTGTTCTGCCGGGGCAAGATCGCGGCGAATGTCTTCGATGGCTTGAAGAAGGACTGGCAACTCTCGCGGAACGGGCCAAGCATTGGAACCAGCCTCTCTTTTATGAACCATTGAATCGATATGAGACCAATTTCTTCAATCGACAAGTCGATGCAATGCACTGGCTTGATGATGCGAAGGTCGACAACGTTCTCTTGCTGGCCGACCTGTTTCACATGAATATCGAAGAGAGCGATGTTGCCGGATCATTGCGAGAGATCCGCAATCGCTTGGGGCACATTCACTTTGCAGATTCCAATCGATGTGCAATCGGAATGGGCCACACGCAAATGAATCCGATCATGCACGTCTTGAAAGAGATCGAATATCGGGGATATCTTTCGGCCGAAGTCTTGCCGTTTCCCAATTCGTTGGAAGCAGCACGTCAAACGATGGACTCATTTCGTCATTGCGTTTCTTAACCTAACGCAGTCACGAATTATAAGAATCTTTCGAGCCAACTCGGGGCCAAGCGATGAGCCCAGACCAGGAGCTTGCCACCGAGGCTTAGAATGGAATCGCGGCGATGCCGAGGGATGGATCGAAGGATCTGCTCGGCGACCACTTCGGTCGACATGCTTCCTAAAGATCGACTTTGAAGTCCTTGGGGTGTATCCACCAAAGACTCAAAGAACTCAGACCGCGTGGTGCTTGGGCTAGCCATCAACATGTGAACCGAAGAGCCTCGCAATTCGCATCGCAATGATTCGTGCCAACCTCGCATGGCAAACTTCGCGGCACAATACTCGCTCTTGTTGGGAACAGCCACATGTCCCAGCACCGAACCGACGTTCATGACAAAGCTCAGCTTGGCACTTCGCAAGGAAGGAAGAAGCGCCCGAGTCAATTCGACCGGTGCAAAGAAGTCGATTTCCATGATCTTGCGCAATCGATCTTCGGATGCTTGCTCAAAAGGCCCGATAGCCCCAGCCCCCGCATTATTGATAAGACCATCGAGCACCGGCGTTTGCGTCTGAACCCAATTCACGAGAGCGGCTCGATCGCTAGCGACGGTTAGGTCACACGCATACCACCGAAGGCAAGGAACAGACTTGTCCAAACAGAGATCGGAGGCTTGATTAGCAAGGGATTCTAAACGATCGCCTCGACGCGCTGTCGCAAGTACATGGGCACCTCGACGCACCAGGCCTAGCGCAAGGGCATGCCCAATGCCACTGGATGCACCGGTAACGAGAACTTTCTTCTGAGCCCAAAATTCGCGATGCGAAGCGGTGGCTGGCATGTTCAATGCGATGCCGTTGGTGGAGTGCCTGGAATTGGGTTGTTTTCTAAGTTGGCATTGACCTGTTGAATGTAATTGCGTCCCTTCTTGGTGAAGGGATGGATCAGATTGTAGTAGAAGATGTACCACAGTGCTTCGAAACCATCGCTGATCCCAATCTTCTTGCCCTCTTCGTACGTTCGACCGTAATAAGAGATTGGTACCTCATAAGTTCGGCAACGCGTCTTGCAGATCATCGCTGTGATCTCGATTTCCATTCCGAAACCATGGCTCGTCAGAACCAATGGTTGAATGACCTCGCGGCGGAAGGCCTTGTAACAGGTCTCGATATCCGACATGTTCCGATTGGTGAGTATGTTGGATAGAAACGTTAGGCCTTTGTTGGCCAAGTAGTGATAGAAGTACAGAACGCGGGCAGCCCGTTTGACGAGAAATCGGCTTCCATAAACGACGTCGGCAACGCCATGAAGAATCGGTGCTACGACATCCGGAATCTCGGAAGGATCATACTCAAGATCGGCGTCTTGGATGATGACGATATCGCCAGTACATTCCGAAATGGCTCGGGCGATCGCTGCGGTCTTGCCCATGTTGTTCGGCTGTTGGAACAACTTGATGAACGAGTGGCGGTCTGCCCATTCCCGGCAGATGGCTGCAGTCCCATCGGACGAACCATCGTCGACAACAATGATCTCGACCGACTCAAACGGAAGCCGCAATAGTCGCTCGAAGACTTTGGCGATGAGCTTCTCTTCGTTGTACGCTGGAATCAGAATCGAGATCTTCACTCGCGCTACCTTTGAGCGAGAAACGCTTGGAATGCGAGCTTCGGAATTACGGGCTTACGGCCACCGAGTTATCGGATTCACTCGATTCCGTACCCACTCCTGATTGCTCGCGGAGAACGCGATCCAGTATACCGTTCACAAACTGTCCGGAGTTGCGACTGCCATAGCGTTTGGCCAAGTCGACGGCCTCGTTGATCGCCACACGACCGGGAACGCCACCCAAAACCATCTCATACGTCGCAAGCCGAAGTACATTGCGATCGATCGGAGACATGCGTTTCACCGACCAATTGGCCGCATGCTGCGTCAACGTTTTATCCAGCACTTGACGATTTTTGCGAACCCCAGCAAGAAGCTCACGCGCAAAGGCCACCAATGGTTTGTTCTCGCGCAAACGATCGACAAGAAATTGATCCGCTACCGCCAAATTGCGAGTAGGGTTCATATCGTCTTCGTAGAGAACTTGAAGAACAACTTCACGTGCACGTCGGCGAGTGGTCATCGGTAGTGAGTTCGAGGGGTGAGTGGTTTGTGTGAGACTCCTTCTAGAATAACCCAAGCCATCCTGTTCGTGAATGCCTACCGGCCCAAGCTTGGCGAGCTTCATGCAGCACTTTGGCATGAACCCACGAAAAAACCCGAAGATGTTGCCACCTTCGGGTTTTTGCAGGCGATTTTCAATCGGTTCAACTCGAGCGATTATTTGTCTTGCTTGAGCGACTTGATCAAGGATTTGAGTTCTTTGAGTTCGGCACGAAGCTCACTGAGCTCTTCCTTCACAGATTCCATTTCCTTGTTCATGTGTGGAGGACCAGGAATCACCATCGGAACTCCTTTAGCGTTCGGAGGCAGCACGAATCCCTTCATCTCTCCCGAAAGCCCTTCAAAGGCCTTCTTGAGTTCTTTGGGGAGATGTTCGATCTGTCCCATATTGTCGGAAGTGATCGAGATCGCAGCCGATTCCTTGCGAGGCTTGATATCGACCGTCTTTTCCTTACCGCTGCGATCGAGGATGATCTTGACGACGCGATCTTCCTTGCCCGCTTCTTGAACATGAGCGATCAGGTCGGATGGAGAACCAATTTTCTTGCCGTCGACCTTGACGATGACATCTTCCACTTCGATACCGGCTTTGGCGGCAGGCGAATCATCGTACACCGCTTTCACGATGAGTTTCTGTTCGCCTTCCTTGTCATCATCGTCATCGTCGTCTTCATCCGAACCAAGTGCCACGCCGATCACATAGCGAGGCTTGGCATCAGCCGTGGAAAACGAAAATGCGCCAGGTCCACCGCTACCACCAAAGTGATGCGTCACCCCGGTGTTCACCTTACCATGAACCGACTCGAGAGACTTCATGACCTTCTCGATCACTTTGGCATCAACGCCATTTTCCTCGAGTTGCTTCTTGACCTTTTCCTTCATCTCATCGTGGATATGCGTTTGAATCTTAATCTGACCACCTTGAGCAGGTGATGCGACCCAGGTTTGCACTTGAGGCTTGGCTTGCTGCAACACGATCTTCTGTTGCTTGCCATCTTTGTCCAAAACCACGACTTCGCGATTCACCTGGACTTCGATTTCTTTTTTCGACTCAGGTGGTTGGGAGTCGCCCGACTTGGATTCTTCGGCACGGACTTCCAGTCGAACGACTTTGTTTTCTTGGTCATCTTTGGAGGCCATTGCCTTTTCGATGGCTGCGAGAACTTTGGCTCGCTTTTCGCCATCTACACCGGACTCATCCAACTGCTTCAAAACCTTGTCGAGGACTTGTTTCTTGTCCTTACCTTGGGCTTCGACGACCGCCACATGAACCTTCTTTTCGCCCGAAGATTCTTGACCATCCAGTGGATGACCTTGAACGACGATGACTTGGCGAGCTTCCTTGGCTTCCTTCGCCTCTTGAGCAACGATTGGGGAGGCCATCAGGCTTAGGCCTGTGGCGACATGTCCTAGTTTCCAAACCAATTTCATTCCACACTCCTTATTCACCATTGAAGATAATAAAAATTACTGCGCTACCGAGCGAAGGTTGACGTTGCGTACCGGCACCACAACTTGTCGACCATCGGGAAGCTGGCCTTCGAAAAACTCGGTTTCGACTTGCAATTGAACACCTCGGCGAAGCAATTCACGTTGCAATCGCTCGACTTCTGCAACGGGCGCTCCCATGAGACTTGCAGGATCGAGTTCCGAAACTTGATACAGCGGAAGCTCCTGCGCAGGAGCCCCTTCGGAAACCCAGCGAAGCTTACCTGCTTCAATAGGCCCCGACGTCATTCCAGCCATCGCTGGACCTGATGGATTGGAGGATTGGGAGAGGCCACGCAAGTACGAGCCTCCGAAGTAGCCCAAGCACATAAACAGAAGCGAAGCCGCAATCGCTAATGGAGGCATGCTGAAACGTATGGATGCTTGCGATGCCGATCCCGATGGAACAGGCTGCGCTTTGGGGATATCCACTATCGTATCGATCGAGGATTGCAATCGAGGTATCCGCAAAGTTTGGTCGGCATCCCCCTTCAACGACACGATGGTCTGCTGAAAATCGCGATCCTCGATCAACGCCAAGGCAATCTCCTTCCATTGCTGTGGAGATTCCTCGATCTGTTGAAGAAAGGCCGCTCGCTCGCGATGGCTCAGCTCACCATCGATCAGCCTTTGTAGTAACAGTGTATCGATCATCTGACGAGTCACGATGTTGGTCTCACTTCCCTAACGATAAATTGCAATGGAACGATTCCAAAAAATCCTTAACTACCTGCTAACAAATCTCGCATCGCTTCCCTGGCTCGAAGCAATCGATACTCGACCGTCTTGATCGAGATACCTAGCCGATCGGACAAATCCTTGTAACTCCAACCCTCGGTGTACTTGAGCATGAGGATTTGGCGGTCGGATTCATTGAGCTGACGAAGGGCCTTCTTGACGGAAACGGCCGTCTCCTCCTTCATCAGCCAATGCCCGTTGGCGTTGGTGGCTTCTTCATCGACCGACTGTGTCGTATGGCGACTATAACCTTCCATCAACCGCCGTTGTCGGCCCAAAAAGCGGCGATGGTTGATCACCTTGCGAAGAGCGATGCGATACAACCACGGAGCCACTTTCTGTGGTTCGGTAGGGCGATTGGGCTGCTTCAAAATCGCGATCGCCAAATCCTGCATCACATCTTCGGCCGCATGCGCATCTCCGAGTCGGGCACGAACCACCGTTTCTAACCATTGCCGATTCTCGTTGAACATGGCAGTCCAATCGATCTTGGGCACGGTCATCGCACTATCTGGTGGAAATCCCATCGTCGCTTCTGCTGCTAAGGTGACTGCGGTCATGATGCAGTTAAGTCGCTTTGTGTATGCGTTTCCCTTATATTTTGTCTGCCGTTGGCAAAATTGGCGCGAATCCCTGGACTTTTGGCAAGAGATTTCCCCACCCAGCGAATGGCTTAGCGTGAAACCCAGTTCCAAGAGTTGTTCGCACCCGCCAAAGGAAGTAGGTGTCGTATGGTCCGTTTTTTCATGATGACGTGCTGGATAGGACTGGCACTTGCTAGCGTTTCCGGCTGCAACAAGTTCTCCTCCCAAGCTTCGCAAACCTTTTCTTCGAGCACTCCGGTCTCTGGTCCGATCACTCTTGAACTCGAAGGAGTGAACGGTGGCATCGAGGTCGTGGGGGCCGACAATATCGATACGGTCGAAGTCACTGCCAAAGCCAAAGTCTATGCGATGTCGAAGGAGGCCGCCGAGTCCTGGTTGCCAAGTCTCGAGCCCACGGTGGAATTGCGAGGAGACACTTTGACGGTTGTTTCCAACCCTCGTGTTCGCAATGCCATGGCTTCGGTATCGTTTCAAGTCATCGTGCCACGCGGCAGCCTAGTCAAAGCTTCTACGAGCAATGGTGCCATCGAGATCATTGGGACTCGATCTGAAGTGGCTGTCAAAACTTCCAATGGACGTGTCGTGATCGAGGATGCAAAGAACAAAATCGAAGCGAAAACATCCAATGGTTCGATCGCTCTCAAACGAACAGAAGGACCAGTCGACCTCTCCACCAGCAATGGTCGCATCAAAATCGATTCGTGTTCCTTGCGAGGCGATAGCAAAGTTCGTACAAGCAATGGAAGTGTGGAGCTCATGGTCCATAGCAATACGCCCATGCAGCTTTCAGCCCACACCAGCAACGGCCGCATTCAATGCGATCGTTCGATTCAACTCGATGAATCTCGAAAGAATCACGTCGAAGGAAGAATTGGAGGAGGCGATCGAGATCGTACCGACGGTTCGATTCATATCAAAACATCCAACGGTTCGATCACCATCGATGTCTATTCGACCACTTCGGAACCCGAACCCGAGGTGACGTCCACAGGCGGTATTCAGGTTTCCTAGGCCCATCCCATCGCGTGAATTGCCTAGAAGTTGGGGCTATGAACCGCGATAGGCAGGGGCAGAACGGGACATCGGTTGGAATTCGTCGCATTTCTGGTTAGGGATAGGTGAATTTGGCTTTGGCCACCTTGTCATCACCGCTTCCACATAGCATCCTCATGGTTCTACTTTGCAGAACGAAAGGTGTGCTATGGAAAAGAATCTTTGGCGTCGAGTGGCTCTTAGGACGTTGGCCTGTACTTTTGCTTCCTGTACTTTTGTGTCCTGTGTATTCAGCGCAGGGAGCGGAGTTGCGCAGGACCGCAATCCGTTGGATCGCACCGAAACCAAAAAGCCAGTTGCACTTCCTGGTTTACAACAAAGTGGATCTGTATTGCTTCCCAATGGTTGGTCATTGCAGCCCGCCGGTAAGCAATTCGTCGTCGGTGATTTTCCCGTCAATGCGGCGATGACGAGCGATGGGAAATATGCTTTAGTGTTGCACGCGGGATACGGCGAACATCAGATTCAGGTGATCAGTCTCGAGACGATGAGCCGAGTATCGGCGGTCAAGATCGATCAATCTTTCTTTGGCCTACAGTTGATTGCCGACGATACCAAAGTGGTGGCAAGCGGCGCTGAAGACGAAGTGCTGCATGTTTTTGATTTTGCCAAAGGGTACCTATCGAATCCGGTGACCATTCGCGTCGCTGGGGCGAAAGAAAGATGGGTTGTATCGGGCTTGGCCAATCGCTTCACCGATGCCAATCGTCCAACGGAAATCTTGGCGTGCGGGTTGCTCGCCAATGAACTAGCCACGATCGACCTAAACGCAGCAAGCGTTCGCACAAAAGTGCGTTTGCCAGCGGAGTCTTTTCCCTACGCGGTAATACCAACGGCGGATGGAAAGATGGCCTACGTCAGTCTGTGGGGAAAGGCATCTGTTGCAGAGATCGATCTCGAGAAAAATGAAGTTCGAAGAGTATTGGATGCGGCGAGCCATCCGACTGAAATGGCGTTGCTCGATCAAGGGCAAGTGCTGGTCGTTGCATGTTCGGATGACAACTCCGTTCGCATGATACGCCTTGAGGATGGCAAGACGCTCGAAGTAATCAAGACGTCCCTCTTTCCCAAAGCTCCCAACGGAAGCACTACTGCAAGCATGGCTGTCTCTCCCGATGGCAAAGTGTTGGTGGCCGCGAATGCCGACAACAACAACCTTGCCGTCTTCGATATCTCGGAACGAGGCAAGTCGCATTCGTTAGGTTTCATTCCTACCGGTTGGTATCCCACCAGCGTACGATTTAGCCAAGACGGAAGTCATTGGTTCGTCACCAATGGCAAGGGGCAAAGTTCGAAATCCAATCGTGCGGGACCGAGTCCACTCAAGAAAGAGCAGGCCACGATTCGCGAGTACATCGGCGGCTTGATGCAAGGAACGGTGAGCTACATTCCTGTTCCAAGTCCTGCACAGATGGCAACATTGACGAAGACGGCGTTTGCCTGTTCACCGCTGACCGAGAATCTTCAAAAGCAAGGTGTTGTTCGAAGCGATAACAATCCGATCCCAGCCAAAGTCGGCGATCCGAGTCCCATCAAGCATTGCCTCTATATCATCAAAGAGAATCGAACCTACGATCAAGTACTTGGCGATCTGCCGCAAGGCAATGGGGATCCATCGTTGTGCATCTTCCCCGAGAAGGTAACGCCGAATCAACACGCGTTGGCTCGCGAATTCGTTCTGCTCGATAATTTTTATGTCGAGAGCGAAGTGAGCGCCGATGGGCACGAGTGGACCATGGCAGCCTACGCGACCGACTTTGTCGAAAAAACATGGCCGCTCACCTATCGTGGTGGCAAAGGAAAACTCAGCTATCCAGCCGAAGGAAACTTTAAGATCGCTCAACCATCGAGTGGATACTTTTGGGATCGATGCAAAGAGAAAGGTAAGTCGTACTTTAGCTTTGGTGAGTTCATCGCCAATGGGCCGACACCTGATTCTCCTGCGGTGGCCAAGGTTGAATCCCTGGAAGGGCATTTTGACCCCAAGTTCCGCAGTTACGATCTTGATTATTCGGATATCAAACGGGCAGACCGCTTCTTGGAACGATGGGGGCAATTCGAGAAGGAAGGTAACCTTCCAAGCTTTATCGTGCTTCGTTTGCCCAACGACCACACCTATGGAACACGCGTGGGTAAGCCAACGCCAACTGCCATGGTCGCAGAAAATGATTTGGCTCTGGGGATGATCATCGAAGGAATCTCCAATAGCCCATCATGGAAGGAAACGGCCATCTTCGTGATTGAAGATGACGCGCAGAACGGTGCGGATCACGTCGATGCTCACCGCACCATCGCCTTTGCAATCAGTCCCTACATTCGACGAGGAACCGTGGATTCCACACTGTACTCGACGGCGAGTATGCTGCGATCCATGGGACTCATCTTGGGGCTCGACCCGTTGTCGCAATTCGATGCGGCTGCCAATCCGATGTATGCGAGCTTTCAAGCCACACCCGATTTGACACCCTTTCAACATCGCAACGCCAACGTGGATATTTCTGCCAAAAACGTTGCGGGAGTTTTTGGGGCTGAGCTATCTGAAAGACTCGATCTTTCCAAAGAAGATGCGGCCGATGATCTGCTGTTTGGCGACAT
The DNA here is from genome assembly GCA_046349875.1 of Pirellulales bacterium. Classification (GTDB taxonomy): domain Bacteria; phylum Planctomycetota; class Planctomycetia; order Pirellulales; family Pirellulaceae; genus JAXMBN01. The sequence goes on from JAXMBN010000019.1 coordinate 50,293, forward strand.
CGTCTGGCGAAGCGTCAAAGGGGCTGATCATCCCATGCCCGCGCCTGTGCGAGCCGCATTTGTTTTTGCAGAAGTGGAAGAGGAAGAAGAGGATGAAGACGAAGAGTAACGATTGCAAACCTCGTGTTGCAATTTCGAACTTCGTCACACTTCATGATGGATGATGCCGATGAAAGGTGTTTGTTTTTCTGGGGTGCAATCGGTTGCCTGGGATTCCGTTGAGGATCCGCGATTGGAGGCATCCACCGATGTAATCGTCCAAGTCGATTTGGCTGGGCTATGCGGATCGGATTTGCATCCCTATTTTGGGCGCGAACAAGGTCTCGATCCTGGTACAGTCATGGGGCACGAGTTCGTCGGGCGTATCGTGGAGAAGGGTAGTGCCGTTCAGCGATTGAACATTGGCGATCGCGTGTACGCGCCATTTTCAACCAATTGTGGTTCGTGCTTCTATTGTCAAAGCGGATTGACTAGTCGATGCCAGTATGGCCAACTTTTTGGTTGGCGTTCACAGGGCATCGGTTTGCATGGAGGTCAGGCCGAGTTCGTGCGTGTACCCTTGGCGGATGGAACTCTTCTACCTATTCCGCATGAGCTTTCGGATGAGATCTGCTTGTTGCTAGGCGACAACTTGAGCACCGGTTATTTTTGTGCAGATATGGCTCACGTGCGTCCAGACCAAACCGTTGTGGTTGTAGGATGTGGAACGGTCGGCCTTCTGGGAATCTTGGCGGCTCAATGGATGCAACCTCGAAAGATCATCGCCATCGATTTGAATCCACAGCGACGCGCCAAGGCCTTGGAGTTTGGTGCGGAGATCGCTCTGGCACCTGGTGAAGAAGCTCTGCAGAGGATTCACGATGCAACCGATGGCAGAGGTGCCGATAGCGTGATGGAACTTGTAGGACTTCTGGATGCACAAAAGTTTGCTATGCAATCGCTGCGTCCTGGCGGAATTCTGTCGGTGATCGGATGCCATAGTACATCTCATTTTGCATTTTCACCGGTGGATGCTTACGACAAGAATCTTACCTACCGTACCGGACGATGTCCTGCGCGGCATTACATGGAACAGTTGATCGACAAAGCCAATCAGTCGGCATCGCAACTAGAGAGTTTGTTTACACATCGCTTTGCACCTTCTGATGCGCAGAGAGCCTACACTGTTTTTTCGGGGCAAAAGGAAGGGTGCATGAAAGCCGTCTTCGATTTTCGACGTTAGGTCTTTGCAACAAGCCATCGATTCTTGCTTTGTATGCAATCTCGTCAAAAGATCGAGAATCGCGTTCTTAATGGTTATCGCCAACGCATTTGGCAGGTCAAGATAATCCGATTGCAAAAGGGGGAGCGACGCGGGAAGGGATCCCGAACTGGAGACTTCAAACACCCGATGGATTAGAAGACTCAAAGACTCGAATGACCTCGAGCATTGCTAGCTTTAAGCCATGGATGGCGCAACAGGCGGTGCAGGATGCGAACTCTCTTTCTACTCAGCTGCTTGATGGTTTTGCCATGTATGGCATGCCGCGTCAAACCGGTGGAGGTGATTGCGCGAGGATGCATGGCGATGAATGGTGACGTCGCCATGCGTGGAAAGATGGAGATGACGGGCGATCTTTCTACCAGTATTCGTCAGGACAATACCGCTTCTCCGCTCAAATTCGTGCAGGTGCAAGGTGACGCGCAAGCATCGGCTCGCGTTGCTGTCTTGGAAATCGATGGATTGATTCTCAATAAGAATCTCACCGGCTACGGTTCGATGGGGGAGAATCCCGTTGCACTCATTCGTGAGAAACTATCGGTGATCGAGCGCGATCGTACGGTTCAAGGCGTTGTGTTGCGCATCAATAGCCCCGGAGGAGGCGTGGCCGCAACCGACATGATCTGTCATGAGTTGCGTCGTTTCCGAGCCCAACGCCCCATGCCAATGGTGGCTTGTCTCATGGATACGGGGGCCGGAGGCGGCTACTACGCTGCACTCGAAACGGATCACATATTGGCTCAGCCTACGTCACTTGTCGGCGGAGTGGGAGTGATGCTCAACGTTTACAATTTGGAAGACACACTCTCACAGTTCAACATCGCATCCGTTGCTATCAAAGCGGGCAGCAAGATCGACGTGCCATCGCCCGAGCGAACCATGACGGCGGAAGAGAAGGAAATGCTCCAGCAAATCGCCGATTCATTCCACGCGCGTTTTCGAGACGATGTCACATCGCAGCGAAGAAGGTCCATTCCATCGGAATTATTGGATGGACGCATCATGACGGGCGAGCAAGCTTTGAAGATAGGATTGATCGATCAGGTAGGATACCTTGATGATGCCATTGCCTGGATCGCACAGAAATTGCATTACCCTCTTCGCAACTTCAGGTAGTGATGTTGCTGACGAGACAACGATCGGGCATTTACAGCTCTCGATGCAACACCGAACACCACCGCTGCAATCATCGCTGATTCCTTTGCGATTGCCTGGTCTGGATCGAAGTTCGCTGCCGACCTTCTTGTATCTTTGGCAGCCCGATCCGAGTTTGGTGACTGCCGTCGGTGGTTAGGGGCTGCAACGCACGGGCAGGCACGATCGACCTGTGCGATCACATTCCTGCATGCGTTCGGTGATCGTTTTAAGAATTGTTGCATCATCCATCGTTGCAATCTCGTCGGGTTGAATCGGCTTGCCAAAGACGACGGCGACGGGATGGGGCCGGGGAAGGGTTGTCCCACGAGGTAGTACATCAAACGCCCCAATGACCGCGACGGGTATCAGGGGGACGTTGGCTCGCTTAGCCACAACAAGAAATCCGCTTTTCAGTTCGGCAATGTTCCCATCGGCAGACCTTGTCCCTTCGGGAAAGAGCAGCACCAGTTCACCTCGTCCAAGCCTGGCGATGGTCTCGCGAAGTCCGCCAAACCCACCCCCTTCGCGATCGATTTCAATGGCGTCCAGGAAACGAATGATTCCAGCGAAGAGCCGATTCTTGAAGAGCGTCTTCCGAGCAAGGTAGTTGAGACGTCGATTGCAATTGAGGCCCACCAAAACCGGATCAAAGTGCGATTGGTGCGAAGAGAGAAGCAAGCCACCGCCATTGCTTGGGACGTGATGTCTTCCGAGGCTGCGCATATCGAGCAACGTTACCGAGACCCATTGCGAGACGATGCGAAACAGGTCATAGCCAAGTCGTTGCTGCCAGGATCGTTTGGGAGGGGAGCTCATGGAAGGCTGTCGCGATCTGGATGCAAAGAAGGACTATGGAAAGGGTGAGGCCGCAAAGAGGCTCTCCGTTCCGTGACGATTTCAACGAGGCGATCGAGTACTTCGGCTTCGCTCAGGCCATCGGTGATCACTTCGATCGCATCATCCGCCTTGCGGAGACCTCCGACTTTGCGATTGCGGTCTTCTTCATCGCGAGTCTCTTGCTGGCGAAGGATATCATCATAGTTCGCCGCGCCACCATTTTCGACGATCTGGAGCACTCTTCGTCGGGCTCGCTCTTCCGGCGATGCGGTTAAGAATATTTTGCATTCTGCTTTTGGAAAGGCCACAGTTCCTTGGTCGCGACCTTCGGTGACGATATCGCGACCCAAAGCGATCTGTCGCTGTAAATCGATCATCAGTCCCCGAACTTGGACGTTGTCAGCAATGAATCGAACCGACTGCGTGATGCGCGGCAAGCGGATTTCCGACGTGATATCGCGATCGTTCATCCAGACACGCTCGTGATCCAGATGCAATTTGATCGAGCCTGCGACCTGCGCGGCACCGTCGATTGATCTTGAAAATCCGGATTCCTGTTCCATACAGGCCAATGTAATACCGGTATCCGGGCAATATCAAGAAATGCAAAGCCCAAGCGATCCGCAAGCCGCTTGGCTACCGAACTGCCCGGCCCCTGCAAGCGCATCTATCGCCACGATCATTGAGTTTAGAATTCAACGAGATGCAAGCAGTGATCGAACTTCTGCAAACACCCATTCTATCAATCTCGTTTGCCACTAGTGCGATGGTTGTGGAGCCGCGCAGGCCAAGGATTTGCTCAATCCGCTCCAGAGCCGACTCGATTCTGCGATTTTCTTCGGAATCGACGCTGTTTTGTGCCCTTCCGCATCGAGTAATAGAGTTGTGTGAGATCGTCAAGTAAGCGGCTTGCGTCTCCCAGCTTGTAAGCGGATCTTTGCGAAGCACCTCTTTGAGGAACTCTCAGTGCGTTAGTGAGGGAGCTCATATGACCTGCGCGAAGAATCTGTAGCAAACGGCGATAGAATTCTTGCTGAGGTCAGATTGCGGACGAGGGCCTTGGATCGTTTGGTCTTCCAAGCCGTTCGCAATAAAGTCGGACCAAATCGCCAAGTCAACAAGCCTGCAATGGCCAAGCCACCCAACATCAAGATCCCTCCCAAGACATCCACGTTTCGGAGGAAACGAGTTGTTATTTTGGCAAGCGTAGATGTGATCAGTGCTTCTTTGGAGTTCTTCAGATACTTTCGTAGATCGAACTGGAGAGGGGGGGGAGGCATTGATTCGCTCCACTGCATTGGGCTGATTGCTGCGGTCGATGTTCATGATGTAATCGCCAAAGCTGTTGCGCGAAATCCAACGTTTGCGAGTTTGGTTAGGAGAGGGTGCTGCTTCAGAAGTTCAGGCAAATTGCCGGGTGGCGTGGGATCAATCGATACCATCCACCTTTCTTGTAAGCCTCTGGGAGTTTCACCAGGTCGAACTTTCACATTGCTCGCGGGTGATAGCTTCGACCCAAGCATGAACGTAGGATTGGCGTACCAAGAAATACTTGCCGACTTCGTTGTAATCGGCGAGGTCGATAACCCGACCACCAATCATAGGAACGTTCATCGATCGCAGCATGATGACCAAGGCGGAAGCAAAGGCAATGGCCTTTCTTCTGATTCGTCACGAAGTCTTCGACAGGATCGAGGAGCCGATCGCGTTTGAGTTAGGTCCAAGGTATATGAGAATTCGGGTGAATTCGCCAGTCATCCCGCAGCAATAACGCTTTATCGACAACGCTGATCTCCTTGTTCCCGGGAACAGGGTGAGGACACGATCGCGATAACGCGTCAATCCTCAAAAGCGAGACGCCGACCAGCTGGTCAATGACCGGTGTTGATCAAAGGAAAGTTCTTCGTAGGGAGGTGCAGCCGCGACGACTTCCTTCAAAGCTTCGATCGGGAAAGGCAGTCTCCGATTCCGGAACACGGACTTTGGACTCTCCGTTGACGAACGCATGAGTCAACAGTTGGTAAGTCGGCGAAGGTTTGGCCATTGAGCGATGGAGGCGTTCGCTGCTCAACTGCCACGTTTCAGGATCAAGTGTAACTCAGGCGCTTGCCCCAACCGATAGCATGGAGGGAATGGAGAAGGCAGTCTCACCCGAATACGACTGCTCGGCAATCGAGAATCGAATACGTTCATTCTCGATCAACGCTTCAGCAGGTGCGGCACAAATCGAACGGTCACCCCTGTTTCAACATCAAGGGCGTATAGTCCGATTGCTGCCACGTTCCTGTGCCACGCTCGACTCGGTACTCCGACAAGGCGACGCCGCGAATATAAGGAGGTTCGAGAGGACGTGGGCATTTCCATCCTTCATGTTTTCAAGTTCAATCGCAGGACAGGCGTTGAGCTTTGAAGGATTCTTCCCATCTGTTCGGAAACGACCGTATCTGAAAAACCAATGGCTGTCGGGCCAAGGCCGGTCCGTCCATAGGCCCGGCTGAGTCGAGGGATGGGCAAAAAGCTGTCTGCCGGAGAATAGGATCAAACAGAACGAAAGCGGGAGCCCCACGGTGCCCCACCGTGGGCGATCGAAGCGTTGACGCGACGATGCGAACGGGTAAGTCGAGATGCGTTTGCCGCGAACACGGGGATTGGCTTCTGGATCAACTTCTCTTTCCATGTCTTACGACCGTGCGCGATTCCACTCCGACTCGTGAGGCCGTGGCGTAACTGGTGTAAAGAACCATGACCCACGCACCGAGCGCAAGCGTTGGAACCAACAGAAACCCGAACACGACATCATCCTTGACCAGCGATGCCACGACGAGTTCAAGCAACAGAAAGATTCCAATCTGCTCAAAGATGCGTCGCGACTTCTCTTGGAAGAAGAGTGGAAGCTGCGCATAAACAAGAAGATTGGCCACCGAATAAAGTTGCTGATTGGCCGGTTGGTTTAGGTAATCCAAAATGGCAATGACCGAACCACCGATCATCAAAAAGTAGATCAAAAATCGATGCAGACGGATCCAACGAAGCCAATCGGTATACACCCAAGACGTGGTCACGCATGCGATCACGAGCAATGGAACATTGAGCGACTTTTGGCCAATCCCAATCAGAATGGCTGAGATGATGGCGAACAAGCCAACAGCGAACGATAGATTTTTGAGCAGCAATTCAGGCTTCATGGATTGCCTCGCACAAAATAACGTTGATACTCATCCTGTCGAAGATCGATCCAACGTACGGTGGTGTGCGATAGGACAAGGTCCTTTTCCGAGATGTCGTGCCTTTGTTGCACATTCCATTGGCATTCGCGATTGCTGAGTACGAGGAGCAATGGAGCATTCCGCAATGGACGTTGCAATTCGCGAAAACCTTCCAGCCACCGATCTTCAGAAGTGGCGTCGATCATGGCAAGGTGTCGCAAGAATCGCTCCAATTGCAAGCGGGAACGCATTTGAATGTAGGTGCCTGGATGGGATGCGGCAATGGCGACCGATACCGAACCGCGAGCTCGTTCGATCAACGTCGTAACCAAAGTAGCTGCCATTTCGATGGCAATCTCATCCGTATCGTTTGTGGTGGCATTGCCATCGGATGCTGGTCGCCACAAGTCCAAAAGCAGGCAACACTCGATACTATCTTGCTTTTCAAATTGACGGACGGCAAGCTCATTGCGTCGAGCCGAAGTTCGCCAGTGAATCCATCTTGGACTATCTCCAACGCGGTAATCGCGCAGCCCATAAAACTCGCCTTCCCCTGCTGCCGAACGCGCTCGAACGACGTTGGCTCCAGTCCTTCGGATTCGAAAAAGCTCGCGCCATGCAGGGAGGCATTCGCCGATCGCAGGCAACACCACGCATTCATCGTGACGAAGTGCCACTTTGGCCTGCATCAATCAAGCGGGTAATAAGTTGACAAGGTCATGGGACGAATTGGTAGAGTCCGCGACGTGGTAGTCGACTTGTTCGAATTCCACGGAAGAGGCTGAGCGAGGAAGGACTTGATCGACTTGATCGCAAATGGTGATGTTTTCTGCCTGTCCATCGGTTTGCACACGTTGCATACAGTCGTGAACGATGACCATCCAACTGGCAATCCATCCGCGTCGGTTTTCAATGGTGACAGGAACGCGAAAGGGGGCTCGCGCATGAACCACATTCGGTACTCGCCGCTGTACGTGCAGGTGATACAACGTCCTTGCGGCCAATCGGCCTTGTAAGATCATCATGGCAATCAACACACCGGCCAAAATGACCAGCAGGTTGACATCGCGAATGATCGCACCGACCAAAATGAACGTGATGAGAAATGCGAAATGCAATCCCTCGCGGGTCGGCCAGCACCGAATGCGAGGATAGGAGGAGGACCGCAAGCGAACGGACCGAGAATGCGCTGGTAAGGATGCGGTCAGGGGAGGCATGGAAGCAGAACGATGTTCGGGCGTGTCCATGCGTATCTGTTCCATCGTGCGAACCAAGTCTTTTCGAATCGATAGTGGTAATCAAGTTCCAATCAGTGAAGAAAACTCTCCGTTCCTGAGAACGCGAGACCTGACCACCGTTCACTCTATCATACCAAATTCGAGTCGACTGCGTCTTGCCGTTGGTCGCCTGTCGATCAGAATCGTTCGCTAAGGAGACGAAGTTCAACTTGGATTTTGACAGCTACCCTGGCGTGGGAAGCTTGAGCGAAACGCGAAGCGAGCGTCTTTGGAGAATGAAGATCGCAAAAGCGATGGCCGCGCCTCCAATGCTGATCCACTGTGCGATCGTCAGAGATGTACCGAACTGCCCTAACTCATCCACGCGAATAGCCTCTTCAAACCAACGCGCAATCGCATAGAGAAGGAGTCCTAATGCAAACACATAGCCTTGGCGTTGCGTGAGAGGCCAGAAGAAATAGAGAACACCTGCGATCAAAAACCCATTGATGCTGGCGTAGATCTGAGCAGGATGCAATGACAGACTTCGTTCTGGCAGGGCTTGATTCTTCGTTGTAAGAATGACGCCATCGACTTTGAGGGTCAGTTCAACGCGTTGGGGGCCAGCGGGATCCTTTGAGGCGTCAGGAAAGCTCAGTTCGGGATATAGCCCTTCGATCGACTGGCCGACTTTGAGGCCTGCACGCTCTGCCCAACTACCCTCGGCGACCTCCAGAATTTCCCTTTTGCCGGCAGCGTTGGCATCGCGCAGTTTCAAACCGAGAAGTTCTCCACGAAGCACCTCCGCCATGTAGGGCTCCGATCCGCTGGGAAAGGTCACTGCAGGAAGGTAGGTTACGGCACAGATTCCTCCGAAACAGCATCCGTGAAGAAAACAACCGAGCCGTCCGAATCCTAACCCGACCATGAAACCAGGAGCGACCAAGTCAAAGATCGCGAAGGGGTTTCGTCGACGCAATCGACTCCAAAGAAAAATCGCGGCAACTCCACCGATGATGCCGCCATAAACCACTAAACCACCTTCCGTAAATTTGAGGCTGGAATAGAGTTTCTCGCCGAGTGTCCCGCCTGGAAGTTCGGACCATTTCTGGATGACATAAAAAACGCGAGCTCCCAAAATACCGGCACCGCAAACCCAGAATGCAAGGGATAACAAGTCATCGACGCTGATCCCTTCCTTACGCGATCTTGTAGAGACCAAACCTACACCGCTTAACGCTCCCAACATGAGCATCAGGCCATATCCGCGTATGGGCATTCCGATGAAGACAGGCTTTCCATCCGCATTCATGTATTGCGTTTCCATATTCGGAAAGACGAAGAGGATTAGTGCAGCGATGACTCCCATGAACGGAAGGTATTCGGATGCGGCATTCCAGTTCTTTTCGCGATGGTGTCGCCAACCAATCCAGGCAATGGACCAGATACCAAGAAGAATAAGAGCCCAGCCCCAACCCATGACAGGTAGGCCAAGTATTTCGTGCGGAATAAAAAAGAGAGTGGACCGCACGCTTAGTTTACCTCCAGGTCGAGATTATCGATCAATCGTGTGGTTCCAACGCGCGCGGCGATTAATGCTACGGCTCGATCGGTCACTTGTTCCAATGTTTGTAGCGAATCGGGATCGACAACGCGTGCATAATCGATCGTTTGAATTTGCGATCGTCGCAATTCTTCTTCCATGATTTGCTCAAGCGTGGTCACACGCCGTTCCCCTTGATTGGCAAGGTCCTTGGCCAAATTCAAAGCACGCCAAAGGGCCAAAGCTTGATATCGCTCTGTTGGTTGGAGATAGCGATTTCGGCTGCTCATCGCAAGTCCGTCCTGCTCGCGGACCGTTTCACATCCAATGATTCGAATCGGAACATCCAGATCTTCTACCATTTTTCGAATGACGGCTAATTGCTGGTAATCCTTGCGACCAAAATAGGCGACATCCGAAGGGATCATATGAAACAGCTTGAGAACCACCGTTGCGACGCCGCGAAAATGCGTTGGCCGAAACACGCCTTCTAGCGGTAGTGCTACCTGTGGAGGTTCCACATAAGTTGAAAATCCTGTGGGATAGATTTTGGCTGGAGTGGGGGCGAAAACGTAATCGGTGGATACGGATCGGAGGAGGGCGAGATCAGCATCGAGAGTACGAGGGTACTTCGATAGATCTTCTGTGGGGGCAAATTGGGTCGGATTCACGAAGATCGAAACGACGGCTACATCGCATTCCAATTTGGCGCGACGCACCAACGAAAGATGACCTTCATGCAACGCACCCATCGTCGGTACAAACCCGATCCTTGCTCCATTGCGACGCGCAAATTCCAAGGGTGGAAAGATCTCTTGGGGAGAATGAAGAACCTGCATGTTCGATTCCGGTATGGGAACTTCCATCCCCAAAAGTGAAATGGGATCTCGTCAACGTCCCTTAGATCATAACCGAATGGCTTCACTTTGTTCGATGGGGCATCGCATGGCACGCAGCATGGAAACGAGTTCGTGAGCCGCCCACTCGATCGAGTCAGCGGGAAGGAGATACCGAGGGCCTTTCCATCTTTGCAAAGGTTGGGAACTTTCTAGTAGTCCAAGCGCTTCTGCCCAAGGCCGAGTGAAGTCTTCCCAGGCGATGGTCGTGGGATCGGGTGAAGCGACACATGCCACCGACCAAGTTCCCAAGGAAGGATCGCATTCGTTTGCATGCAAGAACTGCATCATCTTGTCCGGAACAAATGCATCGATCTTTGCATCATCTGGCGGGCATTCCAAAAAACGTAAGCGAGCTTGAAGGGAGGTCACGGCAATGGCTTGATGTTCGCGACGCCACGTAATGTCGGACTGACGATCAAGCTCGCAACAGACTTGCTGTTCGATGGCATCGCGCAATGATTTCTTTTGGCACAAGATGCCGACCTCAAGCTTTGGCTTCTGGCAAAGCGAAGCGAGTTCATGCAGAGTGCATTGAGAAACAGGATCGAGCCATTGTGATGCGACTTCCAAGGCTGGCGCAAGAATAAACATTCGACTCGCCGTTCGAGGGTGAGGTACCTTGAATCGCGGAGTCCAAATGCGCTGTTGATCGACGAAGAGAACATCGAGATCAATCAATCGCGCTTCCCAGCGGATGTTTCGCTGACGCCCTAGTTGTTGTTCGATCGATCGTAGGTGATTCCAAACGACAAAGGGATCATGATTCCCTTCGAGGGCAAGAACCGCATTGAAAAACGGGTTTTGATCGCTTGGCCCACCGATGGCTGGTGTCAAATAGAGGTGACTTGCTCGTATCGTCGATCCAGCGAACGCTTGAGAAATATAAGAGCAAGCTGTTAAGAGATTTTCCCGAGGCTTACCGAGATTGGCGCCAAGACTGATGAGGGCACTCATCGTTCCCAGTCACATTCGACGATATACCAGGGGTATTCGTAGGGAACGGTTCGACGAGGATTCTCACGAACCGCTCGAACCCATAATTTCTTCGCGTTGGGTGCGGTACGGTCACGAAAGACCATCAAATAATTGGTGCCGTTATTGGTTTGATAGACGCTTCTTAGCGAAACATATTCCCATTTCGCCTTGGAACCACGACGAATAACCTCAGCGATTGCAAATTGCTTTGCAAACTCATCCACATGCTTTCGCGAGGCATTGAAGGTATTGATCATCGAGGCAACATCGGGCTGATCTCCCATCAGTTCGGCCTGGCTTTTCGAAAGACGAAAGGCCGAATCGATGTCACCCGCAGCAAGCAACTTGAGGTACTTTTCTGCAGCAGATCGCGCGAAGCTCTTTTTCATGCCTTGGTCGAGCCAATGGCGAGTCGCACCCCATCCTGTGCTGAACGTACCAATCGCTAGAGCAAGAAATGCCAAGAGCCGCGATACCTTGCTGATGTTCCATTTCTTTTGCATGAGGGTTGCGACCATTCCCATTCCCAGGGCCATAATCGCAAAGGGGATCAGCATCACATGCAAGAACGTAAAGGTGCCAACCAAGCTCGCCAGAAAACCGAACAAGGCCATCAAAGAAAAGCAGCTTTCATCTTCCAGCGATTCGATGTCGCTAGAGGGCTCGAACGTTTGCATTTCCTTCTCCGTCGAAACCTGTGAGCTTTTCGCCGAAGCGAGGATCAACAATGTGCTTTGGCGATTTGGTCTTTTCTACGCTGCAATCCCGCAAGGGTTCGCTATGTCGCTTTGGCCTGCATCATTCGCTGCAGTTCTTGGAGACTGGTCAAGCCAAGGGCGGCTGCCAAAACACCTTCTTCTTGGAAGCTGCGATGGCCGAGGCTTGCGGCAACCTGGCGAAGCTGCACTGGATTGGGTTGTTTGAGCAGTGCGTTTCGGAATTCGTCCGTGACTTCAAGTAATTCAAAGATGGCGATCTTACCGAAGTACCCACGGCCACCACACTGATTGCAGATCTGCACTTCGATCGGATTACCCTTGGCATCGACACGTTGATCTGGTGGAGGTGGAACGTAAGGCTGATACAGCTTGCTGACGCGGCCTGCTGGAATACCCAGTTTCTGAAGAAGCTGAGGACTAGGTTGGAAGGGCTGTTTGCATTTGTCGCAAAGTCGACGAATGAGACGCTGATTGAGGACTGCTGAAGTTATCGAGATCAAACTCTTGGCTTGCTTCGGATAAGTGCTCGCCAACTGAACGATGGCTTCGACCGCGTCGTTGGCCACCACGCGGGTGATGACGTGCCGATCGTTTTTGCTAACTTCACCAAGCATCAAATCGACCACTTTTTCATTGTGGAAGCTTGGGAAGATAAAGACGTCAGGCTGCTTCAACAAACGGCGAGCGAACACATCTTGCGGTGTTTCGTTGGCGGATTTGTCAAAGGGGACTTTGGTGACGTTGATAATTTCAGGATCGGGATCGTCTTTGTCTTCAACGCTGATGAAGTCGCGAACGAACTTGTCGGCTGTTTCCAAAGCAATCTTCCAAGTGGTAGGAAGACCGCTGCCGGCAGGTCCACTGATGACAACCAAGCCACCGTGAGCATTGAGATGGTTCTTGAGCGACTCTTGCATCTTGTCGCGCATGCCCAGATCGCTTAACGACTTGAGAACGGGCTTCTTGGGATCGATGGAAACCAAGACGCGTTCGCCAGAGGGAACACCTTGGCTGACACACTCGAACAACCAATCGATGCCGGTAAGGTGCGCACCGCATTTACCTTTTTGACGCGCCCGACGTTCATTTGGGTTCATTCCGAAGATTTTCTTGATGACACCCAAAGCTGAATCGCCAGTAGGGCGATCCATCGCTGGCATGTTTTCCCAAATGCCATCGACACGGAAACGGACGGCGACACCTTGAGCGGTGAAGTCCATCAGAATCCGATCCGCGCGATTGCGCAGAGCTTCGTAAAGAACGCGTACGGCAACAGGGAATCCCGGAAGCTGACGTGCGGCGATCATCACCCCTTGGGCTTCGTCTCTCGAAAACGCAGAAGGGCGCATATCGAGTGGCGGGAGGGCCGCTTGACCATCGGCAACGAATACGGGCCCAGCCGAACTTTCGGCTTTTTTCTTCGACTTTCCAAACAATCCCATCTTAGATGATTCCCGGCTGGCTAACGTTGATACCCTTGAGCGCCATCTTCAAAGCGTCAGGGTTAGGCGCGACTTCAAATGCAGTTGGACGATCGATAAGTTCGTCATCGATCAATTGCTTTAAGCTCATGGTGAAATCCTGCATTCCTTCCGCAGCTCCAATGCGAATCGCATCGGCTAGTTTTTCATCCTTGCCTTCGAGGATGAGCTTTCGAATCATTGGGGTGAAGGTCATGATTTCGCACGTTGGCACCCGACCTACTCCCGGCTTGATCGACTTGAGCAACTTTTGGGCGACGATCCCCTTCATATTAAAGGCCATCGCATTGCGAATAGCATTGTGGAGTTCTTCGGGGAAGAGGTCCAAAATACGGCCGATGGTCGTCGGAGCGCTGGAGGCGTGAATCGTTCCGAACACCAAGTGCCCGGTCTCCGCTGCGTGAATGGCCGTCATAAACGTTTCTTCGTCACGCATTTCACCGACGAGGATGATGTCGGGGTCTTCGCGAACCGCGTGCTTCATTCCGATTTCAAAGTCCTTCACATCCACACCTACTTCGCGTTGATTGATCAAGCACTTATCTTCGGTGTATACGAACTCGATCGGATCTTCGAGCGTCAAAATGTGTTTGCGATAGGTTCGGTTGATCCAGTTCAACATCGAAGCAATCGTCGTACTTTTTCCAGAACCCGTCACTCCTGCGAGCAGAACCATCCCTTGGTCGAACTTGCATAACTCTTCCATCACCGGTGGAAGAAAAAGACCTTCGAAGTTGGGAATGTAGTTGTTCACGCGACGAGCCACCAAGCCGATCTTGCCGAGCTGCTTGAGCATGTTCACGCGGAAACGCCAGTTCACCCCATCCACATCTACGGTATGGGCAAAGTCAGCGCCCCCTTCTTCCTCAAAGATGCGGCGATGGCGATCGCTCATCATCGGCACGAGCAACTTGACCATCTCCTCGTTCTCAATGGGAGGGCGATTGAGTGGTCGGAGTTCACCGTGCACGCGAACGATGGGAGGGCTACCAACTTTCATGTGAAGGTCGCTTGCTTGCAACTTCACCGAAGCGCGGAAGATCTTGTCCACTTCCAGTTCTTGGCGAGTCGTCAGCAGGAGGCTTGAAAAGCGATCTAGAGCTTCTTGGTTGGCAGTCGACATCCGTTGCTAGGCTCCCCTATTTTTTCAATGGTTGGTTCCAGAAAAGGAACGTGAAAAGACCGCCGTCCTGAATGGTGGCGATAGGTTCTGGAGGTGCGCCAGAATCTCTAGTATACGTGAATTCCAGAAAATCCAGCCTGCGAACACCTAAATTCGAACTGGGATTCCGCGTTGCCGCATGATTTCCTTCGTTTCCTGGATCGTAAACTCGCCAAAATGGAAGATGCTGGCTGCGAGGGCCGCGTCGGCTTTGCCGAATTGAATGGCGTCGGCTAGGTGTTCGGGCTTTCCAGCCCCCCCACTGGCTACGACTGGGATTGTAACCGCCTGGCTCACGGCGGCCGTCATTTCCAGATCGTAGCCATCCTTGGTTCCGTCGCGATCCATGCAGGTTAAGACGATTTCGCCGGCCCCAAATTTTTCAACTTCTCTGGCCCACGACACCGCCTCCAAACCAGTGGGGGTTCGCCCCCCATGGATGTGGACTTCCCAAAATTCTCGCCCTTCTTTGATGACGCGTTTGGGGTCGATGTTGACCACGATGCACTGACTCCCAAAACGCTCGGCTGCGCGGCGCACGAGTTCGGGGTCTTTACAGGCGGACGAATTGATAGAAACCTTGTCGCAACCCGCTTGTAGCAAGGCGCGGATGTCGTCCAAGGTTCGAATGCCTCCCCCTACGGTCAACGGCATGAAAACCTGATCTGCCGTTCGACGGACAACGTCGATCATGATCGATCGCGCTTCATGGCTGGCAGTGATATCCAGAAACACCAATTCATCGGCTCCGTCTCGTTCGTACTGAGCAGCGACTTGCACGGGATCCCCCGCATCGCGCAAATCGACGAAGTTGGTCCCTTTGACGACCCGACCTCGATCGACATCGAGACAGGGGATAACACGTTTTGCGAGCATGAGCACCTTTCCACAAATAGTTGTGCGAGCGTTCTAGACTAAAGTGTCCCAGCAAAGTTCTCAAGGAGTCGGCAAGGAGGGAACGGTCGCCAAACCGTCCTGCCGCCGAACCAAGCTGAGGGACGGATCTCTTGCGAAACCGACAATTCGCCCAAGAAACATCGAGCAATGTCTCTGCCTATGCTTGTTGATGGCGGTCAGCATCGATTAGGCTTTGCAAACTCGATAGAAGGATCGGAAATGAGCGCGAAAAGCCACAAAGGGAATCATCGCAAACGCAAGCTCGGAAGACGGGCTTCGCCACCCGGAGCGGCCCCGGGCACGATCCATTCCGATCCTTTGGCGAGCCCCACAACGATTCGAGTCATCGCGTTTGGGGCGACTGGGATTATTGAAACACAATTGGACAGCCCTGCGCAATTGGCCGATTTTGTAGGTAAATGGCCCAATCTTTGGATCGATGTGACAGGGCTTGGCAATGCCGACATGATCCGTGGGATCGGCGAACTTCTCGGGCTCCATCCCCTCGCTTTGGAAGATGTGGTCAACGTACATCAACGGGCCAAGGTCGATGCCTTTCGTGACTGGCTCTTTGTCGTCGCGCGGATGATTGAGAAGACCGATACATTGGTTACCGAACAGATCAGCTTTTTCGTCAAGAAAGGGATGCTCGTCACCTTTCAAGAACGCCCTGGAGATTGCTGGGACCCGGTTCGACAGCGATTGCATCAGAGCCGCGGAAGGATACGCGAGTTTGGGGCTGATTACTTGATGTATGCGCTGCTCGATTCCATCGTCGATTCCTACTTTCCGGCAATGGATATGATTGGCGAGCAAGTAGATACGATTGAGGAAGCGATTACGATCGACGCCGAGTCGACGCAAATGCATCAGATCCACGCCGTTCGCGGACAATTGTTGATGGTGAGGCGAGCCATCCGGCCTCATCGCGAGATGATCAATGAACTTGTGCGAGACGGTCATGAGATCATCTCGGAAGATACGCGAGTATTTCTTCGGGATTGCTACGATCACGTCATCCAAGTGATGGACCTGGTCGATACGTATCGCGAATTGACGGCCGACTTAAGGGACTTCTACTTGAGTTCGGTCAGCAATCGAATGAACGAGATCATGAAGGTCTTGACCATTATCTCCACCATCTTCATTCCACTTTCCTTTGTGGCTGGCGTGTATGGAATGAATTTTGATACCAAGTTCCCATGGAACATGCCTGAGTTAGAATGGGAATATGGTTATCTGTTTTCGTGGAGCATCATGATCATGATCGCGTCAGGGCTCCTCGTTTATTTTCGCCGACGACGATGGATCTAAGAAGTTGAAAAGCACGCGGGATGAGCCGGTTTTTTCGGTAGAAGACTGGGCATGGATCGGTTCGAAGGATGGTCGTGGATGGCTTGAAGAGTATGTTCAGGAGCGATTGTCTGGGAAGGATCCCATGCCTCGGCTTCGCAAACGGCTAGGGGATTTGCGAGCCGGATTGATTGCCTATCAAATCGAATTGCGTTCTTTAGCCTCTCGCAAGTTCCGTAATCCCGAGCGTTGGCTTTGGACGCGGACGCTTCTAGAGCAAGCCAGCGATGAATCGAGTGCTGCCTTGGTTGCGAGTTACTATCCTCCGCACGTGGAGGTGGTCGATGGTTGCTGTGGGGCGGGCGCTGACGGAGTTGCCCTTGCTGTACGAGCTAGGTCTTGTGGAGCGATCTTGGCCATCGATAAGGATCCGGTCGCCTGTGAGTTGGTGCGTCACAATGTTCGATCGCACGGTTTGAATATCGAGGTCCAGCAGGGCGAAATGGAAAGTCGAAGGCTACCGCAAAATGCGTGGTTGCATGTCGATCCCGATCGACGTCCCGACGGTCATCGTACGACCCATGGCGAAGCGATGTCACCCAATTTTGACCAAATGGCGCGATGGTTTCAGGAGTGCCCAGGTGGATCGATCAAATTGGCTCCGGCCACCGAAATCGATGCGCGGTGGCGGCAAGAGCTCGGAGTCCAGTTTATCGGCTGGGGGAAGTCGGTTCGGCAACAGCGATTGTGGTGGGGATGCGAAGCCTTTGCATCTGGGTCTACTACGTTGTCGATAGCCAAGCAAGGAAATGAGTGGCATCATCTGACATTTACGCGAGAAGACCTGATTCGATCGCATGATCGAGTTCGAGAATGGGATTCATCGAGTCAGTGGATTGGGGATACCGATCCCGTAGTTCGCGCTGCGAAAGCAACTCCTTGTATCGCGGACCAATGCCAAGCTTACCTTCTGGGAGATGAGCATGGCTATATGATGGCCGAGCAAGCGACGCCGAGTTGGTTTGTGGACTGGTTCCAAGTTCGTGAGCAAGTTTCGCTCGATGTCAAGAAGTTACGCAAACATCTTCGAGCGCATAACATCGGCAAGTTGGAGATCAAGAAACGTGGCGTTGAGATCGATATCGAGCAATTGCGCCGTGATCTCAAACTCGAAGGGGAAGGGCAAGCCACGTTATTCTTAGCACGCGAAGGAAAGCGGCACTTGGCCATCTTGGCGGATCGCATGTTGCCAGAAGGCTCATAAGTCGACGGCGAGAATTTTAGGGGCTGCCCTAAAAAAACAAAACTCGGTTAACACACAGTCAACCGAGCTTGCGTTGCTTTTGTAGAGTATGGGAACGATCTAGAGCCTTCGGATTGGCGTCTGAGGCGATGACCCTATGCAAGGTGTTGGGTTTGGTTTCTCGTTTTGGCTAGGCTAGCCAATGGCCAAGATCACCTGCAGGATAGGGTGGGGCTCATCGTGCCGCGTCATGCGGGAATAGGATCGTTGATCACTCGTTGGTAGTGCGAAGGACGTTTTGGGAGAGGGACCACTAGCCCTGCATCCAATGCAGGGCCTGTGCGTCCCATCATCTCATCACGGGCAAGCTTAGTTGCCGCAGCCGCAGCTAGGAGCAGCGACTTCGCATCCGCATGCTGGAGCGCATACTGGAGCGCAGCAAGCTCGCTTTGCCTTGAGGCGTGCCAAAAGATCGCGGAGTTTGCTTCCGCAGCTTCGGCCGCAAGGATCGCAGCAATCGCAGCTAGGAGCAGCGACTTCGCATCCGCAGCTTGGTGCAGGTGCAGCGCAACCGCAGCTTGGAGCGACTTCGCATCCGCAAGCTGGAGCGCAGCAATGGTTTGCATGAAGGCGGCTCAGGAAGCCACGAAGATGGCCAAATCGTGGGCCACAGCAAGGATCAACATCGCAACCGCAGCTTGGAGCTGGTGCTTCGCAACCGCAGCTAGGAGCTGGAGCGCAGCAATCGCCACGATGGAAAATACCTGCCTGGGCGCTCGAACAGAAGCTCGAAACGGCAACCAAAACAGCCGTAAGAATGACTCGACGCATGGATACTTCTCCGAAAACGGAATTTTTGAAAAACGCACGGACGGATGGACTGTGGCCACGCGAGGCCAGCTTGCTGAAATGCACTCTATTTGCTGGATCACCTCGGTTTGCCCAACACAGATCGATTTCCGAACGTGTTTTAAAGTGGGTTCGCCATCGAGTTTCGGCGTTTCTTGGCTGCCAATGCTATCTAACCACCATATTTTCTCTGTTCGGCCCTTTTTACCCGTCCGAACTTAACGGTTTTGCCGGTAAAGCTTGCCAAAACTCAACTCCACCCCATCGGGGACAGTCCCCGAGCCCATTTCCAGAAAATCGATTCACAAAATCCTCGGGGACTGTCCCCAGTAGTTCCACAAAATCCTCGGGGACTGTCCCCAGTAGTTCAGTGGATAACCTAATTGGGTGGTTTGCGCGTACGCTAGAACGGGTGGTTTGGAGCGGTGTGGGGACAGTCCCCATCGCGCAGATTCACGGGGACTGTCCCCGTGCCAGCTCCCCATGGAGCTCGGGCGTCGACCTTGGGGACTGTCCCCAGGGCTCTCGCGCCAAGTGCATGGGGACAGTCCCCTAGGGCCCAAAGTGGAAAACCTAAATGGCATGGGGACAGACCCCGGTGGGGGTGCGGGTTGGACTTGTGACAACCGTGGGCCAACCCTACACTACGTGATTCGGCGTTTGGCGGGTGTTTAGGCTGCCTAGATGCTGAGTGGTCTTGAAGCTTCGCGGATTGGATCGGAAACGATGGTCGAACGCCTCCTCCTTCCTCTTTATCAACTACCGATTCTTATTGCGCAAGAATCGACGGGGGAGACAGGAGGGGCCAAAGCACCCAGTTCCGGTTTGAGCGGTTTGTTCGAAAATCCTCTGATTTTCATGGTTCTTGCGCTCGGGACGTTCTATTTGATGGTGCTTTTGCCGCAACAACGGTCGGCGAAGAACCAGCAAAAGCAAATGGATGACCTCCGAAATGGCCTCAAGAAAAATGATCGCGTGATCACAACGAGTGGCATTCATGGCGTGGTAGTTGCCGCATCGGCTGATTCTCCGACGGTTACCATTCGCATCGACGATACTTCCAACGCCAAGCTGACGCTCAATAAGGAAACGATTGTCACCGTCGTCAAAGATGAGAATAAAGCGGGAAGTTCAGTTTAGCTTTCAAGGCGATGGATGCCTTCAGCAAATGTATGGTCTCGTTTGGTTCGACCACTAAGGAAAGATCCTCAACGTATGTTTGGCTCATTCACTCAACTGCTCATTGCTCAAGCTAACACACCGGCCCTTGCAGCCTCTCCTTGGATCACGATGGCTTGGGTGATAGGCATCATCGCAGGCGTTTTCATTATTCCGTTCATTCTTGGCTCATTCCTGGCCAAGTCGTTGCGGATGCCAACGTATTCTTTTCCAATTGGGATCATCTTGGCCGTCGTGTTCGGCGCGACCGCGATTGTGACCCTTGGAAAACCACGGTATGGGGTCGACATCAAGGGTGGAACGATTCTCGTCTATGAACTCGACCGTTCGGTGCAAGGCACCAAGGAAGACGGTTCCGGCGTAAACCGTGTCAAGGCGAGTGCCTTGGTCGATGCATTGACGCAGCGGATCAACCCAACCGGTACCAAAGAAATCATCATTCGCCCCTACGGTGAAGATCAGATCGAAATCATCGTTCCGGACGTCGATCAGCAAGAAGTGGATGAGATCAAGCGAACGGTTCAAGCTGCAGGTATTTTGAAGTTCCGAATCGTCGCGAATCAGGTTGACCACGCCAAGGTCTTCGAGCTGGCTCGCAACCAAGCGGACAATGAAGATCTCAAAGTTCGACTCAACAGCGAAGTAAAAGATTCTCAAGGCAGTACGATTGCACTGTGGCAAACGATTGGCCGCGACAAGGACAAAGTTCAAGGTATCCGTCCACTTTTGTCCCCTGCTTATTCTGGCGACCTCGTCCGCGATTCACGAACGGGCAAAATCGTTCAACCACCAACGGATCTCGATCGCGACAACTTTGGTCTCGAAAAATGGCTCGATCAAAATGGGATCGCAGAAGTCGATTTGTTGTTGGCTCTCAACGGCCCCAATGGCCAACCCTATGAGTTGGTAACGGGCGACGACCTCGCGATGGTAGCCAAAGATACCGGACCAGACGGTGCGCCTGAGGTAACCTTTCAGATGAATGCAGCTGGCGCTCAGCGATTGCTTCGCTTGACCGGCCGCAACGTACCCACCAACGATTTCCATCGCCGAATGGCGATCATCCTTGACGGACGCGTGCTCTCGGCTCCCAATCTCAATTCACCCATTCGCGATCGAGGTGTGATTCAAGGTCGGTTTACACAGAAGGAAGTCAACTTCCTCGTAAACATTCTTGAGTCAGGTTCGTTGCCTGCTGCATTGGGCAAAGAGCCGATCAGTGAAAGCCAGATCGGCGCTGTTCTTGGTCAACAGACGATTCAGAAGGGTTACTTTGCATCCGCTCTTTCGCTGGTTGTAACCTTCATCTTCCTTTTGGTTTATTACCGATTCTCGGGCATCATCGCTTGTATCGCGTTGATGCTGAACATGTTGTTGCTCTATGCATCGATTTTGTTGATCCAACAGCCGATTACGCTTCCAGGTCTTGCTGGCTTCGTGTTGTCGGTTGGTATGTCGGTGGACGCAAACGTTCTGGTGTATGAACGTATTCGGGAAGAAGTGGCCCGTCGCGCCACTGGACGGATGGCAATTCGGAATGGGTTCGATAACGCGATGACAACCATCGTCGACTCGAACTTGACGACTTTGATCAGCGCCATCGTTCTCTATGCGGCTGGCACCGATCAGGTGAAGGGATTTGCCGTGCCTCTGATCATCGGCATCATCATCAGCATGTTCACCGCGGTCTATTGCTCGCGAATCCTTTTCGATATCGCCGAAAAGCTTCGTCTCGCAAACTTCGGAATGATGGACGCCATTGGATGGGCCAAGAAATCCTTCTTGGGCGAAAAAGATATCGACTTCATGGGCATGCGCAACATGTGCTACACCTTCTCGGGTGTTCTGCTGGTAGGCGGACTGATCGCAGTGGCCATTCGCGGCAAGGATATGCTCGACATCGACTTCAACGGTGGTAGCTCGGTCGTCTTCAGCTTGGATAAGCCGATGGAAATCGACCAGATTCGCGACCTCACAAAGGTCATGTTCGACAAGGATGAAAAGAGCGAACCGATTCAAACGTCACTCACGACCATGACCGTCCCTGGTTTGGAAAACAATACAGTCTTCCGCTTGGATAGTTCGCTGACCGACGTGAAGGATGTGGCATCGCGTTTGGTGAAAGGCTTTGAGAAAGAGTCCTCGAAGTTGATCACCTTCGAAGTTGCAGCATCGGATTGGAAAGAGACCGCAGCTGTTCAAGACAAGCCAGCCGCGACCAATGCGTTGCTGAAGTTTTCATCCAGTAAGGGTGGTGTGACCGCCAAGATCACTGCCTCTCGTTTGAAGGAAAAGCTCGCCGCTGCCGCTAGCACAGTTGGGCAAGGATTGAACGCTGCTCAAGTGGATGTGTTCCCTCAGCCAATGGTTGAAGGGTGGACTGAAGAGTCGCAAGCTGGATTCCCAACGTGGCAAATCAAGTTGCCTTATCCGCAAGACCTATCGACTCAGATCGTGAACCAACTGCAAAAGGACATGGTTTCCGAACCAGTCTGGCAATCGACCAACAAGATTGGCGAACGCGTTGCAGGCCAAATGCAATTCAAAGCCATTGCCTCGATCGTGTTGAGCTTGATCTTCATCAATCTTTACATTTGGTTCCGATTCCATAGCCCAGCCTATGGTATTGCAGCGGTGATTGCACTCGTTCACGACGTGGTGATCACTTTAGGTTTGATGGCGGTATCGCACTGGTTATATGGCCCGCTTTCCTTCCTCCAATTGGAAGATTTCAAAGTTGGTCTGACGGTCGTCGCGGCCTTCTTGACGATCATCGGTTACTCGCTGAACGATACGATCGTTGTGTTTGACCGTATTCGTGAAGTGAAGGGTAAGAGCCCCAATTTGACGCGAAGCATGATCAACAAGAGCGTTAACGAAACGCTTGGTCGTACCTTGTTGACGTCCAGCACCACGATCATCGCGATCTTGTTGCTTTACTTCCTTGGTGGCGAAGGCATCCATGCGTTTTCATTCGCACTGTTCTTCGGGATTCTTACCGGTACGTACAGCTCGATCTTCGTTGCCTCGCCCGTGTTGTTGTGGTTGGTGGGCCGCGAAGAGCGTCGCGATTCGGTCGCTAGTTCAACGACCTCTGCGATGGCTCGACAGTCGTAGTCCCGCATCGCCAACTCGAATCTCAGTTACAAGGCGGCCCAGCCAGGCCGCCTTGTTTCATTTTCAGCCTGTGCATCAATCAATTGTCTTAGAAAATCGAAGATTTCAGTGGTGGTTGGGATGCCTTGGTTGATACGACCGGCATGGTTGTGGGAGTTGATACGTTCCTAGCATTCTGCATCGCCTTGGGAATTCGAGACGAATTCGTTGGCTTTAACGCTACGGAAAAGCTTGCGGGGATCGATATCTATCCTGCTCAAGCAAGATCCTCCAACCCTTGTCGCCGGGTTGGCTCCAATGCGATCGATATTTGAGCGGCAATAGTTCGCGCTCCAAAGCGATCTGTTGGTCTCAATCGAAACAGATGATGGTTCAATCCATCCCTTCCCGATCCTGGTTTTCTTAATCGCACGGCTCGGCCCCTCCCAAGCCTGCGCTCAAGGAGTAGTGAGATGCTACGTCTAAAGAATCGTTGGATTCTCTCGATCGCCGTCTGTCCCTTCCTATCCAATCCCACCTTTGCCTCTACGCAACCTATCCAATTTCGATACACACTATCGAATGCTTGTACCTTTCATGACTTGGACTTCGATTCCGCAGTGGCTCGAATTCCCCAGGCCCCGGCTGTAAAGAAGAGCAAATCAAAGTCGCCATGGATGGATTGGAAGTTGCAATGGGATAAGTCCATCGTCTTGGCCGATCAAGCGAGAACTTACCTTTACAAACAAGCAACCGAGTTCCTGGCGAGTGTTCCTTTGTCCGATCCTCACTTGCAAGCCTCCCATCAAGACGCATCGGATGCGGGAATGTGGAACTGCTTCGGCCCTGAGAATGCATCGATGAATTCGATCGGAGAATGCTGCCCCATCGAGAACATCGCGAAACAACGAACGATGGTTGAACTGCCCGAGGATGGTATGCCTCCTGCACCCATCGAGCCCTCTTCTATCGATCTGCCGATCATCGACATTGCGAGCGCCTTTCCCGAGACGGTGGTTCCGCGATCCATTTCGTTGCGACCTGTCTTAGAAGATGCATATCTTCCTTATGACTTGCGCATCAGTCAACGTAGCTGGCTCAAAGGTCCGGCCTATTCGCATGCCGTTCCTCCATTCATGCCCGAACCCGGATTCCTTGTGCAGAACAATATCTATGAGTCGCTCGAGTCGGAGTCAGGTATTGCTTCGCAGGCGATTCCTTCGCAAGTTCGTGATGCAATTGAGTTCGATCAGGGGGCACATCTCGGAACTTCGATCGACTTGACCTTCCATGATGATATCGCTGCGACGGAGTCAAATGATTCGCTTGACGGTTCAGGAGAGGATGCTTGGGGCGATTCGGAGAATCGGTTCGAACATGAGTACTATCCCGATCTGCGACCGATAGCCAATGATTCCATTCAGACATTGGATGACCTTCCAGTGGCATCGCTGGAAGGGAAGGATTGGTGTGACGAAGATCGATGGAACGTGCAGGCACCAACCATCGATGCTGCTCCCGAAGCCAATCAAGTCGTCGACGCAGAAGTGCAATTAGATATGCCAACCTTTGATGCGATCTCGGAAGGTCCCATCAGCGAATATGATTGGGAAGACACTTCCTCACATCAATTGGTTTCCCAATCCATCCAAGTGGATCGCATCTTCGATTCCTTTGGCGCCATCACCGTCCAAAGCATGACGAATTCCATGCGAGGGCTCGGCCTACAGGTGATTCAAATCGCAGATCAGATCGATGCTCTAATGGCCCAAGATGCCGATCACGTTGCGACCAACGATGGCGAGGATTCGCTCCGATAATCAGGCCTCACGTACGCAGGGCACGCGAGCTACTTGCGTGTCCACTGGGTGTAGGCCGATTTGACACCGAAGTGCCGCGACCAATCAGGCGAAGCTTCCGTTCCAAACCAACCATAGGCATAGGGCTGCATTGGACGGACCCGAAGAGTTGGTTGCTGCGTCGCTGGGACCGTTGCATGATGCGTTGGGCGAGGAAGGATTTTGTAGGCTGCGGGCGAGGTCGAACGAAGCCAGGACGAGTCCGTTCCCGATTCTTGGGAGTGCAGCGGAGCTTGGCCCATTGTGAGGGACGCGAAACCAACCACGATGAAATGGAAGCAAGCCGTTTGAATGATTCGCTGGTACATGTTCCCAAAGTCCCCTGCTATTACCTCGTACAAATTTCCATTCGTCGCCCGGAGTTCCCGCCTTCGAATCGAATAGGAAAAATCGAGGGGATAACCAAATGCTCGCTGGTGGGGATTGGCTGATCGATACAGATTGACAATCGAACGCCCTACAATGCTGGCAATTTATTGCGGCAAAACACTCAAAACGCGAAGGTCATTTTGAATTCGATCAATGGACGGCTCGAAGGAAAGAACCCGTTCCAAGAGTTCGGATTGGCCTTCACTATCGACGGTTCCTCGCAGGATTGCAGTTCGGCCTCGCATCGCAATGGAGACGTTCGCGATGCTTCGAACCCTTTCAGCAATTTCGGGCTTGGCTTCGGTTTCAGGTAGATCGATATTCTCTGCAACAGTGTTCTTGGGCGATTCGCTTTCGAGAACCAAGCGAGGGTAGTACATACCCTTGGCCGGTTGAGGAGGTAAGGGGCGATTGATGCGCTGAGATTTGGTTTCTACTTTTAGAGAGTCGGTCGTTGTTGATACTCGGCCAACACCAAGGGCTTGCTCATTGCCAACAAATCCGCTCTGGTCGGTTCGATTGGAACCGACGAAATCTCCCTTCGCGCGATTGCCGCGAATGAAACGATTGTTTCCAGACTGGAGGCTACCTCCGAATGCCGCCGGTGCAGAAGAAGAGGCCATTCCCAATGTTCCGCCTGGGAGTGATCCGCCGGTACGTTGAGCCGAAGGTCCAATGGGACTACCAATCGCACGATTCCCAATCAATTGCCCATAGGCTGGCGTCGTTGCAAAGGTACCAATGCTCAACGCGATTCCGAATATCCATTGAGACCGTAGGATCGATGGTTGCTGTTTCATGGTGTTGGTGACTCTTTGTTTTCCAACGATTGAAGAATCTCGCCAATCGATTTTCCGATTGGGACCCAGACTGGTAGTTGATTGACGGAAATCAGTACACGATCCGCTTGGATATCATCGATGCGAAGATCATGGAGAGGCACGGGAAGTTGCGATCCATTGGCGAAGACGCGAGTAGACTGGCGAGCATCCAAGGTCATCCACGCTTCAATAATTCCCTCACGATTCACGGTAATCGCCTTGACGCGAATATCGAGCAACGCTTTGGCAAATCCTCGTGCAAAGAGATTGCGTTTGACCAGATGGTCATACGAACGAGCATCTTCGGGAAGTTCTTCCACAAGTTGGATCTGACAAAGTTGATTTTCATTCGCTGAGGATTGAAGGCACAGTACTTCAATGGAGATGTTCATATCGACTTTGCCATCGGCCCCTAATGGATTGAGGGAAATCGATCGAATCTTTTGAAGATGTCCAGCGATGCGAAACTCATGAAGCCAGGCCGCAATCTTCGAAAGGGTTGCTTGTCCATGGACTGAAAAGGGGATGCGATACCCAATGGTTTGCTTTTTCCCTTTCTTGGTACGAGAACGAATTTCAACAGGAATGGTTTGTGCAGCATCGACCGAGGCCGACACAAGTTCGTGTTTGTCGACGAGTTCGAGCAACCATTGTTGATAAAGCGATTTTGCGAGTTGTGGGTCGGCCGGGAGGGCTCTCGCAGCATACGCGTCGAGCCTCTTGCCCAGACGCTGAGCGGTGAGTTGATCGTCTTTGTCTTTGGCCATCGAATCCATGGTTGAATCGATCTGCGACTCCAAGGCCTTGGTCGGTTCTTCAATCGTGGAACGATAGATCGAATCGGCGCCATAGAGCCCAAAGATCGATAAAGCTGCGATCAATAACCAACGCATTCTGGGAGTCATGGTTGAACTCCCTTCTTGGCATCCTTGGATGGGGCTTTCGAAGAAGCAGGTTTTGCCGAGCCTTTACTTGATTGTTTGTTTGGGGGGTTCATCGACTCTGCTTCGATGGGAAAGTGAATCTGCGTTTCGAACTGCCATGGATACTCGGCGGACTCTGCGTTCTGGCTGATTTGTTTGCTGGTAACGGAGTATTTGGCGCTTCGAATGCCTTGTTCAAGTTGAGAAACCGTTTCTTGTTCGGCAACCTGCACGGAAAGATCGATGTAGGCCTCATCGTTTTTAGTGGATGCGGAAAGTCGGCGGATGGTGGCTTGAGAGCCTTGAGGAAGACGTTGTGACAAACGATTCAGTTCTGCAAGCCAGTCGACACGATCGCTCATCCAATTTTCGACCGCCAAAACTTGATCCGCCTTTTCATGATACTTGGCGGTTACTTTCTTTTGATTATCCAGGGTTTGTAGGGCGGTGCGATGTTCTTCTTCGAGACTCCAGACATCGGATAGCAAAAAATAGTATCCCGTCAAACATGCGGCTGCTGCGAGACCACCCAAGGCACCATAGGTAACGAAGCGATTGCGAGGCTTGGGAGGCTTCTTGGGAGACTGCAAATTGATCGCCAGTTTTCCCGAACGATATTCGAGAGCAGCACCTGCATTGGCCGTTGAAAGATAAGTCGTTAGCGATGGATCGATTTCGAGGGGCGAGTTCGACGCGTCGAGTGGATTCAATTCCAAGACGGGATCTGTGATCCGTTCGCGAAGGAACTTACTGACTTCAAGGGCCTCGGGGCTCGTGCGAAACAACAGCCATCGATTGGGATAGGATTCCCAGTCATGGGGCAAGAGTGTCAAACAGCGTTGAGTTTCCAGCAATATTTGATCAGCGATTCGCTCGTATTCCGATCCGCTTACTCGAAACGAACGCAGCAACGAAGGAGTTGGACCTTTTCCGATCGCGAGTTCGACTTCGCCAGGATAAAGCTGAACCACGATGTTGATCGATTGATCGACGAGAGCTTCTTGAGCCGCCGCAAAGGCCGTCCATTGCCTTGCCGTAATGGCTTGCAGTTTCCATCCCGCTTGCTCTGCAGCGGCTACCAGCTTGTCGTATTCTTTTCGCGACATTCCGTAGGCAAAGACTTGTCGCGCACTGGCTTGAGGATCCTCATTGGACCAATCCACAAAATCGACGACTGGCGATTGTTCGGCTTCCCCTTGATGCTGCTCGAACTCGTTCAATACTAAGAGCGGCAACATCGCCGAGGCGACGGGTGGCAATTGCAAGGAAAGGACATCGAGTTCAGGACGTGACAGCAAGACGATGACATTCTGAACTTTGGAAGACTCTTGAAGATGATCTGCAAGCAGTGCAAGGGGATGTCGATCCCCGTCGATCGCAATCGATCCAAAATCCTCAAGTCGAATTGGCCCATTCGAAGATCGTTGGACTAGATAGTAGACCTTTTCGCGATCCCAATGGACAAAGACCACCGGTCCCGCGGCATCCTTACGACGCAGAGGCAAACGCAATCGATCTAAAGAAGGAAGGAGTTTCATGGCGTGACAGTGTTGGACAATCGGTCAAGATCGAATCCTCGATCCCATGGATGCCAAACTTGATATCGTTCTATGCGGGTTGGGAAGGATCGTCCATCCAATAGGGCAGTGCAACGATGCACGGGACTTTTGGAATCGCGATAGCCTATGACTTGAAGGGTGTAGACGTCACTGCGCGACGTCAGGTAGGGTTCGAGTAAGCGAAGGCGATCGATGGTTACCAAGTTGCCATCGAGCAACCAGGCGATGGAAACCGATCGGTTGGAGGTCGCTGTTGCGTTCGCTCGTTGTTCCACCAACTTTTGAGCCAACGTCAGGTCCATACCTGGTACGGCCATCAAAACTGGCAGCGTTGCTTCGGAAACATCGACTCGTCCCTCGAAAAAGGATTGGGTCGATGTCGTCGCTTCATCGAGTAATCTTTCAACATAATTGCGCATGCCAACGCTGTCATCCGAAAACGGGCTTCGAAGAATTTGTTTTCCCGGGTTCGTGCTCGCAGGCGTACCCGAAGCAGACGAAACCGCTGGGATTTCGACTTGCGTTCCTGCCAGATCGAGCACGCTTCGCAGCATATAGATGGGAGGTCGCGAAAGATCGGGTGTCCAACTATCCAGGCTGATTACTGTGCTTGAGTTTGAGGACGTGAGCCCACTCGTCGGAGACGGTGGAGCAGGCCCGATGGTTTGCGAGGTGCTCGTTGAGGTGCTCGTCGACTGCGCGGGACTCGGCTGTTGTGGAGGACCTGTTGTAGGAACGGGCGGTGGCGTATCCAACCGGCGAGTCAAAGAGGGGGCCACGGTGTTGGTGGAAGCACTTGGCAAACTCGCCGGTGCAGAAGGTGTCCCATTGTTAACGGGCTGCGTTGCCGAGGCTTGGATTCCGTATTGTCGAACCGCGATCACATACTTGACCCAATCGGCGGGCCATTTCTGCATCAAGGTCGAGTGCAGATTGGTTAAGTTGGGATCGTTGAGAAAGATTCGAGACTCGCCAAGCATGGTTTCATTTCGGACACCACTTTTGGTAGTGACGTAATCTTGGAGAGCTCTTGTCCCCAGAATCGCTTGCGTATCATTCGTGGATGCGATGCTCGAAGGATCCGTCGATGCACTCATTAGGTTTTGTTCGATGGGATCGATTCGATAGTTCTGATTCCAGTCGCCACCCAGCCACCAACCCGACAAGTCGACCGTAGCATCGTTTGGTTTTCTTTCCGTCGAACGGGAAGTGGAATTCACGGTGATCGAAAATGCATTCTCCATGAGCCATGCATCGACTTCCGATTCGTTCGCTTGAGGCAACGATAGTAAAAACCGTTTAGCTAGACCTGGTTGGAGTCGATCCCAGTCTCGCAACGTCGATATAGAAATCTTTGCGGTTTCGTTGATCAAACCGAATGTATAGACCGCCGATCCCTCTTGATTCGATTGCGAAGAAACTGCCGAAGAAACAATTGAAAAGTACCACGTTCGCGGATCGCGTGGGTCACGAGATACTTCGTCGTTCGAGAGGCTGCGATGTTGAAACAAGTTTGCATTGTGGAACATGCCACCACTTGCCGCTCGTTCAGCTGAGGAACGTTCTAGAAGAGAGGCTGCATACTCCAACCCACTCCATGCGATGTTCTGTGCATCCTTCTGTTCCGCGCGAAGCTTGACTAATCGGTGCTGGCTTTCCATGTAAAAGGAAAAGCGATAG
Organism: Pirellulales bacterium; assembly: GCA_046349875.1. GTDB lineage: Bacteria > Planctomycetota > Planctomycetia > Pirellulales > Pirellulaceae > JAXMBN01. The sequence goes on from JAXMBN010000019.1 coordinate 80,498, forward strand.
GCCGCAAGTGTGATGAGCATGACGAGCACGACCACGACGATGAGTGCCATTCCATGACGTGGAGGGCGAATGTTTGCTATTCGTTTCATCGGTTGAACACTCCAGTGGGAGCTGAAGCACTCGGTCCAGCAACAGGAAGTGTTGATCCAAAGCGAACGAGTATATGAACGTCATGCGATGCATCGATCGATCGTTGAGCCAAACGATCGATTGCAGTCGAGGCACTTTCGGGTTCCATCACAAAGTCTTGGTCTGACAAGCCCACTGATTCCTCAGGTTCTTCAGGATCGAGAGTTGGTTGTGGTAGCGTGGTCGCTTGCGAGTGAATCTCTTTCAAATCGTCCCCGGAAGCAAAATCAAAGGAGAGTAAGACGGCACAGGGAGGTGATGGGAGAGTCCATTGGGTGAGCCATTGGGTCCCATCAAAATATTGAAACTGCGCCCCAACTAAGCCCTCCAATTGCGAGGTGAATCCAGAGTCGCTGCTAAGAGGCGATGCCGGAGACTGACGGTACAATTCCGACGAAGTCTGTAGTGGTTCCTCGATGCTGCGAGTATCGCGTCCTAATGGCCTACGGTTTTGGGTCCCAACAGCGGGCGAAGTTGACTCCAAGCGTCGAATCAATCGATAGGGTGCTTTGGTGTTCGTAGAAGAGGCCAAGGAGCCGGACGGCGTTCTGCTCAACGGTTCCAATGTATAGTGGACGAGAACTCGTTTCGGTGGCCATGTCGGCAATGTCTCGGTGTCCGCGTCATCTTGTTCCATTCCCAGCTTCGATGGGCTGGCAAGTGGTGAAAGAGAACGATTGAAAAAAGGAATCGGGTCGAGTGAAGGCGCGATGGCTATCGAGAATCCTAGCGCATCACCGGTAAAGAAGGGTTGAGACGCTGGATCGGATACCGCGTGAGCAAGGTCTTCTTCGATCCAGTCTCGCGTGGTTTGAATCAGTTGCGTTCGATAGGCAACCTTCCATCCGCGTGTTTCTGCATTGCGAAAGGTACTGAGCAGAGACCAGGCGATGGTGGAAAGCGTGGCCAATAGTGCCAACGCAATCATCAACTCCAGAAGGGAGTAGGCCTTTCGACCGGCGATCCGCGAAGGCTGTCGGTATTGATTCATCCATGCCTGTTTCTTGATCGATCCTCGATGAAGACTGGATGAGGTTCGCATTCTAAGGGCCTCTGCCACCGACGAACGCACTGGATCGATCGGGTAGCGATGAGGTTGCTTGTGATTCAGACGCTCGTTGCGTCGATAGAAAAGCCGAGCGACGTAGGAGTCGCTCAAGACGACAAAGAGGTTTGGATGATTCTTGGGACGGAGTGTCACCTTCGGTGATTTCAACGCAAACGATGTATAGCGGGTTTGCTTTGGTGGTGTTTGTTCCAGCTAATGGGGACGTCGTGTTGGGAACATCCGATGGATGCTCGCGATCCCAAGCCACAGCGGTGATTTTGAAATGGCGAGGAGGAAGTCCTGGCATTTCCCCTTCCACCGTCGTCGTGTCCGATGAAAGATTTGCTGTTAAAACGAATTCATCCAACAGTGACTGCGCTTGTTCATGAGCCATCGCTCTTGTTTCGGCGCGGCTGCCATACTTGGCCCCAAGACTGATCAGCGAGCTTAAAACCATTGCACTAGCGGCCAGGATGGCAGTGGCCAGAATCACTTCGAGCAATGAAAATCCGGTGGTTGCATGGCCACGGCGGATCATCGGAGAATCTCCAAGGCACCAGTGGCCGAGGCAAAGCATACGGTCAATGAACGATCGATCGATTCATCGTAAAGCTCGATGAAGATATCCCGTCCTTTACCAACGGCAGTGATCGGCAGCCAGCATACTTCTTCCTGTGTACCGAGCGATTCAAGGTCCGCTTCCGAATCGGAACTAGCAAGACTTCCCCCTTCTTTTTCTTCCGAGCCCAAATCCAGAATATTCGCCTCTGTCTCCGTGGATGCCAACTCCATCAGTGAATCATCCGTCGGTGACTCGAGTGCCCATCGAACTTTAGCAATCTTGACATGCGAAGGGAGTTTGAAGGTTTTGGCTGAAGAAGTGGAATGATTCGATGCCTGCGAAAGTTCGGCGATGGCTTTTTCGGAGGGTTCGAGTCCCGATGAAGTCCCCGTATCCACGGAGTCATCGTTTTGAAAGGACTCAAAGCAACCGGTACGAAATTCTCCGTTTCCTTCTTTCAATTCCACGAAGACGGGATGCCCGGATGTGATCGCCTGACTTCGACTGTCATCGATGGCTTCACGCAGTTGTTGCGCAGCGGCTTGCAAAGAAGCTTGACGGAACGGACGCTGAAGGCTCGGCCATGCGATCGCCAATATCCCAACCATCACGATCAAAACGATCATCAACTCAAGCATGGAGAATCCCTGATGCTTGAGACGTCGTTGGGATCGAATTGGATGGTTCATGATGGAGCCTCCGCAGGTGAGGTGAGGTGCGAAAGGTTACTTAGCGTTCTTGGAATCGTCTGATTCTTTCTCTTGATTGCTGACGTCATCGCTCGTTCCCGGTTGTCGATCGGGACCCATCGAGAAAATGCGAGGAAAGTCATCCGCAGCCGATTTCTTGTCGGAGGTATTCGATGCGTCGGCGCCGCTTGCTTCTCCAAATTCGTATTGGTAATCGCTTCCCCATGGGTCTTTAGGGAGTTTTCCTCCTTCGAGATAGGGACCATCCCAACTTTTGGCGAGAGCTTCATCTTCGGGAGGACCGATCAACAAAGCCAAACCCTCTTCGGTGGTTGGATAGGTCTTCATATCCACCGCGTATTGCTTGAGTGCCGATACGAGGTTTCCAATCTGAGCTTGAGCGGTTCGTACGTCCGCTTTCTTTTGCGTACCGAGAAGGCGAGGGCCTACAATCGCCATCAACCCTACCAAGATGATCAAAACGATCATGAGTTCGAGCAGGGTAAGACCACGGCGAGTTTGCTTCTTCAACATGTCAATCCATTCCTATCTAAAGGTTTTCTAAAGTTGTGTTTGTATTCCAGGGATTCATTTCTTTCATTCGATCCCAACGTTAGCCAACAGTCGAGTTGAGATCGAAAACGGGGAGCAGGACTCCGACGATGACAAACATGACCATTCCACCGATCAAGATGAGCATCATCGGTTCGATCATGCGAACGAGAACTTCTAGTTTGCGCTCGATGCGATGGTCGATGCGATCCGCAATTTTGACGAGAACCTCATCGAGTGTATTGGACTCTTCCGCGACGCGAATCATCGCCATGATTTGTGGTGGAATCAAACCGCTTGCGGCAAGTGGTTTGGAAAGCGTATCTCCCGCCGTCACGTTGTCTGCCGACTGCATCATGGCTTCTGCTAAGAGCACGTTGCCGGTCGATTCGCTACTAATTCGTAGCGAACGCAGCAAGGGCACACCGTTGCGAAGCATCGTTCCAAGAACGCGGCACGCACGAGAGACGGCCGCATCATGAAATACATTGCCGAGAACCGGCAATCGTAGTTTGATGCGATCGAGTATGCGGCGGCCGGTTGGGGTCTTGGTCCAACGTAAAGCAATGGCAACGCAGGATACTAGTCCGATAGCGACGAACAGACCATAGTGCATCAGGATGTGGCTCATCCCCAGCAATGCAACCGTAATGAGCGGAAGGCCAGCGCCCGTTTGCTCCAATCGCTCGAAGAAGGGTTGAAACTTGGGTACCAAGAAAACAATCATGGCCGATGTGATGATGGTTCCGACAATGCCCAGAATAACAGGGTAAGTCAGAGCGCCGACGATCTTGCTACGCATTTCATCCTGTTTGCGAAGGAAGACAGAGGTTCTCTGTAGTGCCTCTTCAAGGAATGCGCCCTCCTGCCCTGCCCTGACCATACTCAGAGTGAGCTCGGAAAAGATCGAGGCTTCACGGGCCATGGCTTGATCGAGACTATCGCCTTGGGATACCGCATCGTGAATGCGCATGGCGGCCTCTTGAAGCGCAGGGTTCTCCGATGCATCGGAAAGGATGCGAAGCGATTCCAACATGGCAACGCCATTAGAAAGGAGATCGGCGAGTTGCGAACAAAAATCGGCGGTCTGCTCCTTGGTAACGCGTTTGGGAAGCTTCCATTGTGTCCACGCAGGTTGGTTGCTCTGTGGATCCACTACGGATGTTGGAAACATCGCTTGCGCGCGGAGACGCTGCATCGCTTCCGTCTTGGAGGCAGCCGCGATCGTTCCACGGAGGGTCTCGCCCGAAGTCGAAATGGCTGTATATGCAAATTCAGTCATCGTTACGCTCGATCCGACTAATCGGCTTTCGTCACGCGGAGGACTTCATCCACCGTTGTGATTCCGGCCAATACCTTGCTCCAACCATCCATTCGCAAGGTCTGCATGCCATGTTGCATTGCGATCTTCTTGATCGCATCGGAAGTGCACTCTTTGGTCATCATTTGACGAATCTCTTCGTTGGTGACCAGCAATTCGTAGATTCCGAGTCGACCGTGATATCCTGTTCGTCGGCAGCTTTCGCAGCCAACGGGGCGGTAGAGTTTGAGTTTAGGATCGGCCAATGCTTCGGCTGGAAAGTCTTCAGGGAGATCTTCGCCATGCGGATGGTAAGGTTCTTTGCATTCATCGCATAATACGCGAACCAATCGTTGAGCCAAAACTCCTTCAACGGTACTCGCTACCAAGAACGGTTCGACACCCATATCCGCAAGACGCATGAAGGCGCTTGCGGCGTCGTTGGTGTGCAAGGTGCTGAATACCAAGTGACCCGTTAGCGAAGCCTGCGTGGCATTCTCAGCCGTTTCCAAGTCGCGAATTTCACCGACCAGAACCACATCAGGATCGTGTCGCAAGATCGCTCGTAAACAAGCCGCAAACGTGAGCCCCACTTTGGCATGCACTTGAATTTGGTTGATTCCTTCAAGCTGATACTCGATAGGATCTTCCGTGGTAATGATTTTGGTATCTTCGGATTTGATCTCGTTCAGAGCGCTATACAGGGTGGTGGTTTTTCCAGATCCCGTGGGGCCGGTTACGAGGATGATTCCGTGGGGAAGTCGAATCAATTTTTGGAAGTTTTGGTAGACTTGCTCCGGCATCCCAATGCCGCGTAGCGAGAACTTGAGATTCGACTTGTCCAATACCCGCATGACGACCCCTTCGCCATGAAGCATTGGGATCACCGATACCCGAACATCGATCTCGCGACCCGATACCCGGAGCTTGATACGGCCGTCCTGCGGAACACGCTTTTCAGCGATGTTCATTTTGGCCATGATCTTGAGGCGACTGATGATCGCTGCCCGAAACTGATTCATTTCAGGAGGCGTGGGTTGCTTCTGAAGGACACCATCGATACGGTGCCGAATCTTAAGACCCGACTCTTGTGATTCGATGTGAATATCACTGGCTCGCGATTCGATGGCTTCCGTGAGAATCTCATTGACGAGTCGAACGACGGAAGCTTGTTGAGCTTCTTCGGCATCCTCCATCGAATCGGGATCGATTCCCTCCAGCATCTCGATATCACCCGACTGCTTCTGCAATGCAATCAAGCCATCGATCGTCTCGGATCCGATACCCAGGTGTTTTTTGATGAGGCGTTGGATGGTTTCTGGTGCCGCCATCACCGGCCGAACTTCAACACCCATCGATGATGCAACCGAATCGATGGCCGCAAAATCAAAAGGATTGCTGACCGCCAATCGAAGCCAGCCGTCCCCTCGCTCCAACGGAAATAGCGAATATCGGTGGATCAGCTTGGCCGGAAATCCCTCGAGGCAGGAAGGTTCAAAGGGGATATCATCGGATTGAAGCCAATCCAATTGCATCGAACGCGCACTGGTGGCTAGCAGTTCTTGAGAACTCGAAAAGGACCATCGTTCCGCCAATGCCTCCAGCGATTCACCAACGGTAAGGGTGTCTGCAAGCTGGCGCAGCTGAACTGCATCCAATAAAGAATGCATGTCATTGGTGTTAGAAATCATGACTTCGATCCTTGGTTGGTGGGACGCTTGCTCCGCAAGCGATGTGTGGTGGGTGATCGAGCTTGCGAAATTAGAAGCTCGAATGGCGTACGGTAGGTGGGAGGTGGGGGCGTGTTGCTGACTTTTCCTTCACAAAACGCGACAAAAGTATACTATCGTCCTCTCTTCGGTGAAAGCGAGCCTCAATCTCGCCGCTGCTTCAAAATGCCAGGGATCCAGGGCATTTTCTATTTTGCCATAAGAATTTTTAATGCTTTTTCAAGGTTTTTTGTATTGGTTGATTCCAGCCGAAGGACTTGGACCCGTCGGCTGGGAGAACTTTCGGCCTGTTGGTCTAGCCGTTGAATGAAGCCTTCGACTTCCCGGACGAGCTCTCTGGCCCCACGCAAAATGATGGCATTGGAGCTTTCGTCGATGGAGGCGGTAAGCAAGGGACCTGAGGCTTGTGCGTTCAATTGCTGGAGCAACGTTGCTACCTCGGTAGAGACACCTTCCGGAATCTCCATCGGGTCTCGCCCGGCACCGGCAGCAAGCTGCGATTTGTAAACATCTTGAACAATGGTGGAGATCGATTTGGCGCTTGCGTACTGAAGCACCACCATGGTCGGTTCGATTTGCTGTAATCGATCGATCCATTCGCGTGAATCGAAGACTCCCAAAAGCTCTTCGATGATGCGGCGATCTGCTTTATTGCCGCCGATGACCAAACCATTGATTCGAGGGTCCGCGATGATTTTGATTCGTTGATAGGCATCGGTCCAAGAAGAGGGTGACGTCGCACTGCGTCGATTGCCATCGCCCGATCGAAAGAGATCGTTCAAGAGTTTTTCCATTTGTTTCGCATCGGAATGCTTAAGGATATAGATGGAAAATTGTCCGGCATTGGCAATGGGTTCCACGCGTGGATGGAGGATCGAGTCGATCATCTTTTCAAACTGTTCCAAGGCTTGTACATCTTCGGATGCGATAGTCCATTGTTCATTGCTGGGGATGACGATGAGAGGAGCACCCGGTGGTTGGAATTCAGCGGGAAATACCGTGCTGACGTAGCGTTCTTCGGTTTGTCGCGGTTGGCTCGTAGGTGTTTGGCTGTTCGAAGTATTGCCTGGACGCATCGCTGGTTCTTTTCCAGGTTGGATAATCTGCAAAGGATTGGAACGAATCGCAGGCCACAGTCGTTGAACTTCCTCGAGAAGTTCTTCCGACCGAAGCTGAACGGGAATGAAGCGGACTTTGCGATTCGTATTGCTCTCTCCGGATTTCGAAGCACCCAACCCGGATTCGCCCATTTGCTGCAATAGTTTTCGTAACTGTTCGTGCTGTTCAGGAGTCGCACGAATGACCACTTGTTGGAGATTGGCATCCACCGTGATCGAAGGCGTACGAGTGTAGGGTTCATCCGAGAAAAGAGACTCGGCGGCCGATTTGAAGGAATAGGGATCGGTGTTTTGCAATTGGAGCATCTCCAGCGTTCGCTGAGGTGGAGCGAACTGGAGCATTGTTTCCTCGACCTGTTTAAGCTGAGCCGCGTCGCCGATAACGATCAATTGTTCGAGGATCGAGTCATACTTCACATCGACAGGTCTTAGGGATTCCTTAAAGATGCTTTCGATGGCGGCAACCATCGATTTCCCATCGGCCGTCCCCAACGGAAACGCTCGAAGCCGTCGTGTATCATCGGCTGACTTGGCCACGTCCAATTGTCGAACAAGATCCGCGGCTGTTTCGAGTTCTTGGCGATTGCCAACAACGAACACCGATCGCGACTCGCGGTGAGGGGTCACACCGGCAGTGCTACGTCGACCAAATGCATTGGTCAAAGCAAGTGCCACCGACTCAGGGTTGGCATGCTGAAGCACGAATGCTCGAAGCGAGGGGAGTTTCGATGGTTGTTCATTGACCTCTTCAATGACTTTAGCAATTTCGACGTGCTCGTCGCTGGACGCCGTCGCGAAGACACCTCCGCTCGTTGAATCCGCTGCAAACTTCGCCTTGGGGAAGCTGCTCTCTAAAGCTCGCGCCAAAGGCAAAGGTTCGGCTGTCATCAAGGGGTAATAGCGAGTTATCTTTGCGTGGTCACCACCCGTTTCGATATCTTTGACGATGGCTTCGATGCGGGCCATGTCGTCGCGCGGGGCGGATACGATCAACGAGTTCGATGAAGTATCCGAAGTCACCGTTGTTTTTGGAGAGAAGCCCGTGAGTGCTGCGCGCAGGGATGCGGCAGTTCCATGTTGCATCGCAAAGACGCGGGTCTCCATACTTTGATCGTTGCCATCGTAGTCTTTCACGATCGCTTCGATACGAGTGTGTTGTTCGCGACTTGCGGTGGCGATCAAAACTCCTTCTTCTCGCGAACCATAGAGTACGGCATCGGGCATGAGTTCCGTGAGAACGACGGCCAGACCTCGAGCACTGTTTTGTCGCAAGCGATAGACTCGCGTTTCTAACGCGGTCTTGCGTGGAACATCGAAGGCCTTCAAGAATTCGCGGATCTTTTCATGGTCGACAGCTTTGGCACTTGCCGCAATTGTTTTAGAAACAGGATCTTGAACGATCGTTGCCTTTGGGGTGAGCGATTGAAGGATTGTCAACGCGCTCGCTGGCGTCGCATATTGGAGCGGATAGACTTGAGAAAGTATGGCATCAGGAGGAGGCAATTGTTCTTGGAGTGATTGGATCTTTCGCTCTACCTGGGCGACATCATCCGGCATTCCAAAAAGGATCAACGTATTGTTCTTGGAGTTGGCTTCTACTTTGACGGTAGGGGGAACGTTCGACTGCAAGGTAGTGGAAAGGTTGGCGAAATCCACGCGATCAGGATCGATACGAAGGACGCGAATGATACGTTCTTCATCACTTCCACCACTCGCAAGCATATCCAAGACTCGGTGGATCGAATCTCGCAGGTCATCCGTAGCCACAACGATGAGTTGCCCTGATACCGTGTCGGCCGTAACATCGACGGTTGGGAAGAGCGTTTTGATCGAAGTCTGGACGCTGGTCACCATGCTTGGCTTCAGTTGAAAGGTCATAGGAAGACGCGGCCGATCATACGAATCGAGGAACTCGCGAATCTTCCCATGATCCGCGGATTTACCCGAAGCTGTTAAAGTTCGGGACACAGGGTCTTGAACAAGAGTGACTCGCGGAAATGTACTGGCCAAGAGCGAGTAAGCACTTGAGACATTGGCATACTTGATGGGATAGACCACCGTTTGAGGTTGTTCGAGCGGTGGAATTTGTTGCTGCAGTTCGGCGATCTTTTGGCTGACCACACCAAGTTCTTCTTGAGTGCCAATCGCGAGTATGGTACCGGACTTGGGATTGTATTCCATGCGAATCTGCGAAGGGAGCAAAGACTGCAAGGCCGTTTGTATGGATGCAAAATCCACGCGTTCGACATCGAGCGAATACACCTGGACTCGGCGATCTTGTGACGCCGAGCCCGATACCAACATCTCTAGAATTTCCGCGATCCGTTTCTGCTGATCTTCCGTGGCAAGAACGATTAACTGTCCAGTCGTCGCGTCCGATGTTAGTTCGATGGCTGGGAACAACGTGCGCAATGAAGTCGTGATCGTCGTGAGTTGAGTCGGCTTGGCGTAATACGTCACGGGTTTCTTGGGAACGTCGAATGCTCTAAGAAACTCTGCAATCTTGCGATGTTCAGCAGCTTTGGCCGTCGCAGCGATGGTGCGAGTCGTGGGGTCTTGAACGAGCGTCGCTTTGGGAACGAGCGGTGTCAGCAAAGCGATGCCGCTGGCCGGACTTCCATGGGACAGCGGATAAACCACGACGGTTGTTGCTTCTTTGTTTAAGAGCTCCCTTTGTAGTTCTTCTACCTTCTTGGAAACGAGTTGCAGATCGTCGGTAGTACCTACTGCAATGATTGCTGGTGATGTTGGGCTCGCTTCCAATCGTATGTGGGATGGAAGCACCGATTGTAAGCCCGCGATGAAGGCCGTCATTTCGGTAACATCCGCTTCCACTCGAAAGACTTTCAAGGATTTCTCTTGGTCGTTGGGGCCCGACGTCAGCATCTCAATGACTTGGCGGATCTTGTCTTGTTGTTCCGTCGAACCAACCGCAATGACCTGTCCAGTTGTGGGAAGACTTGTCACGCTCAGGCCGGGAAAAAGGCTTTGCAACGCGGTTTGAACCGCCAGTGCTTGAGCGGGCTTCACGAAATAAGTCGCAGGTACTTTGATCGATTGCGCTGTGCTCGAAAGTTGCTTCAAAGCCTCTTCAATTCTTGCTTGTTGTTCTTCGTTTCCCCAAACCGTAACCGTTCTCGACACAGGATCGCTACTGATTAGAGATTGTGGAGCGATTTGCCCAAGTATCGTGCTTAACGTTGTCATTTCGCCAGCGGGTACGGAATACGCTTTGGCCATCTGTGGCTTGCCATCGGGCGACGACAGAATCCGATCGATCGCGACTTGCAATTCATCGAGATCTTTTGGTTGACCGGTAGCGATGATTCGATTGGAGGAAGTGTCGATCGATAGAACCATGTCGGGCCACATCTTTTGAAGCGTTGGAAGCAAAGAGGCCCCTTGGATCTTCTTGGCATCGAATGAACGGATCTCGGGCTTCGTAGCATTTCCGGTAGGTCTATCGATTTGTGCTATCGTCGATTGAAGGACGGCATGGGCCTCGAGTGTTCCCGTGACAATCACCTTTTTCAGTTTGTCATCGGCCAAGGTTTGAACAGGAAGTCCTAGTTGATCGAGAGCGAGTTTGAGTTGACTGGGAAGTGCGTTTTCAATCGGATAAGCAACAACGATCTTCTGTTGATCAACTCCAGTCTTTTCGCTGAGTGAATCGACCAATTCACGGATCTCTTGATGAGTACGAGCGTCAGCAGAAACCAGCAGGCGATTGTGTTCAGCATCGAGATTGACACGGGCTTTGGTGAGCAGAGGAGCCAGAGTTGTCTGAAGAACGGTCGCTGTCATTCCTTTGACACTGTACGACTCCAATCTCGGAGCTACCTTCTTAGGCAGCTGTTGATTGAATGTATCGATTCTCGTTGCGAGTAGGGTGTGCGTGGCTTCGTCGGCGATAGCTGTTAGACGAGTCCCTTCCGTATCGATGGAGAGTTTGGCCTCAGGGAATTCTGCCGTCAAAATCGTTTGAATCAAACTCGTCTCTTGGCTTTCCAAAGTATAGACTTTGGGTGTGGTTAAAGGTGAGGTTGGCGTCGGTTGATCAAGTGACGCAAGGTGCGCTGCGAAGGCAGCGTGCTGCTCTTCGGTTCCCCAAGCGAGAAGCTCTTGCTTGTTGACTCCATCTGTGATCTTCATCGTGCTCAATTGAGGAGGAAGATCGGATAGATTGACTCGTCGTTGCAATTGCGCTTTGGTGAGCGAATAGAATTTAAGAATTCGATGATCGACTTTCGGTAAGAGCGATTGCAGAGGTTGAAGGACCGCTTCAAGCTGCAAAACATCTTGTGCAGAAGCAAGGACCATCAGTTGTTTTCCATCATCTCCCAACCATGCGTTGGCATTAGGAACGACCTTTTGAACGGAAGTTAGCCAGGTCGCATCTGCCTTGCGTTCCAACGGAAAGGCTTTGAGTTGGAGTTGGTTCTGCGTGGAAGAGAGTTTCCAGATATCGAGGATCTCCGAAGCAATGCGTAGGTCTTCCTCACTTCCGCGAACGACGAGGCTTCCCGTCTTGGGATTGCCTATCACACTACTCTTGGGAAGAAACGATTTAAGTGCCGTTTCCAGGGGAGTAATGCTTGCAACATCCACTTGAAATGCTTTGGCCGACTTCGAAGTACCCACCGGAAAGATATCCATGGCCGCCAATGCTTGTTGGATTGTTTGCAAGTCTTCTTTAGAGCCAGAAACGAAAAGTCGATCGGTGGAAGCGACGACGGATGCGCGAGGAATAATGGTTGCGACTTGCTTCTTAAGTTCGTCGGCAGTGATACCCGTGAATGGGAACACTTGCGTCCCGAAATTGGGCAGAGCTTCAGCGCTCGTTTTCATCTGTTCGATCGCAGCTTGAATGGCTGTTTGTTGCGTTGGAACCACGAAAGCGCTAAGGATCCCGGTCTTAGGGTCCGAAGTGATTTGCTCGCTCGGTATGAGTTTTCGAATGGTTTCGAGAGCCTTTATTGGGTCTAGGTTTCCCAAGGCATACGAAGCGAAAACGGGTTGAGGCGGTGGGGTTGGTTTCTCGGGTTGGGGTGCGGGCTTGGGAAGTGGTACTGCAGCGATCAACTCGTTGATGGTGGCCATTTTGCCAGCCATTTCAACGACCATCACTTTGCCCCCTTGAGCCAACGGAACCACGCGGCCATAAGAACTCAAATAGGGCTTCACTTCTTGGAGCACCGCGTCGATGGGCCGACCCGCGAGTGGAAAGGTTACGGTAACGAGTTCAAATCGACCGCGGGTCGGAATCTGTTCTAAAGTGATCTGAGGAACCAGTTCCAACGGCAAGGCGTCGCTGAGCTCGCTCACAACAAGCATTTTGTCTCGACGAATCAACGCAAAGTTTCGCGTCATCAGAACACTGTTCAGAAGATCGATCGCTTCGGAGGGAGTGTACGAACGAATGTCCGAGTACGTAAAGGTTCCCGGAGGAATGCGATCCATGACCAAAGTGAGGTCTTGTTGGTTGGCAAACCACTGCAACACATCTTCCCACTTCATATCGCGAAATTGAAACATGAGTTTCTGTGGGCTCTTGTCTTCCTTCCATCGTGTTTGCTGTTCGGGCGTTAGCGTCCCAAGGAGCTTGGTATCAAAGTCTTTCTTGACCTGGTTCTTAGCGGCGACGTCTGCTGCCGCGACCAAGGCTTCGGCCCGTTGCTGAAGCAATTTCTGAATGGAAGCTCGCTGCTCATCGCTCAAACTGAGACGCTCCGCAACCTCGGGATGTGCAAGTCGTGTCAGGTCGGGAGTTTGGGCCGAGAGGGGCGAAATCCCTAAGAAATAAACGAGGAACGTATAAAAGCAAAAGAGATAAATGCGAGAGTGCATCATTGGGTTGGGTTCTGGGGGGAGGGTAGGCGGGGGAAGCGTGAAGCTTGCTAGGTATCTAATATAGTCCGATTCGGGCCGATTGCAGGGCTAGATCCGATTTTCGGACCCAACGGGAGTGTTTTCGCAACGAGTCCAAGCGGATGGCATTTGTGTTCAAGAATTTTTCGATAGACTAGAGGAGAGGCGGGAAATCGAACCGCTTCATCCATTCGTGAGAAGGTATAGTGGAACCATGGTGGCAAATCGCATTGTCGGACAACTGGTGCTGTTGGGGGGCCTTCTAGTCGCGATCGCGGGGTGTACTCCGGGGCAATCGAACGATTTGGTAAAACCTGGTCCCATCGATGCGGACGCACCGAAGGAAATGACGAGAACGTCAACTGGACTGAAATACCGTATCCTCCGGAAATCGGATGGCCCCAAGCCAAAGATCACCGATTCCGTAACAGTGCACTATCGCGGCACCCTCAAGAATGGCAAAGTCTTTGATTCCAGTTATGCCAGTGGAGAGACGGTCAATTTTCCACTACGGAAAGTTATTCGAGGTTGGACGGAAGGGATGCAATTGGTTGGCGAAGGGGGAATGATCGAACTCGAAATTCCACCGCAGCTTGGATATGGCAACCAACGTTCAGGAAGCATCCCGCCCAACTCGACACTGTATTTCATTGTCGAGTTAATCGAGATCGGTGCGGAGAAAGTTGAAAGCAAGATCGACGGACTCTAAGTCGCATGTCGCATTCAACGTTGTGAAAGTTTGGCTTGGATTTGCTGCGTCAGCTGATCTGCTTGCTGTAAGGCTTCTTGGAGCGGCAATCCTTTCGGCATGCCAGGGCGTTGATGCCCTGCTGTCGCCAAATAAGAATCTCTCAAGACCTTCATGCGTTGCTCGATGAGTGCCATCGTTTCGGGCGAAAGCTTGCGAGCGTCCAAATAGTCTTTTGGAGATTGCCATTGAGCGGCATGGGTATCTCCAAAGGCGATCATCCATTGTCGGGCGATGAACCAATGACCTTCTTCATTGGGGTGAACAGCATCGGGTTGAAAGGTGAACTTCGGGTCTTTCGTTCGTTGCAATTGGAGTTCACGGCTCATCGGAGTGTTGAGGTCCACGACCATCCAGCCACGTGACCGTTGATCGACAAGCCATTTCGAATAGTGGCCAAGGACGTCGTTATAGGAAAAGTCCTTCTTGCCCAAAGCATCGTCGTAACAGGCTGGCGTGGCATGGATTAACTTTGCCCCTCGAGCTGTTACTGCCTTTCGAAGGTCGAGGATTCCCTTTTGATAGTTTGCAAATCTTCCTTCGTCCAAAGGAAGGTAAATCCCGCAGTTCATGCCGTAGCATGCAAGAACGAGGTTAGGACGGGTTGCTTCCAGAACTCGTTCCAACCTTTCGGAAAGGACTGGGCGAGGAAACTTCCCACCAGCGTGTCCCTCTTCGCTAAGGCCGGAAACCGTTTCACTGGGGAGCCCCAGGTTCAGCATGCGCGGAGGGCGTGGCAGGTCGGGATGTGTAAGAAGCCAAGAGTCCAAGTAAACGGAGAATTTTCCAGCGTGGGTAATGCTATCGCCCAAAAGGACAACGTTTTCGGACTTTTTCAGGGTTTCAAATAAATCCTGCGATTTTGTTTGCAAGCAGGTTAGAAGAAACGCGAAAAGGCACAGCGGGAGGGAGATACGAGGCATAGGAGGTGGCCTTTTTTGGGAGAGAAAGCTACAAATTTTTCCGCGATGCTGGTATCATATCATTAGAGATTTTGAAGCTGCCAGTTGGTGGGTGGCTAGAGAGTCTCGAATTTATTCCTCTCATTTGGAATTCATTATTGGTTTTTGCAAGAAGGTAGTGGTCTCATGAGTCGTTCAGGTCGTCGCGGCTTCACGTTGGTGGAGTTGCTGGTGGTGATCGCCATCATCGGAGTATTGGTGGGGCTTTTGCTTCCTGCCGTACAGCAAGCACGCGAAGCAGCGCGTCGCATGCAATGTTCAAACAATCTTAAGCAATTTGGATTGGCTGCTCACAATTTTGAGAGTGCCTACAAGTATTTGCCTCCCCTGCAGCATACGGTGGTGTTGCCCAATCCATCGACTGGTGTGCCGACTACTTATTCTTCTGGTGCAACGATTCAGGTCATGTTGCTGCCATTCTTTGAGCAGTCCAACAAGCTGAACTTGTTTGACATGAACTATAACGTGAACAGCGATGCTCCGTTGAATTCCAACATTCCGACCAAGGTAGGCGCCAACCGCGCAGCTCGTCTTTCGGATGTTCCAACGTTTCTTTGCCCTTCGGATCCATCGTCGGCAGTCTATTTTGACAATGGCAATGCAGGTCGCCAAAGTTATTTCGGCTGTATTGGTGGAGCGAACATGCGAGGTGGATTGGACATCGATGGGATTTTTGCAAATCCAATGCCGCCATCGGGACAATTGTTGAAAGGGCCAACTCTTGCAAAGATCACCGATGGAACAAGCAACACCGCCATGTTTTCTGAGGTAATGCGGGGAAAGTTGGCTTCAAATGCCACCAATCAGTACGATCATACCACTTCTTTTATGTCAACGACGGCCTTCACCACAGCCCAGTCGTTGGATGGTCGAACAGTTCCCCAGTGCTTGCCCAATGGCAATACTACGACTTCATCGTGGATCCGTTATACTGGGCATCAGTACTATCGGAACTTGCCTCAAAACTTCATTTACACCCACACATTACCGATCAACTGGATTCGCAATCGAAACAATCCAGCTGTTCAGAACTATAACTGCGGAACGACCTCCTTTACTGTGACGCACCATGCTGCATCAAGCTATCATCCAGGTGGCGTTCAGGTTTGTCGCGCGGACGGCTCGGTAACATTTGTAGCTGACAGCATCGACTTCACGGTTTGGCAGGGCGTGGGTAGCCGGGCCAATGGTGAAGTTGCATCCATTGATCAATAGTGTTTGATGGTCTCAAATAAAAGGATGCTCGGTCTTTGTGGGCCGAGCATCTTTTTTTGGTTGCGGAAAGGAGAGGATATCCGTGAGTCGTTTTATCAATGGCGTTATGCCGATTTGGATTCTTGTGGGGCTATTGTGTTTGGGGTGTGGTGGTCCAAAGCAGCCATCGGCCGATGAGGCAGCCGATATTACTGGGAAAGATCAAGTCACCGAGCTTGCCGAGATGCTGAAGTTTCTCGCTAAAGAAAACAAGCCTATGCCAAAGTCCGAACAGGATTTGGCCGCCATCGAACCAATATTTCCGTTGAGTGCCGGTAAACTGGCCAGTGGAGAGCTTGTTTATGCATGGAATACACCGCTGAAGGAAGGTGCGGAAGCTGCGGTTCTTGCTCATAATTCCGATGCAGATTCGAATGGCGGTTGGGTGCTCTTTCAGGATGGAAAAGTGTCGCGACTTTCAGCCGCTGATTTTGGTTCCGCTAAGAAACTAACCAAGCCCAAGAAGAAATAGCCATACCGCCGCTGGGTCTGCTCCTAAGTCTTTGATTTTCAATGACTTGCGTTCGCCTCTCCGAACGCTTGACCGATTGTGGTTGGGGGCGGAATTCGTTAGAATTAAGGCCTTCGAAGATCCTACGCGGGGAAGCCCGTTAGGAGGCACTACGAACCCGCTTTTCAGCGGGTTCCTTTGTTTTTGGCGTAAGGAATTCTGCCTGTGTCGAACGTCCCACCGAATGATGGCGATCTAACACCCCCGGAAAATGACAAAGTTGGGAGGCTGGTGGATCAGCCCATTGAGGATGAGCTTCGGGATAGTTATCTAACGTATGCGATGAGCGTTATCGTCAGTCGTGCGTTGCCGGACGTGCGCGACGGTTTGAAGCCTAGCCAACGTCGTATTTTGGTCGCAATGAACGACCTCAATTTGTCTCCCGGTGCGGCGCGAGTAAAGTGTGCCAAGATCTCTGGGGATACGAGCGGTAATTATCACCCGCACGGTGAAGCGGTTATTTATCCAACGCTTGTTCGTATGGCCCAAGAATGGAACATGCGACACGTGCTCATCGACAAGCAGGGTAACTTCGGTTCGATCGCTGGACTACCGGCAGCAGCAATGCGGTACACCGAAGCTCGCCTTTCACCAGCCGCCGCTTCGATGCTCGAAGATCTCAAGCTCGATACGGTCGACTACATTCCATCGTACGATGAATCTCGCACCGAACCTGTTGTATTGCCTTCGAAGTTTCCCAACTTGTTGGTAAACGGTGCAACGGGGATTGCGGTTGGAATGGCAACGAGCATTCCTCCACATAATCTCAAAGAAGTTTGTGAAGCTATCATCCGCGTCATCGATGACCCCGAGGTAACGATCGACGAGTTGTGCGATATCATCCCCGGCCCGGATTTTCCAACCGGTGGGATCATTTGCGGTCGATGGAATATCCGTCGCGCTTATCACACGGGCCGATCGACGATTGTTGTGCGTGCAAAGACTTCGATCGAAGAAACAAAGACCCGTTCGCGCATCATCGTCCATGAAATTCCATTCCAGCAATTCCGCGACCGCGTGGTTGAGCGTATTGCGGAATTGGTTCGCGAACAAAGAATCAAAGGCATTTCCGCCATTCGCGACGAAAGCGATTTGACGGAGCCCGTTCGATTGGTAATCGACGTGAAGCAAGGGCATGATCCCGATGTCGTGCTCAATCAGCTCTACCAGTTCTCTCCGCTTCAAGATTCATTCTCCATGATTTTCTTGGCGTTGGTGGATGGAAAGCCACGCGAGTTGAATCTGAAGGAAATTTTGGTCGAGTTCATCCGTCACCGAGTGACGGTGATTCGAAGGCGAACTCAGTTCTTGTTGGCCCGGGCTCGTAAGCGCAAGCACACCGTGGAAGGGTTGCTATTGGCCTTAGCCGATATCGATCACATCATCCAGATCATTCGCAACAGTCGGACCCAAGCGGAAGCTAAAGAACGATTGATGGGAGTTGAGTGTCCCGCCTCAATGATGGCTCGTGCTCTAGGTGAACGCGGTTTTGAAGAGTTTGAACGTGAGCGAGGAAAGTCGGATGTGTATCGTTTGACGAGTGTTCAAACCGATGCCATTCTTCGAATGACCTTAGGTCAGTTGGCTGGTTTGGAGCAAGAGAAACTCGCAGAGGAACATGCTGCGCTGCTCGCCGAGATCGAAGGTTATATCACGCTGCTATCGGACCAACGCAACATCTACGCGGTCATCAAGGAAGACCTGGAAGAACTGTCGCGACGACACGGCGATAAGCGTCGAACTGTCATTGATGAGCAAGAGCTTGGCGACTTTAACATGGAAGACCTCATCACTGAGGAATCCATGGTGGTGACGATCACGCATCGTGGTTACATCAAACGTGTGCCCTCGTCGACCTACAAGGCGCAGCGTCGCGGTGGAAAGGGAATTGCAGGGGCGAAGACCGAAGAAGAGGATCCGATTGAGCATTTGTTCCTTGCTAGCACGCACGCGTATCTCATGTTCTTTACCAACCAGGGTAAAGTCTATTGGCAAAAGGTCTACGAAATCCCGGCTCTCAGTCGCGAATCCCGTGGCCGTGCCATCGTCAACATGTTGAATCTGACTCCCGAAGAAAAGATCTTGGATTGCGTACCCGTTCGCAATTTTGATCTCCCAGGGCACTTCTTGATGATGGCCACCAAAAAAGGCATCGTGAAGAAAACGGCACTCGACGCTTACTCGCGTCCAAAGAAGGGTGGTATCATCGCGATCAAGCTACGCGAAGACGACGAACTTGTGGATGTGGTGATCACCAAGCCCAATGACCAGATCGTTCTATCCACCGCCAATGGTATGGCCATTCGCTTTGCCGAAACGGATGCACGTCCCATGGGGCGAAACACATCGGGCGTCAAAGGTATTTCGCTTCGCAAGGGTGACGAAGTTGTTGGCATGGTCGTAGCGGATCCCGATGCAACACTGCTTACCGCTTGCGAGTTTGGTTACGGAAAGCGGACTACCTTTGGACCTGGCGATGAACTGAAAGGCCGCGATGATGCACCTTTGACCGATGATGATGCCGAAGAGACGGTCGATGCCGATGTGGTCGCAGACGACGCGAACGGTGAATCGGATGACCTCAGCTCCTCCAATCGCTATCGCACGCAGCGCCGCGGAGGTAAAGGTGTGATCGATATCAAGGCCAGCAAACGCAATGGCCGCGTCGTGACCGTGACTCGCGTCGATGACGATGATGAGTTGATCATGATGTCGACTCGCGGCAAAATTCAACGCATTTTTGCCAAAGAAATCAATGTCATCGGACGCAATACACAAGGTGTTCGCATCATGAGCCTAGATGGTGTGATTGCTGCTGGCTGCAATTGTCGTGCCGCCAGATGCCAACGAGCAAGAGGCGGTCCCTGCCCTTCCCCTTCTGGCAGTAGCTGAAGGCGAAGGGGCCTGATACAACAGAAGATCCGTCGACACCAGACTCAACCGCACCAAGCGACGAGTAACCTTTCCAGCAATCTAGGATACAAAAGGTCCTCCATCGTAAAGATGTCGAGGGCCTTTTTGCTTTAATGCTTAGCTTCTTTCGCCTGGAGAAAACCATGCAGAAACGCATTTTGGTTGTTGTAACAAGTATTGAAAAGTATCCCAATCTTCAGCGCCCGACTGGCTTGTGGTTAGGTGAAGCGGTGCACTTCATCGACAAAGTAGAAAGCGCAGGATATCCAGTTGATTTGGTGAGCCCTAAAGGAGGCTATACGCCTATTGATCCTCACAGCTTGGAGCTTGCGGAACCAATCGATTGGGAGTGGTACGCCAAGAAGAGCTTC
This sequence comes from Pirellulales bacterium, assembly GCA_046349875.1. Classification (GTDB taxonomy): domain Bacteria; phylum Planctomycetota; class Planctomycetia; order Pirellulales; family Pirellulaceae; genus JAXMBN01. Next base: position 100,253 of record JAXMBN010000019.1, read on the forward strand.
ATGAATCGTTTAGGAGCGACGTTGGCTCCGGCTGCCGTAAACGCCTCGGACTATATCGCCATCTACTTTGCAGGCGGTCACGGAGTTATTTGGGATTTTCCTGATAATCGTGAATTACAGACCATCAGCCGGACCATTTATGAGCAAGGAGGCTACGTGACTTCGGTGTGTCATGGTGCAGTCGGTCTGCTCAACATCACCTTGTCCGACGGTCATTGCTCGGCCTGAGGCACCGTAGGCTACTGGGTTTTCGAACGAAGAGGAAAAAGCCGCTTGTCCGGATCAACATGTACCGTATTTGACGGAAACGGAACTGGTTCATCGCGGGGCACTCTATCAAAAAGCAAAGGCCCTTGGGAGCGATTCGCTGTATCGGATCAACGGGTGATTACAGGACAAAACCCAGCATCCGGTGGTGCGGTTGCGGAACTATTGCTTGCCGCCTTGAAGGATCGATCGTAGATTCTCAAAGGGTGATCTCACCTGTACCTCAATCCAACGGAGAAACGATAGGAGTTTCATCGTTTTGGGGAGGATTGTCTTCTGCGACAATTTAGTGCTGGAATCGTTCTGTCAGCAGTGATAGTCTGAACATATCGTGACGGCCCACAGAGCTCCTTTCATGGAAGGATACGTTGATGAAATGCTCGAAGTATGTCGCAATGACGGGCATCCTGGTGGCATGGCTTGGATTAAACGATCATCTTAGTGCACAAAGTAGCGGCTTGGGAAAGGGAACGTCAGCGGCGTCGCAGTCCGGTGATCCTAACGACGGCAAAGTCAAAGCTCGTTGTATTGCATTGGAAGTGTATACACGTCCAAGCGATCCCCAATTCTCCGAATCGATCGCATCGCTCAAGGCCGAGGTAAGCAAGCGACGTGGCGTCGCGATCACTGTTTATGATCTTGAAAGCGAACCTGCAAAAGAACGCTATAAGAAGATCCAAGAGCACTATAAGCTGACCGAAGAGGTTCCTCTGCTCTATGGATTGAATCAAACCGTTCAAGGAACCTTGAGCGCGGAGCAATGGTCGAGCAAACTGGATGGACTATTGCAAGTTCCCGTCTACGTGCGGTCAGGTTGTTCTCGATGCGCTCAGTTCAAAGAGTACTTGCCGACCCTCCAGGCCAAATCTCCTGGTCTCGTTTTCAAATTGCACGACGTGATCCAAGATCCGAAAGCGGCACAGGACTATCAGCAACTTGCATTGAAGCAGAAGATTGGGGGCGTCAGCTATCCTGGTATCTGGCTTTGCCAACAATTGGTCGTTGGATTTGAAGGGACAACGGCGAGTAAAACTCGGTTCGACACCGTTCTGCAACGTTGGACCTACGACTGTCAGTTACCTAAGGTGACCATGCGTTCCCAACCGCTCGATCCGCTTCGAATGGCAAGTGATTGGAATGGTGCCATGGACCGCACGAAATGGCTTTCCACAAATCTAGGGCTGCACGGGTCGGTGTATTCGATGCCGCTGTGGATGAGTATGGTCATGGAACTTCGTGCCGACCAAGAGCCCAATACGACACAGGAAACACCACCACCACCGCAATTGGACATAGGGCCTGGCGATCCTCCACCTCTTTCTCTGCAAGATTCCCCTACGTTGCCCGTTGAGGAGGATGTTAGCGATGCGATGGATTTACCATGGTTAGGGCGATTGAGTGCAGGTCGATGGGGTATGCCTGCGTTCACGTTTCTGGTGGGGCTCGTAGATGGATTCAACCCATGTGCTATGTGGGTACTTTTGTTTTTGTTATCCATCTTGGTGAATCTTGGGGACCGCAGGAAAATCTTGGCTGTTGCAGGAACATTTGTGGTGATTAGTGGTGTGGCCTATTACGCATTCATGGCGGCGTGGCTCAATGTGCTTCTGTGGGTCGGATACTTGCGATGGGTCCAAATCTCCTTGGCGATGCTGGCCATCGTGGTCGGTTCCATTCACATCAAGGATTATTTTGCATTTAAGAAAGGTATCACTCTTTCGATACCGGAGGCCGCCAAGCCCGGAATCTATGCGCGAACGCGGAGCATCATCATGGCGGAAAATATGTTCGGGGCTATCATCGGGGCATCGGTCTTGGCGGTGCTCGTTAACTTCATCGAACTGCTATGTACTGCAGGCCTTCCAGCCATGTATAGCCAAATTCTGACGATGCGTAATTTCCCTGCTTGGCAAAACTATTGTTATCTCGGCCTCTATATTTTAGCCTACATGCTCGATGATATTTTGATGGTTTCGATCGTCGTGGTCACCATGAGCAAACGCAAGTTGCAGGAGAAGGAAGGGCGATGGCTGAAGCTCGCGAGTGGTGTCGTGATATTGGCTCTGGGGCTTGTGCTGATCTTTAAACCTCAATGGCTTGAATAGTGCGATCGTGAACTGTTCGATGTGTTAGGCAATTAGCACATTCCATTCCCAAGGTCTTGAGTATTTCGTTGCTGATGCATTTCGTATATTCCTCATTACAAGGTGAGTGGAGATGGTTCTACTTGGGATTTTCTGCACTTCGGCTAGCAACCACATAGGAAAAGCTCACATCACCGTTCTTTTTGTTGGCACTTTCTGCAGATGGCAAATAGGTTCGTACGTAATCCGCTCGGGCTTCCTTGGTGCCGACGCGAACTCGGACGAGTCCCGAACTACTTTGAATTTCTCCACTTAGGTAACCATATTCCTTCGCCGTATTGGTGTTTCCAGATCTTGGATGTCCAGGTTGAGGGACTTCTTGATAGATGATTCCGTCCAGCTCTTGCTTGACAAAGAGATGGTCATGACCATGAAAGACGATCGATACGCCATGCTTCACGAGCAATTCATGGATGGGCATCTCCCAATCAGGACGTTGCCTCGCAAACTCATTGTTACCTGAAGCTCCTTTACCACCCCATTCCCACATCTGCGCAACTTCAATTCCACCGCGGTTGTTGGTGGATGAGCCGCCAACCAAGTGATGTAGAAAAACAAATCGATACTTCGCGTCAACTGTTTCTAGCGAGTTCTTAAGCCAACGGTACTGTTTATCGCCGAGTGTCCAGGACCAATTGTTGCCATCACGGCTACGTTGTGTGGTGTAACGAAATGGGTCAAGAACGATAAACTGCGCATCCCCCCAGGTCCATTGATAGTAGTTTTGCGGAAGGCCAATCTCCGGTTCTTCTTGGTCATTTCCCGAATAAAAATCATTGGGTTCAGGATTGGGGAATAGTCGCTTGCGAGTTTGTGTTGCCCAACGCATCGATCCCCGACTGCCTGACTCTCCATCATGATTTCCCAACGCGAAAAACAATGACGATGAGTGACAAAGGCTCCCAAGATAGTATCGTTGCGCCCAATACTGAGGTTCTGATAATTCGGGCTGGACGTACTTGCCCGTCATGAAGGTATCGCCGAGTTCCAAGTGAAAATCGGGCGCATCGTTGAGGGCATTGGCAAGTGTTCGTAGGTAGACTTCGCCACTTGTGTTTTCATCCAAATGCGAGTCCGATGTTACAGTAAATGTGAATGGACTACCTGGGGTGCGTTGTGTGTGGAACGTATGTTCTTCACTTGCCTGCCGTTTGCCTGGCTTGGGAGTGTAGACGATTCGGTAGTAGTAACGGCAATCTCCACCAATGATTTCAATTCGAAGTCATGCGTTTCCTTTTTCGCGAAACATTGCAATCGGAGATTTTTTCTGAGAGCTTTCCAGACTCAGTCATATTCGATGTGAGCCTCTGCTTTAGAAAGGCGATACGGATCGTTACGCTCGTATCAGTTGGTCTTCCTAGGATGACGTCATAGAGGTGGTCAGGGTACGTTGTTCGCTGGAGGCGGGACCGTGTGGTTTCCAAGAATGCCGCCACCGCCTTTTCCACCTCCTCCTTTGTTTTGCCCCTGACCACCTTTTCGATTCTCGCGTTGGTCGCTGGAAAGGTCGGATTTTCCAGAGGCTGATGCATCCATTGGATTCGGGTGTTCCTTTGGCGCGGCATTGCGATTCCCTGCAGGGTATCCGGAGCATCGGCTTCCCTGCAAGGCGTTAGCAGGGAGAATCAAGAGTAGCGTTAGCAATAACGGTAACCGGCATATCATGAATGCGGATCCCCGTGGGATGAGTCATGCTATTGAGGAAATTTGCGTAGGCCATGTGCATCGAAGTACGCTGGGACCGACGTTTCGCGCCACTGACATGGATCGCGTTTCGTCGATTCATAAAATCCAAGCGGGAGCAACCATCGGTTCAATCCCGCTTTATTTCTTTCGTTCATATTTGAAATCGAGCGTGGCTTCTCCGAAAGCTTGATATCGTGACGCTTTCAATAAAGCGTGGCCCGGTTTTCGCTGCCTCTTAGGAAGATTGATTTCTGAGGATAGGGCATAGATCGTAACGTGATATGTTTTGACTCCAGGACCTTTGGAGCACATCGGGTCATAGGCCGCTTTCTTCTTATCGTTCAATCCCACCGTCCCGGTACGTTTGTCATTTTAGTCTATGTGATCGACAGACGCTGGAATGTTGTAGACGAGCCAGTAGGATTTTTCTTGATCTGGAGCTGTATGCCAAAGGCTGAGTGCAAACGATTTGGTTCCCGCTGGCGCCTCGTTCCATTGGATCGGTGGCGATGCGCTTTGCCCATCGCAGGTATACTCGACGGGGATCATTCCATCGGCACCGATCGCCGCACTGGAAACAGCGAATCCTTTCTTGGCTTCCGAGTTTGTTGGAGATGCTTGGCTCGTGTCAGTGCTATCTGGTTGTTTGCCTCGAGGACGTTGATTCGACGATGAGGGCTCTTTCCGAGCTGGTGGATCATTGCGCGGTGGGCGGTCATTGCCACCACCTGCCTTTCGGTCGCCAGCTCCAGGTCCACGTTGGCGCGGTGCATAGGTTTCCGTCTTCACTTTTCCATTGCCATCTACGAAGTCAAATTTTACAGACCCATCGGGATTGAGAATGTAATTCACATAACGCGTTTCGCGGCCTACTTCGATCCGAAGGCTAAAGCTCGTCGCATCCTTCTTTTCAAATCCTGTGATCTTGGCACCTTTCAATGGTGGAAGTGCTTCCCGCACACCGCCAGCTCGAGGTTGTGGATCGACTTGCCCATCCACTTCTTTAACTTCGCCATGAAAGCCTCCGTTGAGATACGGGTAGCCTTTGGTCGCGTGGTAGTGGTAACCGAGTTCGGGTGTTGAATGGCCATTGAAGGAATCAAGGCCCTGAACGGTTGATCCGTCTGGTTCCAAATAACCATAAATGGGATAGCCATCGAGCGCGAAGGCAATCGGTTTATCTTTTCCAACGATGTCTTGGAGATGGGTTGGGGCAATGTGATAGTGATAATCGTCGGCGCGTCCACAATGGCCGCCAAACTCATCTAGCTCACCCGCAATCAGCGTATCTGTACGGCCATCGTTTTTGATCGGATTGAAAATCGGAATCCCGTTTGCCGCCAAGGCAATTGCGCCACGAAAGAAATGTGATTTGGCTGATAGGGGATTTTTCGCGACGACCGGTTCGAGAGGAATCCGCCAGGCATTGTTGCCGAAATAAGGTTGAGGAATGGGAACCTGCTGTTGCCATGCTGTAATACCCACCATCATTTTGTGATCGGGCATCGAGTTCGATTCGACGTAAAAGTACTGGTCGTCCTGACGAAACTTCACCTCTCCTTTCTTGACGAAGGGTTCAAACGAATCGGCTGGATTCGATTTTTTTGAAACCGACGTCGATGTCAATTTTGTGGTAGGCAAGGAGATTCGCCTGTTTGTATTCAATTCTCGAATAGCGGCTAGTTTTGTATCGATCCATTGCCGATCCAAAGCGGTCAGTTTGGCGATCTCAAGCGAAATAACCTTCCCACTGGTATTGCGGATTTGCACCATACCATTTTGCGATGCGACGAACGAACCGTGGAGATGCGCTCCCGTGTCCGCAAACGTCCAAACACGCGCACTGGAGTCGGAGCCCCCATGATCATGTCCATCATGCGCCAACGCCCATGATCCGCTTAGCGAAAGAGTCAATGCCAAGAAGTACTTTTGCAAATGGAGAACGTTCATTTCTTTTCCATCCCTTTCTTGCCACCCTTATTTCCTTTTCGAGGCGAAGTGGCACGCGACGGGTCATAGTCAGAGTTTTTGGTTGGTAACTGTGCGTTCACGGAAGTCAAATACTGATTCAATCGCGCCTTGAGCATCTCGGTTTCGCGTGGCATGCGTCCCGACAAGTCGTTTCGCTCGCCGATATCTTTCGATAGATCAAATAGGGCGACGCGGTCTTCTTCAAAGAAGTAAATCAGTTTGAGGTTTCCAAGACGAATCGATGAATGAGGGCCGTCATCACTTTGATAATGTGGAAAGTGGAAGACGAGTTCATCGCGAGGGCGTTTGACGGCACCCTTGCCTTGGTTCAGAAGAAGCCCAGAGATATCACCACCTTCAACACCTTTGGGAACATTCTTGTCCGCGATACCGGCCATCGCACAAAAAGTGGGTAGCCAGTCATATCCGACCACGGGAACATCGCACCAGGAGTTGGCTCCGATACCTGGTCCCCGGACGATCAATGGAACGCGAATTCCACCTTCCCAAACGGAACCTTTACCACCGCTGAGCCCGCCTCGCTTTCCGCCCCCACCAGAACCGTTATCCGACATGTAAATCACATAGGTGTTCTTACTTAAGCCGAGACGATCGACGGCTTCGAGCACTTTTCCGATACCGGTATCGAGGTCTTCTGTAATGGCGGCGGTCGCAACCTTCTTGGAGTTATTTTCCGATGCTAGTTTTTCATACTTGGCCTGTGTTGCTTTCATGGCAAGTTCTGGCGCATGGAGTGCATTCCATGAGAGCTGTATGTAAAAGGGCGGCCGGGCTTGCTGGCTTTCTTCATGAAAGCAGCAGCCCGTTCGGCCATTCCCAAAAATATCGACTGGATTTGATCGGCAAACTTGAAGGCGTTTTCATTACCTGTATCTCCATCGTGCTCGTCGTATCCATGAGCACCTGGTCCTCCTCCACCGATATGCCATTTTCCATAATGAGCCGTCGTGTAACCTGCCATCTTGAGTAACTCCGCGATGGTGGTTTCATTGGCACTAAGATCTTTGATCAACTTTGGCTCGACTAGCTTTTGATTGGGCACGGCAGGAGCCGCTTTGGTCCAGTGAAGTTGAGCTGGGCTCTTGCCTGTCTGAATGCTAATTCGAGTCGGAGAGCAAACGGGAGCAGGTGCATAGGCCGACGAGAACCTCATCCCCTGCCCTGCCAACTTTTCCAAATTGGGTGTATGAAAGATGTCGCCTTTGGATGCAGCAACCTCAGGATGCATCGCGACGGAAAGACCATTCCAACCCTGATCGTCGGACAACATCAAGATGATGTTGGGTCGTTCCGCCGCATGGTTCAGGCCATTCCATCCAATGAGGAACATCCATGCCAACGAAGTCAGATAACTACGAGCATTCATTTCTGTTTCCTGACTGTAAGCGCAAGATGATTGTGAGTAAGCGATGCTGTGCACAGATGTTGATTACGATCCACGACCGCCGGTCCCCTGGCGCCCTTGACCACCTCGTCCTGGACCGCGCGGTGGATTCTCGGGGACAACATTGTTGAGATTGCGATAGTCTATTCGTGCTTTGCCATCGGGTGGCGCTTTCACGACGTGGCGAAAGAGCACCACGTTATCCAAAGCAATATCACCTGACCAAATAAACTTTGCCCCTTTGAAATCGTGTTCGAAGTAGGGCTGCTTTGGTCCAACCTCTTCTTCTGTGTACTCCTTGGCCTTCCCCCATGAGCTGTCATCAAAATCGACGGCATACCAGTTTTCGGGAATGGGGATGCTCTCTACTTTCGGGTTCTTCGTGTCTCCATTCACTGGGCCCCAGGATATTTTCTTAGCTTTCCAGCTACCACTGGTTACCGTGCCATCGCCGAACTTCAGAATGAAGCCAGCATCTCCGATCTTTGTATTGGCATATTCCATGCCTGTCTTCGGATCAAAGTTATCCTTTGCGATCACGGCGATCGTCATGGGGTAACTCGGAAGAATATCGACTGATATCACGTTGTGTGGAATAAATGCAATCGAGTCGACGGCAACCAGTTCGCCATTGATGTAGAGCATGAACGTATTGTCTGCGTAGATATTCGCTTTGATCGTATCGCTCATCTGCGGCTTGCGCAACTTGGGCGTTGCAGGTTGTTGCGCGCAGATACTAGAGCCTGATACGAGGAAGGTCACCATGACCAATGCCAATCGTCTTGCAGCTTTCATCAACTAGTTCTCCATTTCGACTTTTCGATCGGACGCGTGATGGCTTGTGTGCTCAAAGAAATCCAATGGCAAAGCATTTTCATCAACAAGCAGCATTCGTAGGTCGAGTCTTTCGGGACCGTAGGGCATCTGTATGAAACGCATATGAAGAATATGGCCTGACTTGGAGTCATAAGCGATTTCAACACGTTGAGGACCTCGTTCTTTCGGTTTCTTTACGGCCATCAGTAGGCGGACATTTTCGCGATCCTGCATTTCGTATTCTTCGGGGCCAACCGTCGAAAACTGAAGGTCGTAGGATTTCTTGAGTCGCTCCAAACCTTCCTGAAGATTGGTGAGAGGAACCGAGGTTTCGTGCCCAGGAAGGTCGCGGTCAAAATGGCGAATGTCCGAACTCACGCGTACCGGACCTCGCGTATTGACTGCCCAACTTTGTTTTCCGTTGCTTCCTGTAATAAACGGAAGACCTTCGCTCGTCTTTCGAATCAAAACGAATTGTTGACCTTCCCGAACGTGTAAGACGGCTCCATCGAGAGGCGGTTTGGTAGGACGTTGCTCCGAATCCTCGGGACGATTTCCGCGTCTTGTAGGGGTGACGATGTCCTCAACAACTAGTTGGTATGTCCGATCGGTCGAATGAACATTGCTGATGATGATGCGATCGAGTTCGCGAAAAGCAGCGGAAGCAGTCGAGGGGCCCGAGCCGAACCAGAGAATCCCTATACCCACCATCAAGACGGCGATGCTTGCTGCAGTGCTCCAGAGAGAAGTTGAGAAAATGGATCTGCTACCCCAGCTCGAAGTTGCTTTTGCGCCTTCGCGTCGAACGGAGTGTTGTTCACTGAGCTCCATACACACGGCATTGCGAAGTTGATCATGAAGCTTGACTGCTTCGGCGAATTGCCTTGCGTTCTTAGGATCGGCCTTGATCCAATTACAAAGCAAAGCGTGCTGTTCTTCCGTCAGCATATCGTCGAGATATCCGTCGATGAACTCTTTTGGTTCCATCATGATCCGGCGACTCCTTCCGTGAGAACGCGACGTTCCATGCATTGCCGAAGGCTTTCGCGAATACGTTGCAGCGACTTGGCAACGGTATTGGGTGTCATGCCCAGCAAGTTAGCGATTGCTGCAGGCTTAAGATCATTCTCATAACGCAGATCGCAGATCTGCCGAGCTCGTCCCTCGAGTTTTGCCAAGCATTCCTGCAAGTAGTCGCGCGATCGATCCTGCGTTGAGTCCATGTCCTCAAAGGCGATGGCAAGTCGTTCCATCGTTTCCAAATCAAATACCAATCGGTTGCGTCTTCGTTCGCGAAGATAAGCTCCGACTTGATTGCGCGCGATACCCATCGCCCAATTAATGAAGTGCCGCGATGGATCGTAGGAATCAAACGATTCCAAAATCGCGATAGAGATGGCTTGGAGGACGTCATCACGATCGCGGAAGTCGCGAACGACGGCAGCAACGTAGGCCGAAACGGTGGGTTGAGCCAAAGTCCAGTACTGAATTGCTTGCTGGTATTTTGCATCCATCGGTTCTTCCCCGTCGCCATTCCGATCCGCTGCTATTGTTATTTAGCACTGCTCGTCAGATCATGACCAACATTTTGGACATTTTCTTGGCCAGCGTCAGCGAGGGACCACCCATCTCAAATCACGAAGCGTCCGCGAGGAATGTCTAAAACAACGCAAAACCACCGCGAAAACCAGTCCTTTGCTTACGCATCGACATGTGAAAATACACATGATCGCAACTTCACAAGTTACGCTTCAGGATGAGAAAGAGGACGAGCCGAGGCTTGAAGGGCCAACGATTGGAGGAACGGGCTCGAACGATTAGGCAGGTGATTGATGTCGGGCGATGGCAGCTTTGATCTCTTCAAAGACCACATCGGGATTCTGCATCCCATCGATCTTTTCGAGGTTGCCCTTCTTTTCGTAATAGTCGATTAGAGGCGACGTCTGAGTGTAGAAAACGCGGAGACGGGCGCGTATGGTATCCATCGTATCGTCGGCTCGACCCTCGATCTCTGCTCGCTTCAACAACCGCTGAACGAGCTCTTCCTCGTCGGCGGTGAGGTCAAGCACCAGATCTAGTTTCTCGCCCGATGCTTCAAAATGATCGTCGAGCAATTGGGCTTGAATGAGAGTTCGTGGGAACCCATCAAAAAGAACTCCCGTTTTGCAATCGTCTTCCTTAAGACGTTGCCCCACAATTCGCATCACCAAGTGATCCGGGGCAAGCTGGCCTGCATCGAGGTAGGAAGCGACCCATCGACTCAGAGCCGTATCCTGCTTCTTCACTTGGCGAAGCATCTCTCCCGTCGACAAATGCGGAATGCCAAGAAGGTTTACCAACCTCTTGCACTGCGTTCCTTTACCTGCCCCTGGAGGACCAATAAAAACGATGCGCATCGATCTCTATCCCGCGTAATGCGTTCCGTGTTTCAAGTGGTCCAAGCAAGCGAAGGAAGGTGGGCGCCCTGGATTAGGCTTCCAGAAGGCCTGTGTAGTTTCGCATTAGGAGATGATTGTCGATTTTTTGAATCAAATCGAATGCCACGCTCACTGCAATAAGCAGACCCGTTCCACCGTAAAATGCCGCCACATTATAAGGGACGCCAATTTGGTTGGAAACAATGGTTGGCACAATGGCGATGATGGCCAAAAACGCCGCGCCGACATACGTAATTCGCACCATCACCTTTTCAAGATAATCTGCAGTTCGCTTACCGGGACGATATCCAGGAATGAACGTGCCGTGGTCCTTCAAGTTCTCCGACATCTCCTTGGGGTTGAACGAAATCGACGTCCAGAAGTAGCAGAAGAAGAAGATCAAGATGATGTAGAAGAGGTTGTAAAGGAAGGAGTTCCCGCCCTGGAAGATTCCTGAGAGGTTATTGAAAAGCTGGAACCAGAAGTCCGAGATACCAATAAACAACTGGCTGATTCCGCCGAAGATAACACCGGGGATCATCAACAAACTGCTGGCGAAAATGATCGGCATCACGCCCGCTTGATTGATCCGCAAAGGCAGATACTGTTTCGCTCCACCATACACTCGGCGACCGCGAACGTGTTTAGCGCTATGGGTCGGAATTCGACGTTGTGCAAGCGTAATGAAGACCACCGCAAAGACCACGGCAACGAATAACGCTCCCAAAACGATCAAGACGTCTGGCCCAATGTTGCCAGGGGTAAGACCGCTGAGCGAAGGTTGGAAGTTCGAACGCAGGTCCCATAAGGCTTTTGGCATTTGAGCCAAAATGCCGGACATAATCAGCAAGCTAATACCGTTGCCGATGCCATACTCATCGATCTGCTCACCAAGCCACATTAAGAAGACGGTTCCGCAGGTCATCACAGCGATGGCCGTGATCTGCCAACCCAATGAAAGAGTCGTCGTGCCATCGGCAAAGAACTGTTCTGCAATTTGACCTTGTTCGGCCGAGTTACCTCCCATCGCCATGAAGCGAAGGTACATGTAACTTTGAATCAGGCAGATGAAAACGGTCAGGTATCGAGTGTACTCGTTAATCTTTTTGCGACCGGTTTCACCTTCCTTGCGAAGTTGTTCGATCGGCTTCCAAACCGTACCGAGCAACTGGAAGATAATCGATGCCGAAATGTAGGGCATGATTCCCAAGCCGAAGATCGTCAGCGATCGCAAGTCGGTTGCTGCGAAGACCGACGCCTTTTGCAAAAAGGCGACGATGTCCGTATTCGTTTCGATGTAGGTGTTCTTTACGACCGGCAGGCGAATCTGATAGCCGACGCGATAGACCGCGAGAAGGAGCAAGGTCAAGAAGATCTTCTGTCGCAGCTCGGGTATCGTAAAAACAACTCGGAGTTTTTCGAGCATAATCCTGTTCCCTGCACGAATGGGCCAGATAAAACACTGGCTATCAAAAAAGATCGCCCGGGACGGAAAGCCGACCAGGGCGAACTTGTAAGGATTCACTACGTTGCGATCTGTTCATCGGCATTTCCATACCGTGTCAATCGCATGTTACTTGTTGCCCGCCGCCTGCTTCAACGCTTCAACACGTTCATCGGGAGTACGTTTGGCTGGTACGATTTGTACCGAACCACCAGCAGCCTCGATCTTCTGCTTGGCGACTTCGCTGATTCGCGTAACGATCAGCTTTAGAGGCTTGGTAACGTTACCGTCACCCAAGACTTTGATTTCGTCGAAGACAACCTTTGCGAGACCGCATTCCTTGAGCTTTTCAGGGGTCACTTCTGCGTTGGCTTCGAAAGCTGCATCGATGTCACCGACATTGACCGGGAACACGTTGGGAGCAAACTTGTTGTTAAATCCACGCTTTGGAATTCGGCGGATCATTTCCAGCTGACCACCTTGGAAGGCGGGGTGCATGGAATAACCACTTCGAGACTTGTGACCATTCGAGCCTTTGCCCGCGGTCTTTCCAAAACCTGAACCTAGTCCACGACCGATGCGTTTGCGTTTCTTGTTACGGAGGATTCCGTCATTGGCGTCATGAATTTGCATGTTAGAGGCTAACTCCTCGCAAACGAGCAACATCTTCGCGCGTTCGCAGCTTGCTCAAGGCATCAAACGTTGCCTTGATGAGAACCGTTGGATTGTTTGAGCTAAAGCTCTTGGTCAAAATGTCGTGAATACCGGCTGCTTCACAAACGGCTCGGACGGTTTGTCCGGCGATGATACCCGTACCAGCGCTAGCTGGCATCAGGAGAACGCGAGCTGCACCGTAGTGGCCCCAAACTGCGTGAGGCAATGTTCCATTGACGATGGGAATCGTCAGCATATCCCGCATGGCTTGCTTTTGAGCCTTGGCAACGCTGGGTGGAACTTCGTTGGCTTTGCCGTATCCATAGCCGACTTTACCCTTCCCGTCGCCGACAACGACGAGAGCGGCAAAACTGAAGCGACGACCACCTTTCACAACGGCGGCACAGCGTTTGATCTTCAGTACGCGATCGATAAACTCGCTTTGCTGAGCGGATGATTCCAGAGCTTTGGACACGCTTTGTCAACTCCAACTGAAAATGGCTAATAAATTCGTCACGAATCGGGTCTAGAATTCCAATCCTGCTTCGCGAGCTGCATCGGCAAACGCAGCCACACGACCATGATACTTGCAATGCCCGCGGTCTAGAGCAACCTTGGTTATTCCCTTGGCCTTGGCACGCTCAGCTAAGATCTTACCCAATTTTGCGGCGGCTGCACAGTTGCCACCATAACCGATCGACTGACGAATGTCTTTGTCGCGAGTCGAGGCAGAAACCAGGGTATTTCCAGCCAAATCGTCGATTACTTGGCAAGCAAGCCCAGTCAACGTTCGATGGACGGTCAACCGAGGACGATCCGCCGTACCTCGAATGCGACCACGAACTCGATAGCGTCGTCGCTGACGTTGAACATTGATAAGTTTTCGAATTTCCACGGCAACTTCTCACGAAACAAAAACGCTTGAATACGGAATCCCACGAGTGCTGAGTCTTAGGTCGCACTCTTACCAGGTTTGATCTTAACGACTTCACCTTGGTATCGAACCCCTTTACCTTTGTAGGGTTCGGGTTTGCGAAGCGAGCGAACAGCAGCTGCAAATTGACCTACAGCTTGCTTGTCGCATCCCTTCACAACGATGTGTGTTTGATCTGGGCAAGTGACTTCCAAATTGGAAGGAATATCGACTTGCAGTTCGTTTGCGAATCCAACTCGCAGTTGTAGGACTTTACCTTTGATGGCACAAAGGTAACCCACGCCCACGACTTCGAGTCGCTTTTCATAGCCATTCTTAACGCCGATGATCATGTTTTCGACCAAGGCGCGAGTTAGACCGTGCAAGCTTCGCGACATGCGCTCATCATCGCTTCGGCTAACACTGACGCTTTTTCCATCAGCAGCGACTTCGACTTGCACTTCAGGGCGATGAGTGAACTCAAGCTTGCCCTTAGGTCCTTCGACGACAATAGTACCGTCGTTCACGGCGACTTTAACGCCATCCAAAACGGTAACCGGTTTTTTTCCAATACGTGACATGGTTCAATGCTCTTGCAATACTGCAAACTTGAGTCTTAGGCAAATCCCCGCAGAGGACTTCGCCGCCCAAATTCTGCTGCCGTGCTTCTCGATCGCTGATAACGCCGCGACTGGTGCTGAGTATGGAGATACCCAAACCATTCAATACAGGTCGCAATTCCTTGCTCTTTGCATAAACGCGTCGGCCAGGCTTGCTTACACGCTTGATCGTTTGGATCACACGTTCGCCGTTGGGGCCATATTTAAGCTCCAAACGGAGCAACTTGGATGGTTCGCCTTCGACTTCGGTCACATCCCAAATGTAGCCTTCGCGTTTAAGTACCTCGGCAACGCCCAAGCGTACTCGCGACGAAGACATTTCAACATAAGGACGCTCGACACGCACCGCGTTACGAATCCGAGTGAGCATGTCGGCAACTGGGTCGGTCATCATAATTGTTCAAATCCCCTTTTACCAACTCGCCTTGCGCACGCCAGGGATCAGGCCCTGGTCGGCCAGCTTACGAAAACAAATGCGGCAAATGCCAAACTTACGATAGACTGCTCGCGGTCGCCCACAAAGCTTGCAGCGGTTCTCGCGACGAGTCGAAAACTTCGGCTCGCGGTTTGCTTTCGCAATCTTACTCTTGCTAGCCACGGGTTATGGTTCCCAATACTTGGTGTTACTTTTCCAACTGGATTTCGCTCTTCTCAGGATCGAGAATCGGCTCCATCCCTCGCTTTTTTAGTTACCTTTGGACTTCTTTGGAGCTCGGAATGGCAATCCGAACTGTTCAAGCAACGCAAACGCTTGCTCGTTGTTTGGAGCTGACGTCACGATGGTAATGTTCATCCCCTGAGGTTTGGTGAATTTGTCCGGATTCAATTCGGGAAACACCAAGGACTCGGACAATCCGAGGCTGTAATTTCCGTGGCCATCGAAGGCCGTGCGGCTAATACCGCGGAAGTCACGCACTCGAGGAAGAACAATACTGATCAATCGATCGAGAAACTCGTACATTCGGGCGCGGCGAAGGGTCACCTTGCAACCGATAGGTACACCTTCGCGGAGCTTGAAGCCTGCGATGGAGTTTCGCGAAATCGTCAAAACCGGTTTTTGACCAGCGATTTCCGTCATGAGGTCGGCAGCATAATCCAGGTTCTTCTTATCCTGCATTGCTGAGCCAACACCCATGTTGATCGTAATCTTCTCAATCGCGGGAATCGCCATGGGATTACCGATATTGAGTTGCTCCGCCAACTTAGGGCGAATCACGTTTAAATATTTCTCTTGAAGTCTAGGAGCCATAGCTCTTTATCTCTCTCTTCTTTCGCTTTCGGCCGAGTTGGGTTGGAAAGCAATATATGGGCAATGGACTACTTCTTCGTTGCGTGACCTGCTCGCGGTGGAGCAATCACGCCTAGCGAAACACCGCTCTTCTTGGCAAATCGTTCTTTGCTGCCGTCGGCGAGGAAGCGAACTCCAAGGCGGGTTGGCTTTCCTGACTGCGGGCAAATCACCATGACTTTGCAAGCGGGCATAAAATTCTCACGGGACAAACGGCCCCCTTGAGGATTTCGTTGGGATCGCTTTACGTGCTTGTAAACCTTGTTCAGACCTTCAACCACGACGAGGTTGTTCTTGCGGTCGACCTTGAGGACCTTACCGCGTTGACCTGCATCGCGACCGGCGATGACTTGTACGACATCGTTTTCTCGAATCAACATCACACCACCTCGCTCGCCAAGCTGACGATCTTCATGAAATTGCGTTCTCGCAATTCACGGGCAACAGCGCCGAAAATACGGGTGCCACGTGGATTGGAGTCTTTGTCGATCAAGACTACGGCGTTGCTATCGAAGCGAATGTAGCTGCCATCGGGACGGCGGCATGGTTGCTTGGTACGAACGATTACAGCTCGTACCACAGCCTTCTTCTTAACTTCACTTCCAGGAATCACGCTCTTTACTGAGCAGATGATGATATCACCCAAGCCCGCGTAGCGTCGACGCGATCCGCCTAGAACCTTGATGCACATAACTTCCTTGGCTCCGGTGTTATCCGCAACCTGAAGTCGGCTTTCTTGTTGAATCATGACTAGGCTCCTCCCTCACTCTTCGTCTCGAGTGTTTGAACAACATCTTGTTGCTCTGCTTCACGTCGAGCATTGCGCATCGCAGCCAAGTCCACTTCCTTGTTCTTCTCGACGACGCGGACGAGCTTCCATCGCTTGAGCTTGGACAATGGTGGAGATTCCATGATCTCAACCTTGTCGCCCATCGCCGACGCGTTTTCCTCGTCATGGACGTGGCAAACCGTCTTGCGGCGAATGATCTTCTTGTACTTTCGGTGTCTCACCAATCGCTCGATCTCAACGCGACGTGTCTTCGCCGCTCGATCGCTGGTGACGATTCCTACCAAAACTCGACGTGGCATAAATCAACTCGTTACACAAAAAATTTGGCCTATTCGATTTCAGCTCTTCGCCATTTGCGAAGAGCCTAGCCCTTCCAGAGCAACCGCATCACCTTACGATTTAGCAGAAGCTCGTTCGTTCTGGATCGTGCGAACACGGGCGATCAATCGCCGGTTCTTGCGAACCTGACTGGGGACATTGACTCGTTCGGTTTGAGCCTGAATTCGCAGACGAAACAGCGTCTCTGCGGCCTCTTTGGCCGTCAGCTCCAACTGTTCATCGCTCATTTCACGAATGTCTTTAACCTTCACGGCATTACCCATATTGCAAAAATGTTTTCACTAAGCAGGGCGGCGTCGAATGAATCGAACCTTCACAGGCATCTTGGCAGCGAGACGAGCAAAGCAAACCTTGGCTTGTTGCTCATTCACACCGCTCAATTCAAACAAAACCGTTCCTGGTTTCACCACGGCGACCCAATATTCTGGTTCACCCTTTCCTTTACCCATTCGAGTCTCCAATGGCTTGGAGCTCACAGGCTTGTCAGGAAAAATTCGAATGTAGAGTCGACCTTCACCACGAACGTACTGATTAGCAGCAATACGTCCCGCTTCGATTGTCTGAGCTCGGATCCATCCCGGTTGCATGCATTGCAATCCGAAGTCCCCGAAGACAACCTTGTTACCGCGGGTTGCATTACCTTTTATACGTCCTCTTTGGCTTTTTCGGTGCTTGACCCGCTTGGGCATCAGCGCCATCGCTAGCATCTCCCGCGTAAGTGCCTTGATTGATCCAAACTTGAATTCCGATATTCCCTTGTGGGGTTGCTGCTTCGGCGAAACCGTAATCGATCTTCGCTTGCAGCGTGCTCAATGGTAGCGAGCCTGCGTTGGCTTTCTCGCGTCGCGCCATTTCTGCACCGCCGAGACGTCCGGCCATCTGAATCTTGATGCCCTTAGCCCCTGCATCCATGGTTTGCTCGATCGATCGCTTCATCGTTCGTCGGAAACTTGCCCGCTTGGCGATTTGCTGAGCGATATCTTCAGCAACCAATTGAGCTTGGATTTCCGGACGAGAGATTTCGTCGATCTTGAGGTTAACGCGTCGACCGATGAGCTGTTGTAGCTCCTCTTGCAACACTTCAACCTCTTGCCCCTTCTTACCAATGATCAAACCGGGACGTGCCACGAACAACATGACTCGTACTTCATCACGCGTTCGCTCGATCTCAATGCGATCGATTCCCGCGTTGCGGTAATGAACCTTGGTTGGATGATTCTTAATGAACTTCCGAATCTTTTGGTCTTCTACCAACAGATCCGAAAACTCTTGTTTGCTTGCGTACCAGCGGCTCTTCCATCCGACGACGATACCGGTACGGAACCCAACTGGATTAACCTTCTGTCCCATAATTCACCAATTACAGATCCGTGATCCGCTCCAGTTCGACCGTGATGTGCGACGTTCGCTTCAAAATTCCGCAGGCTTGACCTCGGGACATCGGACGAATTC
>JAXMBN010000020.1:0-108328 GCA_046349875.1 Pirellulales bacterium
TTATCAACGTGGAATGTTCTTGGAAAGGCTTGAGCGATGGGAGGACGCCAAGAAAACCTATGAATCGGCGGTGCAGTCGCTTCAGCTACTCTTGTCGCTGTATCCTAAGAACCCGCAATATGGAATGGCAATCGCATCGGTTTGGATTCGATGGGGACTATTACTCCAACGCGATAACCAATGGATCGAAAGCAAACAACTCCTACTGAATGCCATCGAGCAGCAACTCTTGTGCTTCGAACTGCGATGCGGTCTTCGGAGTTCGATGGACCCAATTTCCGACGATGTAAATGTCAAGAATGAAGAGTGGATCGAGAGGCTCATCCAAAGGGCAAGTGTATTGCTCGGCTCTATCGATAGAGACGATGCGAGTTTTTGGCGATATTTGGCGGAGATCAACTATCTGGAAGACATCGCCAGTGGATTTGACGGCCTCGGCTATGCCCTACAAGGTCTTGAGAGATATTCTCTGGCCGAATCCGCAGTCCGCATTTCATGGGTCATGCGCACTCAAGCACAGCAACACTGCCCCGAACAACTTTGGAGGCACCACTTGGTTGCTCGCAGCGAACGCCACCTCGGCAAGCTGCTGATGGTACTGGATAAACACGTCGAAGCGTTGAAATTGCTGGAACAAGCGATTCAACGGATGGAGGTACTAGTAAGAGAATCGCCGGATCGAATTGATTATCGCATCGATTGGGGACAATCCCTGTGTGAAGCGGCACGCGTCTTTCGTATCCATGGCGAAGCCAAACGCTCGGTGCAAGCGGTCAAGCAGGCCATCGCCATCCAAGAGGAATTGGCGGCGCAGAACCCTGGATTTTCTTCTTTGAAAACCGATCTTGCGACAAGCGTCGCCATCTTAGCGCTCACACTACATGCCATGCAGGACGAAGCAGGCGCCATTGAACAATACAAACGAACCCTCCAAGTTGATGCCAAGCAAGTCAATGCAAGCAACAACTTCGCTTGGCTGCTATGCACAGCCATCGATAAGAAGTTGCGAGATCCCGTCCTTGCAAGGACCTTGGCATTGAAAGCAGCACAGGCTCGCCCTGACTTTGGAACGATTTGGAGCACGGTGGCTTTGGCTCACTATCGCAATGGGGCTTACGAAGATGCCCTGAGGTCATGGGAAAAGATCGGTAGTTATACTTCCGCGGTCGACTACTACGTAAAAGCCATGATCGAGCTTGAACTCGGCGATCTTGAAAAGTCGATCGCTGCATTTGAGTTGGCCGACGAGATGAGAGCCAATCAAAAGCAAGATTTTCCTGCTCTGCTCAATTTTCGCGAAGAGTGCCAAGCCTTGATTCAGGGGCGGCTGGGACAAGTCACCGAACTCGAAGTGGTCTATATTGCTCCCCGATAAGCCACGTTGAACACGCAATTGAAAACCAGTCCGCACGGGACCGTCTCTCGATCCTGAACCTTTTCAAGAAACTCGAAATCTTTTCGGTTTTGTCGTCCTCGATCGAAATTCTTCACGCAATCATCTGGTTGGGACAAATGCACAAACCTAGCGTTTACACCTTCCATGGCCTCGGCTTTTCGAATGCAGTCGCTCTGAGGCCTCGATTCTTGTCCATCGATTACTTGCAAAGGAAATGGCCGCGTGGATGGCAAACAATGGTTCGAGATCTTAGTGCGTGAACATTCTCGCATGTTGATGATGTTCATCCGCGCTTCAGCTCATCCTTCCATTGCCGAAGATGTGTGGCAAGAGACGATGCTCATCGCATGGAAGAGGATCGAGGATTTTGATCGAACGCGTCCCTTTGGTCCTTGGCTGCGAGGCATTGCCGCAAAAGTACTACTGTCCAAAGGACGGCAAGAATCGCGCTGGCTGGTCATCGACGATCCGATGTCGCTTGAATATCTCAATTTGAGGTGCCAACAATTCCAAGACCTTCCTGGCGATACCTGGAACGAGAAAATCGAACACTTGCGAGACTGCATGGATCGCCTTCCGCAAAGCGACCGAGAATGCATTCTCCTTCGCTATCAGGATGGGCTCTTGCCGCAGGACCTAACCCATCGTTTGTCGATGAGCCTGGAAGCTGTCAAGAAAAAGCTCTATCGCGCTAAACAGCGCATCCTGATGTGTATGCAATCGAAGTTTGGCTGGGAGAAACTTGAACATGGAATCTCCTAAACCGATCGATTCCGATCGCAAACGAGACGTCGAACATCGATTGCTGGATGCATTGCTTGAAGAAGCATGCACGGACTTTACAATCGCGGATGAACGCCGAATCGAACAATTGATGGACTCACTGCATGCGAAGCCCATGTCAAGCGACAGCACACCGCCAGTGTGGCGCACGTATGGACCATGGACTTTGGCCGCGAGCGTATTGATTGCGATCGCCTCGTTCGCCTTCTTTTCGAGTCGAGAGAGCCAAGCACAAACACGCGTGACAAAGTGCTTGCAGGCACCATCCAAGCAGCGCGAGTATCGTCTCGAGATCATTCGATCTCCACAGTCGAATCAAATCTCGACGACGTTAGCATTGTTCGTCGATCAAAATCGATTCGTTCTTCAGCATCCTGGGTTTCTTGGAGTCGGAGCCACTTGGATTGGAGGAGATCGTTCGCGGAGGTGGATTCTTCCTCCGCGTGGCCCTGTTGCCGTTGGCGACGAAATATTCTTGGGAAAGTGGCTCACCAAACGAAATCTCGAGAGCCCCTATCTTCAATTGGAATCCGTGCTGGTTCAACTCAAGAAAGGTTACACGCTTTCGGAAATCGCACCGCTCCCCGATGACGAACTCGCTCGGTATCCCCACATCGAAGGCAAGCGAAAGGGATCGAACCCAGCGCTGCCACAGCAGATTGATCTTTGGATCGATCCCGATACCGAATACGTTTATCGATTGACACTTCAATGGAACCTAGAAAGTCCCAACGCGCATCGGATATGGAACCTGCAATACGTTGGATCCCCAGAACTTCCGGAAAACTGGTTTGAATATGAAGGTCATTGGAATATGCCTCGCCGCGTCTTTACGATTCGAAGCCTTAGAGCCCTAGAAGAATGGGTTCCCGATGGAGAAAACGAGGGTGTTCGGCCGTAAGACGGCGGCTATATTTTGCGATGATTCCCGCTACAATGGGAGCGTTTTTGCTTCACATTATTGGGGAATCTGTTCATGTTGGACCTCTACGACAAGATCCAAGACGCTTGCCAATTCATTACCTCCAAATGGAATAAAAAGCCACACGCTGGAATCATTCTCGGCACAGGGCTGGGATCGTTGGTCAAGCAAATAGAGGTCGATGCCACCTTCGAATACGAAGAGATTCCCCACTTCCCTAAGTCGACGGCAACCAGCCATCGCGGTCGGCTTGTATGCGGGACTTTGCGAGGCCTTCCCGTCCTCGCCATGGAGGGACGCTTTCATATGTATGAGGGCTATCCACTCAAACAAATCACTCTTCCGGTACGAGTGATGAAGGCTTTGGGAGCAAACTTGTTGGTTGTCTCCAATGCCTGTGGTGGATTGAATCCGAATTATCGATGTGGCGACATCATGCTCATCGATGATCACATCAACCTTCTCGGCGACAATCCTTTGATTGGTATCAACGACGATCGTTTGGGTCCTCGCTTTCCCGATATGAGCCAACCTTACGATTCGCACCTCGTAGACGTTGCTTTGTCGATCGCACGGAAGAATGACATTGTGGCACACAAAGGTGTCTTCGTTGCCGTCGCTGGCCCCAACTTGGAAACGCGTGCGGAGTATCGTTTCTTGCGTCAAATCGGCGCCGATGTGGTCGGTATGTCCACTGTACCCGAAACGATTGTTGCGGCCCATTGCGGCATGCGCGTCGTTGGATTCTCGATCATCACCGACATGTGTTTGCCCGACGCCTTGGAAGCTGCCAACGTAGAAAAGATCATTGCTACGGCCAACGCTGCCGAGCCTCGTTTGACGACGCTTGTTACTGGTGTGTTGGATCACGAAAAGACGTGCAGCCACAATAAGACCTAACCTACCGATATCCAACTTCCGAGTCACCAACGTTGTTTGAGGTCCCCATGCAGTCCTATCGATCGCTTCTTTGGCTCAATGTGGCACTGACGGCATTCGTCTCGGCATGCATCGTTTGCGTATTTCCGGCTTCGGGAAGCGCGCAAGATCGCGTGGTGACACAGGCACTCGACCTGCGTCCCGAAACCGTGCGCGAACTGCAGTCTTCGATTGAGAAGATGAGGGCTGAATGGCAAGTGCCTGGGCTGGCTGTTTCGGTCGTGTACCAGAATCAAGTCTTGATGAGCCAAGGTTTTGGTGTCAAGAAAGCAGGTTCCTCGGAGGCGGTGGATCAACACACACTGTTTGCGATCGCATCCAACAGCAAGGCCTTTACATCGGCAGCGCTCGCCATTTTGGTTGAAGAGAAGAAGTTACAGTGGGACGATCGCGTTCAGAAGTATTTGCCATGGTTTGAAATCGAATCTCCATCAGCCTCTCAGGATCTTCGCGTTCGCGACCTGCTGTGTCACCGCAGTGGCCTGGGAACGTTTAGCGGTGACCTTCTTTGGTATGGCACTCCCTACTCACCGCGTGAAATTCTTGAGCGAACCCGCTACTTAAAGATGGAAGGTCCGTTTCGAGCCCATTATGGATACTCGAACTTGATGTTCCTCGCGGCCGGAGAAGTGATTGAAAAAGTGAGCGGCATGCCGTGGGCCGAGTTTGTTCGGCGGAAGATTTTGACTCCACTCGAAATGAAACGAACCGTTTGCTCAACCACCGAGTTGACACAGGTAGGAAACTACGCCACTCCTCACAAAACATTTCTGGATCGTTCCGAACCAATCGATTGGGTCAACTGGGATAGCATGGCCGCGGCCGGTGGAATCATCTCCTCGGTTGACGACATGACGCATTGGGTACGCCTTCAACTTCGTCGCGGCAAGCTATCGCAAGGCAACGAATCGCTCTTCAGTGAGAATGCATCCCGCGAGATGTGGGAAGCTCATACACCTATCAAAATTTCCGGTCGCGCCTCTCAACGTGTCCCTTCCACCCACTTTCGCGCGTATGGACTTGGTTGGGCATTGGCCGACTATCAAGGGCGAAAACTCGTATCGCATGGTGGTGGTTACGATGGAATGTACTCGCATGTTCTGCTCGTCCCTGAGGAGTCCTTAGGAATCGTTGTCCTCACCAATAGCATGACTTCGATTCCCGAAACGATTGCTTCCACGATTTTGGACCGCGCTCTCCGTGTCCCCGATCGCAATCTCAATCAAGAGAATCGAACCAACTTCATCAATTCAAGAAAAGAATTTCGATCGCGGATCGACAAACAAATAACACCCGTGGCTAAGGACACGCGCCCCAGTCATCCGCTTGAGGCCTACACCGGCGAGTTTCGTTGCCCTCTTTATGGAGACGCGTCGGTTGAACTCGAGAATGGAAAACTCGTCTTCAAGCTCAAACCCAATTCCCAATTGGTCGCCGATCTAGAACATCTTCACTACGATACTTGGGTACTCCGGTGGCGAAACAAGTTCGCATGGTTTGAAGAAGGAACCGCTCACTTCGTCTGCGATGCGAAGGGTGTCTTCACCGATATCCAGCTCGATGTTCCTAATGAGGACCTGTGGTTTCATGAATTGAAACTCAAACGCATCGCCAACGACCCTCAAAAGAAGTAAATTCCATTCGAGATTCGTCACCTAGAAAATTTTTTTCTGGGAAGTGTCCGGAATCGAGCGATTGGTTCGTCATCCCTTCGAACGGCAGGAATGCTGCTGTTCGCGACGAATGCACGCTACACTTGCGTTCAGCCTTCATTTGCGAGAGTGCCCATCATGGCCAAATTTTTGTTGATTTATCGTGATTCCACCGAGCCTCGGACTCAACCTTCGCCTGAAGAGATGCAATCATTTCTCGCGATGTGGGGGGAGTGGTTCCAGAAATTCGGGCCAAAAATCGTCGACGGAGGCGATGCGTTGCTTCCTACTGGACGCGTGTTGAAGCCGGGTGGGGAAGTGGTCAATGGACCTTATGTGGAAGCTAAGGAAATGATCGGTGGCTA
Source organism: Pirellulales bacterium (assembly GCA_046349875.1). Lineage (GTDB taxonomy): Bacteria > Planctomycetota > Planctomycetia > Pirellulales > Pirellulaceae > JAXMBN01. The sequence goes on from JAXMBN010000020.1 coordinate 6,058, forward strand.
CTCAGTGGTCGAAGCCGATCACTATGAAGGAGCTGTTGAAATCGCCAAGCAATGTCCGATTGCCCTCATCGGCGGTGCCATTGAGATCCGCGAGTTTGCAGGTTACGCCTAATCGCAGAAACATTGGGAATGCAGAACCGGAATGCAGAACCATCGTGCATCAGTTCCCTGCGCGATGGTTCATCCACCGAGCGTCATCCCGATCGCGCATAGGCAGGAGATCGATTACCTTGCCAGACCCTAACACTCTCGTCGAACATACCTTTCGGCATGAGTATGGTCGACTGGTTGCCTTGCTCACCAGGCAATGGGGTGTTCAGTCCATCGATCTCATTGAAGACGTCGTTCAAGCGGCGATGATCAAAGCGATGCAGTCATGGGGATTGCAAGGTCCACCAGACAACCCGAGTGCGTGGCTTTATCGAACGGCAAAGAATCTGGCGATCGATCAGTTTCGACATCACCAGAGAGAGCTACGGAATCCCGATGCTGATTTAGATGCAGTCCCCTCGGCGACGAACCATGAGAGCTTTGACTTTCAGGAAGTGGGAGACGAACCTTTGCGTCTCCTATTTCTGTGCTGCCATCCAAGCGTGCCGCTTGAATCGCGAATTGCCTTCGCCTTGAAGACTGTCAGTGGATTCAGCACAAGCGAAGTAGCGGACGCCTTGATGATTTCGCACGCCAATGCCGAAAAAAGAATCGGCCGAGTCAAAGAGAGTCTTCGACAACAGGGCGTGCAGTTGGTCGATCTCGAACTTCCAGAACTACGAGAACGCATCGCTTCGGTCGAGGCAACGATCTACCTATTATTCAATGAAGGCTTCTACTCGATTTCCGCCCCGAACATCCTTCGGCAGGATCTGTGCATGGAGGCCATTCGATTAGCACGCATGCTCCAACAGCTTCCTTTTCCCTCAGCATCGAGCCAAGCGTTGCTGGGATTGCTGTTGCTTCACGCGGCGAGAATGACATCCCGACAAAGCGAAACGGATATCCCCACGCTGCTCGAAGATCAAGATCGAAGTCGATGGGATTGGAGCAAGATTCGGCAAGCGATGGAAGCGATGCATGCGTCGACTCAAGAGGAACAGGTTTCACGCTACCATGTCGAAGCCGCGATTGCCTGGGAACATTGTCGTGCTGCCACGTTTCACGATATCGATTGGACGAAGATCGCAGACTACTATCGCGTTTTATATGAACTCCATCCAAGTCCAATGGTCGCACTCAATTGGGCCATCGCCGAATCCTATTCCCTTGGACCTTCGCAAGGGCTACAAAGATTGATCGAGTTCACTCCCGAACAACGATCACGAACTCGTCCATGGTGGGATTGCGCAGTCGCTGATATTTATCTACGGCAAGGCCAAGTCCAACAAGCCATCCATCATTGGCAAGATGCCCTGCAACTCTGCCAACAAGATGTCCAGCGCAAAGTGATTCAACAGAAGATTCAGAAAGTCGATCCTTCCTACCTAACATGATCCAACGACCATTGCTCATCACCATCCTTGGATTGATCGCAACTCTCTTTTCGTCGGAGGTCGAAGGACAGGATCGCTCCGCTCAAAAAGAATCCTCTTCGGCCAAACCCAAAACACAGACCAACACGACCTCGAATTCGGCACGCACCTACGAGACTCGCGAGATCCAAGGTTGGAAGGTTCATATTGAATCTTCACTTGTTCACACAAAACCCAACCACCTTGAAAAGGCGATACCTATTTTTGAGGCACAACTGAAAGCTATTCGCGAGGTTGTCCCACAGGCCGCAGTAGCAAAGTTGCAGCAAGTACCGCTCTGGCTTTCCCCGGAATACCCGAATATACCTCCTCGCGCCGAATATCATCCATCGGCTCAATGGCTTCGCGAGAACCATCGTGATCCCAACATGGCTCGAGGGGTTGAGTTCACAGATCTTCGCATGATCGAAGACGAGAACCGGCGGATGCCGTGGTTTGTTCTGCACGAACTGGCCCACGCCTATCACGATCAGTTCATCGCTCAAGGAAACGATAACCCAGAATTACGCGCTGCCTTCGAGAGGGCGCAAGCGAGCCAGGTCTATGAACGAGTTCAACAGCGCGATGCTCGCCAGAATGTTACGATAGGCAAAGCTTATGCCATGACGAATGTACAAGAGTATTTCGCGGAACTCTCCGAAGCATACTTCGGTCAAAATGATTTCTTTCCATTTACCAAGAACGACTTGGAACGAGTCGATCCACTCGGGGCCAAGGTCTTGCATAAGCTCTGGTTCGAACGAGATGCGCAAGATACCAAATAAGTAGAGGCATAGGAGTCGATGCTCCTATGCCTCTTTGGTTCGATCGTCTGGACTGCAAGTAAAACTCGAAAGAAATACTTTCCAGGGAATGAAGTCAACTTTGAGTCTACTTGCCTTTAAATTTGTCGTGGCACGCTTTGCAATTGCCAGCTGCTTTGAGCTCGTCCATACCTTCAGCGCGTCCAACAACGACCATTCCCGCAGCCATCATGGCACGGCCGGACATCATTTTCCATTCGGTGGCATCACCCTTGGGTGCTTCATTCTGAACTAGATAGATCAAGCAATCGAGCAGCTTGGCTTTTTCTTCAGCAGAAGCCTTACCGCTCGTGACTTTCTTGTAAAGACTATCATCACCTTTAAACGCTGCAGCCATCACTTCTTTGATGGTCTTCGTGCTACCACCTTGGTTGCTGTTGTTGTTGGCAAAGGCCAGGCCACCAACCATCACTCCCATCAGAGCCAAAATTCCAATCTTGCGCATCGCGAAACCCTCGTACATGTAATGAAAAGAAGCCAAGAATGGTTGACGATAGGAAATCCCCAACCGGAAATCAAGCAAAGGGGCCCCCTGAAATCTCATGCCAAGCTGAGAATTCACCAAGCACTGGAAGCGATCCTTTAGAATTCACAAAGGTTTTCAACGTAGGCGGACGAACCATCCCGTAGCCAACTATCCAACTGGCTTGGATCTTTGAGTTGCTGACCTCGCATGGCTTCGACCGCAAAGAACTCGCAGTGAACTTCAGGCAAGGCCGTCATATCGCCCCAAAGTTTTTCGAATTGTGTCACAGGGAACACATCTTCCTGGCCGTGTCCCCATCGCTTCTTCACATCTTTGATCGTGATATAGGTGGGAAGTCGCTGCGCCATCGCACGAACAGCCTGATCGACTTTCTTGCCCTGGGAAAGGTCTGCACGACTGAGATGGAAAACCTGTAGTAATTGATCGATATCGATCCACGTCGTCATCGAATTGTAAAACGTCAACCGGAACTCATCCTCTTCGCGTGGCATCGCGAGCCCTTCCAACAAACGACGTTTTCCATCCACCAGTGCCAAGCCACCACCACGATCATCCACCCTTCGTCCAATGACCTCAAAGCTCAAACACGCTTGGTTTTGAATATGTTTACCGAGAAGCGAAGCATCGACAGAAGCGCCCAAGGTATCGATGTTGTGTAACAGCAAGTAGCGAAGCGATGGGTGCGAATCCAGTAACTGGTGAAGCAAACCGTTGCGCAAGAGGTTGGGAATTTCGTACCAGTGTCCTACAGGGTGCATGCACTGAAGGGGAACGTTATCGAGGTAGTCGGACGCTTCGCCCGAAGTTCGGGCCCATTCCGAAAGTGCAGCGCGAGCGCTTTCGCGCATCTTCTGTTGCTGTTCATCCAATACTTGTTGCGGCATTTCCTCCCAAAAGAACTTGAGATCGCGAACCATCGGAATCGTTCGAAGGCCCACCGACTTACCGGAGGACAAGTAAACGCATCCTTGGTAACCGTAGTTGGAACGCTGTTGAAGGTGTTCTTGAATGGGGTGATGGGTCATATAGCCCGTGGTAAACACATGGGGGATCCATGAACCACACTGGCGAGAGACCTTTCGCGATTTCGCAAGGTGAATTTCGATAAAGCTCCGATGGTTGCCCTGCATCTGGCAAAAGGGATGCAACCCTTTCACCACACCAGCACCTCCCGTCCACCGGCTTCCCACGCCAGCAGCGAGAGTGACAACACCGACTTCACCCTTTCTGAGTGACTCGATTCCCAAACGTTGTGCATCTTCATCGATCGATGAACGCATATCGATTAGATCATCCGGGCGAACGTCCTCGATATGCGATTGTGGTGGTAAGCGATTCTGCGCTAATCCAATTCTTCCCGATTGGAGGTCGAACCGTATTTGTTCATGCTGTTCGATATCGAATCCATTGGTCTGCAACAATTCGCGGAGAGCCGTTCGCGTATCGCTTTGCTTTTTAGGTTGAGGTAACAAACGATCGATGAGCCAACGTCCCGAATCCTGGCCCGTGCGGCACGATTGCCCCAGGTTCATAAGCTCTTGCTGGGTTTGCGGGGTTAATTCGCGGATATCTTGCTTGATCCATCGAGGCGCCATGATGGCATAGTATCCTGTCGGCATCTGAGCCTCATCGCGCGATGCTAACGTCGCCCAGCTACCTCGATCGTTGATTGCAAAATCGTAGACCACGGGATCCATCGCAAAGGGCAAACGCGATTGCATCTCACGCTTTGTTTCCAGCATCGCTCGCTGCAACCATTCCTGCGCTTCGGCTTTGACGTCGGGATCAAAGATGAATCCCATGCCGCCGCCGGACATTCCGCCGAGCATCCAGAAACCCCAAAATCTTTCACCGAATTTCTGACGAGACTGCTCGATCAACGAATTGGTGAATTGATTCGTGCACCAGGGAATGATGGTTTGAAGAGGTCCTGTGAAATTGAGAGTGGTGAGCCGCCCCACTTCGCGAAGGTCGCCCAGTTTAAGAGCCTCTAACATTTGATCGAGGATATGAATCGCTTGCTGCCTTGCCTCCCATTCCTTCTCGGAACGGAGCAAGTATTTTTCTGTCACCATTTCGAGAATGGGGCCGACATTCTGCGCCATGCCACCGTGAACCAGGATCAAACTATCCTGCAATTTCTTGCGGGTCTCGCGAGATATCTGCGTCTCATCGAGGACGACGTGATTGGGCAACAATCGACCTCGACTTACACCGAACTCAGGATCGCCATCCTTCGCAGCAACTCCATGAATCAACTTGATCCCTGGCCAAACACCGCCTGAATCTTGCCAACCTCCACCAGAACCTCCAAGCCATTCTCCGAGAATAGCTCGCGCCGCTACCAATCGTCGCTCTGGTTCCTGCAATCCACCTTCTAACGCTGCAACCTGCCCAGTGGCTCGCATCATGACCGAGATCAGACATCCGAGTAGATTGGTAGAGACGGCAAGACGCGAACCTTTAGGAATATCATTGACCTGACTAACGATTTCGATCCCAACACCGCTTTTGCCGGTCAACGCTTCCAATAACGTCGACATGCGTTGATGCGAGCCTTCCATGGCGGGTGGAACGATACCCGAGGCGATCACGGCGCCTTTGAGCAATCCCAAATAATCTTTTGCAAAATCGAATACCTCATCGATTTCGGTGATCTCAGCTTCAGCACCCAAATCGACACTCACTAGTCGAAGCACGGGGCGATCGATGATGCGAAGGTAAGCTTCGACGGGCGGTCGCGGATAGGGATCCCGACCATGAACCGCTAGATCGATGGAAGCGTTGACGACCCTCGCTCCATCCGGAAAATCCATTCCCAAAAAGAAGATGTCGCTCCATCCCGAATGCGTAAAGTCCATCCGAACCGATGTGCGTTCGATGAGAATCGGGTAAGTACCATCGTGGGGATCGCGTTCTAGGAGGGCCTTGGCAAGACGCAAGGGGTGCTCCTCGGGATGACCTATACGAAACATCCATTGATTACCACGCACCGTACGAACGCTTTTTCGAACTTGATCGGCAAGTGTTTGGATGCCGAGTTGGTGATACGTCTTAGCCAAAGCGCTTGCATTGGACCGATCGGGACCTCGCTCGGCTTCGACGCCGCGAAGCGCATCGATGGCCTCGACGAATCGGCGGGCTAGCATGTGCTGATATGCATCGAAAGGAACGCATCCTACTTGCTTCTCATCCAACAGTTGCGGAAGGTGGTAGCGATAGATCGCTGCGAGAAAGAACAAACATCGTACTCGATGGTAGAGATTCGAAGACTGACGCCAAAAGCGATCCAAACTTTGCGAGATCGCAGTCAACTGCTCTGCATTCAAGCCTTCACAAAGGGACTCCAACGAGCGATTACGGAGGGCATCATCGTCCGAGACGATAACGTCTAGCCACGCTTGTTCCATCGAGCGTTGGGTGGATGTCATTGGAAGGGATGGCATAGAAGAGTCTCGTTATCGAATCCTTGAGGAGCCAATGGTTGGATACTGCGATTTAGGTCAATATCAAATTAGGTGCAGGGAACGATCACGCAGGTGCAGGGGCTGTATGCGTTGCAAGAAGTTCGACGAGTTGACTGAGAACGCGATCGCGATCCACACCGGCCAAGGATAAGGCGAGCTGTGTGGCCAGGAGCCCGTATTTGACGCCCATGTTGTATCGCGAACCTTCGATCTCGAGGGCCAAGTACCGTTCGCGAGATGCCAGTTCATGAAGAGCATCGGTTAACGTCGCAGGGCGCGTTGATGTTTGAGTACAAGTTGCCAGAACCTGCATCACGGTGGGCGTCAGAACGTGCATTCCAAAGAAGCAAAGATAGTAGCCGCTGCGAAACCCTGCCACGGTTAATTCTTGCTCGGCCTGAGTTGGTGTGGGTTTTTCGATGACGCGTTTGACTTCGTAAAGATGATCACGCTGTGGCAATCGAGCACCACCGATCGTTCCGAAGTAGGGCAACATCGTTTCACGCGTGGCCTGAACTGCAGACACGGCGCATCGTTCTGCGGTTGCCACTTCGATGAGTTGCTGCGCGCAGCGCTTGGCAGTGCTGCTCAGGTAGAGATGGTCTCCTACCAGATGCAAGAAGGCTTCATCGCCCGCAAACTCGCGGGCGCGAAGGATGGCATCGCCATAGCCTTTCGGTTCGGTTTGAAACAGAAAAGTAACGCGATCGACATACTTGCCGGCAGCTTGTCGATAGGCATTTTCATCTGCGGGTCGAATGACGAGTCCCACATCTTCGATACCTGCCGACTCGACCTCCTCGATGATCATCTCCAATGCCGACTTATCGACGCCATCGCGATCGACGAGTTTCTGAAGAGGGAGGGCGTTTTGACCGGGACCTGCCGCAGTAATGATCGATTTTCGAATTCTCATAGCGTTCGTAGCGTTGGAATCAGCCGAGAAAAGGGTAAACCTTCATGCTAATTCCGCTCGTTCCGCTGGACGAGATGAAGACGCCTCCAGAAGAGTGGAAATGGAGACGATCGTTCCGATCCTAACGGTTGTAGGGTCCGGCAGCTTCTAGGTGCTGGGGACCGCTTCTCTCTCGAGGCAGCCAGCGATCTGGCGAACGGCTTGTCGAAGACGATTTTCGTTCTCGACCAATGCCATACGAAGATACCCTTCGCCTGCCGGACCGAATCCACTTCCGGGACTCACCGCCACATCCCCTTTTTCCAACAGGTGCATGGCGAAATCCATGGTACTCATCTTCGAGGCCCAAGGTTCGGGTACTTTGGCCCATACAAACATTCCTGCTTTGGGAGGCGTGGCTTCCCAGCCCAGTCGTTGAAGTCCTTCGCAAAGGACATCGCGACGGGCTTGATAGATCTGCGACTGACGCTCAACCGATGCTTCCGTATCGCGGAGAGCCACGATGGCAGCGATCTGAATGGCTTGGAACATTCCGTAATCGTAGTAGCCTTTGATGGTCGCCAAACCACGAATCATCTCGGAGTTACCCGCGCAGAATCCAACGCGCCATCCGGCCATGTTGTATCCTTTGCTCATCGTGGTAAATTCGACCCCAACATCTTTAGCGCCAGGCGCCGACAAAAAGCTTGGTGGTAGGTATCCATCGAAGGCCACATCTGCGTACGCAAAATCGCTGATGACCATGAAGCCATAGCGCTTGGCCAACTTCACCACTTCGACGAAGAACTTAGGATCCACCGTAACGGTCGATGGATTGTGCGGATAGTTGATGATCAACAGTTTCGGACGAGGATAAAAATGTTGGCAAGTGTAAGCAATGTTCGACAGGAACTTGTCGGAATCTGCAACCTCTAGCGCCACACAATTGCCCGCGGCCAAAGCCACACCATACATGTGAACAGGAAAATAGGGCGCAGGGATCATGGCTGTATCCCCAGGTCCCATAAGCGCTAAGCACATATGGCTGAAACCTTCTTTGCTCCCTAAGCAAACGATAGCCTCAGTCTCAGGATCCAGGCGAACCCCGTACTTGCGAAGATATTTACTCGTCAACTCGCGCCGCAAATTCAGCAAGCCGTTGCTCTTGCTGTAACCATGATTGCGAACATCATGAGCAGCCTCGGCCAGCTTCTCGATGACGATAGGATCAGGTGGCTCCGATGGATTGCCCATCCCCAAATCGATGACGTCCGATCCAGCGCGACGCTTCTTATAAAGAAGATTGTTGATCCGACCAAACATGTAAGGAGGCAACCGATGAACTCGTGACGCAAAGGTCACTTCAAAGGGTGCTTCGTTTGGCTCGTCCATTAAATGATGGGGATCCATAGGTCAGTCCAAGGGAAAGGATCGTTACGGGTCTTCGACTACCATTATTGTGGAGGCAATTGTCGAAATCGGCTAGGGCTTCGCCTCGCTAGGATGAGAGATACCTTCTACCCCACAACAGGTTCGTGCTCTTTTAAGATTAGCGAGACTTCTTTAGAAAATGACCTTCGTCGCACGGCAAAGTCTATCGCTTGGATTCTTCGGCAATAATACGGCTAAGGCGTTGCTGGATTCGTTGCTCTAATGTTGGATCCATCGGTACGCCTTGGCTCGAAGGATCGGATGCCGCCGGTTCAACCGTGGCTTGAGCAGGCGGAGGTGGTGGGTTGCCCACGAGCAGACACAACTTGCCGTCATGTTTGTAAACACGATTGCGCCCACCAAGTTTGGCGGAATAGAGAGCCTCATCGGCCCGCCGCACCAACTTACCGATCCGTTCTTCAGGCTCGACCTCAGCCACACCACAGCTGATGGACACATTGAGTCTCTTTCCTTCGGCGTCCACTGCTTGGGCTGCGATTGTGGATCGAAGCTGATCGATGGCGATAGCGGCTTGCCCCAGGGGTAAACCCAGGACAATAGCGAACTCTTCGCCACCGTACCTAGCAATCTGGATCGGATCGGAAACATGCAATCGCAGTCGACTCGCCACTTCGCGGAGAACTGCATCGCCTGCAGGGTGCCCATGCGTATCATTCACCTTTTTGAAGTGATCGATATCGATCAAAGCTAAGGAGAAAGGCTGACGCGATTGAGCGAACGCTCGAAACAGCTCGTCGAGCTGCTGATCGAAGGCACGACGATTGGCAAGGCCCGTCAGTCCATCGGTCCTCGCTTCGGTAAGGTAATTGGCAATCTCTTTCGTTTGGCACTCTAGTTTCTCTTCCGCATTCTCCAACCGCGTCTGCAACTGATGGTTGGCGTTCATGATCTGGCGGATAAGCTCTTGCACTTCTTCTTTGGAAGCCGAGGACGCCTCTGTATCGACGCGTCGCGTCAGCGTGTTGATCTGGTTTTGATACTTGGAAACGTCAACCGAAACCTCGTTGGTCCAACGGGAGAGGTTATGCATGAACATCAAGAATTGCTGCGGATCCATTCCTGGATTGGCAACAGGAGGCGAAGACTTACGACCAATCCAAGCACCTAAAATGAGTCCCAAAACGAGCAAGCCCGTCCCGACACCAAGCCCCATGAGAAAGATAGGGGTGGTGGGACCAATCTCCATCAACACATTCCAATCCAATGCCGGCACTGCTCTTTCCTTCTCGCAAGCTTGTTAGGTCAGATCGAACTCGTCGTGTGCTCGCTTCAATCCCGAGTGCATCGATTTAGGCACGGGAATCGCTTTCGAGGCCGTTGCTGGGAAACTGGCTCCATCTACGCGATAGCCATTGTCCAAGCCAAACGACTGGTCCATCGGCAAAATCGTTTCGTGCTTGGCGATGACCACCACGCCTTGTGGACTGATCGTGAACCCACGTTTTCGGTCCAATTCCAAGTCGTATCCGATCTGCATTCCGGGTGGAATGCGAACCCCTTTGTCGATGATGGCTTTGCGAATCTTGGCGTGCCGCCCCACTTCGACCCCTTCGAACAGAATACTATCGGTTACCGATGCATAGCTATTCACGCGAACGCGAGGACTCAAGATGCTTCGTTCCACGCGTCCACCACTGACGATCGTTCCAGCGCAGACAATACTGTCGAGTGCCATCCCGACGCGCTGGCCATCGCTTCTAGAATCGGCGTGGCTGCCAAAGACGAATTTCGGTGGTGGCAGATTCGGCTGCAATGTTCGAACAGGCCAATCCTCATCGTAAAGATTGAGGCAGGGATCGACTCCGATCAAATCCATATTCGCTTCAAAGTAGGCATCCAACGTTCCTACGTCGCGCCAGTAAGCATCGTTCTTACGATTTTCATCACGGAATGGGAAAGCGAATACGCGATGATCATCGATGATCGATGGGATGATGTTCTTTCCAAAATCATGATGACTCTTAGGATCGGTCGCGTCTTTGCACAGTTGCTCGAACAAGAATCGCGTCGAAAAGATATAGATCCCCATCGACGCCAAGCAATGGTGATCATCACCGGGAATCGTACGAGGTTGGGCTGGCTTCTCTTGGAAACCGACGATGCGATGATCGCTATCGACTTGCATGACACCAAACTGTTTGGCTGACTCGCGATCCACACGCAACGCGCCGATCGTCAAGTCGGCATTATTCTGCACGTGATACTCGACCATGGAACGGTAATTCATCTTGTAGATATGGTCACCGGCGAAGATGGCCACATACTTCGGATTCTCTTTTTCGATGGCATAGATGTTTTGATACACGGCATCGGCCGTACCTTGGTACCACTGCTCATCGATTCGTTGTTGCGGAGGCAGGATATCTAAGAACTCGCCCAACTCTGGCACAAAGTACTGTCTCCATCCTTGATTGATCTGCCGATCGAGACTCATGGCCTTGTACTGAGTGAGGACAAGGAGCTTACGCATTCCACTGTTGAGACAGTTCGAGAGGACGAAATCGATGATGCGATAGATTCCACCGAATGGAACGGCCGGTTTGGCGCGATCCCGGGTCAGCGGCTCCAGTCGGGTTCCCTTACCTCCTGCCAGGATCAATGCCAGAGTATCTTTCATCATGGATGTGAGCTTTCTATGAAGAGGCTTGCAAAGGCAACAAGCATTGGGGCTGCAGACAATCGTCGGCAGACTGGTGGCCAAACGTCCAATTCGATCCTGATAGCTATACCCAAACGGGCCTTCTTTCAGGCAGTACCACCACCCACCTCTCCCCACACTTTACCAAATCGGGGTAATCCGTCGAAACGGCAGAGTTTACGGAAAGCCGGGAAACTTAGACTTTGCTAGCACCCAATACCTCGAACTGGCGTACGAAGGCCGGCTGGCACGGCTCGGCTTAAATCCGGTCAAAGCGATTGAGAAGCGATCTTCGAGAGAGCTTGCCCCGTTTCTAATTCGATTTTGGTTCTGCAAAACATTGTGTTTTGGAAATATTAAATCGCTCGTTGGACCCCCTTTCAACCGAGTACAGTTTGCCCTTTTGTGAGCCCCCGCGTGTTCGAGAGCATCGATTGCATTAGCATTTAAACAATTGGCTTACTTGAATCTCGCTTTCATAGCCATCTCCAAAGAGCTGAACGATGAACACTGTTGGCAAGATCCTCCTATATATCGCAATCTCAGTTCAATTAGACGCTGTTTCTGAATCGCAATTGAGTGAAACCGACGAACAGCTTGGAGCTCGTACGTCTTTTATTGCGATCAACTGGCGGCAGGGTTTTCCAAGATTCTTGATAGAACAGAAGGACATTCAATCAGACCTCGGCCTCTCAACCAAGACCATTGAAGCACTCACCCAAGTTTTCGAGAGCATTGATTCGGAAGTCAGCGCCGAACGAAAGCGAACCAGCCCAGACCTTTCGGGAAAAAATGCAGTTGAGAGAAGCAAGTTGTTTTACGCCAATGAAGGTCGCCTTGAAAGGCTGCGAGAAAGTCTATTGGAAAAGCAAGAAAGCCAAATCAAAGCCATTCTTACCATGGAGCAATTAGAACGCTTGCAGCAAATCATCTTGCAGAAGGCGGAATTGTTTCAGATCGTTCGCGATTCTAAAATAATCGAAGAATTGAGGATCACTACTTACCAGACGCAATGCATTCATGCATTAGCAGGTAAAAAGTGGCGATTCATGCAGATGCGAGCCAAACGTGAAATCGGAGATGCCCCATTTCGTGCCGCAATGCAAGAGTGCGATGATGGAATCTGGATGGTGCTTACAACCGAGCAAGCCGAACTGCTGAGACTACTTCGCGGTAGGCCGTTTAGAGTGACGCAAAAGTGAATGGTTCTCGCACCCACTACCCAATCACTGGTCGCATGGCGAAGACAATCGTTTTCATTCTCATTCGTTGTTCGCAGAAATTACTCCAGGATCGGCCCATTTCGGAAACAATAGATTTGATATCAGAACGGCTAGATGGCTTCGCGTGATGGAAGGAGCATCCAATTCTTCCACCGTTTTAAGAGTATCAAGAAATGCGATCGACTGATCTTTGCCATTTCGCCTTGCAAGCTCGTCAAGGCCTCGCTTCACTTCGCCCTTGGAAACGGGTAGATCGCCATTGAACTCACCATTGCTATCCAACTCAACAAACCCTGCTTGAATGGCCTGCTGTAACTCAATGTCATGAATTCTATTCCGTTTGAAATTCCCAGTAGTCAAGGGCGCGTTGAGGTGTACACTTCGAACACAGCCGATTGCAAATTCTCGTCGTGTGACATGATGTTTCGGCCGGAACTCGAGTCGAGAGTTGGTTGGCATGATTCCGCGGAATGCAACTGAGCAGACTGCATTTTGGGTCGCTGTTGGTAAATCTGCGATGTCGATGGGAACCTGGGTATGAGATGGCTTTAGCCCATTGGCAATGGGAGCGATTTCAAGCTGCACATTGACTACGCTGTAAAGAGAACCGTCCAGTGAATCCGCGTGGTAAGACTTGGTCAATGCAGTCTTATCGAATTGGTAACGATAACCGTGCGAGGAATCATCGTGAAATTGTAGGACGATTCCTTCTTGAGAGGTTTGTCTATTCTCGGCCAATCCAGAAACAAGTGCATTCGCTATCGCATAACCAGATCCAATGTCCGTGATCAAAAAACTTCCGTTGAAAGCGACGTCCTCATTGAGAATCTCATGTTTGGAAGGGTGAATCTTGATAGATAAATCCGAAGGATCGAAAACGTCTCCCGAACTGAGGAGCGAAATCGTCATATTATTCAACGAGTAGCCGTTGGGGCCATCCTGGAATTGCGCATTGCGGGGCAGCACTACAATCACACGTCCTCCAGTGACATTGCATCTGCCTTGGGTGTCGATACGAACAGCTGAATCTCTATCAATTCCAATTCCAAACTTCGAATTGTGTTCTAGAACTACGCGACTAAGTCTGCCAAGGCGGCCTCGGTATTGAAGAAAGTGCTGATCGATTATCCCTTGATCAAGGAACCCAAGTCCCTTCGTAACCAAGACACCTCGCATGCGTGAATCAGTTGTCAAGCCAAAGTCAAGCGCATCGAGCCCTTCGTCTGCCAACATACTAGGCAAACCAGATGCTGCTAACATGTGAGTTCCTTGTGCAGAGGCTCCTGCACTTGTCCCGGCAATAACTCCTCCTCTTTTATATAACCGTCGCATCGCAGCAAGTACGGGGGTATCGCTTCCATCCTGATTGGACAAGGCCTGAACCAATCGGACTTGATCACCACCGGTCATATAAACCGCGGTCGCGCGATCGATCTTTTTAACGTTCGACGGATCCTTTGTCGCAGCCAGAGCATTCGTGCGGAGGATCTCTAGAACCTCGACTTGGTTAGCACTTATTCCGAACTCTTCAAGCTCTTTTTGAAAATGACTAGCTGATTCGGTTGAAAGATTTGCCGTTGGAAGCAAGACGAAACGAGCATTTTCAGGACCTCCAGCTGTTTCGATCAGATCCAGGAAAACGGGCTTGTTGCTGACACCAAGGCCGCCGCCAATCATGATCAATTGCCCTCGATGATCACTCTTCTCAGCCTGTCCCAAGCAGCAGTTGTGAGTTTCGAATGAGACGATCAGGATAATGAAAAGCGAGAAAAATCGGTTAAGCATGATCAACATCTACGCGAGTAAACGATCGTGACTATCTGCCAGGGTAAAGGAGCATCGCTATTTGGCTCGCTCTAAAGCAAACACTTCGCGTCCAGTGCCGTCCCAAACACGCACAATCCCATCGCTACCTGCTGTCGCAATTCGATTGCCATTGGGCTGGAATGCCACGGACGTCGCCTTGTCCCCATGTTTCAAAACAAGGCGAGGGGTACTGGGATCTAAGACAGATACGACTCGGACAATGCCGTCTTCGCCTGCGGATGCCAACAAGTCCCCATCGTGACTGAATGCGACGCAGCGAGCGGCCTTAGAGTGCAATGGATAACTTGCAATGACATTTCCATCCGTCGCGTTCCAGGTCTTTACGGTTCCGTCAGCACTTGCTGTTGCCAACTGTTGGCCATCGAAGCTGAATGCCAGACTCAAAATGGTATCTGTTGCAGCAACAATCTTCTTGCCCATTCCCAACCCAAGCAAATAAACGCTTCCATCAAAACGACCGCAAGCGTGCCTTTTTCCATCGGCGTTGAAAGCAACACTCCACACGGGAACCTTTTCCATGATTCCGCCAGCAAATAGTTCACCACCGCCGAAGAATGGTGCCACCAATGGGTTGATTCCATAAGAGATGGATATCGAAGTGCCGTTGGCATGCACAAGTTGTTTTCCATCGGGACTCAGCGCCACACTCCGATAACACGCTGACCCGAGACCGGGAATAAACCTCCCATTGAAACTCGCGTTTCTCTCCCCATAGCTAAGGATATTGTCACCCGTAGACACATCCCAAGATTTGACGGTTCTGTCTGTACTTGCTGAAATTAGCCATTTGCCATCTGGCCCGAAACACAATGAAGTAATATTTCCCCCGTGCCCCTTCATTCTCGACACCAGCCTGCCATCCTCCGCATCCCAAATAAAGATCTCATTTTGCCGAGACGAAGCGAGCCGTTTTCCATCAGAGCTATAGATAACACTCCAAATTTCGAACTCCTGATCTTTCAAACGCAAAGTCGGTAGAAAACCCTGACGATCAAACTCTGCCCCTTTCATTTGACGAAACTTTTCCTGCTGCGCTGGCAGGAGCACATCAAGGAGCATTTTATCGCGGTCTGCAAAGGTTAAGTGATCCGCTTTTCGACCACCTTTCACGGAGTCTTTTTCTTCTTTAAGCATCCGATTGTGAATTGAGCGAATTCGGAAGTATTGGTCTGGGGAAAATTCAAGGGTCTTTGCGACAAGCTCGTCGCTTAACGCTTCCAAGCCTTCGAGTTGTAAATCAATTTCGTGCAATCGATTCTGCTGATCCGATGTCAGAATATCTCCGAGCTCAAATTGAGGTTCGAGTTGAATTTGAGCGAGGATTTCCCTGCGCTTATTTTTATCTTTAATCGATCCTATTTGCGATTTTGCGGCAGACTCAATCGATTCTCTCCAAAGTGAAAGCATATAGGATTTCTCGGCGGTCAATCCTAAATCTCTTTGAACGGCCTCCTGCTCAAGAAGATGCAACGGCAAGCCAAGCCGCCAACCGAAACTGGTAGGAATCTTATAGATAATCTCCCCATGGGCCTGACAAGCAATCGCCCAAGCAAATACAAAAACGATCATCCAACTGACCGATGCGTGCCGCACCAAGTACATTTTCGGACCTCCAACGAGATGCTCTGCAAGGTGTAATGTGCGTAGCCTTTTGAATCATCGCCCATCAAAAGCGTTCAACCGTCGATTGCAATCGCGGCCTAGGCCATGAAACCAACCAAAATACACTCAGCCAAATGAGCGGAAGAACAACGGTAACCTCGGTTTGAATGGGGGAATTGCGTAAGCGAGGATTGTAGCCGAATTTCAAGTCTCGATAAATCAATATCTGTGCGATTCCATGAACAGTTGCAATGTGCAATGGCCGACTTCTAGGTTACGAGCGACTGCGAATCCAGGACCTTCATCGGCTCATAAAAGACCTTCGAGCCCTAGGTACTGAAATAGGCGAATTCAAAGATGGGCCATCCAACATGCGGAACAAGCAAGTCGCCGATTGCAGGGACCATTGCTGCAAGTCAAATGCCATGCAATGAAGGCAATTATTCGCCAGCATCTGCGATGGTATCTACTTGCCCAATCAAGCTGTGGATGGCATTTGGCTCAAGATTGCTGAACCTAATTTCTATGCCACTCGATCAAACGATCGCTAGCGAGCGATCAGCAAGAAAACGCTGGAATTCATCCCTATACAGCCCGATGGTCGGGGCAAAATGGCTGTAAATCAGCGAAAATCTCTCGGATGCCACAAAAAATTCACTTGGGTGTAAGAATCCGTGTACGACCGGTGTCTATAGAAGCATGTCGCAGGCTTAAGACGTGAAACATCCTTTAACTTGTTGAACAGCAATTCGTTGCAATGGACTTTGTGGAAATGAGATCTTCATGAATTGCGATTGCACTTCTCATTCCACTCGCTCTGCCATGATTGGGGATCATTCTACCCCAACCGTATCGGGCGAGGGATCCGAAGGAGTGCAAGACTTCTGCGAAGATCAACATTTGATGGCTCGCATTGCCCTCGATGAACCGGGGGCTCTTCAATCGCTGATGGATCTGCATGGCGATTCGATTCGACAAGCGATTGGTCATCTAACCGCATGGTCCACCGATACCGACGATCTCTTCCAAGAGACGATGGTCCGGGTTTGGCGAAACGCTAAGTCGTATCGTGGTGAATCGCCGCTTCGTCCTTGGATGATTCGCATTGCGGCTCGCGTGTGCCACAACCATGCGCGAACGGGTCAGCGATGGTTAAAGATGCTCAGACGATTCTGGGATGCGCATCAAGGGAAAACATCCATCGATGCGGCAAACCGAGATGATCGCTGGGAGCAACTGCAATCAGCGATGCACCAACTTGCATACTCTGATCGCGAAATACTTGTTCTCTATCATTTGGAGCAATGGTCCACTGAAATGCTGATGCATCACTTTCAGATCACTTCCGATGCCGTATACGTTCGCAACCATCGCGCGCGTCAACGACTGCGAGCATTGCTACCTTCCCAAGGAGGTCATACTGATGATCGAACTTAGGCCCAATGACGCCGATCACTTCCATAACGAACAGGATGCGTCCAACGAACTTGCCTACTGGGCAAAACATGTCCCGCATCTTCCATCGGAGATTACCGAAAAGGATCTTCGCATCCTTCGGCGGAAGCAAGTTCAACGACGAATGCTCATCGCGCCCATTGCCATCCTCGCAACTAGCCTATGTTGGGCTGCATGGCATGGCCTCCCATCGCGATCCCTACCAGACAATCGGACCTTGGTGCAGAAAAACGATCTTGATCCAACGGATGACAAAGGTGTTCCTTTACAAGCCGATCAACCGATCGAATCGATTCAAGCATGGATGGCCGAGGCACAAACCAAGCTTGATACCATCTCCTTGATGACCCAAGAAACGGAGATGCAAATCCTGATCCAACGATGCGATACTTTGCTGCATCAATCGAAAGACGGGATCCGAAAAACACAACGCCAAATGGCTGTCGATACACTAGCCCACCATTCCTTGAATAGCTTGACGGATCCGCAAAACGCTATCGGACTATAGATACTACCAACGTACGCTCATTTCACCCGGAGATCACTCATGCGTCATTCTTTTATCTGTTGGATGACTTCGCTATGCCTAGCTACCACATGGTTAGGCACCGCGTTTGAATCGCGGCTTGCTTACGGGCAAGGAAACTCGATCGCGTCAGAGCCTTTGATTCCAGAGGAGTATTCCTATGGATGGCTGGTTCGGCAATTTGCCATGATCGATTCAAAGAATGCAGATCTAAAGATTTTCAGAGAAGCCAAACCCGATGCGTTGAACTCGATCGCTACTTTGCATCAACGCGTTCTCGCCAAACAACAAGAGCATCTTCAAAAGAATCTTGAACACCTCGTTGCGACGAGAGATGACATGACGAAGAGAATTCGTCAGATCCAAGACGAGTACGCAAAGGCATTGGAAGCGGGAGAAGCTAAGTCCGAATTGCCTATGATCAACGAAGAAACGACATCGGAGTTGTTGCGACAAGCAGCAATGGAGTTTCAGCATTTGCAATGGGAACTGGCCAGCGAAGAAGCCAGTGTTCAGGAGGAGAGCCAAGAGCGTTCGTTGCGAATCGCAAAGGTTCAGATGGAAAGTCGGGCCGCTCAACTCGAATCCGCCCGAAAGCAATTGGAAGAACTTTCCACGCAACTGAATCGTATGAAGCAACTTTACGATCAAGGCTCAACCGCAGTTACAGAACTTTCCAACTTTCGTATGCGTTTTGAGGCCGAGAAGTCTCGACTTGCATCTGCGGAAGCGGAATACACCGTAGCGAAAGAACAATTAGCCGCCTTGGCAGACTCGCGTTCTAGTAAAGAAGCTACGCAGGTGCTTCAGCTTCGGGCAAAACAAAAAGTTCTGACAAAGCAGATTGAAAACCTCAAGCATCAACGGTCGCTGTTTCGAAGTTTGGAGCAGTTACAGCATGAAAAGGAACAAATGCAGCAATTGCTTGGAGAGCTTCGCCAACGGGTAAGCGATTCCGAAATAAGGCTGCGCGAGGTCAACGCCATGCTGGAGTTTGCTCGATCGGCCGTACCTGAAAAATCCTCTGCCGGCCCTTCCGAAAAGTCGTCAGAGAAATGAGAGCACCTCGCCAAGCTTGCATTCAATGGGCTGAAATTTGATCGTTTATCGATCAAAAACGGGGAAGTCGTTAGCTCTCCGAGCCCCCTCCTTTAGGAAAGTGTGGGATTTCACTTTAAACCGCGTTGACTCTGGATAGGACACCACTATTCTTAAGAACGTGGTTTATTGTCGCGACAGACCGTAGGAACGTTGAATTGTCAGCCGCTAACACCAAATCGATCCTAAGCCTCCTCCCAGGCTGGTCCCAATGGGCTCAGCGATGGGTGGTTGCCATGTTATGGATTGTGGGACTCGGCCTCGGGCAAAACGTTCATGCGAGCTGCGGTAACTGGTTAGACGGGCGTTTTCATCCTCAACCGCATCCGGTTTGGGGTGTGTCGGATCAGGCTTTTGGACCATCCGATATTCTTCGTAAGCCTGCAGCCACACCGCAGCGGCCATGCAATGGGCCGAGTTGCCAAAGCCCAACAGGCCCTCTCCAGGACCTCACAGTAACCCCGAACTCCGTGACGTCGACTCGCTCATTCCCTGTTGCTCATACTGGAACGATGGCCGTTGCTTGGTCTTCTGAGTTCCGCGGCAAGGTTTCTGAGTCTCGGTTTGAAACGCTTGATGGTTTTCGAATGATCTTGGTGCCCCCTCCAAGGGCCTCTTTCTAATTGCGGTTTTCGTTGGTGTCGTAGAGTGATGCGCATCGCATTACGTCCACGAAGAAACACCAGCGTTTGCCCTCTTACTGATCTTCAACGTGGTGAAGTGCGTTTTTTTCTGCGCGCTCCCAACATTCGAATTCTAAAGTGTTTGCTTACTATTCAGAGACTTCTCATGAAACGTCAATCGATGAATCGTCCAGCCTTCACGCTGGTTGAACTGCTCGTTGTTATCGCCATTATCGGAATCCTCGTCGGACTTTTACTACCAGCCGTTCAACAAGCTCGTGAAGCAGCTCGCCGCATGCAGTGCAGCAATCATCTCAAGCAAATCGGTCTTGCGATGCATAACTATGAATCCGCTTACAAGCGGTTTCCTTCTGGAAACATGGTCGGTGGAAGTTTTTCTGTCGGCCTTTCCGTCCACGCTCGGCTTCTTCCGTTCATGGAACAAGCGGCGGTGTATCAGATGGTGGACTTCAACTACGCGTACAACCACGTCAACAACGACGCCGCGCGGATGCAGAAGATCCCCACCTTCCTTTGCCCTTCCGATACCTTTGATAAGTTGCCATCTACCTTAGGTGGATACAACAGCTATTACGCGAACTCGGGAACCAATATCCTCGCAGGTTCACCCGCAACGTTGTCGAGCGACCCGAACTATGGAATGCCTGAATGCAATGGCGTCTTCTATCGAGACAGCCGCGTTCGCCCTGGCGATATCACGGATGGTCTTTCCAACACGATCGCCTTTAGTGAAAAGATCGCGGGAGATGGGAACAATGGAATCGCGACAGCGATCTCGGATACGTTCCGACCTGGAACCTTCCCAACCACTGCGGATCAAGCGATGCAGGACTGCATGGCGGTCAACGTGACGGACTTGTCCAAGCAAGGCGTGTCGATTGTAGGATCTCCTTGGATACAAGCGTATCACTCCACGACGCTGTACTACCACGTGCTTCCTCCCAATACGCGTTCGTGCATGTTCCCTCCTGGACGTATCGCTACGACTGCAGGCAGCCGTCATACCGGAGGCGTCACCGCATTGGGATGTGATGGTGCGGTCAAGTTCGTGACGAGCAGTCTGGACTTGGCTATTTGGCGCGCGATCGGAACACGAAACGAAGGTGAAGTCGTAACCGACTACTAACCTCGGAGTCTTTTGATGTTCCTTAGATCCACTCGTTTGTTTGCAGCGAGTGTGGGAATGTTGTTTTTGGTAACAGGCTGCTCTGCGCCTGTTGCCAAGTCCGATCCCAACCTCGCAAAAACGATTCTCGTCCAAGCACTCGATGCATGGAAAGATGGAAAGACCGTTCAGGATATGCAATCGCTGAAGCCTCCCATCTATGTTTCGGATGACCTTTGGTCGAAGAATCTTAAGTTAGCGGAATACAAATTACTCAAGGAAGGCGACTTCCATGAGACCAGCGTTCGCTTTTCAGTGCAACTGAAGATCGGCAGCGAACCGAAGGCGCGAACGGTTCAATATTGGGTCTCGACCAACCCTGCCTATAGCGTTAGCCTCGGCGAGTAACTTGCCGCCCCAACCCATCTATCAATCGTGAGATCGATCATGCATTACTCTTTACGTGCTGGATACTGGAGTTCCCTCCTGGGAGCGTGCCTTACCCTGACTTCTTCGTTGGCGTTATCGCAGAGTGATAGTGCCACAACCGACTTGCTGCGACCCGATCAACCGCGTCCAACTCCGGTGACTCGTCCCGAGATGAAAAAGATGCTTGAGGACATGAAAGGTCGCAAAGAGCGATTTCCTTTACCGCCACTCACGGAAGAGGAAACCAAGAACCCCGATCCGCGAACACAAAGCTATGAAGGCCGTTTGACCCGGGCCTATCTTGGTGACACTCCTGGTGCTCGCGGTTATCTAAACTTCAGCGGTTCTGCTCGCCGTACCACGACAACACCCAATGATCGTCCTCCACAAGAAGAAGATCCTAAGGTAACGTTGGATTATGGGTTCAAGACCAAGCTTTTTTGGATCGCATCGCGAGCCAACAATTGCCAGTATTGCCTGGGCCATCAAGAATCGAAACTGCTCGCCGTGGGAATGCAAGAAGATCAGCTTGCAGCACTGGATGCGGATTGGAGTCAGTTTTCTGATGCGGAACAAGCCGCGTTTGCATTTGCACGTCGACTGACTCTCGAACCTCATCGATTATCGGACGAGGATATCCAACGATGTCGCAAGTACTATACCGATCTCCAGATTTTGGAAATGGCGTTGTCCGTCGGCGGTAACAATGCGATCAATCGCTGGAAAGAAGGTTCGGGCGTTCCCCAGTCTTCGACAGGCGGAAACTTTGGTGGAGCAAGCGGCGGCAATTCACACTCGTACCTCACGGAAACCAACCCTGTATGGGCAACCAAGGCTTCTAAGGTGATTCGTCAGGGTGCGGTGAAGAAGGGCGAATCGATGGTCCCAACACTGGCCGATCCTCGCGATGCGATGTCGGTTCGCGATGGTCTGAGCGCCTGCAAGGTTCGCACTGCCAGACTTCCAGTTCCATCTCAAGAAGACGCGAAAGCTGTTTTTGGTGATCAGGTGAGCAGTTCCGATGCAATCCCAGGTTGGATACGATTGTTGGCCAACTTTCCAGTGGCAGGCAAACGCCAACTGACCGCTTTCCAAAGCGCCGATAAACTTCCCTTGAGCGATACGCTCAAAGGTCAGGTTGCGTGGGTAATCGCTCGACAAAACGGTGCTTGGTATTCCCTTTCGGAATCGCAATCGCGATTGAAGAAAGCTGGAATGAAGGATGATCAGATCGGCAAGTTGGACACACTTCAACCGATGGACTTCGATCCTGCGACCTATTCGCTGCTGGTTGTTGCCAAGAACTTGGCTGCATCACCAGTCACTTTAACCGATCAGCAGGTAGAGGAGGCTCTCCGCCAAACCAATCCTGCAACGGTGATTCAAGTCGTCCACTACACCGCGATGCGATCCCTCTTTGATCGCTACACCGAAGCAGCTGGACTTCCATCCGACTAGGCATCATCAAGTGCGATGCTCCGTGGCCTATTGCCACTGGAGCTTCCAGGTGGATGGTGGATTAGCGAGATCGTAAAGACCAACATAGTCACTCGATTGATCTTGAGGCCCGCGAACCAAAATGCGGGCCTCAGTCATTCGATCGATGATCTCTCCTACTGCTTCACTTGATCCTAAACCCCACCGGATCAATACATCTTTGCCACTGGCACCATACTCATCGACTGAAAGCTCTAAGAGCACTCGACAGATAGCTTCGGCGCTACTGGAGGTATGTTTTCGGAGCGAGCGATCGGTGGCTGCCGCATGGATCGATTGCAATATCAAATGAATCGCTTCAATAGAGATGTGGGCCGAAGACGCGAATGGCTCCACAACATCGTCGCGATTGGCATTGGCGGAAAGTCGGGTATGCGCGAGCTGAACGCCACGCTTACCCAAAAATGCTTGAATGGCGCCGAAAGCATTCTGCAGGAGAACGCGAATGCTCGTGCTCCGGTTCAGTCGAACCAATCGATGATTCCTTCGAAATCAAGAATGAGAGATGACGTCGTCGGTTGCTGTAACGGCTTCCGCGTCCACTTCTTTGGTAGCACCATCGGAATGGATCGAGGGAACATTCGCATTGGCATCCGAAGAAGTCGGGCCCTCGCTACGGCTCGCAAGAGTCTTCGCCACGATGCACCCAAGCCCACGTGCCCCTTTGGCGGGTTGTTGTTTCGCTGCATCGGTACCACTTCGTGCCGCTTCCGGTTTCTTGGGAGCGCTCTTCACTGGACTTTCGTCTTGATCATTCCAAAACGATCGTACCTTGATCGGTTGCGGTTCAATCGAAGCCGGATGGACTCGCGTTGAAACCATGTTCTTGCGATCGATGGGAACGATTTGAGGTTTCGGCTTAGACGAGGTCGTGGGCTTCTCGATCGCCT
The DNA here is from genome assembly GCA_046349875.1 of Pirellulales bacterium. Classification (GTDB taxonomy): domain Bacteria; phylum Planctomycetota; class Planctomycetia; order Pirellulales; family Pirellulaceae; genus JAXMBN01. The sequence continues at coordinate 29,622 of JAXMBN010000020.1, forward strand.
TCTCGACTTCCTTTTCCTCGCGAGGCGCTGCGATTGCACGCAAAGGGGGAAGATCTCGTAACGGCTCGAAAATGGCGTTGGAGGTCGATTCAGTGTTCGTCGCAGAGGCAAGTGTTTCCTCTGCATTCTCATTTGCGATGGAATGGGTTCGCGATGCAACGAAACCGATGCCCTCACTTGCCGAAGTTGCACCCCTTTGATCGGAGATATCTGCTACGTCCGATTCAGCAACGGAATCGCTTGACACCTCTTTGGTTGCAACCGTTTGAAGATACTTCTTCTTATATCGTTTGCGAGGCTTTTCCGATGGAGGAACATCGGCATTGCGATTGGTGACGACGGTCGCGCGCGAGGTTGATGCAGTCGCGCGATCGACGTCCGAAGCAACCGCCTGAGTTGGTTCTTCAGCCACTTCCGGTTTGATGGTTGCAGGCGCTATCGGAGTTGCGAACGATTGCGAGTGATCCAGCGATCTAGCTTCTTCATCCGACACCGTCGGAATGAAACTGCACAACTTTCTCAACAACCAGATCACAGGGTTGGCCATACTCTTTCACCTATTTCCGATCGCTACCGCGTAAATAAATCGGTTCCAATAAATTGCTTAGCTTGGATTGAAGATCTTTCATATTACCCTCCTTTCGGTGTTCGGCCAGTCATGGCAAGATTTACTTGGCATCTTCTTTTCAATTTGCCCCCACAATAGGCCCCCAGAAACTGGATCTCGACCGTGAACGATCTCCCGAACGAGATGCATCCTGCCTATTTTCAAACGCGATTTCGTTTTCCGACTCGCGCTATCCTGCCGGAAACATTCGCGATCGTATCGGGGTACGCGACGACCGGTGAAGTGTGGACCGATGAAGAGAACGAGCAGGCTGATGTGGCGTTGCGAAGGTACCTCGAACGCAACGGATATCAACCGATAAGGGTCGACGGATACGATCCGAAATCCAACCACTGCGAACCAAGTTGGATCATCGATGGTCCTTTAGAGCGTGCACGGCAAATCGGCGCGACCTTTCGGCAAATTGCCGTGTATTGGGTCGAGCATGGCAAACTATTTGTCACTTCATGCAAGCCTCATTCACAGCTCTATTTAGTAGCGAATATGGCAGATCGCATCGACACTCTTCTACAAGGGTAAATTATCCAACCTTAACATGTAGCGTTCGTTTTTTCGCAACAACGCTTATCGGATTTTTTTGGTTCGTAAACTCATAGGAAGCGTTCCTCAATTACCATAGAACGATTCGAAGCAGTCTGTGTTTCATACAATGGATGAATCGGTTTTCTCGCCGCATCGTCCTTCGTTTTGGGTAAGGAATGACTCACCGGTCAAAGCATTTTATGAAGAAGTGGTCGATAGTAGTTGGATCGCTGGTAGTGATACTCGGCGTCTGTGGAGTGGGGGTCGGGCTCGTCGGGCTTAAGTACCTTCAGATTCAGGCGGCAATGGCGGCAGGGGGACACGGCATGATGCCTGAGACCGTGACGGCTCATCCCGCGAAGCCGATTCGCTTTCGCCAGGTGGCCTCTGCCGTCGGAACGGTGGTTGCCCCTCAGTGGATCACTCTGCGCAATGAAGTTTCCGGTGCCGTCCATGAGATCAAATTGAAATCGGGTGGGACCGTTGAGAAAGATGAGATTTTGCTTGAGCTCGATACCAGTGTGGAGAAGGCGAGCTATGCCGCTGCGTTAGCTCGCTGTCGCATCACGGAATCCACTTTCAAGCGGATGCAACAAGCCTTCCAATCCAAAGCGTCGACCGATTTGGAAGTGGAACAAGCGGAAGCCGAATACTCTCAAGCGCAGGCCGAGGCAGGGCGTATCAAAGCGATCATCGAAAAGAAAACACTTCGCGCCCCATTCAAGGCCCGCGTGGGTTTGGTCAATGTTCACGTTGGCCAATACCTTTCTGAAGGTACGGAAATCACGACTCTTCAGGGAAAAGATGACTACGTACACATCGACTTCATGCTCCCACAGACGATCGCTGATCAAGTCCATGAGAATCAAGCGATTACGATCCATCACAATGATGCCAAACTCAGCGCTGTGCTTGCCGCCATGGACTCCAAAGCGGATCGCGCGACCCGCAACATGCTGGTTCGAGGCACCCTAAAGAACCCTCCTGAATCGCTTTCACCGAATGACTCTGTATCGGTAGAGATCGAGTATGGTCCCGAGATTGAAGTCCTTTCAGTTCCGATCGAATCCATTCGAAGAACTCCTTCGGGTGCACACGTATTTGTGGTGGAGCAGGGGGACGAAATGCAAAAAGCCACGATGCGTCCGGTCATGCCCGGTCGTGTTGTCCAAGGAGTTCAGTCGATCATGACTGGACTCAAAGCTGGAGAACAAGTGATATCGGATGGATCCTTCAAGCTTCGCGATGGCTCTCCCATCATCGTTCGCGATGCAACGCAAAAAAACACTACGGACTCGCAGGCATCGGCTTCGTCGCCCGCATCTTCTTCAACGCATGGATCGAGCACGGAGAAATAGATGAAGTCGATTACCGATCTTTTCATACGGCATCCGGTATTGGCGGCCGTTATCAACTTGGCCTTGGTCTTGATCGGAGTTCGTTCGGCATTTCTATTGCCGATTCAACAGTATCCGAAACTCGAGAGCACATCGATCGAGATCCAAACGATCTATATCGGTGCGAGTGCTGAGACGGTACGCGGCTTCTTGACAACGCCGATTGAACGCGCGGTGTCGTCGATTGCTGGAGTGGACTATATCGAGTCGAGCAGCACGGCAGGCGTCAGCTTGATCACCGTTCGACTGAAGCTGAATCATGATAGCACTCAAGCTCTGGCTGAAGTGAATGCGCGATTGCAGCAAGTGCGCCGCGAACTACCTCAAGAAGCAGAACCCCCGGTTATTTCGCTGAGTCGCGCGGACCGTCCCTACGCTTCGTTCTATTTGAGTTTCACTTCGAGCGAGATGGATATCTCGGGACTGACCGATTGGCTTTCGCGTACGATTCAACCGCAACTGTCGACGCTGGATGGCGTTCAACGGGTTGGGATCGAAGCGGGACGGATGCCTGCCATGCGGATTTGGATTTCACCGAGTCAATTGTCAGCTCTCAACTTGACTCCTGGTGATGTCTATGCGGCCCTTCAACGCAACAACTATCTTGCCGCGATTGGTCGTGTCAAGAACGACGCAGTACAGGTCGATCTCATCACCAACACCGACCTTCGCACCGTCTCCGAGTTTGAAGACTTGATTGTGGCTCAGCGCGGTGGAGCAACCATTCGCTTGAAGGATGTTGCCAAGATCGAGTTGGGAGCAGAAGAGGCGATGGCGATCGCCATGTACGGTGGCAAAGAAGCGGTCTACGTTTCGGTTTGGCCTCTGCCGGGAAGCAATGAAATCGAAGTCTCTCACCGACTGCGCGCCGAGATGGAGCGAATGCGTCCAACGCTGCCTGAACACATCGATATGCAATTGGCATTCGATGCCACCAAGTTTATGGAAGATGCTTTGAAAGAGATTTCCAAGACGCTGGTAGAAACGATTTGCATCGTTGGCTTGGTGGTCTTTTTGTTCATGGGGTCGATTCGAACGGCCATTGTGCCACTGGTAGCGATGCCCGTCTCACTCGTTGGCGCCACCATGCTAATGATGCTCATGGGCTTTTCACTCAACCTTTTGACACTGCTCGCGATTGTGCTCTCAGTGGGATTGGTTGTCGACGATGCCATCGTGGTGGTTGAAAACATCCAGCGCCACGTGCAGGAAGGTTGCACGCGAGTGCGGGCCGCGATCATCGGGGCACGCGAATTGGTTGGTCCCATCATCGCCATGACGATCACCTTGGCTGCCGTCTATGCACCGATCGGTTTTCAGGGTGGCCTAACGGGCATGCTTTTCAAAGAGTTCGCGTTTACCTTGGCAGCAGCGGTGATCGTGTCGGGAGTGGTTGCCGTCACCCTTTCACCGGTGATGAGTTCCAGAATGGTGGACGCATCAGGCCGCGAGGGCTGGCTTACACGATTCGTCAATCGACGCTTTGAATCGATCCGTCGCATCTATGCATGGTTCCTCGAACGAGCCCTGCAACTTCGCTGGTCGATTGTCATCGCGACCTTGCTCGTGGCGATGGCGGCATGGCCGCTGTACATGATGAGTGGCAAAGAATTGGCTCCTGTGGAAGATCAAAGCGCCATCGCGGTCATGTTGCAATCTGCACCAGACGCGACGCTTAAATCGACTGCTAAATGGGCGGGAACTCTTGCAACTTCGTTGGGTAACCTCCCCGAAACCAAGTACATGTGGGCTCTGATCACTTCCAATGGTGGCTTCGGTGGTGTGATCACGAAAGACTTCCATGAACGCGATCGAAGCACGATGGAGATGCAGGGCGAAGTCTTTTCGATCGTCGCCCAAACACCTGGCCTGAAAGCGTTCGCGGTTTTGGTTCCACCTCTTCCAGGTGCAGGTAATTACGATGTCGAATTGGTTCTCAAGAGCGACCAACCACCTGAAGAGCTCGCCATCTTGGCTGACGAAATCGTTCAAGCCGGGATGAAAGCAGGCACCTTCATGTTTGTCGACTCCGACCTCAAGCTGGACCTTCCTCAAGCGCGCGTTAATGTTGATCGCGAGCGAATCGCGGACCTTGGCCTCGATCTTGCTTCGGTTGGAAGAGAGCTTGGCGTTTTGCTAGGTGGTGGTTATGTCAATCGGTTTAACTACTTCAATCGCAGCTACCAAGTGATTCCGCAGCTTTCGGAAGAAGAACGCTCCAATACGAGCGCTCTGATGGATCTGAAGATTCGCGGACCAAGCGGTGATTTGATTCCTGTATCTACCTTCGCATCGATCGAACCTTCCGTAGCACCTCGCTCTCTACAGCGTTTCCAACAGCAAAGTTGCATCCGCGTTTTCGCTGGCGTACTTCCCGGGGTTACCAAAGAACAAGGGCTCAACAAACTCGAAGTGATCGCGCGCGATGTGCTGGGAGACTCCGCTGTGATCGATTACGGTGGAGAATCTCGGCAGATCCGACACGAAGGCAATGCCTTGGCCGTCACGCTCGGGTTTGCTTTGGTTCTGATCTATCTTGTACTCTCGGCGCAGTTCCGAAGTTTCCGCGATCCATTGATTGTTTTATTGGGTTCGGTTCCCTTGGCAATCTCTGGCGCTTTAGTACTGACATTCCTTGGCCAGACTACGATCAATATCTACTCTCAGGTTGGTCTGATTACGCTGGTTGGTCTTGTCGCAAAGAATGGCATTCTCATCGTCGAGTTTGCGAATTCGCTGCAAGAGCAAGGAATCACTAAGTATCAAGCGATCCTGGAAGCAGCGCAAACACGCCTGCGTCCAATCTTGATGACATCAGCCGCGACCGTTTTTGGTCACTTTCCTCTGGTCATCGTGACAGGGCCTGGGGCCGAAGCGCGAAACAGCATCGGAATCGTGCTCGTTGCTGGTATGGCGATCAGCACGCTCTTTACCTTGTTCGTGGTTCCAGCTCTGTATCTGCTTTTTGCGGCAGATCATCAGCATCGCGATACCAGCCACGATCAAGATTGGATCGAAGAACCCGCACCAGAAACGGCTATCGCTTGATGCCAATTCAAACGCCGCATTCGAATCGACGAAATGCGGCGTTCTGCGGAACTCCAAGTCATCGCGTCGTCGAAGGACTACGATCCGCGAGCTAACTTCTGAAGGACCTCGATCCCTTTCTGCAGAGTCTCATCTGGGGCTGCAAAAGAGATCCGAAAATGCGAATCGCGTTGACTGAAAATGTTGCCCGGAATGATCAGCAATTGATTCTCGATAGCGCGTTTGACAAACTCGCCACCTGATCCGTTGGGGGCTTTCGGGAAGATGTAAAAGGCACCCCCGGGCTTGGTAAACTCGTAGTACCCCGTCAGTCCTTCAACGATCATGTCGCGCTTCTTGGCATAGTCTCTATAGTGCTGCGTCATGTCATAATCGAGAGCCGCAAGGCCAGCCCACTGGACCGGTTGAGGTGCACAAACGAACGTATACTGCTGCAACTTGATCATCGTTTGGATGACTTCATTGGGCCCATGAACGTAGCCCAGTCGCCAACCCGTCACTGCATGGCTTTTGGAAAAACCGTCGATCACGATCGTATCGGGATTGAATTGAGCAGGAGACAAATGAGGTCCGTCGAAGGAAAAGCCGCTATAGATCTCATCGGAAACCAATGCGATGCCATGCTCTTGCGCAATCTTGGCAACACCCTCAACTTCTTCCTGAGTAGCTGTAACTCCGGTTGGGTTGGCAGGTGAATTAAAAAGGATGAGCTTGGTCTTCGGGGTAATCGCTTTCCGCAATCGATCGAGATCGATTCGGAAATCAGGATAGGTATCGATGATGATCGGAACACCACCCACCAATTGAACCAAAGGTGGATACATCACAAAGTAGGGATCGAAGAGGATCACCTCATCGCCCGGGTTCACCAACGACAGCATCGTGAGTACCAAGCCACCACTGGTTCCAGAACTGATGAAAACCTTGCGATCATGTTGTGGAAACTTCTGTTCAAGATCGTGTTGTAAACGCTCGCGCAAGGGCCCAATGCCTTGGGTCAACGAATAAGCGTTCTTCCCATTCTGAATGGCATCGATGCATGCCTGCTTGATGGGCTGCGGCACATCAAAGTCGGGTTGGCCAATCGAGAGATTGATAGGGTTCTTGAGCGAAGCGGCTAGCTCAAAGACCTTTCGAATCCCACTACTTTCAAAGGCAAGAGTTCGTTGTGCAATCCAAGATTGGGGAGTTGATGCGTTCATGTATTCCAGGAACTCCAGCAAGACAGGGAACGTTCGAGAAGGCCGATCATGAGAGCCTCGATCGATGCTAGACCATTGTAGTAGCAATCGCTCAATGCCATAGACCACCACCCTGGCCGCTTCGCAGTTACGGGGAAACTACTGAAAGGAGCTGGGCGAGATCCTGACGGATGCTGCCGATGCGAACGCCATTGGGAAGCGGGCGAGCCGTAGTCATGAATCCCATACTGAAAAGGGATTCTTTGAGGACGCGGAATTCCGCGAAACTATCGATGGAACCATACGGTTGTCACCGTTTCTTTTGGGTTTCGTCCTGCAAGCTCCAGTTTGAGCCGTCCCGAATCGCTCAGCGTATCTTCCACAGACTCGGCCATGGCTTCGGAGGTCGGTTCCAATTCAAAGCGATCGAGCGCCACCATTTGCCCCATCCCTGTGGTGGTGCCATTGGTGACCATGCCCCGCTTCGCGACGAGTCGATACTCCATCATGAAACCCGCGATGGGCCCCAGTTGTTCATCGATCACTTCTTTACGACTATTGCGACGAACGGACAGTTCGACTTGCTTCTTAAGTGAATCGACCAAACGATCCCATGGAATCACCGTGACCTTGCCTTGACGCAGCATTAGGTGGACTTCTTTATTGAAAACCGTCTTTGCCATCGGGGTCGGAAGATGTTGCAAAACGATGGCCCCGGGCTTGGATTGGTAGAATCCCCTTGCTGTTGAAGCAGATCTGCGAGTTCGCGTTCGAGCTTAGAAATCTCCTGTTGTGTTTCAAGGGATTCGCGATCGCTTTCCGATTGCTTGGAGAGCTCTTCTTCGATCGCCATTTGAATTGCATTGACTTGATTGAGCAGCGCGTCGCGTTCTTGTCGTCGAGCGTTGACTTCGAGCGCATAGCTAGTCAGTTGATCGGCTTGCTTACTCAGATCTTGCTTCAGGTTTTGCATCTTGGCCTTAGGTGCATCCATCTTGGCCTCGATCTTTTCTGCAATACCAGATTCGATGGTTTGCTTGGCCGCAGCCTGCGAACGAACTCCCATAACCACGATCAAGATAATCATCACACCAACGAGATTCGCAACGATATCGAGAAAGGAATCGTCGCCATGCCCGAGTTCTTCTTCGCGAGCTCTACTCATGAGACTATTTTCCTTGGCTTCCTTCGTAGGGACGCACTTCGAGGTCTACGCCACTTCCATGCAATAGACCTTCCAAGCGTTGCGAGCTCGTTTGCGATTCGGCATCAGGATAGGTCATCGCAATGATCTTGGGTTTCCAGTATCCACCAGCAACCGCAACACCCCATCCAGCAACCCGTTCGCGTAGAACCTTGGTCAATTGCGTACTAGCTGCAGAAGGACCTTGGCTCAACGAGATAACCGATTCGACTTGGCGTGAATTTCCCTCGGCGAGAACGATCCAGCGATCGGCTCGCACGATCACATACACTTCGCGAATCACGGGGGTTGCTTTGCTTAAAGGTCGTGATTGAGACCATCCACGTGATGGCTCACGCAGTGCCCGTGGCTCGCGCGTATCTTTCGATTTGCTCTTAGAAGAAGATCGACGACTGCCGGAAGGATCAGCGGAGGGATCTTGTGATGAGTCTTTGGAGGAAGAGGGATATTCAACAGGCGGACGATCTTGATAGCCAAGCGTCATGTTTGTAGGTGCACCGTTGTTGGCTCCCGCGTCGTTGGCAAATGTGTTTTCGGTCTCCGAGTTCAACATGATGGGTCGCATCGAACTACCTTGACTACCGCCACCCGAAGCATAGGCTCCGCTGGCCATTCCACCTGAACCCGCAGATCCTCCGTTACCACCTTGAGAACCACCGCCACTACCAACGTTTCCACCGCCCGATGCATCGTTGGACCCGTTCGAACTTCCTCCACCTCCGCTTGCTCCCATTGCCGATCCTCCGCCATGCAAGGATGGAGGATCACTTGGTGAACCCTCGACCATTGCCCATTCGCCTCCTTGGGCAGGCGCTCCGGAAAATGTCGGTGATCCCATACTCGATGAGCCCATCCCACCCATTTGTCCGATGGAACCTTTCGACATTCCGGACGAGGATGATTGGCTGCTTGTTGATTGCGACGGTTGAGGATTTGGTCGCGAGGCAAACCGTCCGCTCGGATTGGCAGAACCGCCACGAACGCGAGCTGAAGGAGCCAACTCTTGAATCATTTCCCATTGATCACCGTCGGCAACCGCGCGAATGCCAAGATCCCCTTCGTCCGAAGCACTCCACTCTTCGTCTTGGTTTGTTTCGGGTTGAATAGGACTATTGGATATCGAACCTTCATCGTATCGACTCGGCATGGAAGCCACCAATGCGGCATGTTTCTGTGTAGCAGTCGAAACTACACGGGAAAGCTGATCTGCCAATCCCGGCGTCGAAGGTGGAAAGGCCAACGTCATTGAAGCATCAACGAGTTCGTACCCAAACTGATCGTCCCAACCACCCATAGCGGCACGAGCCAGCGAGTACGTTCGAATCCCATCGGGTCGAACGATCAGAAGAGGATAGGGTGCGGCCATGGTCGAGCTTGTTTCGCCCGCTTTTTCGTAAGCCGTTCGAATGTAGCGAAGCGATGCATCTAATGGATTGCCGGGTCCAAAAGGTGGACGAGTCCACTCGAAAGAGGAATCAGGGTTCCTTCAGGTTGAATACGAACACCTTCAGCAACGCATTCCAGGATAGATAGGACGCCGCGATGTTCCATTCGGCCCTCGATACGGCAATATTGCAAACGCAGGCTTGGTTGGTTTTTCTTTCTTGGACTCTTCAGCTTTCTTTTTGGTTGCTTCGATCTCTTGCTGAAGCTCGTCGATTCGCACCTTCGCATCGGTACCATGCTCGGCGCCGTTGCTCGCTTGTCGAGAAAGTTGCTCAACAGTTTTCTCTAGAGATTGCAGTTCTTCTTCGAGGCGACGAATATGATCTTCGTAATGAGAGAGATGGACTCGTTGTGTACTGATTTCTTCTTGTTGTTTCTGACGCTGAGCCAAGAGTTCGCGTGATACAAATTCAAAATCATCGACCGTTTCATCGACAGCGATTTGGTGCTCTTCGACTTTACGACGCGCCGATGCTTGAGAGTTGCTCACCATCAGGATGAGAATCAACACCAGAGCACCCATCGTGCAAAGCAAAACGGCCATGAAGGGGAGCAACCCTGGCAAAAGTTGCTCGCGTCGACCTTTTGCCCCACTCATGCAGCACGACCTTTAGAACGGGGGCTCTCACTCGGAAACTTGACGATTCCGAGATTCGCATCCTCAGCAGAAGGCTCCGTTGCACGAAGCTCGGGAGATTTTCGGTCTGTGTTTGCTTTCTTGCCGAGCGCTCCTTGCTTCTCCATCTGCGTTGCGAAGAACGCGATGGCTTCGGTCATGCAGATAGCAGCTTCGTGGAATCGATCGATATCAGTCAGACGCAGTAGATTGCGATCTAGCGAATCTTGCGCTTGGTTTAGGTCACCCAGTTTTTCTAGAATCGAGACCATGCGTTGGCCCTGTTCAGCCTGATCTCGTTGATAGGTTTGCAATAAGCGTGCTTGATCGGATAGGGTGGTTTGCCACTGCTTCCAGCGATCATCTACCTGCGATACGAGTAGGCTTTCCGTTCGCTCAATGAACGATTCATGTTTGCTGAGTGACTCATCGAGTGCGCTTACCAACGTGTGACGAAGTGTTGCTTCGGATTGTTGAGTCGATTGAACCCAACATTCGCGAGCTTCTTCGATGGTATCGCGCCAAAGCACCGCCTGCTGTTCAACGACTTGGGAGACGGCTTTGGCTAAGGTCTGCGTCAGTTTGTCAAGAATCTCGTAAGTGGGTTCGGTAAAGGCAGGTGTGCGATCCTCTGCCAGGAAAGCTAACAACTGATCCTCGACCACCGTATCGATGCGTTGGAGCAGTCCTAGTTCGATCCGCTGGACCGCAAACTGCATGAACATCGCAGCCATGGTCAGTGCCAGAGCGATCGCCGTTTTATCAAAGGCAACGTAGAGTCCAGCCGTGATGCGGTTCATCGCTTCTTGTGATCCGCTTGCCAACATCTCCGAGTCGATCTGGCCTAACGTACCCGCGATACCGATCACCGTTCCTAAGAATCCGAGCATCGGCATGGCCCAAATAGCAATGCGTATCAGCCCATAACTTTCATGCTGTCGGTCGGCATCGCGTTCGGCGAGTTGGCGGAGATCTTCATCGAGTCCATGTGCATTGCCACGTTTGATCTGGCGCGACAAAACATCGCGAACTCGTTGGCCAAGGAAGCTCTCCCAAAGCGAAGTGGGGGCGGCTTGCCACATGGTGTCGAGCCATTGGGCACGTCGCTCACGGGCCGTTTCAGAATGATCGCCGAGAATCGAGCGAAGCATCGTTTCAGCGGAACCGGTCAGCTTATATTGCCGGACCACCGTGCGAAGCTTCATGCCCATCGCGGTGGCGCTGATCCAAAAGAGTCCGACCGTGATGACCGCCACTTCGTGGCACAAACAGTAACGACGAAGAAGAGGATAATCCAACGGACCTGCAAAGATGAGTCCGTAGAAGATACCGGTCAGGACCAACCCGATCGTGACGGGTGGCAACAACGAAAGCGAAAAGCTAGCAGTGTGTTTCTTGGATAAGAGGATCACAGGCTTGCTGCCTCATACTCGAAGGGTGAAACGGAAATCGGAGGGTGCTCCGACCCTTTGCCGCTTCTTCTTGATCGGCCGACGGCGGGGCACGCATTAGGCAAAACGGGCAAACTTTGCCGATTGCATCGCGATTGCAAACTGTAGGTGCTGTTTTTGACGGTTTAATACCCGATAACACGGGTACTTCGCCGGCGAGAACACGCGATCAAGCAACACCGGCCAACAAAACACAGGCTCTAGCGGCAACCTCTCCAAACAGCATGATTTAACATCCAGGGGGATCGGGCTCGAAGCGAACCACTTTCACGCACGAGGTGGCGCGCTTTCGAGCCCTCACTTTTTCCAATAGGTGCCAGCCACCTATTCTTTGCGCCGTGGCGTCACAAGGTGGCAGCCACCCATCGTTGACGGCAGCCCACAGCATTAGCAACCCTAATCCGCAGGTCCGTTTATGCGGATGGGAAGGGGAGTATTCCGACGATTCGGCATGGAACGGTCGGGCAAACTTGCATTTGTGAGGTACGTTTTCCTGGCGATATATGGACAGTCGCCTTGGGTAAACAGGGAGAAATGGATAAACCGAGCGGATTACTCGGTGCTTCCGTGGAATCGCCAGCCTTTGCAAGAACGACCGAGTCTGAGCCATGAAGACTGCAAATCAACCTGCTCGAGGAGTGGATCCTTCCAAGCAAGAAGAGTTTGAAAACATCAAGCGTCGAATTCATTCGAAGTTGGTGGACAAGCTCGATTTGAATCGTGTTGGAGAGCTCAAGGGTGAGACCCTACGCCGAGAAATTCGGTTGGTTGTCGAGCATCTTTGCGATAGCGAAAACACTCTACTCAACCGAGCCGAACGTGACCGAATCGTCGATGAGGTCATGGATGAGACCTTCGGATTGGGTCCTCTGGAGTTTTTGCTCAAAGACGCCAGCATCAGCGACATTTTGATCAACGGTCCCAAGAACATTTATGTGGAACGTCGCGGTCGGTTGGAAAAGACCGAAGTCGAGTTCCGTGATAACCAGCACTTGATGCAGATCATCGACCGAATCGTTTCCAAGGTGGGACGTCGGGTCGATGAAACCTGTCCAATGGTCGACGCGCGTTTGGAAGACGGTTCTCGTGTGAACGCGATCATTCCTCCGCTTGCGCTCGATGGAGCAGCGGTATCCATTCGTCGATTCGGCTCCAACCCGCTCAAGTTGGAAGATCTTCTCAACTACAAAGCTTTTACTCCTGAAATGGTGATGTTGCTGGAAGGATGCATCAAAGCTCGTCTCAACATGATCATCTGCGGTGGTACGGGTTCCGGCAAAACAACTCTGCTCAATACGTTGTCGAGCTTCATTCAGAACGATCAACGTATCGTGACCATCGAAGACGCGGCTGAATTGCAGCTACAACAGGATCACGTGGTTCGATTGGAAACACGACCAGCCAACATTGAAGGCAACGGGGCTATCACAGCAACCGACTTGGTTAAAAACGCGTTGCGTATGCGTCCAGAACGAATCATCATCGGCGAATGCCGTGGTGGTGAAACATTGGACATGTTGCAAGCAATGAACACAGGTCACGATGGTTCGCTCACCACGATTCACTCGAACAATCCTCGCGACGGTATCGCGCGATTGGAAACGTTGGTCATGATGGCCGGATTCGAAATGCCGGTCAAAGCGATTCGACAGCAGATCGCAGGCGCGGTTGATGTCGTCATTCAGGCCAACCGTCTGCAGGGTGGACCGCGTCGAGTCACGCATATCACGGAAATCGTCGGTATGGAACAAGATACCGTCGTGATGCAAGACATCTATCGATTCAATCAGGAAGGGATCGATGAGAATGGCAAGGCCTTCGGTCATTTCGAATGCACTGGTGTTCGTCCCACGTTCATGTCGCGATTGGAATCGGCAGGTGTCCGTTTGCCTGCTAGCGCGTTCCGTCAGCGCATCATGATGAAAGCTTAAACATGATAACCATCATCATCCTGATGTCGGCCGGTTTGGGTGTTGCAGCCTTGGTCGGTGGCGTTGCCATCATGATCCAAGGCGACGACTTGAGCGTTGCTGAAGATCGATTACAGGCGCTCACAGCCAAAGGGGAGCGTGGAGCAGCGAATGCCAACGAAGCTACGAATTTGCTGAACACACCGCTCGATGAAACACAGAGCGTCGTCGAGGACTTTCTATCGCAATTCGGAAACTTTCAAGCCGTCTTCGACCAGGCGGATGTTCGCATTTCCCCGACGAAGTTCGCAGCGATCTGCTGTGGTGTGGGAGTGGCGGGGTTTATTGCAGTCGCTATCAGTCCTGCGCCCAAACTACTTGCACCACTGGTCGCGATCATGTTGGCCTTCGCGCCCGTGGCATGGCTATTCTTCAAGCGGTCCAAACGCATCAACAAAATCAATCAGCAACTACCTGAAGCATTGGAACTTCTAGGACGATCCTTGCGTGCTGGCCACTCGCTTGCCGCTGGTATCGGCTTGGTTGCTAGTGAAATGGCCGAACCGATCAGTCGCGAATTTGGCCGATGCTTTGAAGAACAAAACTTAGGTATTTCGTTGGAAGAAGCATTGGAATCGATGACGCGCCGCGTTCCCAATTTGGACGTTCGCTTCTTTGCGACAGCGGTTCTCTTGCAGCGTCAGACCGGGGGTGACTTGGCTGAAATCTTGGACAAGATCGGCCGCCTGATTCGCGCTCGCTTCCGACTTGCAGGACAGATCCAAGCTCTGACCGGTGAAGGTCGCCTTTCGGGAATCGTGTTGCTTGCCCTTCCCCCAGGCCTATTTGCCATCATGTATTTCATGAATCGCGACTACTGCTTGACGCTGTTCCGCGATGAGATGGGACGCAAAATGTTGGCCGGCGCACTGGTGATGCAAGTTCTCGGTGCTCTCGTGATTCGCAAGATCATCAATATCAAGGTTTGAGTCAACCATGTTCGTCGCATCCATCAATCCTTCGATTCTCATTCCGGTCGCGGTATTCATCGGTATCAGCGCCTTGGTTTGGTTTCTATTCGATCTTTTCAATCGAACCACTGGTCGAGCCGAAGAACGATTGGATATGCTCAGCGATCCGCGACGTAAAGCGGATCGGGAGAATGATGCGCGCGACTCCAAGAAAAAGGAAGCACTCGCTCGCGTTTTAGAAAAGGCATCACCAGCCCTTTCCAAACCATTGACTCCGAAAACCGAAGCCGAGATGAGCGTTCTCAAACAACGACTCGTCGAAGCGGGCTTTCGCTCCGAATCAGCTCCTGCGGTCTTTCTCTCCTTCAAAGTGATTTGTGGTATAGCCTTCCTCTTCGTGAGCGGTGCTTTGTTTTCTTTGTTGGCTGGCATGAACACCAACAGCTTAATCAAAGCGGCCATCTTGGGCGGAGCGGGATTCTACATTCCTGAATTGGCTCTTACGTTTTTGGGAATGAAACGCCGCAAAGCGATCTTCCAAGGACTGCCCGATGCTCTCGACCTTCTCGTCGTTTGCGTGGAAGCTGGCTTGGGTCTCGATCAAGCCCTTCGCAAAGTGGCAGAAGAAATGAAAAAGAGCTATCGCATCCTTTCGGACGAAATCAGCCTTGCCAACTTGCATTTGCAGATGGGTCGCGCTCGCAATCAAGTGCTTCAAGACCTTGGAGCACGAACTGGGGTCGACGATTTGCGATCTCTTGCTTCGCTCTTGATTCAAGCCGACAAATTCGGATCCAGCGTGGCCAATGCCCTTCGCGTTCAAAGCGATTCGATGCGAACTCGCCGCCAACAGATCGCCGAAGAAAAAGCAGCCAAGACGGCTGTGAAGTTGATCTTCCCCCTCGTGATCTTCATTTTCCCTGGGGTGTTCGTGGTACTCGTCGGACCCGCTGCGATTCAGATGGTTCGCGAAATGTTCCCAGCGATGAACCGCTAAACGGCAGTTGATGAAAGCACTCGTCCGTTCCCCGATCGATGTGAATGGCTACATCGATCTATCGAGGATAGGTGCTCCAAGGGTTTAGGCGAGACTTCACTTCTGATTGAAGTCGATTGCGGGATGCTTCTGGCAGGGGAGTTGAGAATTCTCGGGGCCGTGCACCCACAACTTCAGGACCAATATCATTCAGAGGATATGGGTCGGTAAGAACAGCTCGCGCCTTCTGACGATCGATGCTCCCTTGGCCGAACTCGCGGCTTCCCCAGCGTCCCCAGGGACTGTTCTGGCAACCCACCAAGCAAACCAAAAGGAGAGAACCCGCGATCTTTTTCATGTTGGTATCCAATCCTTTGGATGCAGGGAACCGTACGGGGCCAATCCTAGGCCTCGCGCTCGTTGATTACCAGATCGAACTTCGATCGGTGCAACCATAAAGGAAAGCTAGCGATTTAGAAAAACCGGCATTCCTCTCTTCCGCATTGCCCGCATCCCCCCTAGAGTCGTTGCGATTGCCTTTTACCGTCCCACAATCCATCCACAAGAGGGGAAACCTGGGGTTTTTCACCGATCGGTAGTTATGATGGAGAGTTCTTGAGATTCGGGGTGGAAAAGCCGCCTCCGACGGGGACGATCGAGTAAGTACAGAAAGTAGTGACATGCAGGTTTTGGTGACGGGTTCGAGTGGTTTGATTGGATCCGCTGCAGTGCGTCATTGGGATGCGTTAGGAGCCGACGTTGTTGGAATCGACAACGACATGCGACGTGAATTTTTTGGTCCCAAAGGTAGCACCCAATGGAACCTGTCACGATTGCAGGCGGAGACCAAACGTTTTCGTCATGAGTCGATTGATATTCGTAGCCGTGACCAACTCGCTGATCTGTTCGGGCGGCATCGATTTGAGTTGATCATCCATTGCGCAGCTCAGCCTTCCCACGACAAAGCCAAGGACATTCCGCTCATCGATTTCGATGTCAATGCAGTGGGAACGATCAATCTTCTCGAGGCAACAAGGCAATCGAACGCAGACGCAGTCTTCTGCCACATGAGCACCAACAAGGTCTATGGGGACGCTCCCACGAAGTCCCGCTCAAAGAACTGGAAACGCGATGGAGTATGCTCGCCCTGAAGATTTTCATGGCATCAACGAACAGTGCCGTATCGACCAAACGCTTCACTCTTTGTTCGGTGCGTCGAAGACTGCTGGGGGACATCGTAGCCCAAGAGTATGGCCGCTACTTTGGGATGAAAGTGGGTATCTTCCGTGGGGGCTGCCTCACCGGTGCATCGCATTCGGGAGTCGAACTCCATGGGTTCCTCTCCTATTTGGTGCACGTGGCTGTGCATGGAAAACCGTATACGATTTTCGGTTACAAAGGCAAGCAAGTTCGCGATCAAATCGAGAGCTCGGATGTGGTTCGGCGCTTTTGAGTGTTATGCTAAGAACCCTCGGCCTGGCGAGGTTTTACAACCTCGGTGGCGGACGGGAGAATTGGCTTCCGTTTTGGAGTGCATCCAAATGATTCACGATGTAAGCCGTCATCGCATACACTACACGATCGGTGAAACCAATCGAACTGGCGACCACATCTGCTACATATCCGACCTTCTGCAAGTTTCAAGCTCACTATCCAGAATGGAGAATCCAACACAGCTTCTGCGACATTTTGAGCCAAATGATTGAAATGGAAGAACGCAAAAGCTTCTCGTAGCCTATTCCATAGATCCGGCAGCGATTCCCATCAAGCAGAAATCGCTGAGTCCATACTTGCAGCAACATCACTCATCGTCGACGCCTCTAACTTTTGGACCAAAGCCAGTGTTGGACGAAGATCAAAGCAATGTGTTGCTTCGCGAACTATCGCAGCAGTTTCGCGAACAGTGGTCGATACTGAAGACTCCTTCGCACGATGCCTTTCTGGAACGCGTGCCGAAAGAGCTTCGTACGCGCTTGATCGTCACATTGATTCAGGATGAGCTTGAACTTTCTATTTCGCGGACCACACAAGAATTTGCTCCGTCCGACATTCACGAAGATGACCGTCGCGCCGAACCACGACTCGAGTTCTTCCTCCTGCGTTATCCCGAACTACGACGCTCGTTTGATGCTTGCCGCGACTTGGCGATTTTTGAATTTGCGATACGCCGCAACACGTTGAATCCTATCGAGATCGAACATTATTTGGAGATCCTCCCCGAGTATGCTCCGCAGTTGAAGAAGGACTTGATACGCACAGATCAAAAGCTTCACGCGCACGCGCTCATGCCCGATCGATTCGAACCCTCGCGGCCAGGCGATTCGACGGTACCGGATGCTGCGGCCGGTCCCATTCAAACGTGGCGACTCCCCAAGCAGCTCGGCAATTTTCAATTGCTCTCCTTGCTCGGACAAGGCGGAATGGGAACGGTCTTTCGAGCCCTCGATCTGCGAACAGGTGGAGTCTGTGCAGTCAAGGTAATGCGTCGGACAGACTCATGGAGCGTCTATCGATTCAATGAAGAGTTTCGCGCGCTATCGTCGTTGGATCACCCGAACATAGCCAAGCTCTTTGAATCGTTTTCTGATCATGGTGTTCGCTATTTCTCCATGGAGCTGATCGAAGGTGGAGAACTGCGTCGATGGTGGGGCCGACGCAATCGAGGCGAACAGTGGGATGTACTAAAGCAAATTCTTTGGCAGATCGCATTGTCGATTCAATTCTTGCACAACCGTGGCATCACGCATGGTGACTTGAAGCCAGGCAATGTCATGGTGACCCGCCGTGGTCGCGCAGTGCTGCTCGACCTTGGGCTGGCAACGTTTGTCGACGACCTGATCGAAGGTTCGCGTCATGCTTCCGAAAGGCTCGTGGGCTCGCTCAACTATATGGCTCCCGAAGTCATCCTTGGAAAGCACGTCACTCGCGAAAGCGATTGGTATGGATTCGGAGCGATCATTTGGGAATTGCTTCAAGGAGAGCCACCCAACCCACCTAGTTTCGAATCGCTCGACGACCTGCAAGATCCTTCTCGAAAAGCGACGCTTATCGATCAGTTGCGAAGCGAGCTCGAACGAACAGCGGCACCTGCAATCATTCAAGATCTCTGCTTGGACCTATTGAATCCGGATGAGTATGCACGTCCCAAGGCCAATGAAGTACTCGATCGGTTGCGTATTCCAACGCGATCCGCATGGATTCAGCCCAGCATGGCCAACCCGGCTCCGTTCGTTGGCCGAAGCGAAGAGATTCGGATGTTGCATGCGTTTCTTCAATCCTCCACCAAGACTCCTGGAAGCCGAATGGTTTTGCTGGAAGGTGATCAAGGTTTGGGAAGAACGCGATTAACCGAAGAATGGTTGCGTCAGTGTTCATTGCAACAACCCTCATTCATCCTGCGGGCCGCTTGCAACTTTAAAGATGGAGCTCCCTTTCATCTGATCAACTCTTTGGTCCAATCGTTCGTGGGACAATGGATTCGTCATGGACTCGAACCATTTGAAGAGTCCCCTTCGATTCAATCGATTGCCAAGGCCTTTCCTCAGTTCTCGCAAGTCGTCGATACGATCGAAGATAACGCGACTGGACCGAGCCAAGAACTGCGAGATCTGCAAGCGCTTCAAAGTGCTGCCGCTGCGTTTATTCGACTTATCTGCGACCAGAGTCATCTGCGGTCGCTCTTTATTGCCATCGACAACGCGGAATACGCCGACAACGCAAGCTTGCGAGTACTGTTGGATTTATGGCGCCATTCTTCTGCATTTGCAGGCACGCTCATTGCAGTATATGCAACGAAAGATGCGCCCAAGAGTCCTGAGAAAGATGCTCTTTATCAAGAGTTATTTCCAGCTCCTTAACCCACCCCAATGCTTGAAGCATGCTTTGCTCCACTTTCACCCCAGGAAAGTACACAGATCGCCGAACATCTTTGACGCGACCCGGTATGCCCGTGCAAGTCATCGATACACTGGGCGCGCAGGGCTTTGCCGAGTTGAGCCATGGAAATCCTCAACTACTGCATGAACTCATCCATTCGTTTTATGAAAACGATCCCACGGGAAATACTGGGGATTTCGAATGGAGGAGATGCGAGGTCAGGATGTGGAACGATTCCGCTTTCGAAGATTGCGTCGCGAAGCGAGGCAGATCATCGAGTTCTTGGCTGCGGGTTCGCGTTCCGTTTCATTTCAGCAGCTGCAATTGCAACGCGAGTGGGCCCCGAACGTCTGTTCCCATATCTCGGCGATCTCGCCTCTCAAAACTGGATCGAGTGGCAAGGTGTTTGGGCCTGATGTCCGCCTAGGATCAACCAAGACCTGCAAGAGCGGGTTTTGCGTTGGACTCCTGCCGATTGCATCCAACGCCGGCACGCAAGGTTGGCACAGTCGTTCTTCGTACTAGAAGCCGAAAAGCAATGGCCCGGAGATCGCTTTTCATTTCGAACAAGCTAAGATGCGAAGGGCGACCGATGCGTACTTGGAAGCAGCGAATCAAGCGATCGGTTCGGGGAAGGTCGATGATGCGGTGAACTATGTAGCAAAGGCATCAAGCTTTGATGGGCTCAACCGACACCAACGCGGATTTCGTTCAGCAAATCCGCAAGAAGATTGCCTTGCAGTCCTAAAGCCAACCCAGCTTGGACAATTGTTCAATGGTGGGTGGGCATACCCGCACCATCACAAATGGTTTCGGCAACGGTACCACGATCAATCGACTTCGGCGTTGAACATTGATGGGGGACAAGAACCGCAATCGTTCGGTGATCGATTCGACGGTTTCTCCTTCTTGGATTGGCAATAGGCGTATCTGACTAGCATATCTTCGCGTTTCGGGAACGGTCAGCCAAAGCGTCTTTTGGTCGATGACGGCTAACTCGAGCACATACTTCTCGCGAATCTCTCGCGAAAGCTGGGATTGAAATCGCGGTCCTTCTCCAAAAAGATATCTTCGGTGCTCGGCGTCACGCCATGCCTCCAGAGACTCATCCAATCGACCACAAGATCGATATTGCGATCTTTTGCAGCCCGAACCAAGCTCGCGATGACGGGGCGTCGCTGTGGGTTCTCGCCCGCTTTGATCAGGTTTCGGTTCGATTTTGCCAACATCCAACCCGACACCAAGCGATTCGACATGGTATCCCGATAGAGGTGGTTTCCCTTACGGCGACACGAATACGATCCAAAGCAACTGCGAGGCGAGCCTGATCGAGCACTCGGGCTGCGGGCTGCCAGACGATTTTGCTTCCTTCGATCTTCCAATGGATCGATTCATCGGGGAGAAGAAGGCTCAGCGATTTCCCTAAGGCTTCATAGTTCGCCGGATCAACCAACCTTCTGATCGTCCAATTGGGAAGCCTCTTCGCGCATGATTTCGTCCGACGCCGCAATGTAGACCAACCCTGATTCGTCGTAATGCGGCAATCCCAAACCCATCGGATCCAGTGATTGCTTGGCCAAGTCTTGGATAGAAAGGTCCGTTGCATCGATCGATAGTTGGCTTGCTGGTGAGTGTCCAATGGTCGCTATGGATTCAAAATCGAGAAAGACCCCTGTTCCTACGAGATTGGAAAGGACCGCAGCAAACTCGGACAATGAACGTCAAACGGAGACGTGAACCACCAACTCCATGCCAACTTTAGATCAGGCTTGGTGGCGGGCGGGGCGGGGTGCGATGAGGCTGCAAATTCAATGACTTCCTCGGGTGGCTTCTTCAATTTCACTCGGTTCAATCGTGCCTGCTGCATCCGACACGTCCGATTCAAACTTGCGGCTGAGGCCGCCGAATTTCTGGAAGATTTGTGGAATCACAATTTCTTGATCGGCATCGGCCTGGGCGACTTGGTGGTGGTGCAGTCGTCGCTGGTTCGACGATGGGGGGGCGGAACGGGCTTCTCTTGGTTATCGACGACATCGATTTTTCAGGCATCGTCGTTTCATTGGGACGCCGCCGCTGGCGTTTCGGTGGTAATCTCTTCAAGTGGTTGGGTTCGCAGCAACATTTGGTTGACCACTTCGGTGGGCGTTGCATTGGGTCTTGCGGAATCAGAATTCTTGGTTTGGCTGGTGGTGTCGCGGGGTCGACAATAGGTATCGGTGTATTTTGTTGGGTAGCTTGTTGGCCGTCTCACGGTTGTTGAGGCTCTTCATGAGCAAAGCGAACAACACGAAGATGCTTCCTGCGGCAATCAATCCCGCCAACACCTAAAGCGGCGACAAAAAAGAATTCGCCATCGAGGCTTGGTTAGTGGTCTTCGCGGTTCGCGACGAAGCAACCGGGTGGGCTCTTCCACAACGGAGGGGCCACGTCATTGGCGGTGGTGGTTCCACCAAACGGCTCTAACCGAAATTCCTCTTCCTCGTCGACCTTCCAGGCATTAGGAGGATCGACCAATGTCTTTTCGATTACTTGGGAACTGGAAAGCTGAGCTTGACCGGTTTGTTCTTCACGGTGAGCTGCCAAAGCCTGGTCGAGATCATTGGCCCAATCGTCATCCACGCTCTTCGTAATGGATACCGAATCGGCCACCATGCCAGGAGGAGGGGTGAAGAGTACCTTGCGTTGACTGGGAATCGCGATGGGATTTTTGCAACGAGGGCAGGGGACGATTTGTCCCGCCAATCGCTCGTTTTTGACCAGGATCTTCCCTTGGCATGAAGAGCATGTCACTGAAAGAGGATCCACAGGCTTATCCATTCACAAAACTTGAGAAAAACGGAAAGCGTCCCCGATCGTCATCGATCCTGGATCGCAGCCAAGACGCGGCATGGCCAAGTGTCGCCGGGCCGTCCGAAACAATCTTCTTTAGTTTATGATTTTCGTCACATCCAGACATCAAAATTCGCTTGGATTTGTGCATTTTGAATGGGTAACGCGAGGATAAACCATCGGTATCCTTGATTCGTCGCTGTGCTTGGGCGGGTCCTCTTTGACCGGCAGGATAGGGAAGCGGCCGAGGGCATCGCGAGAAAGTGTGGCTGGACCTTTCGTCGTCCAACATCGTGGCGGCTTCGATACGTTTCAAGCTGGCAATGAACGGTGAGTAATTTGATGGATACCGCGATGGGAATCGCATGGGGCAACTTTTGTACTTTTGGGAAACTTCCAGTAAGATGGCATCCGGAAGGATGGATGGGTGCAGCCATTGCGTTGATCGCTTTGGCAGCGATGGAGATCGTGCTGGGCATCGACAACATCATCTTTATTTCCATCATTACAGGCAAATTGCCAGCAGAGCAGCAACCTAGTGCGAGAAGATGGGGACTGATCCTTGCCTTGGGCATGCGAATCGGGCTGCTATGTTCGCTTTATTGATCATGAATTTGGTTCACCCCATCTTTAAGCCTGAGTAGTTTCGCTCCCACCACGGCTTGGTACGAATGGCTGATGGAGGCGGAGAACACCCAGGTCAATGAAGTTCCGCGGTGACTACTTTGATCGTTGGGGGGCTTTTCCTTCTCGTGAAGAGCGGTAAAAGAAATCCATGCCTTGATCGAAGGCATGAAGACGGTTCCGATGGCACTGCCAAGAAGCCTTCATTCATGAGTGTGTTGATTCAGATTGCGATGCTGGACATCGTTTTCTCGTTGGATTCGGTGATCACGGCCGTGGGAATGGCGGGAAGACCTATGGGTGATGGTGACCGCCGTGATTATCGCGGTTGGAGTGATGCTGATCTTTGCCCAATCAAGTTTCGCTTTTTGCTCAACGCAATCCTACCGTGAAGATGTTGGCTCTTTCCTTTTTGTTGATGATCGGGGTCATGCTCTTGGCAGACGGCCTGGGAACGCACGTCGCTAAAGGCTATGTCTATTTTGCAAATGACCTTTCCTCTTGGTGCAGTACTTCAACATGCGGGTCGAAAAAGAAAGGTGGACTTGCTTTCTTGCATTAGAATGAAGCGGGCCACCCATCAGGTCTCGCCAACTGGGCTGCCGAAATTTTTCATCGGTGCGTGCGTTGTTTGCACGCACCGATCCTTCTTCGCGACACTTCGTTCGAGAATGACACCATGGCACCTCCTAAGCTCCCCGTGTGCCAGGGCAGAGGCGAACGATGACGACGGTCTTCGCATGCGCACAACCATGCCATTGAAAATGCTGGAAGGGTTTTGCCAACGCATGGGAACAGGATTGCGATCGGGTGTAGATCTCTTACGGTTACTGGATGCAGAGTCACGGCAAGGCTCTTCGACTCATCGGGAAGCGACCAAACATGTGATCGATAAGATTCGCAAAGGACTTACGCTGGCCGATTCGATGAAAAGCGTTGGTCGCTACTACCCGCATATGCTCGTTCAAATGGTGACTGCAGGAGAGGCTGGGGGTGGCCTAGAGCGAATTTTCTTGTACATGTCGGAATACTATCGCGACCTTCGCACTTCGCGCAATGATTTTCTTCAACGCCTTAGCTGGCCGGTTATTCAACTTGTCCTTGCGTTTCTCATCATCAGTCTCGTCATCGTCATTCAGGGATTCTTGGGCCCTGAAAATCCAGGCCCGAACGATCTTGTATTTGATGCCTCAGGTTTAGGCCTCCGCGGCATGAGCGGACTGATGATCTTTTGGGCGTTCATCCTGATCGTTCTGGGAACGATGGGAGTCATTGCTTATGGTATCTGGAAGAACTGGTTTCAAGCTCATCGTTTGCTCGTGCCTATCGCGATCAAGATTCCAGTCATCGGTACCGTCCTTGCAACGACCGCTTTATCGCGGCTATCGATGACCTTGGCGATGTTGCTCAACGCTGGAGTCGAAGCCAAACGTTGTTTACGGGAAGCGTTTCGAAGCACAGGCAATCATTACTACCTGGGTGGACTACCGGCTGCGGAAGCACAGATCGTCAAAGGATCTTCCTTTGCGGAGGCCTTCGATGCTTCGCAAGTCCTACCGAACGACTTCGTCCGTTCGATCGAGGTGGGCGAACTCAGAGGTACAGAGACCTATTCCTTGGAACGCCTAGCCCACGACTACAACGCTAAAGCGAAAACTGCTTTGGCACAACTCGCAATGTCTGCCAGCGTCGCCATCTGGATGGCCATTTCCTTGTTCTTGATCTTTATGATCATTCGCATGTTTATGAGCTACGTCAATGTGCTCAACAATGCAGGAAAGATGTAGCCGTATCGACGATGGAGGTCGTCGACCGTGCAACGATGGTAGGTAAAGGATTCCTAAGGATTTAGACGACGTGCCAAGAGTATTTCATACGACCGACATTCAAGGTGAGATGATCTTGCTGGGTACAGGAACCAGTGTGGGTGTTCCTGTCATCGGGTGTGCGTGCGATGTCTGCCGAAGTACCAATCCCCATAACCGTAGAACGCGATGTTCCGCGATCCTAGGACTCCCGCAAGGGAACCTACTCATCGATACCTCGCCCGATTTACGCTTTCAGCTTTTGCGTGAAAGCATCGGTGTGGTTCATGCGGTTGTTTATACGCATGAACACGTCGACCATTTATATGGACTGGACGAGCTTCGGTTGTTTCCTTTTGCGATTGGAGCACCTGTCCCGTTGTATTGCGAGGCCCAGGTAGAGGATCGCATTCGGATCGCATTCGACTATGCATTCATGGACCGACCTGAGACTCACCCAGGATCGGTTCCGCGATTGGAGTTGCGTCGCATCGATACAAACCCCTTCGATGTCTTGGGAGCAACCTTGCAACCCATTCGCATGCAACATGGTCCCTACTTTCAAGTTCTTGGGTTTCGGATCGGGAATGTCGCCTATTGCACAGACACCAATTTCATTCCGGAAGAGTCCATGCGATTGCTGGAGGGATTGGACGTGCTCGTCCTGGATACTTTGCGAACGGCCCCACACCCGACCCACTTCAGCTTGGAAGAATCGGTGGAAGTTGCCAATCGACTTCGCCCCAAAATGACCTATCTCACGCATGTTTCGCACGAATTGGAGTACGATGCGACCAACGCGTGGCTACCAGACCACATTCAATTGGCTTACGATGGACAGAGAATTCCGTTAACGTAAATCAGCTTATTGATCCTTCCATTCCTACCTTCTCGTCGAGAAACATCATGCGTTATCTTTCTAAGTTGCGTCCGACTGTACTAACGGCACTGTTTTGCATAGGTACAAGCCTTGGAGCCATCGTATCTCCAGGTACAGCGCAAGATCCGCAGACTGGCCCCAAACGTTCGCTACTGGCTGGTGACTACGAGAAGAAGATTTTGGCCAATCTAAAAGCGGACAACAGCGTTGTTTGGCAGATGCCCATCCAAGCCATTCACGATGCACAGTCGCTGCCCAACGGGCATTGGCTTATTCAGACCAACTTTCGCAATGTGGTCGAGCTAGATTCTGCAGGTAAAGAAGTGTGGCGTTACGATGCGGGCAAAACCGCTGAAGGAAAGCAAATCGAGATCCATGCCTTTCGACGCCTTCCATCGGGATTGACCATGATCGCCGAGAGCGGAAGCGCTCGTATTCTCGAAGTCGATGCGCAAAAGAACATCGTGCATAGCATTCCTCTCAAAGTGGAACACCCAGATCCGCATCGCGATACGCGTTTAGTTCGCGCCACACCTTCCGGCACTTATCTCGTTGCGCACGAAGGTGATTTCAAAATTCGCGAATACAACCGCAAGGGCGAAGTTGTCTGGACATACGAAGCAGGCACAAAAGTTTACTCGGCAGTTCGACTCGCCAATGGAAATACACTTGTAGGAACCGGCGATGGACACAAAGTGATCGAAGTCGACGCCAAGGGCACCATTGTTTGGCAAATTGGAGAGAAGGATCTACCCAACGTTCAATTGGTATGGATCACCATGGTGGATCGGCTCGACAATGGAAACACTTGGATCGTCAATTGCCATGCTGGGAAAGAGAATCCTCAGATTTTGGAAGTATCTCCAGATAAGAAAGTGGTCTGGAGCTTCCGTGATTTCGATCGATTCGGAAATGCGCTTCCCGTTGCCATTCCAACCGCTCCTTAATCTTCGAAGGACAGCTCATTCATGTTAGGTTCTCGGATGCTTGGACGTCCTCTTATCATTGCTGGATTCCTGGGCTGCTTGGTACTATCGACCTCGACGGTATCAGCCCAAAAACGTCTTTCGGAACAGGCGGCTGAGACACTGCTTCAAAGTGGTGACCGCCTCGCTGACCAAGGGGACTATCTCGAAGCGGTCCGCAATTACACCCAAGCCTACTTAGGGATCGTGGCCAAGCTGCGCCAGCAAGAGTTCAGCAAAGATGTCACTCCAAGCCTGATGACCCGCGAAGAACTCGGTGAAGAGATGAAGCGGCAGGTCAAGGAAGAGTACACGGATGCGGAATGGAAACTGATCCAGGGAACCTATCGCGCCTTTGGTCTGATTCCCAATACGCTCGACGTCAAAGAGACGATGACCAAACTTCTTACCGAAGAAGTGGGTGGATTTTACGATCCCAAGACCAAAGCGATGGTGCTCGTCCGCGAAGCCGATAAAAAACGTCAACCGGGAACGCTAGGACGCTTGCTCGGACAAAAACCTACGTTCGATAAAGAAGAGCAAAAAATCACGCTCGCTCACGAACTCACCCATGCACTGCAAGATCAACTGTATGGGCTTCTTGATAAGCAGCGCAGCATCGAGCATGACGACGATATGTCGATGGCATTTTCAGCCTTGGTGGAGGGCGATGCGACATTGATCATGTTTGGTGAAATGGGACGGCAAGAAGGGGACAGCACGACCTGGACTCAGATGGATCCCGATGCGGCCAAGTTGATGTTCAACATGATGAAAATGATGCTGCCTGTTGCTGCAGGGAAAACCTACCGCGCCGCTCCAGCGATCTTTCGCGATAGCCTTTTGTTTCCCTATTCCCAAGGCTTTGTGTTCAATCTTAACCTGACGCGCAAAGGTGGTGTCGATCGGATCCATCAGGCTTACACAAATCCACCTGTTAGCACGGAGCAGATTCTTCATCCGAAAAAGTACCTTGAGGATCGGGACGATCCTGTCTCCATCGAAATCGCCTCGCCGAAAGAATTGCTTCCTTCCCCATGGGCTCACCTTGGCGGAAACTGCCTGGGTGAATTTCAAATGTCGATTCTCTTTCGGCGCACGCCCAATGGCACCCAAGCCTCGGAAGGTTGGGATGGAGATCGCTATGAAGTCTATGAAGATCAAGACGGAAATCTTGCTTTGATTTGGTGCTCGGTTTGGGATACCGAAGACGATGCCAAACAGTTTGAAACGGCGTGGAATCGTTACGCTGAACTTCGAACGATCCAAGACAAGACGACCGTTCAACGGGATGGTGTTCACGTACGCGTCGTTCAAGGCGTTTCCCAAGCACAAGCTCGAACCGTTCTCGAGAAGTTGCAATGCGTCGAGAGCCCTAAAACGTTTCCCGTTGCCAAGCCTACTCCATAGCCATATCGAGATCCCAAACGCACACAGCGAAGTCACTGCTCTTCGTGATAGGATTGACCATGCGTTGTTTCACCTATCTTCGATCCCGACTTTTGCGATGCAGTTCGACGATATTGGTATCACTTGTGCTCGGTCTTGTCGCAATACCTAGTGCTTTCGGGAAGAGACGCTTCCTCAGGTTCTCTTATCCAAGGACCGCGTCGTTTGTACTGGAGGGAAGCGAGCAACCCTTCCGTGCCTCGGGCTTCAATTATGATCACGATGAGAATGGTAGGCTGCTCGAAGACTATTGGGAGTCGGAATGGCCCAAGATCGAAGAGGACTTTCGTGAGATGAAGGTGCTGGGTGCGAAAGTGATCCGCATCCACCTTCAATTTGGAAGGTTCATGCAATCTCCTACCGAGATTCGCAAAGAAGCCATCGATCGACTCGTCCGCCTAGTGCAACTCGCTCGCGAAACACGACTCTATTTGAACCTGACCGGCCTGGGCTGCTATCACAAAGGAGATGTGCCTGCTTGGTATGACGCTTTGGATGAAGAACAACGATGGGAAGCCCAGGCTCAGTTTTGGATTGCCGTCGCAAAAGCCACGCGCAATGAATCGTCCATCTTTTGTTTTGACTTGATGAATGAACCGGTCGTCTCAGGCGGCAAAAGGCCCCCAGGCGATTGGCTGGGACCTCCATTTGCGGGCAAGCACTTTGTGCAGTTTGTGAGCCTCGATCCTATGCAGCGTTCGCGTCCTACGGTTGCCAAGGCTTGGATTTCCAAACTGACGGCAGCGATTCGCAGCGAAGATCCGCAACGATTGATTACCGTCGGTCTCGTCGATTGGAGTCTCGATCGACCTGGATTGACATCCGGATTTGTCCCGCATGTCGTCGAGCCTCATTTGGATTTTATCTCGGTGCACATCTATCCCGAGTCTATGAAACTCGATCAAGCACTGGAGACCTTGAAAGGATTTGATCTCAAGATTCCACTCGTAGTGGAAGAGTGCTTTCCCTTGAAATGTACTTCGCAAGAACTGATCGATGTGATGAAACGAGCTGACTTTGTCGAGGGTTGGACCAGTTTCTATTGGGGTGCCGACCAAGAAACACTTCGACGTTCGAGCCGTTTACAGGATGCGATGTTGCTCCATTGGCTTGAAGCATTTCATCCCTAATCGCTAGCAATCGATCGACTACTGCGAAAAACGTCGCTTGTAGTCGGAGGCTTTCCTTGGTACCTACAACTCTATCAAGGGAGTTCGGTGATGGGGACGAGCCTCGGAAATTCAGTATCCATTTCGCCTTGGCTGATCTTGGCGGCACTGCTTGCTCCAACGGGTTGCAATGGCTTGCGATCGCGATACGCCATGGACGACCCTGTCTATGCAGAGAAGTACCAGGAAGGCGCGGAGAAGGGGGACGTTCCAGGGAAGCTCAAACAAGCCGTGGACGCACGCCATGTGGAAGGGCTATCGGGAATGTACCTTTCTGGCGGCACGTTCTATCGCCCGGAGTCGGACCGAACGTTTGGCGGTGCAGAACTAGGGATCGAAAACTATCCGGCCCCATGGAATTCGTGGCGAATGAGTCTTGGTGGCTACACGAGCGAAGACCAAGGCTACGTCGGCGTGGATGGTGGTATTCGACTTCAAACTCCTACCAGACTTGCCCCTTTTGTTGGCCTGGGAACCACGAATGGTTTCTCGCGATCGGTCGAAGATGGCACGCATGATGGACGGGATAATGATGACGATCAATTCATCGATGAACCTGGCGAGACAATCACTGGGATCGATCGAACGTTCTTCAGCATCTATCCCGAAGTCGGAGCTCATTTCTGGTTGAATGGACGGTGGAGATTAACGACCTTTGGTCGCTACATGATGACAAGCTTTGGTCGCGACGATGACGATTGGATGATTGGAGGATCGGTCGCGGCCTTTGCTCGTTAAGCTCTATGCAAGGATGCTCGATCAGGGCGAATGAGTCGGTTGGTACTGACCGATCGAGACCGTTCTCTCAAGAACATGGTTCACTCGTCTTCGATGGCTCGCAGCAAACGTTGACGTAGCGTGTAGAGTTTTGTTTGCTCGAGGATCTTGTGACCGTCGAGATTGGTCACGTAAAAGACGTCGACCACTTGGTCTAAGTGGGTACTGATCTTGGCCACTTGTAGGTCGAGGTCTTGTTCGAACAAGACTTTGGCAATGGAATAGAGGAGACCGCGACGATCGTATGCGAAGACCGAGATGATCGTGAATTCTTCCGACGTATTGTTGTCGAACTGTACTTGAGTTGGCTGATTGCGGACAGCGGTAAGATTGGCCGACTTGGCTTGCCACAGTCGACGAAAATTCGGAGGCTGTTGATTATTGGGATCGAGGGCTGCCACGATCGCTTTGCATACGGTTTGAATGCGATGGGGCGGTGGTGCTCCTTCATAATCCAAATCAGAAACGAGGAAACGGTCCCAAGCAGTCCCATCGGGCTGCGTGTGAACTTCCGCTTCCAGAATCTGCAAACCTTGGCTACTGAGCGCACCGGTGATGCGATGGAAGATACCTAGACGTTTCCCGACATCGCGCATGCCCACTGTGTACTCGACCGCATCGCGATCTTCATAGTGACGCGCCCATGCCGTGGCCGGGTTGGCATCGTTCAACGATCGCAACGACTCCAGTTCTTGGACGATTTGGCTGGGTGTGCATCGGAAAAGGTAATTGGCCGGAGTCCCTTGGATCTGATCGAACCACCATTCCGAGTTTTCCATATTGACCACCAATCGCCGTACCGCATCGCGCTTGGCTTCGAGTTCTTTCTGGAACCACTCATCGGGTTTCTCATCCCGAAACTGCGAATCCGTGCGTTGATAGAGCTGAGTGAGAAGATCGAGCTTCCAATCATTGAGAGCTCCGGGGCCAACGGCGGCCAAGTCGGCACAGCTAAGCACATAGAGCATCTGTAGCGCTTCAACGGAACCCACTTGCGAAGCGAATTGAACGATGGTGTCTTTTTGCGAAAGGTCATAACGAAATGCCATGTGCGTCATGAGCAAATGCTTGTAGACCAGAAACACCAGCATCTCGCGATCACTATCGGAGAGCTTAAGCAATTTCGCGGTGTCGTCGGCGATGACTTTGCCAACATCGCTGTGATCTTCGGTAAAGCCTTTGCCGAGATCATGTAGGAGAAGACTCAGGTGTAAGAGAGCCTTATTTTTGATGTTCTTGTAGACGGCTCCTAGTACATCGTTTCTCTTTCCAAAATCACACGCCATTTCAACAGCGCGGATGCAGTGCGCATCGACCGTATACTTATGGTATTCGTTGAATTGCAAAAGGGATCGCGCATGCTTCATGGCGGGGATGATCTGTTCGAGTACCCGCAACTCGTGAAGTCTTCGCAGCGATTCACCCAGACGATTCGGATGACGCATCAATTCCATAAACGGAGTAACGACATCCGCGGTGGGTTCCGTTTCGCGTCGATTGAGCATCCCAGATCGGATGGCGCGCCACGTTCCATGTTCGATGCGACGGTTATACCGATTGGCCACCGTCATGAGTTCGAGCACGCGAGCAGGATCTTTGCGGAGACGCTCGATTCCCGATTTGGTCGCCCAAACTTGCCTGATACCTACGCGAAAATCACCGTGAACGGGAATCGCGAGTAGGTGTCCAAGGTTTTGAACAACCCAAGAACGCACCTTGGCAGAGGCGACGAAATGCGCCGAGCTATAACGAACTTCGCTGGTGTATTCGAAGTATTCGCGCATAAATTGTTCGACCGGAAGCACACCCTCTTCCCCTTTGCATTCGGCCCACTTGGCCATCTTCACTTGAACCGCTCGCTCTAGAGAATCCTGCGGCTTGTTGGCATCAAAATGCAATTGGTTCCGAATGCGAAGCAGGTACTGATAGCCTCGGCGAAGCACAGCGTAGTCTTCGGTCGCCAATAAACCTCGCTGGGTTAGTTGCTCTGGATCGGCTTCGCCATAGCGAGCGAATCCGACCCATCGGACCAATTGGATATCGCGCAAGCCACCCCGTGATCGTTTCACATTGGGCTGCAACATGTAGACCGTTTCACCGTACTTCTTTCGCTCTTCAAGCCTCGCCTTTTCGACCGCATCGATCAGACGATTGCTTCGATGCATCGCACCCAAACGATAGGAATGCACGAATCGTTGAAAGAAGTCGCCATTGCCAAACAACAATCGACTCTCAACCAACGCCGTGAATACCGTGGCATCGCGCCAAGCGAGTTGCATCGCTTGGCGAGGAGTTCGCATCGAGAAGCCGAGAATGAGTCCAACATCGACGATCATCTGCGACAGCTTGCGAGCGATGGGAACAACCGCATCGGCAACCTGAGGCGTGTGCAGCAACATCAAGTCGATATCGGAGTAGGGTGCAAGATCGCGACGACCATAACCACCATGAGCGACCAAACAGTACGAGGACTCAGGGGGTGGGTTGGGAAGATCTTCGAGAATCGTGCGGACGAGATCGATGAGGACTGCGTCGACCAAGTCGGTCCAACGAGCGCAAACTTGAAGGCCGGGCGAACCACTATCATGCTGCTGACGCAGCTTGGCCCGACCTTCGAGAAGATGTTCGCGAGAGGCAACAACCACCGGATGAAGAGAGGAAGCCGGAGGCATTCGTGGTCACCAATCCCCTTATTGTGCCAACCGAAATTGGCCTAAAGGGCCTCGATGCCAGTTTCGCCCGTGCGAATGCGAATCGAGTTTTCGAGGTTGGAGACGAAGATCTTTCCGTCGCCGATCTGACCTGTCTGCGCCGTTTGGAGAATGGTGTCGACAACCAATTGGAGGTTGTCGTCGGTGCAAACGACTTCGATCTTGACCTTAGGGACAAAATCGACGGCGTATTCGGTACCACGATAGATTTCGGTGTGCCCTTTTTGCCGGCCAAACCCGCGCACTTCGGTCACCGTCATACCGTGAATCCCTTTTTCGGTCAGGGCATTCTTGACGTCTTCGAGTTTGAAATGGCGGACAATCGCTTCAATCTTCTTCATCCCGCAAATCTCCGATGGGAATCGATGTATCGCCTCGAGTTTCGACTCTGTTCGGCAAGCAAAACAGCGCGCGACGGCATCCAGTTACTAAAAGAAAATCTAATCGCCCGCCACTTCGATCGGATTTCCAAAAGTGGAAAACACATCTACCTCGAATATAGCCCAAAGGAGATACCGAGGGAATCGGTCCCGCCCCATTCTTTGGGAAGACTCAGCCGGCCTTTGCCGTTTCGGAGGGGCATACGGATTTCCCCCACAGGCATCCGGTGGCAATTTCAAACACCTAGCGTCGCGTCCAGGGAACGTCGGGAACATTGGCCATCCGATTCGCTGTGCGGGCCATGACGAAGAGCAAATCGCTGAGGCGGTTGAGGTAAACGATAATTCGCGATAGATCGCTGACATGAGGATCGTGGGACAAACCAACGACTTCCCGCTCAGCGCGTCGGCAAATGGTTCGGGCCAAATGAAGGTTGGCAGCCGCTTGTGAGCCTCCAGGCAAAATAAACTGTCGAAGCGGTGGAAGCAATGCATCCCACCGGTCGATCATTTGTTCCATCTCTTCGACCGCAGAATCTCCCTTCCATTTCAAATCATGTTGCTCAGGAAAAGGGGTTGCTAGTTCGGCTCCGATCGAAAAAATTCCCTCTTGGACATTTTGAAGTATAGAATCCATTTCAGAGTCGAGTGGTGACGAGCGAACGACTCCCAGGACCGCATTCAGTTCATCGATCGTTCCATAAGCACAGATTCGATGGTCATCCTTGGAAACTCGGGGACCTCCGAAAAGTCCTGTAGTCCCAGCATCACCAGTCTTGGTATAAATTTTCATGAATCGCTTCGATCTACCACCCAGGTTAAGGGCGATTTTGGAATACTGCGTTTGCGAACGGTTTTAGGAAACGTCGTCAAGAAACATGGTTTAGACCATATGTTATGGAAGAGGCAACCCGCATGCCACAACCTGTGCTCGCTGCTGGATACTTGATCTTCTGCAGGAAGCCCTCGGTCTCGTTCCTCCTGATGAAGCACGCCAATCGCTGGGATCTTCCCAAAGGGAGGCTCGATCCGGGCGAAACCATCGAGCAGGCGGCCATGCGAGAATTGTGCGAAGAGACCGGTTTTTTGCGACGCGAAATCGAACCGGTAGAGGAGTTTCGCTTCACGCTCAAATATGAGTTGCCAGCCAAAAAGGGACAGAAGCCTCGCCCCAAAGAGCTAACCATTTTCTTGGGTTGGATGGAAGAAGCTCGGACTCCCATTTTGACCGAACATGAAGGGTTTGCCTGGTTCCATTGGAACCCGCCTCACAGCATCCAATCGACTACGATCGATCCCCTTCTTACCTACACGCATAAGTTTTTTCTCCATCAGACCGCCGCGGCAGCTCGTGGTGCATAGCGAAACGGCTCAACCGAGACACATCGCTTGGCCACCCGCCGATGTGTCCTAGAGACTTCTTCAAAAAGGGGATTTTGGCTTCCGCAATCGCAGCGGAAAGAGGACAATCATTGGCCTTTTCGAGGGCGTCTTCGGTTTTGGTTTAAGGGTCTCGTGCAGTGGTGTCTCGACCGATTGGTCTAGACCGCGAATGGGATCGATTTCGTTTCGAGGTAGATATTCCATGGCCCGGGTTGTACTGGCTATGAGCGGTGGGGTCGACAGCAGCGTCGCCGCATCTTTGTTGTTGCAACAAGGATTCGATGTCGTTGGGGTCTTCATGCGGCATGGGGAAGAATCGGCCGAAACCTGCGAACTTGCCAATGGCAAACCGAATCCACTTCTCCCCATCTTGCAAGGACGATTAGATCACAAGCAAGGCTGCTGCAGCGCAAGCGATGCGGCCGATGCGAGGCGAGTTGCCGATCGATTGTCGATTCCCTTTTATGCAATCGACATGCAGTCGGACTTTCGCAAGATCGTTGATTACTTTGTGGATGAATACCGACAAGGCCGAACCCCCAACCCGTGCGTGCAATGCAACAATTGGATCAAGTTCGGTCGACTCTTTGAGTATGCCGATACCGTCGGGGCCCAATACGTTGCCACCGGGCACTATGCACGATTATTGCCAACACCAGATCCTTTGAATCCGATCGGTTTGTATCGAGGTATCGATGACGACAAAGATCAGGCTTATGTGTTAGCCGGCATCGACCGCCGCTATTTATCAAGGATGTTGTTGCCTGTTGGTGGATATCATAAGCCCGAGATTCGATCGATGGCGGCTCAAATTGGACTCCGCGTTGCCGACAAAAAAGATAGTCAAGAAATCTGCTTTGTAACGTCGGGTAAGCATGGTGAATTCGTTCGCGAACGAACCCACGAAGATACTTCAGGAGAAATCGTCACGACCGATGGCAAGGTTGTTGGTCGACATCCGGGCATCGAGCAGTTCACGATCGGTCAACGCAAGGGCCTGGGCGTTGCCATGGGGGAACCTTACTTCGTCATTCGCATCGATCGCGATCGCAAACAAGTCATCATCGGCAAGCCGGAGAAACTGGCGTGCCAGCGATTGATTACTAGCCAACCCAATTGGCTACTCGATCAGGCATCGATCGAGTCGTGCCTTCGCACGTCACCCTCAATCTCGGTTCAGATCCGATACAATTCAGCACCCCAACCTGCATCGGTGACGCTCGAAGAGGGACGCATGCACGTTCGATTTGAAGAAGGATGCAATGGAATTGCCCCAGGACAACTAGCCGTCGTCTTTGAAGAGGACCGCGTGTTGGGTGGAGCTTGGATCGAAGAAACAGACATCTCGCATCCCGATTCTTTTTCCGTTCGATAGTTTTTCAACCTAGAAGAGACTTGCGACGCATGATCGCTGCAAGCCGCTTCGATCAGCACCTCGGCGCATCATGACTGACTTGAGCAACGATGGCTCTTTCCGCTCGACCGCATCTGCCCAAATCTTGCGGCAACGCGCGGCATTACTTCAGTCCTTGCGACACTTTTTTGATTCGCGAGGCATGATCGAGGTTCAAACACCAATTCTGTCTCAGGATATCGTGGTCGACCGGCACTTGGATCCATTGGTGGTGGAGGTCGAGGATTTCCCGCCTCGGCATGGAACCAGCCACACATGGTATCTGCAAACGTCTCCCGAACAGAACATGAAACGTCTGTTGGCGAGTGGATTGGAAGCCATCTATCAAATTGGCCCTGTGTTTCGAAGTGGCGAGTTTGGTCCGTTTCACAATCCCGAGTTCACGATGGTGGAATGGTATCGCGTAGGCGAGGACTTCGAAGGTGGCATCACCTTCTTGGAAGAGTTGACGACGCACTTGTTGGCAACTGCCCAACCGATGCGTGCCACCTTCGCGGAAGTATTTCAAAAGCATCTTGGAATCGATGCTCTGGAATCATCGATGGATGCATTGGCTGACGTCGCGATGGCTCGAGGCCACGTCCAAGATCGCACATGGTCCATGGATCGGGACGACTGGATCAACTTGCTATTCTCACACGATGTGCAACCACAACTGGGGCATGAAAAGCCCTTGGTCGTCACCCACTTCCCTGCAACGCAAGCCGCATTGGCTCGAATCGCTGACGAGGATGCTCGAACGGCCGAGCGATTTGAGATTTTTTATCGAGGGGTGGAGCTAGCCAACGGCTACCACGAATTGCTCGATCCTTCGATCTTGCGAGCCCGCAATGCCATCGCCAATGCGCAGCGGATCGAAGATGGCAAGACACCGTTACCCTCCGAGAGTCGGTTGCTAGATGCGATGGAATCGGGGCTTCCAGCCTGTTGCGGTTGCGCTCTTGGGTTCGATCGGGTTGTCATGTTGGCCACGGAGAGCCATTCGCTTCGTGATGTACTCTGTTTTCCTTGGGACCGCGCCTGACCGACTCACCCACGCGGCGGATTTTTGAAAAATTTTTGGTTGCTGCACCAAGAAAATGCTCGCAAGTGACCAAACGTGTCCAGAGACGTCCGTATTAATAGAACATCGAAGCAATGGTTGCTTCGAGATCGCAAACCGCGAGCAACCTTTCTTTCACTCTCAACGTAATACACTTGTCGCAAGTTGCGATCGATTGCGTAGCAAACTGAACTTCTTACAAACAAGAAGGTCAAAACTTCAAAAGCTAGCAAAATCGAGTTTTTAAGTTGTTGAGTGAAGAACGAACCAAATCGTGAAAACTTGAGTCCTTTTTCAGGAAATCATCAAGAAAAAGCGATTTGGTATACAAGTTGCGGAGTGGGTAAGCGAAGACCCAGAGTTGGCAGTAAACAAGGGATCGTGGTGAGACCTTGGACTGCAATACAAATTGAGTTGTGATCGAGATCACGGAGGAATTGAAAATGCTAGTATTGAGCCGAAAAGAAGGTGAAGAGATCGTCATCGGGGACAACATCAAGATTGTCATTTCCCGAATCGATGGCAATCGAGTTTCGGTTGGGATTGAAGCTCCCAAGGATGTGAAGATCATTCGATCCGAACTAAGTGGTACGGAGCCCGAGGCTCAAAAAGAAAAGGCGAGCAAGTCACCTCGTTGGAGCAGTCTCGATGCAAAGCCAACGTTGTCGAAGTTCATTCAACTCCAACGCCAAGTAGGTTGAATGAAATAGGGAGCTCTCGCATGGATGTTTGCGAACCACAGAGTAAAGGCCATCTACCGGTGGCACTCACACCGGTAGGTGCCTTTTTTCTCTCACCTGGCATCGCAACCAACATGCATCGATTGCCGCATGACGTTCACCAATGGAATGCTGGCCTGACGTGGTCAGCTTCGTTAGCCTCAAGGCAAATAAAACTAATTTGAAAGGGAGCATTCCCTGTCCCAGCACCATGCGTTCAGGACACTGCAAGAAAAAGCGGTGACTGAAAGAAGTTGCACGAAAGGGTAGCACGAAGAATCAGCACGAACATCAAGTACGAATGGGATGCTGATGCAAATCGAATGCATCGCATGGCGATCCTTCGAATCGTTACGAATCCAGAATAGTCAGCTTCGACTTAGCCACAAAGATAGACTTGATTTCGCCAGTGTCTTGAAAACGAATTCTGGCCAATGTCCGGCAGCCCTGTCCCATGGACACTTAGGCGCGTGTCCTTCACCGTACTCGGGATGAAGAACCTGTAGTCCAGCGCTTGAGAGGATCTCCGGAGCCACCAGCATTTCCACATCGGAGCCTCGACACCAGCGGGGAATCGTACTCTTCTTTCGCTCACGAATCATTTTTTGGAATCTGAGCGGTCACTTCATCAGGCGGAAGCTGCGAATGCACTCATCCTGATCGAGGAAGACCATACCCCTTCTTCCTCATCGATATTGACGCGACGACTGCGATGTTGACTGCGGTCGACGGCAAAATCCTCATCCCAACGATCCGCATCTTCAAAATCAGGCTGTTCGGTAAAATCTTGACGAACGATTTCGTTCCGAGGCAGTTCCATCAAGAACTGGCTGCTGGCTCCCATGATATTGCGAGACATTCCTCGCGAGTGCGCCATGCTCAGCTGAAGATGGTCTTTTGCCCGCGTGATTCCAACAAAGAACAGGCGGCGTTCTTCTTCAATCTGTTGTGGATCGTATTGGGTTCGTACGTGGGGCAAGATGTTGTACTCGATGGCGATGATGTACACCGAGGGGAACTCTAGTCCTTTGCACGAATGAAGAGTCATCAAGGTAACGCGATCGTTGGTCGCTTCCCACGAATCGGTATCGCTCACCAAACTGACCTGCTCTAAAAAGGCTTCCAATGCAGAACCATCTTGGATCGTCAAATCGAGCTGCGCTGCGTCGGCCAAGAGTTCATTGACGTTTTCTTGGACCGAGTTATCGGGTGCATCTGTTTTCTTTTGCTGCAGATAATTGACGTAGTCGGTTTCCTTAAGGAGATGTTTGAGCATCTCCACGATCGTCCCTGAGGCGAGTTCGCATAGCTCGTCGTAGAGTTTCAAAAACGCTGCGGCTCCTTTGGTTGCTTTAGGAGAAAGCAGTCCGTGTGGAATGGCATGGCGAAGGGCTGCCAACATTGCCAGTCCGCGCTGATCGGCGAGGTTGCGGACCTTTTCAAGACCCTTTTCCCCTAAGCCACGCGTGGGGGTATTCACCACGCGAAGGAATGCTAAGTCGTCAGTGGGATTCTGAACGAGCGTGAGGTACGCCAAGAGATCTTTGATTTCTTGGCGCTGGTAAAAGCGAAATCCACCGATTAATTGGTAACCAATGCGGCGAGAGGTCAGAGCCAATTCCAACAAGCGTGACTGGGCATTGGTACGGTATAGAATGGCAAAATCGCTAGCCCGTTTCCCTTCTTCGACGATTTGCCGCGCGATTTGATCCGCGATGTGATTGGCTTCTTCACGATCGGTCGGGTAGATGCACAAACGAATGGGATCACCATTGTCGCGTGTAGGAATCAAAGTCTTGGCTTTGCGACGCGAATTGTGCTGAATGAGATAGTCGGCCGAGGAGAGGATTTGGGGCGTGCTTCGGTAGTTCTGTTCGAGCCGAACAATCTTTGTTTGAGGAAAGTCTTTTTCAAAGTTCAAGATGTTACCGATGTTGGCACCGCGCCAACCGTAGATCGACTGATCGGGATCGCCCGTCACGTTGATATTGGGGTAGTCCTGCGATAACGCACGGACCATGACATACTGTGCTAAATTCGTATCTTGATATTCATCCACCAGAATATATTTATGGGACTCATCCAGTTGAGCTCGCAGTTCAGGATGAGTACGCAAGAGCACTGCGGTGTGCATGAGAAGATCATCGAAATCAACCGCACCACACTTGAGCAACACCTGCTGATAGACCGGGTAGACGCGAGTCAGGATATGCGTGTTGTGATCGGTGGTCTCGGTTGGTAATGCATCGGGCGTCACCAATCGGTTTTTCCAATTGCTGATTTCCCGTATGATCTGATCCATAGACAAATGCGAAAGGCTTACACCCGCCAATCGCACCGCCTCGACCATTGCCTGCTTGGCATCGGAAGGATCGTAAATCGAGTAATTGGGCGGCAATCCAATGTACGATCCAAATCGGCGCAAGAATCGTGCGCAATATCCATGAAAGGTCCCCATCCAAATGGGATTTTCTCCCACCATGCGAAAGAGTCTCTTCCGCATCTCGGCAGCAGCTTTGTTGGTGAATGTCAGCGCCAAGATGGAATACGGCGAGACCCCTTCACTGATCAAATGCGCGATGCGATGCGTTACGACGCGGGTCTTGCCAGATCCAGGACCAGCCAAAGTCAACATGGGGCCATCGATGTGAAGCACCGCTTCCCGCTGAGAAGCGTTTAGACCTTCGAGAATTTCTGACTTGCCTATCAAGGTAATGCTCTTCGTGGCCTTGGGATTTGCTATATCAAAATCGATAAGGACCGATCGATGGGCGTTGCGATCGCCTCCATTCTATCGGTGGTTCCAAATGCGGCGTCCCATCGCGGTATCCAAGTACAGGGAGTGCCCCGCCGTATCGTTGCTTCGACGTCTTAAAACTTCCTGTTTGGAAGAAAATGAATATAGAACGCTTGTCTACTAATCATGGTAGCGTTATAGAGGAGTAGGGGAAGGGTGGCCTTTTGAAGTTCAAGACCAAGGAGTCGAGCATGATCCATCGCCGACATTGGATGCAATCGATGCTAGCTTGTGGGGTGGGCATGGGGGCCAGTCGCTGCCTGTGGGCTCGCCCTATCGCCGATGCGATGATGCAGACCAATGCGTCGAGGCATTTGGTGATTCTTTGGATGGCAGGCGGTCCGTCACAGATGGACACATTCGATATGAAACCGGGAACAGCCAATGGGGGCGAGTTCCGCGAGATTGCGACATCGGTCCCTGGCATTCGTATCAGCGAACATTTGCCGAAGATTGCCAAATGGATGGACCATCTGGCCATCGTTCGCAATCTGCAAACCAAAGAGGGCGATCATGGTCGCGGAACGTTTCTCGTCCGAACCGGCCAGCGTCCCGGTGCCCCTTTGAAATACCCAGCCTTTCCAGTGGCGCTTGCCAAAGAGCTTTCTCCATCCGATCCGATGATACCGGACTATGTGAGTATTGCACCGCAGATCGCGATCAACCCTGCTGCATTCGGAAGTGGTTTTCTTGGGCCTCGTTATCAACCGCTAACGGTGGGTGCGCAAACCGCCTTCAACCCTCAGCCCAATGCGCGTCCGGTGGACCTACGCGTGGACAATCTATTGCCAGCCTCGGATCTTGCCAGCGATCGAATCCGCCGAAGGCGTGAGATGTGGGAGATGCTTCAAGAGAACTATGGAATCGCTGAACGCGATGGTGCCCCTAAAGCTCACGATACCGTTTTCCGCCGCGCGATGAAGCTTTCCGATAGTGAACTCAATGTGGCCTTCGATCTCGCAAAAGAAACGACGGAAGTGCGCGAACGCTTTGGACCGAGCACCTTCGGACAAGGCTGCTTGATGGCGCGAAGGTTGATTGAACGCGGCGTCCCTGTGGTCGAAGTGACGCTTGGTGAAGCAGGGCTCGCGTGGGATACGCACGCCAATAATTTTCAATCGGTGAAGAACCTCAGTGGGCAGTTGGACGCAGGTTGGTCGAGTCTCATGGAAGATCTTTCGGATCGTGGCTTGCTCGAATCAACGACTTTTTTGTGGATTGGAGAATTCGGTCGTACACCTGCAATCAATCCGCAAGGTGGAAGAGATCACTTCCCCGACGCTTGGAGCTGTGTAGTCGGTGGTGGCAACATCGCTGGAGGACAAGTCCTAGGTGCAACTTCGCCCGATGGTACCAAGGTCGAAGGAGATCCCACATCGATCCCCGAAATCCTTGCAACGATCAGCACGGCAACGGGAATCAATCCTGCGTCGGAAAACACGTCAGAATTAGGACGCCCCATCAAGATCGTCGACGCCAAGCCTCTAAAGACACTGCTCACGTCCTAACATCATGCAAGATGAACCGAGTCAGGATGCAATTTCGCCAGCGGCGGGTGAGGTACAATTTTCGGTCAGCAAAATCTTTGTTGCGACGAGCATCTTTGGAGTAGCCTTTATATTCTTCCAATATGCCTCTGTACTCGACGCGAGAGCCTATCAAACGACGAATGGATCTTCACAAGACGCGATGGTACTCAACTGGATGGGTGCGTCTCTATTCATCGGGGCCTTGGCAATCTTCACCCATGGCTGGCGAGGATTTGTGTTCGGCACGGCCATCGCCTTCTTGTTGATACTTATCCCGATTATGTATGGCCTGCTATTTATGGCCTGAAGGATTCCAAGACCAACCATCGCTGGACCAAGAGCATTCCTCAGCAATGAGTGTTGAACGACTGGCTATGTCGGCCCAGATCAATCGGTTGAAACTACCATTCGATCTGAAGAATGCTCCCAGACCCAAAGACTGAGTATTGCCAGTAACTCAAAACGTTAAAACCTCGTACATCGAGGAGATGAGTAATGCGTTGTATCACCTGTTGCCGATGTTCGTTCGGAAGGTGGCGATCCTTGATAAAGAATTCGACCTGAGTCTTTCCTTTTTCGGCAGCTTTGTGGATCTGCGCGAGAATCAGCCCAGAAAATCGAAGAGCAACCTGATCGCGGTGAGCATCCTTTCGGGCATCCTCTTCTTGCGACGCTTCCAAAGCTTCATGCATCAATTGGCGCGCATCGATAGCATCCAATGAGGGAAGTGGGTGTGACTCCTTAGATTTCGTATTGCTCATCGCCCTTGCCTGATCAGGATCGTTACGCCTATCCTCGATCTTAATTCGCGATAGCAAAATCACTTCCCTTCGACGTGAGGGGTCGGAGCGCTTTCAGGCTCGGGCGTCATGAAGGTGTGCCATGCGAGCATGATGGCGCCGCAGACGAGTAAGCTATCGGCGATATTGAAATTGGGCCACGTGTATTGGCCGTAGCGAAAGAGAATCCAATCGCGAACTCCAGAATTCCATTCTTCGGGCATGCCGGCGGAAACCCACAATCCAAGTCGGTCGTAGAGATTGCCGCCGATCCCTGCCGTCACACAACCGAGGGCCACCGTCAGCCACTTCGATCGAACGGCTTGAAAGTAGAACAACCAAACGAGGATCCCGATGGCTGCAAAGATCGAAAAAATAGCGAACAGCCTTCCGTAACCTGCGCCCATTCCAAAGAGAGCACCTTCATTTACGGCAGTCTCGATGCCAACGTAATTGCGAATCAACCACCACGGTGGCTGCTCACCCGGCAAACCGCGCCACGAAAAGACCGCTTGCTTGGTCGCCAAATCAATCGCCGTCCCAAGGATGGCGATGACGAAGTAAGCGACGGCCGATACCTTCGGAAAGCTACTCGTCCCGATAAGGGTTGCTTCCGATCTTGCTAGCGCATTTGACACAATACGGTGCCTCCGGAATGATCTCGAGCCTCGCTTTGGGAATGCGTCCTTCGCACTCGAGGCAGGTACCATATTCCCCGCTGGCGATCCGCTCAAGAGCAGCCTGAACCTTTTCCAATCGACCTTCTTCATTCGCAAGAAGATTGAGTGTGAACTCTTGCTCGTAAGCATCGGTCCCAAGATCGGCCATATGAGTCGGTGCACTCGAAGAACCATCGCTCCCCGAAAGCGCCTCTCTTTCCATCATGGAAAGATCACCCGTAAGCCGTGCTCGCAACTCTATCAAGAGAGCCTTGAACTTCGCCAAATCCTCCGCCGACAATTCTGTTCGCTTGACCAACCGTTTTCCCCTTCGCGGAAGTATCAGTTGCACTGCTAATCGAGAAGCAACTATTTAGGTCTGTTCAAGAAATTGAGGAGTCAAAATGGTATTACCACTCCAACTGCTGGTCAATGCGAGTAACTTTTCGAATTACGAAAGCTTTTCCGCTAAAACGCCGACCAAATGCTGATAAACTAGTCATTCTGACGGATCGCTCGCATTTTTTCGACTTGCCGGTGGCCCAAACCACCCAATTGAGCGGCTCTGTCATGTATTTTGTCCGCAGGAAGTATCGCCGATGATCGAAACGCAGCTGGCCACCCAGGTCGCCTCGACAGGGTCGGGAGTCGCTTTCCAAAAGTGCCTCAATCAACAATGCCAAGCGACATTTGGGGTCGAGCAAGTTTTGACATCATGCCCACGTTGTGGCGATCTATTGGATGTCACCTACGATTGGAATCGCTTGCCTCTTCCCAAGTCGATTTCGGAATTCGAAGCGATGTGGACCAAGCGGCACGAGCCGCTTCGTTTCAGTGGTGTATGGCGATTTCATGAGTTGTTGCCTTATGCACCGCCATCGAAAGTGGTCACAGCAGGCGAAGGTCAAACGCTCCTTCAACAAGCCAACTCGGTAGCTCGCTATGTTGGCATTCAGCCGGGCAACTTATACCTACAATACGAAGGAATGAATCCATCGGGTTCCTTCAAAGACAACGGCATGTGCGCAGCATTCACCCATGCCAATATGATTGGGGCCAAGCGCGCAGCATGCGCATCGACCGGTAACACGAGTGCCTCTTTAGCGATGTACTGTGCGGTTACGCAATTCATGCGAGCCGTCATCTTCATTGGCTCGGGGAAGATCTCCTACGGCAAGCTATCGCAAGCGTTAGAATACGGTGCACTCACCGTTCAAATTGCAGGCGACTTCGATGATGCGATGGCTCGCGTGCAAGAGGTTTCGAAAGAACTTGGCATCTATCTGGTCAACAGCATCAATCCCTTTCGGCTCGAAGGCCAAAAGACCATTATGTATCGCGTTCTAGAAGCCTTGCGTTGGCAAGTGCCCGACTGGATCGTGGTACCGGGAGGAAACCTCGGGAACAGCAGTGCCTTTGGCAAGGCGTTTCTCGAA
The DNA here is from genome assembly GCA_046349875.1 of Pirellulales bacterium. Lineage (GTDB taxonomy): Bacteria > Planctomycetota > Planctomycetia > Pirellulales > Pirellulaceae > JAXMBN01. The sequence continues at coordinate 74,195 of JAXMBN010000020.1, forward strand.
TTGAAAGAGCTTGGTCTTATCGATCGCTTGCCTCGACTTGCCGTGATCAACGCGGCTGGAGCCGACACGTTATTCGAGCTATTCGAACATCGCGGCTTGCGATGGAATGGCGGCAATCCCGACATGTCCAAAGCCAACGAATACTATCGCGAACTTGACGCGCGCCATGCCAAAGCGGACACCATCGCTAGCGCCATCGAGATCAATCGACCCGTCAATTTAAAGAAGTGCTTGCGAGCCTTAGATGTTTGTGATGGAGTCGTCCGCAAAGTGACGGATCAAGAGATACTCGATGCCAAAGCCCAGGTTGGAGCGGGGGGTATCGGTTGCGAACCTGCCAGCGCAGCCAGCGTGGCTGGTGCTCGATTGCTTCGGGATCAAGGAGTCATTCAGCCATCCGAACGCGTAGTTTGCATTCTCACCGGCCATCAGCTTAAAGACCCTACAGCGACCGTGGCCTACCATACGACCGACCAACAAAAGTTCAACGAAGTCTTGGGAAGCCGTGGTGTTTCGCGGGCCTCGTTTGCGAATCGGGCAGTCGCTGTTCCCAACGATCTTGATGCCATCGTCAAAACGATCCAACTCTACAGCTAGACGTTGCTTCTTTGGGACGACGTGAGAGTTGCCCTGCTTGCGGAACTCGATCGTCCCTCAGCGCTTCTTCAATGGGCGGAATCTCTAGGGATTCTGCTTGAGATGCCAAGGACCCTCCTCGCTTGTCGATTTGCTTCGAAGGGGTTAACCTTCTGATCTGGTTCTCTCGTTGCTTATTTCGGAAAGGGTTTACGCATGTCTAATCCAATTGCCTTAGCGATTCACGGCGCAGCAGGAAGAATGGGTCGTCGCTTGGTGGCGTTAGGGAGCCAAGATCCCGAATTGCAAATCGTTGCGGCGATCGATCATAGCAAGTCACCCTTTCTGGGACATGATGCAGGTGGCGTAGCGGGCATTCAACCACTGGGGGTAATGATTCAGGATCGCTGGTCCGAAGGGATCGAAGCCTTGATCGATTTTTCGTCTCCTGAAGGATGCATGCACGCTGTGCGAGGCTGCGTTGAACGCAACATTCCCATCGTGGTTGCATCGACAGGTCTTTCTCCTGAACAAGTACAGACCGTGCGCGATGCCAGCAAGCACATCCCTGTTTGCTACGCCCCAAGTATGAGCTTGGCAGTGAACCTCACCATGAAGCTCGTTCAGCAGGCTGCAAAAGCACTCAAGGCAGTATCCTCAGGCGTGGATGTCGAGATCATCGAACGCCACCATCGCTTCAAAGAAGATAGTCCCTCAGGAACGGCACTCAAGTTCGGACAGATCGTAGCCGACGAAATGAATCTTACGGAACACGTCCACGGTCGCGAAGGACAAGTGGGTCAACGCACACGGACTGAGATTGGCTACCACGCGGTTCGACTCGGCGATGATCCTGGCCAGCACACGATCATCTTTGGCATGATGGGTGAGACGATCGAACTGCGCGTCGCTGCGAGCAATCGCGATTGCTATGCCACGGGCGCTTTGGCCGCGGCGAAGTTTGTCACGGCCAAGCCCGCAGGACTATACAACATGTTCGACGTACTTGGTCTCGAATAGTCCATTCCAGCGGATACCTCCATGGCTCGTTGCGAAGAAGGGTACCTTTGCCTCGTATGCGGCAAGGACGTGGAAGAGATCTTTGAAAGCGATCTCTACTTGCGGTATGTGATTGGTTGGGTCGATCCCGAAACCCTTCATACCACTCGCGAATGCCATATTCGTTGCAATCCAACGCTGGCACAGTTCATCGACGATGAGCGGTTTCAACCACCCGTCGTCGTCGAAGGCCCTTGGTCACGCGATCAACTCGACCCGCATTTCGCAGAAGAGCGTTCCCGTCTTGTCACAAGAGGGTACGCTCGGCTTTGGGAAATCTTTAATGAGGAAGTTCGCCCCGATGTGATCGACTATCCGCTCGTTCCCTTCGGAAAGGAACGAGAAACTCTCTAGGCTTAGTCTTTCAATCGCTTCACTTGAAGGTTGCGGAAGTAAACCTTGCTCTTTGGATCGTGAGCCTGCAAAGCGAAGGTCCCTTCTCCAAGTCGACGCTCGAACTCTTTCGAGAACGCTTCTTTCGATTCAGGCTCGGTGTAATCCACCAATGTCTTGCCATCGACTTTGAGAACGATGTGCTTTCCTTCGACGATGATCTCTTGGGTATACCAAACATCATCCTTCGCTGGTGGATCGAAAACATCCTTCACCGCATAGAGACCACTCGACTTTTTCGGGTCCGAGTGCGAAATATTCACTTGGCACTCGTAACCATACTTTGGCCAGCCTTCCGCCTGATACTTGGTATGGAAGTAAATTCCCGCATTGCTGCCTTGAGTCGTTTTCACTTCCCCTTTGAAGTGGAAATTTTTGAAAGGCTTATCCTGCGCGACATAGAAGAGGTGACTTCGTTCGCCTTGGCAAACCAGGCACCCTTCTTCGACTTTCCAACTGGAATGATTTTCGTTGGTCTTCCAACCTTGGAGCGACTTTCCATCAAACATCGAAACCCATTCGGCATCGTTCTGCGCGGATGCCGAAGATGCGAAAAGCGAAAGGGCCAACAAACACATGAGGTAACGCATAGTAACTCCAACTCAATGATGAAACCTAAAGAGAGACGCGAGGACACCCAAGACTCACAAGAAAAAAGTCCGGCTCATCGAGCCGGACTTTTCTATTTGGGTATGCCAAGGAACCGCAATTACTTGCCTTTGACGTCACCGCCAGGAAGCTTGCCGTCCTTTATTTTCTCGCCAAAGGTCTTTCCATCCTTGGCCTTCATGTCTTCGACTTTCTTGAAAGCCTTTTCGATTTCTTCCTTGCACTTATCTGGTTCTTTCTTGAAACGATCTGTAGGGAAATCAGCTTTCTTCAACAGAGTGGCAACAGCTTCGCCGTACTCGTTTCGCTTCTTCTTGTTTTCGCCGTCGATGTGGCAAACGTTGCACTTGGCATCATCGACCAACTTGACGAAATCCTTGTTCGCATTGTCCTTGGTGTAGGTGTCTTTGAATTGATCACCGAATTGCTTGATGGCAAACGCAGGGGCGGCTGTCCAACTCAATACCAAGCCCAACATAACAGCCAGCGACAGAACACGTGTCATTCGTTTCACTCCGGTAGGATCCCTGGTTGAGTTTTGAAAAAAACGCAGAGCGCGAAAAAAAGCCGTGACCCAGGGCGTCACGGCTTCTCAACTCTTTTCAGTTTAACAGTCCACCACTTGCAAACAAGAGAGCTTTTTCTCATCCCACCAGAGAAGTGGTCTCCGCATTCCATTTCCGTTCTCCCCCAACCCAAGCTTCTACAACCCTTCCTTGCAGAGTTTCACCCGCCAATGGTGTGTTCGAAGCCCTTGATAGGAGGCAATCCGGATCGACGATCCAACTTACCTTCGGATCGATCAAAATGAAATCGGCGGCTTTTCCAACTTCCAACGTCCCTCCTTCAATCCCCAACATCCGCGCTGGATTCAAGCTTAGTTTTTCTAATGCTGATGTCCAAGAGAGAATTCCTGGCTGGATGAGATGCGTTATCACCGTCGCCAAAGTTGTTTCGAGTGAAATCATCCCGAAAGGAGCTGCATCCAGCTCTTGCATTTTCTTTTCCAAGGATCGAGGTCGATGGCCGGAAGAAATCACATCGATCGTTCCATCGCGGAGACCTTCCAAACACGACTCGACATGCATCCGCGCGCGAAGCGGCGGATTGAGCTTGGCATTCGAGTCAAAGCTGCGCAGAAGCTCATCCGTTAAATGAAAGTTTGCTGGAAAGATGCCGGCAGTGAAACGGAGCCCCTGATGCTTGGCCCGTCGGCAAAGTTCGACGCTGCCAATCGTTGAGATCCCGAGTAAGTGCAATCTTCCTCCCGTCGCTTCCACCAATCGCAAATCGCGAGCGGTGGCGAGGTCTTCCGCTTCGGCCGGAATCGGTGGTAACCCAAGTGCCAACTGAACCATCCCTTCGTGCATCACGCCGCCACCGGTGAGACTTGGAACTTCCGGATGATCCAACACAGGGACATCAAACATGGAACAATATTCCAAAGCACGGCGCATCAAAGCGGTATTCTCGATCGGACGCGGAGCATCGCTGAGGGCGACAGCCCCTGCATCAACCAAGGAACCGATCTCGGCCAGCTCAACGCCTTGCCGCATTTTGCTTACTGCACCGATCACATGCACGCGGCACTGAGACGCCCTAGAAGCCTTTTGCAAAACAAACTGAACCGAAGGAGCCGAGTCCAAAGGTGGCTCGGTGCTTGCTGCACAAGCGATCGAGGTAAAACCGCCAGCCAGCGCAGCAGCGCATCCACTGGCAATGGTTTCGTCTTCTTCGCGCCCAGGCTCGCCAAGTTCGGTCCCCACATCCACCAGACCAGGGGCCAAAATCAAGCCCGCAGCTTGGATTCGCAGGCAATCATGCGGAATGTCTCCATCCGACGGATCCAAGGCCGCAATCTTGCCATCGCAAACGAGCAACCTTCCCGTGCGATCCAGCTTTTGCGATGGATCGATGATGCGGGCGTTCTCAAACAAATAGGCGCGTGGGAAATTCATTGACATCAGCATTCATCCTTTCGCGATGTAGAGTCCCCGATGCCATGCGGGTTGTCAACCCGTTTCCCCGCTGTGCCTCAAAACGACGCAGCCCGTTCCGCGGACCTCACTCGATTCTCATTGTCCAATCACGACTTGGCAACGTCCGTCATTGTCGGCCAATTCCGATGGTCGATCGTTGATTTTGAGAAGCAATTCCCCAGCCTCTTCGCATTCGAAGGTCGCGTCGCGGCCGATGGGAACCACCTTCCACTTTCGCGTCACCAATTCGCCTGGCCTGGGTGGTGCCACCACCGTTGCCAGCAACATTCCCAAAGGATGATCATCGACATATCGCAGGGTGATTCCATTCGGTTCGGCCAACCAATCGCCTTCTTCGCGAAACACTCGATAACGCCCCGACGATTGGAGGTGAATCTTTTGGCCTCGCTGGACAATCACACCTGTCGATTGCCAACCCAATCCCGCATCGATCTCAATCTTCGTTTGTTTATCGGACATCGGCTTGGATTGACGATTGGGTGCAGGAAACGCGCGGTCCAAGTCATATCCGTAGTCGAGTTCCGAAGCGAAGCCTTCCCAAGTGGCTTTGATCCGAGGCCAATCGGCTTTGAGTTGTTCAACCAAATCTTTATTCAATTGGTCCGAGTAATCCAACTTCTTGGAAGCGATCGCACGAAGCACCTCTTTCCCTTGCGGATGATGCGTGAAGAATAAGCATGCGGCCCAGCTCCACGCATAGGCTTCGACTTCCATGCGAGCCGAACCTTGAATCTTCATGATCGCATCCAGCGATGGAGCTTGTTTCAACTGCAATTGCTCTTTGATGACTTTGACGCGTCCCCAATAAGGAACATCTTCTGAACGTTTCGGCATGATGGCCAACTCAACGCGACTGCCATCCCATGCATGGGTCGCCAAAAGATCGGCCATACCTTCCATGTACCACGTAGGGCCATTGCCACCAAATAGGTTGGCCATGAACCAGTGTGTCCCTTCATGAAGAAGCAGGTGCCTTCGATAATAAGGCGATGGTTGTTCCATGACGAAGAGTCTACCACCTGCTTGATATCCTTCCTTGAAGTTGGGAATGTTCTTCGTCAACATGCCGATATCGACGAACTTCTGGCGATCACCGATCAGTGCGGCAACGGCCTTCCACTCAGAAAGGTTGTCGATCTCTTTCCCGAAGTAGCTCTGCCATTGAGGAATCGCGGCATCAAAGACTTTAGGTAAGGAGCGAATCTCATCATCTAATGGCAAATCGGTGATCAGGCGAAGGTGCTTGCCGCGCACCTCATGCATACCAAACGCAGCCACCTTTTCAGAGCTTGGAATGCTATCCTCAGCAATCGCGTCTCCTCCTAAGAAGAAGATCACAAGGCATAACCGCAACGTGGCACATCGACCGAACTGCATGCTTCCGAACCTTTTATAGATCTCCGACGCTGGCCTTGGCGTCGCTTCGGCTGAATTCTCTGCCTGATAAGGAAAATGTGCAAGCTCCGCGCGATCGGAAAACTCTCACTTCTCGCTCAGGCTTCACACCCCCATAGGCCAGCAAACTTTAGCTAATCGCGTCGAAATGGACACAACCACGGCAATTTTGAGAATATGAAGCAACTGGCCGATTATCACCCATGTATCCTCCCGATGCCACGAGGAGATCCGAACAAGTCGCGATTCCCAGTGGTTTCGCGCCCTATCGGAGAAGGATTTGAGAATCGAATCGGCATAGGATGGCTGATATGAGCGCAACGCAATTCTCCATCAATGGATTTGCACTACCTACAACGTCTTCCAACTCTCCGCTCACACCAATCTTGGCAGGACAGAGCATTCGTTTGGATGCGATACCACCTGCGATTCAAGAGAAGTTGCTGCAGTCCTCATCGGAACTGATCGTCAATCGCGGAACACAGTCGCAACCTTCTGCGCCTGAGAGTCTCGTGGATCGACCAATCCTCCGATCCGATTTGGCTCATTCTCAGTCCAAGCCGCATGGACAGCGAACCGCATCGCTTCCAACCATGCAAGAATTATCGGACGCAAGCCAAAAATTGCGACGAAGCTTACATACGCTCCGAGATTCCATTTCGCGTTTAGAATCGCGAGTCCAAGACAAGCTCTTCGATACCAAGCAGATTGAATCCCTGCAAACCAATTGGATGGAAAGTGGCGAGCGTTATGCTCCTGCCAAAGCCAATCCCACGGCCGATGCGGCTCGCCCCAAATCGACCATGGCCTCGATTCAAAATAGCGTGCAGCGATTGGAGAAGAAAGCTCTTCCAAAGCAAGAGATCGATTCCGTTTCGGCTGCACGCAACGACCAAACAACACATCCAAGAATTTGGAGACGCTGGGTGCGACTCGATCGCATCCTTGAATCTCAAGCGATGCGATGGCAAGCGCAAGCATCGCGTCTTGGAATGATTCTGGAGTTTCAGTTCGACGCTCCCACTGGACAAGAAGTTTGGACCGATGTCGATGTGATTCTTCATATCGTCGATCAGTTTGTAGCAGTCATGCTTTCCAAAGGAAAGCGCGGTGCTACGATCTCCATCCAAACTAGCATCCATCCTGAAGATGAGCATTGGATGCAAATCGCTGTTCGCGGTTCAGCATCGGCATCACCAGATCGTGGAGGACTCGTCGGTCATCCAGCGGTCTTCGCCGTCGCACGCAAGTTTGCCACGATGCTCGGCGGATTTCTCGATCAGTTCTCAGGTAACGAATCGGGGGTCTGCTGGAAATTCCATTTTCCAGTCGACGATGTATTGAGTTGGTTGCAGCGAGCCAAGCTGGCTGAGCACCAATACTTGGCAGAAGTCGAATTGCTTGCAAGTCATGCTGAGGCATTGGATATGAAGCATTGGGCATTCGCCGATCGCGCATTCCAGGCTGGCATGGATCTTCGCGATCGAGCCATCCAGATCGCACCGCGTCGTTACATACTTTCGAGCAGCGATCCGTTTACGGATGTCTCCAACCTTCGCAAGAGATTCCAGCTTCAACTCGACCGCATTGGGGCTAACTTGCTGGCGGGCCATTCGCAACAGTTTGATCTTCGGTGCCAACAGCTCGGAAGACTCAACGACATCCTTGGTCAGATCATGGACCGAATACGACAAGAGACTCAGCCTGCAACTTCAAAGATCAAAACTCAGTTTCCCTCGGCGCGTTCGACACCCAATGATGCCAAGCTTCATGCACCCCATGCTGCACCGAGTCAGCCGAAGATGAACGTGGAGAAAACAGGGGATCAAGCAGGTCCTCGAAAGCCCACGATTGCGACGACGTTTCGGGAACTCGACTACAGCTACACCAGCATTCAGGCTTCGAAATCGCGTCGACGCCCTTAAGCCAAAGACAGTTCGGCCTTGAGAGCGAACAACAGTTTTTGGATATCCTCTTCGTCATTGTAGAGATGGCAAGAGACGCGAATGAGATAACGCCCGGCAAAGTGAACGATGGGAACTTCGATCGCGTGACGTTCCCACAATCTTCGTTGCAGCGTTGCATGATCTCCCTCCGGCAACCAGACCGAAGTCATCATGCGATACCAAGATGGATCATCGGGAACCAAGGCTTCGGTGTGCAACGCTTTCAACAGCTGCTCGCGAGCAAAGCGAGCCAATTGATGGTTGCGGTCGCGAACGGCGTTGACATCCGCTTGCTCCATGGTCTCGATTGCGCGACCGACCGAGAGATATCCGGAGTAGTCTCGCGTTCCGCACCAAAGATGATGGTGCGACCAATGTTCGAGCGGGGCAGGGGGCAGCCTCCCCCATGAAACCGCCAAGGGATCGGCTGCAAGATCCTGCCATGCTTTCGAGACGTAGGTAAACCCCGTCCCAAGTGGTGCGCAAAGCCATTTGTGACAACTCGCGATGTAGAAGTCGCATCCTAAGGCATCGATCGCAAGAGGAATCTGTAAGGGTGCATGGGGACCATCCACACAGATCGCGACTCCTCGTTGTTTACATCGCTGAATGATCGACTCTACGGGGAGCGTGATTGCAGTCGGTGAGGTGATATGACTCACGATGACTAACCGTGTACGCGATGTGATCGACTTATCAAATGCATCGATCATCTCTTCAGCACTCGCAATAGGCATGGGAAGTGTCATCTCGCGATAGACCGCTTTCGATTGTTGACAGCGACGCTTCCAGATCTGCTTCACCACACCATATTCATGGTCATTGAGCAACACTTCATCTCCCTCTTGCAAAGGAAAGAAGTGGGCCAAATGATTCATTCCCTGCGTTGCATTCTCGGTGAATACGAGGGAAGTTGCATCGCATTGCAGGAAGGCTGCCAATCGTTCGCGCGATGCAAACCATAAAGGTTCGAGCCGGCGAAGGTAGAAATTCATCGGCTGGGCATCGCATTCGGCTTGTAAATCGCGTTGGTGCTTTCGAACGGCATCCGGCGAAGGCCCAAAAGATCCATGATTTAGATAGGTGGTTTTTGGGTCGAGGGTCCATTGCGGAAGCTGGGATAGCATGTTTAACTTTAGGTCCTTTGAAGTCTCGATCCGAGTCCTGGTGCAGCGGTGTCCGCGTGCATTGCTCGATACGGAAGCTCGTTATTACCACATGGTCAGGCGTAGTGTAGATGCAAGTATCTGTTAATTCGAACGCGGCAGTTCTATGTGAACAAGCCCTTCAACTGCAAAGCGAACTTCGCATTCGATCGCATCAAACGACGGCAGGGACGCAGATTATAGACTTTGGAGTCCATGTTTCGGGTGGCTTGGAAGCAGGGCTTTGGCTATCTCGAATTTGCATGGGAAATGCTGCCAAGGTCCAACTTGGTCCCATGCCATTCGGCTCGCCGAGTAGCACCTATGGACCCTGCGTGTGGGTCCATTCAGATGCACCGGTGGTAGCTTGCATGGCAGCGCAGTATGCGGGATGGCCCGTACAAGTCCAAGACTATTTTGCGATGGGATCGGGACCGATGCGAGCCAAGCGAGGAAAAGAGAAGATCCTCGAACATCTTGCCATCGAAGATGTTAGCCCCATGGCGGTCGGGGTGTTAGAAACCGAAAAACTTCCGGACGATTCGGTGTGCCAACAAGTAGCCCAAGAATGCAACGTGTCTCCCGATCGACTCATCCTCTGCGTTGCACCGACTCGGTCGATTGCCGGCGCTACCCAAGTGGTTGCTCGCAGTGTTGAAACGTGCTTGCACAAGATGCACGAACTTGGCATCGATATCACTCGGATCCAATCCGCAACCGGCCAAGCACCGTTGGCGCCTCCTGCGGTCAAGACGGTGGAAGGAATCGGCCGTACCAACGATGCCATCCTCTACGGGGCTCAAGTCACCTTGTATGTCGACATGGAAGATGCGGAGATCTATCCTCTTGGTCCCAAGATTCCCAGCAATGCGTCAACCGATTGGGGACGACCGTTCGCTAAGATCTTCAAAGGGTACGACTACGATTTCTATAAAGTCGATCCATCTCTTTTCTCCCCAGCCGTGGTGACGATCTGCAATCTTCGCACGGGTAAGGTAGCATCCTTTGGTCAGCTAAGACCCGATGTATTGGCGACTTCCTTCGTAGGCTGAGCCATGATGAACGAACGAGAGTGAATGGACACTTTAGTCTTCCACCCACTCCCTGTCGTCGACAAAATGCGATCTACCAATCAAGCAAGGACGCCGTAGAGGATTGCTGCAAGTACTGCACCTGCCATGGGGCCCGCAACGGGAATCGGAGCATAATCCCAATCTGCATCGCGCTTGCCTGGAATCGGAAGCCAATGGTGCATCAAACGAGGACCAAGATCGCGGGCTGGGTTGATGGCATAGCCAGTCGTACCACCAAGAGAAAGTCCGATGGCAAAGACTAGCAAGGCCACCGGTACAAGTTCGATCGCCCGAGATCGATCTTCGATACGACTTCTTGGTTTCCGGAGCCACCGACGAGCTTGCACTCTGCGCTTAAGAGCAAGGGGAGAATCAGCCCACCGTGCCGATCACCTCGCACAAGAACGCCTGGCCATTTCCACGGATATTGGGAGCCGTGCAAAAGCAGGCAGTTTCGCATGGGATCCTGCGTTTCCAAAGTGGTTTTGATAGAAGAAGTACACCAAAGCGGCGCTACCATCATAGCGATCTGAGCGATGATAGCCAATCATCTTAAAGAATCCACATTTGCCGACGAGGAAGGCGGAAAGGGTCAATGCCGGATTGAGATGCGCTCACTACCAATTCGTTGCGCATGGCAGCAACGTAAACAGCAAAGCCCCAACCAGCAGTGATCACGATCCATCCACTGTTGTTCCCTTTCGTCTTGGCCAACACAACATTGGCGACCACACCATTACCAAACAAAATCAAAACCATTGTTCCCAAGAACTCGGCCGTCAACGAACTCATCGTGGGTATCCTTCAGTTGAAATGTCAGGGTGGTAAAACGCAGGCCCATGCGGGCGAGCTTAGGAAACTTCAAAGGCACTCGCAACTTTGAGGAACGAGTGCAATTCTTCTTCGATCCATGACTCGGGTCGTTGCAACTCAGTTGCCAGTATCTTAGCCACATCTCGTGCAATCGATTTAGCCATTTGCGCATCGAGAAACAAAATTCGTGTACGTCGAGCAAGAACATCTTCGATGGATGTAGCCCACTCCTTCCGAACGGCCCATACCACCTCGACAGGTCGCAATGAACAGTTGGCTCGCAAGGGAATGCCCCACTCAGGATGCTCTTCCACCCACTGCCCAAGGAGTTCTTGATCAGTGCCATAAACTCTTGGGAATGCCACCCGACCGGGAACCGTATGGGGTGAAGCCCCATGCAGTCGAAGTTCGGCTGTCTGCGAAGGAACCGCTTTCCATCCGTGGACTTGAATCGCGCGATCAACACAATCCTCGGCCATCTTTCGGTAGGTAGTCCATTTACCTCCGGTGAGCGTGATTAATTTCGACGCGGATACCTGTAGCGTATGATCGCGAGCCAACGACTTGGTGGCGACATTGGCACTTTTCATGACCAGTGGCCTGATCCCGGTAAAGACACTTGTACAATCCGAACGACTCAAGGGACGTTCCAGATATCCATTGGCCGTTTCTATGAGAAAGTCGATCTCACCTTCCATCGGCTTGGGCTCTTCATCAATCTGTGCGATGGCAGTATCGGTAGTACCGATCACGACAGAGTCATGCCATGGAATAATGAAGACAACACGGCCATCGCGAGTCTTAGGAACGATGAGCGCCGTTTCACCCTCGAACAGCTTCTTAGGTACCACCAAATGAATCCCTTGGCTGGCAGCGACCAGCGGTGGTGCATCGCGTTCGTCCATGCGACGGACCGAATCACAAAACGGTCCCGTAGCATTGATCACGCATCGCCCCTGCACACGAATCGTCTTGCCCGACAAGCCATCGCTGAAGACAACACCTTCCACTGGCCCGTTCTGCGATTGAACCAATTCTTGCACGGTAGTTCGATTGAGTAGAACGGCTCCCAATTCGGCAGCTGTCTGTGCCATGCTGATGAGAAGGCGGGTATCGTCGAATTGTCCATCGTAATAGGAAATTCCCGATCGATAACTTCGACGAGCGACACTGGGAATCTTGCGAGCAACTTCCGCGGAACCCAACATCTTGGATCGAGGAAAGGATGGATCGCGAGCCAACAGATCGTAGGCCTTCATCCCCGCGCCATAGTAGAATCCTTGCCATCGATTCTCGCATGGAAGAATGAATTCGAGTGGCTGCACCAAATGCCCAGCGTTGCGTAGCAAACGCGAGCGCTCTTCAAGGGACTCCTGCACAAGCTTGATGTTGCCTTGCTGCAGATAGCGAACGCCTCCATGGATGAGTTTGGTGGAACGGCTCGATGTCCCTTTGCCAAAGTCATAGCGTTCGAGCAACAAGACCGAATAACCACGGCTTGCCGCATCGATCGCGACACCTATTCCCGATGCCCCACCACCGATGATGATCACGTCGTAGACGTGATCTTCCTGCGTCGCGCGTTCCCAATGAAATCGGCGATCCAATGGATCGTGCATGCCTATCCCTCTTCCCATTCCTTGGAGCGTTTCAATGCTTCCGCCCATCGACGACGTCGATACGCCACTTCCTCTGTTTTCATACGTGGCTCGAACACCCGATCGGTTTGCCAAATGGCTTCCACTTCCTGAGGCGATTTCCAGAATCCAACGGCCAAACCTGCAAGGAACGCGGCACCAAGCGCGGTGGTTTCGATGACCTTGGGCCGAACGACAGGTGCTTGTAGCAAATCGGCTTGAAACTGCATCAGGAGATTGTTGGCCGATGCGCCACCGTCTACTCGCAATTGCTCGATCTTGATTCCCGAGTCTTGTTGCATCGCATCGAGCACATCAGCCACTTGAAAGGCAATCCCTTCCAACGCAGCGCGCGCGAGATGCCCTTTGGTCGTACCGCGGGTCAAACCTACGATGGTTCCTCGCGCATAAGCATCCCAATGAGGAGCCCCCAATCCTGCAAAGGCTGGCACGAGATAGATGCCTCCCGTATCCTCGACGCTCGCCGCCAAGGCTTCCACTTCGGCTGAAGACTGAATGATCCCAAGCCCATCACGCAACCATTGAATCGCGGCACCAGCGATGAAGACGCTTCCCTCGAGCGCATACTCGGTCTTGGCTTGTGGTCCTTGCTTCCATGCTACGGTTGTCAACAAACGATTCTTCGAGATCTGTGGGGTCTCACCTACATTCATCAACATGAAACAACCGGTGCCATAGGTATTCTTCGCCATGCCATGGCGGATACAGTTTTGTCCAAACAATGCGGCTTGTTGATCACCGGCAACCCCAGCGATTGGGATCGATCGCCCCAACAAAGAGGATGCTGTCTCACCGAGCACTTCACTACTCGATCGAATTTCTGGCAACATCGATGTGGGAACGCGGAACAGATCGAGCAACTCTTGATCCCATGATTGATTGGTGAGCGAGTAGAGCAACGTTCGCGATGCATTGCTGGGATCCGTTACATGGACTTTGCCGTCGGTAAGCTTCCAGATCAACCATGTATCGACCGTGCCGCACGCGAGTTCACCTCGCTCTGCTTTGGCTCGCGCCCCGGGAACGTTGTCGAGAATCCATTGAAACTTGCTTCCCGAAAAGTAAGCATCGATGACAAGACCTGTTCGCTCGAGAATCCACTGCGCTTTCCCGTCGGCCCGCAATCGATCGCAGATATTGGCGGTTCGACGATCCTGCCACACGATGGCATTGTGAATGGGCTTCCCTGTCGAACGATCCCAAACGATAGTCGTCTCGCGTTGATTGGTAATCCCAACCGCAGCAACGTCGTGTGGGGAAATTCCGGACTCGCGCAGGACCTGTTGAGCCACATCGCGTTGGGACGTCCAAATCTCTTCTGGATCGTGCTCTACCCATCCGCTTTGTGGATAGATTTGGCGGAACTCTCGCTGAGCTACGTGTTGGATAGAACCGTGCGCATCGAACAAAATGGCTCGGGAACTCGTCGTTCCTTGATCCAGAGCTAGAATCCACGACATGGTTGCGCCTTCCTAAGAATGAGAGGTAATGAGAAAGCGGCCCAAGTATACACCTCTCGCCCAGCCGACTGTGTTCGGAGCACTCGCTTTCAAACCGTTCCGCTATCCGTTGGATGCTGTCGCACCCCACCTATCAGGAGGTTTTATAACGCAAAATCGACTGGATTTTCTCCCCGAAGACTGGGTTTTGAATCACAATAGAGTGGATTGTCAAATTTCCGACACTTCTGCAAACTACCGAGGATTCTTCGGTCGACTTGCCAAATCCCTATCCTCTTCCATATCGCCTTGTTGGTCACCGCGATTTCCCATCCCGCCTCATGAATCCGACACGCCTTCACCCACCTTCCTTTGCCGCACTACGGACCGTTTTCGGACTCGTACTTTGCGGTGCGATGTTCATCGGTTGTGAAAACCATGCAACACCGAAACCTTCTGAAAAAGGAGCCAAGGCAGAACCTCCCTTGGTGCCTGGTACTCCCCTCGTGATCAAACCACAGACCCTTCCGATCATTGTTCGGACCCAAGGAAGTTTGATTGCGGATGAAGTTTCGACGATCGGTGCCAAGGTACCCGGTCGTATCACGGAAGTACTAGTGGATCTTGGTGACTCGGTCAAAAAAGATCAGCCTCTCGTGAAGATCGATCCACTCGAGTATCAACTCCAAGTGAGCCAATCGGAAGCGCAGTTGAGTCAAGCGCGGGCCGCTGTGGGATTGAAGCCCGAAGATCCGCTATCGGCTCTTCGTCCCGATAATGCTCCTCCTGTTCGTGAAGCAAGAGCGATCTTCGATGAAGCCAAACAAAACGTCGTGCGACTTCGCCAGCTATCGCAGAGGAATGCCATCAGCGATACCGATTTGGAAGCAGCCGAGTCCGCCGAACGAGTCGCCGAAGCCAAGCTTGCTTCCGCACAAAACAGCGTGCGTGAAAAGATTGCCTTGATCAGTGTTCAGACCGCATTGCTCGATCTCGCTCGTCAACGCCTAGTCGATACGGTGACCCATGCACCCTTTGATGGCATCATTCAAAATCGAACGGCCACCGAAGGAGCGTTTGTGACCACTGGACAACCTTTGTTCTCACTTGTTCGCAATAAAGTATTGCGATTCCGAGCGAGCATTCCTGAACGTTACGCTCAAAAGCTGACCATTGGACAAACCGTCATCCTCAAACTTGATAACAAAGTGGAGCGTAAGGTTGCCGTAACGCGTATCAGCCCCACCATCGATCTCCAAAGTCGTTCGTTAACGTTTGAAGCCGACGTCGATAATGAAGACCAGCAGCTTCGTACGGGACTTTTCGCCGAAGCGGAAGTGATTCTCGATCCCAGCGCTGAAGGTTTAGTGATTCCGATGAAGAGCGTGGTCCGCTTTGCGGGTGTCGACAAAGTCTTCAAGATCGTAGACGGCATGGTCAAAGAACAAGCCGTGCAACTCGGACGACAAGTTGCCGATCGAGTCGAGATCGTCAAGGGCTTAGCCGAAGGCGATACGATTCTTCAAGAGGCTGCCAAAGCCCGCGCAGGTAAGTTCGATCCAGCAGCTTCCAAGCCCCAATCCGACAAGGCCGATTCTTAAGGGAGTAAGGTCACCGTGTATTGGCTTGCAGAACTTTGCGTACGACGCCCCGTTTTTGCTTTGATGCTCGTTGCCGCCATGGTGGTTGCGGGGGCGGTCGCGTTTCCTCGCTTGGGTGTCGATCGTTATCCGCGAACCGACATGCCTACGGTCACGATTCGAACCCCGTATCCCGGAGCGGCTTCGCAAGAAGTGGAATCGGAGGTATCGCAAGTCATCGAAGATGCAGTAGCGACCGTTGCGGGAATCGAAGAATTGCGTTCGATTTCGAGCGATGGTAACTCGTTTGTCATTCTGACGTTCACCTTGGATCGCGATATCGATGCCGCAGTGCAAGATTGTCGTGATGCCGTATCCGCCATCGCCAACCGCTTGCCAGAGACCGCCGACATTCCAGTCGTTTCCAAGCAAGACACCGAATCTTCACCGATCATGACCTTAGCGGTATCGGGGCCGCGAACACCGAGCGAACTTTACTTCTTCGCAGATCGCTATGTGAAAGCAGTGATCGAATCGGCACCCGGTGTCGGTACCGTCTCGATTTCCGGGGCAGCGGACCGCGCTGTGCAAGTCAACGTCGATGCGCGACGACTGGCTGCGCATCAATTGTCGATCCTTCAAATTCGTGAAGCCATCGAACGTCAAAATGCCGAAGTGCCTGGCGGCCGAGTGAATGAAGGATTGCGAGAGCGATCATTGCGGACTCTCGGTCGCGTTGCCGACGCGAGATTCTTTCCCAACCTGGTCGTTGATACGATCAATGGAACACCCGTTCGGCTAGGCGATCTCGGTGAAGTACTCGACAGCACCAAGGAAGTTCGAACGCTCGCTCGACTCGATGGCCAACCAGCGGTGGTCCTTCAAGTTCAACGTCAATCGGGTGAAAATACAGTGCGAGTAGTGGAAGCGATTCGAGATCGCCTGCCTCGCTGCGAAAAGCTCCTTCCCGATGACATTCAAGTTACCGTGATGCAAGATCAATCGCGGTATATTTTGGCCGCCCTGCACGAGATCGAAGCCCACTTGATTTCGGGTAGTATCCTTGCTTGTTTAACCGTTCTCTTGTTCATGAAAAGCTGGCGGTCGACCTTGATTGCTGCGGTTGCCATCCCAGCATCGATCGTCGCCACCTTTGCGTTTATGAAAGCCTTTGGATTCACCCTGAACAATGTCACCATGTTGGCATTGGTGCTGATGGTGGGCGTGGTGATCGACGATGCGATCGTGGTTCTCGAAAATGTCTTCCATTGCATCGAAGAGAAACAGATGGATCCGATCCAGGCATCGATCGTCGGTACCAAAGAGATCGGTTTGGCGGTTCTTGCAACGACCTTCTCCTTGGTGATCGTCTTTCTTCCCGTGTCGTTCCTTTCGAGCGTGACAGGGCGGATGCTGTTCGAGTTTGGGGTGACGGCTTCCGTTGCCATTTTGGTGTCGATGGTCATTAGTTTCACATTGACTCCGATGATGTGTAGCAAGCTACTTCGCTCCATTCCGCGAACTCCTACTAGCGGAAAGACCGTCGCCGGATCACGAAGCGGATTCTACCATTGGATCGAAGTAGGCTACATGTGGTCATTGCGACTGGCTATGCGATATCGATTCGTAACCTTGTTGCTTTGCATCGCCACCACTTGGACAAACGTTCCGCTCTATTCGTGGGTCAAGCAAGACTACATTCCAACCAACGTGGATGAATCGGAGTTCGAAGTTGGGGTGAATGCCAAAGAAGGGGCGAGCTTAACGGCGATGGAGTCGGCTCTGCAGTCGTTCGAGAAAGAACTCAAAGCAGTACCAGGCGTTTCTTTTGTGCTCGCCACCGTTGGTTCGCGCGGAACGGGTGGCACGAACAATGGCAGCATCTACGTTCGTTTGATCGATGCTTCCGAGCGAACTTTTTCTTTGCAGCGTCTGTGGAAGGGTGTGCTTGAAGGGAATCCCAAAGCGGCCTTTGAAGGCAACTTCACTCAACAAGAAAAAATGGCCGAGATTCGAAAGAGACTGGGACGCAATCCTGATGTTCGCTTGTCGGTCCGCAATCTATCCTCGCTTCGCCAAGGACCAAACGTCGATATCGACTTCTCGGTGACCGGCCCCGATATTCAACGTCTATCGCAGTTTAGCGATCAACTCCGGCAGAAGGCCACGACCATCCCTGGCATCGTCGATGTCGATTCTACGTTGCGGATGGACAAACCGGAGCTGCTTGCATCGATCGATCGCGAGCGAGCTGCAGCGTTGGGTGTGTCGGTTCGAGAAATCGCCGATACCTTGCGGGTCGCAGTCGGTGGAGACGACCGAGTGTCTCGCTACCGCGACTCGACCGTGGATGATGCCTACGATGTGGAATTGCGATTGGTTGGTCTCGACCGTAAAGATGTCGAGTCGATATCGCAGTTGTATGTCCGAGCCAATCCCAATGCCAACACGCTCAACCCCGTCAGCAGTGGCAACGCCTCGCGGCAAACGCTGACGCGCATCGACAATGTGGTTAACTTTCAATTTGGTGATGCACCTTCGCGAATCGATCGACTGGATCGTCAACGCATGGTGGCCATTCGCGCCAATATCACAACCGGTTACGCCTTGTCGGATCGAATCGCTGCTCTGCAGGCAGCAGCCAAAGAACTAGGACTTCCGGCTGGATTTGAAACCAAAGTGATGGGACGCGGTCGCGAACTGGAACGAACCTTAGGCGAGTTTCGTTGGACGTTCTTCTTATCGTTCCTCTTCATGTACATCATCCTTGCCGCACAGTTTGAACACCTCGTTCACCCACTTACCATCCTGTTGTCGCTACCATTGGCTGTTCCCTTTGGATTGATCAGCCTTTACTGGGGTGGTGAGACGCTCAATGTTTATTCTGCCTTAGGTATTCTCGTGTTGTTTGGCGTGGTTAAGAAGGCAGGGATTTTGCAGGTGGACCACACCAACGCGTTGCGAGCCAAAGGGATGAATCGATTGGATGCGATTCTGCAAGGAAACCGCGATCGTTTGCGACCGATTTTGATGACGACGATCGCCTTCGTGGCAGGCTTACTGCCTCTTCTGATTGCCAGTGGCCCCGGTGCTGAAGAACGACGTTCGATCGCTGTATTGGCTGTCGGTGGACAAACCATGTCGTTGCTGCTGACTCTCTTGGCAGTCCCCGTTCTCTACTCCTATTTCGATGATATTGGGGAATGGCTCAAAGGACCAATGCGTCGCAAACCAAGCGAACCACAGCAAGATTGACCTCGATTCGCCTTGATAATCATGGCTGAAAGATGGAGCGGGTTTTATTGTTGGAAATGCTTGCTAATTAGAAGAGAAATGCCCTAAAGATCCCAGGAAAGCAGTGAACCCAGGAAAGCTGTAGCGACCTGGACTGATCCAAATGGAACGAAAGTGTCGGATTTCTCAATCCTGACGATCCTGATCGTTCGATAGGTCTTTTCCGTAGGGATGGACACAGGCCCTCGACGAAGACTTGATTTAGTACTGCGTAAAGGATGACGCATATGAAACGCGGCTTGACTGTGATGAGTTTGATGGCAATCTCGATGCTGAGCAGTACGGGCTGCAATCTTTTGCATCGAGGATGCAACACCTGTGGTGGCCCCATTGGATGCCGCCCATGCACGTTGGGATGGCAACGTGGTGGCACCGACTACCAACGACATCTTAGCCACCAATCGTATATGCAAGATGGACAACCATCTGGGATGAACGCTCCACAAACAGCGTATCCTTACTATACCCATCGTGGCCCCCGCGATTTCTTGGTCGACAATCCTCCTTCGATTGGTCGATAGTCGTCGGGCCGAAGAAGCAAACTTCAAAAAGGACCTTGGGAAACCAAGGTCCTTTTTTCGTTGGTAGATCGACCAAAGAACGCTCGATCAAGCATTGCCGCGAGAAACGAATATTGTCGCCAGCGCACGCTCATTCCCTCGCGACAAAAGGAAATGGATTGTTACCTACCGACGGCGCGCGCCCGTCGCTCATAACCATCGGAAGTGGATGGCGACACTTCTACGGCTCACGATTTGACGCGCATACCAGTTACATAAACTGTTCGGTCTAGGTGAGCGAATCGCGATTTGAGTCCTTTAGGGATCCTGCTTGAGATCTGTTGAATTCTAGCTATGCCTAACAGTCCAGTTGCTCGCAATGCTCTGCCGATAGTGATCGTCGGGCGAAAACCATTCACAACAATCGAATGGTTCCTAGCGCCTATCCTAGAGGACGAATCGAAACATTGGTGGTGAAGCGATGGATCGCGAAACACGTATGAAGCGGTGGATGCTTAAAACTTGCTTGTGCTCGGTAGCCTTAACCGGATGTGCACCAGCTAGTCGATTCAAGGCCTGGAAGGATCAATCCGATATGGCCTACTACCAAAGCTATGCCAATCGCATCGAGTATCCGGATGTGCAAACCTGTATCGAAGCTCCGGTAGCGAATGCACCGTTGCCATTGACGATTCAGAATCCAAGCGAACTTCCGACTCAGGAAATCAAGCTCAACGATGCCGTTCGTATGGCGCTCACCAGCAGCGACATTTTGCGATCGCTGGGTGGAAGTGTCGTGCAAGCTCCGTCGGCACCAACGGTTCTCGATGCTGCTCTGTCGGATTCCAATCCCAATGGTGGCGTCGAAGCAGCGTTAGCCGCATTCGATGCTCAGTTGACCACTCAATTCTTCTTGAGCCGAACCGATGTGCCGAACAACGTGTCGTTCGGAGCTTTCCAACCTGGCGTAGCCTATCAAAAGTTGGGCGAATTCAACTCGGGCGTCAGCAAGGTTACAGCGAACGGTACAAGCTTTGCCTTGCGGCATATTACCAACTATGACCGAAGCCCCATCGGTGGTGCAGGACGATTGTATTCGAGCGTCTTTACGGGTTCCATTGAAGCAGAAATGAGGCATCCGTTGATGCAAGGCTCTGGAACCATGTATAACCGCATTGCGGGTCCCACGCGAGCCATCGGGGTTTACAACGGTGTGCTTATCGCTCGCATCAATACCGACATATCTCTTGCCGATTTCGAGCAAGGGGTCATTCAACTCATCAACGATGTGGAGACCGCATACTGGGAACTCTACTTCGCCTATCGTTCTCTAGAAGCACAAGTCGAGGGACGCGAAAATGCGCTCCGTACCTGGCAACGGGTGAACGAGCTTCAAAAAGTAGGGGCTCGCGGGGGTGAAGCCGATGCCGAAGCTCAAGCCCGCTCACAATACTATCTTTTTACGTCGCAAGTCAATGATGCACTTGCAGGGACCAATGGTTTGTACGCAGCTGAACAGCGGCTACGATACATCATGGGCCTTCCGCCGAGCGATGGGAATCTCTTCAAACCAGTGGACCATCCAACTCAAGCTGAAATCGAATACGATTGGGAATCCGCTTTAGGCTCCGCGTTGACCCATCGTGTTGAAGTTCGACGACAAAAGTGGACGATCAAACGACGCGAATTAGAACTCGTCGCCGCTCGGCTCAATCGACGTCCACGCCTCGATGCGGTGACTCAGTATCGTTGGCGAGGTCTCGGTGACCATTTGATCGGTGATCGCGATCCGGTTAACGCTTCGGAAAGTTGGTATCAGAGTCTTTTGGAGGGTGACTATCAGGACTGGCGAGCAGGGCTTGAGCTTTCCTATCCTGTTGGCTTCCGTCAAGCAAGTGCAGCCGTTCGCTTTGCGCAGCTCAATCTTGCTCGCGAAACCGCCATGCTCAAAGAGCAAGAGCTTCGCATATCGCATGATTTGAGCAATGCAACGCGTCAAATGGATCGTTCTTACTTGCAAGTTCAAACGAACTTGAATCGCGTCGAAGCCGACAAGCTTCAAGTGGAAGTGTTACGCAATCGGTAATGAGCGAGGCTTGATCAACATCAGCTTCCTCTTGCAGCGCAACAACAGCTAGCCAATAGCAATAGCAACTACTATCGAGCGTTGGTTGATTACTCACTTGCCTTGCGGGACTTCAATCGCCAGAAGGGTTCGCTGCTGTCATACAATCAGGTTCAATTGAGCGAAGCCGGTTGGCCCGACAAAGCCTACAGCGATGCCTATCAGCGAGGTCGGTTCTTTACGCCTCGCGATTCGGCACCGGTAACGCCCAACCCAGTGAGCCAAGGCGCTTACAATCCATCGGACTACTAGCCGGCCCGGCGTGGTGGAATCGTCTATGGGGATGAGATGGCACTCATCCCATCGACGGCCCTGTCCTCAACGGTGCGAATTCCCATAACGGTGCGTTCGATCGATTTGTCAGGCGTAGTACGGACAACTGGTCGCTCGCGTCGACTTCCATGAGGTAGGATAGAGCAGTTGTCAAACTGTTGATGGAGGGGTCGCCATGATCGGATTAAAGCCGGATTCCCTTGGGGCTGGACTTCTGTGCGTCCTTACAGCGGGTGCCGCAGGTGGCATGGGATGGGGAATCCGCGGACAGTATGGACACGAGACCGGCGCCATGATCGCCGGTCTGTTGGTAGGCCTGGTTCTGGTCCTCTTCTTTGGTTCTCAATCCCCTTCTCTTTGGTCGACCCGAGCCATAGCAATGGGCCTACTCGCCATCGGTTTCGGTGGTTCGATGACATATGGCCAAACGATTGGGCTTACACAAAACGCGCCCCTCATCGGCGACGATGAAGCATGGCGTTGGGGGATGCTCGGATTGGCCATCAAAGGTGGCATCTGGATCGGCTTCGCAGGTTGCTTCTTGGGAATGGGTCTTGGGAATGAGCGTTACCGATGGCATGAGATGTTGCTCATCATGATCTCGCTCGTCTTGCTTCGCATCTTCGGAGTGGGGCTTCTCAATGAACCTTTCGATCCAGCCAATCAAGTTCTTCCTCGAATCTATTTTTCGGCCGATTGGAAATGGGAACCGGGCGCCGACCTTAAGCCTCGTCGCGAAGTTTGGGGTGGCCTCCTGGTGGCTCTCATCGGTTTGATGCTCTACGTTGGCATCCTTCGCAAAGACTTCCTCGCATTTGGCATGGGTGCCGCAGGCTTTCTGGGTGGCGCCATGGGATTCCCTGCCGGTCAATCACTTCAATCGTACCACGCCTGGCATCCTGAAGCCTTTCGAGAAGGAATCTGGGTTTGGCTCGATCCACTTATGAATTGGTGGAACTGCATGGAGACGACGTTTGGGTTCATTATGGGAGCCACTCTGGCGCTAGGACTGTGGCTTCAGCGCGATCAAATCTCCAAAGAACCGTCGGCATCACCCGAGCTTCCCGATTGGTTAGACGCGGGCCTCATTGTTGCGCACTGCATCCTATTGATCGTTGCAGAGTTCGTATCTCCGTTCGTCAATCAATGGTATGGGGATGGCCTCATCCTGGCGATTCTTCCCATGGTAGCCGTCGCTGGTGGAAGGTTCAGTCCCTTTCTGGTGATGTTGCCAGTGACCGCGCTCCCCATCGTTGCCAAGACGATCCGTCAACTCGTTTATAAAGAGGAGCTGTGGGAGGAAACAATGGGATGGACGATTCTCGGTGCGATCCCGATGGCCGTCGTGACCGTGTTGGCAGTAGGATTGGCTTGGCGAACCATTCGCAACAATGAACCGAGTTCGCTGATTCTTCGCATCAGCCTATTCGTCACCACATGGCTTTACTTCGGGCTCAATTTTGGGTTCTTCCATGCGCCCTGGCCTTGGGAAGCTTGGACGTCGCGCACTCCTAACGGATTGGTCTACTTTGCGTGTGCTTGTTTGCTGAGCCTTTTTTCGGTGCTGCCTATTCGCGCCACGCATCTTAGGAATTTCTAAAGCTATTGAATAACACACATCAATAGCCGCTTGGAGCCGAACCACGATCAAAATGAATCGGTGGTAGCTGCAATTGCTGACGAGCTTCGCCTAGCATTTCGGCGGTTCGACTTGCGCCGACGCGGGTCACGCCCAGTTGCTTGACCTGCACGAGGGTAGCATAGTCGCGAACGCCACCTGCTGCCTTGACTTGAATCCCTGGCGTCACATGCTGAAGCATCAGCTTGAGATCCTCGATCGTTGCTCCTCCCGTACCATAACCCGTGCTCGTCTTGACCCAATCCGCACCGAGCGAGCTACAGATCTCGCAGAGTTTGATCTTCTGCTGTTGATTCAAATAGCAGTTCTCAAAAATGACTTTGATCTTGCGCTTCGCCTGATGAGCGATGGCAACGATCTCTCGAATTTCTGCCTGAACATAAGCCCAATCGCCGCTCAGTACCTTGCTGATGTTGACGACCATGTCGAGTTCTTGGCATCCATCTGCAACAGCCTGTTCGGCTTCAACGCATTTGATGCGTGTCGTATGTCCACCGTGAGGAAATCCAATCGTGGTGCTCGGCATAACCGTGCTTCCCGCCAAGAGCTCGGTACAGCGTTTCATGTAGTAGGGCATGATGCATACGCTGGCAACATCGTAGGCCAAAGCGAGTTGGCATCCTTCCTCGAGCTGCTCGACGGTAAGCGTTGGATTGAGCAACGAATGGTCGATCATCTTGGACAGTTCGGTATAGCTATAAGTCATCGCAGCCTCATTTGAATCGATAAAGAATGTCTTGCTTAGGTCCACATTCAACGCGAGAAAGATGGCCTTAGAGAGCGTCTAGGTCCAACAGCGCCTTCGTAAAATCATCCGGGTCGAACTCGGCCATATCTCCCAGTTGCTCACCCAATCCAACCAATTTCACCGGCAATCCGAATTGTTTTAGAACCGGGATGACAACACCACCTTTAGCGCTACCATCGAGCTTGGCAAGGACGATCCCCGTGCAACCTGCAGCTTCCGAAAAGCCTTTGGCTTGGCTTAAAGCATTTTGGCCGGCCGTAGCATCGAGCACCAATAAGACTTCGTGCGGAGCGCCTTCGATTTGCTTGGAGATCACCCGCCGGATCTTGTCGAGTTGCTGCATTAGATTGACTTGGGTTTGAAGTCGACCTGCGGTGTCGAGAATGCAAACGTCATAACCTTCATCGCGAGCTTTCGCCGTAGCTTTGAAGGCAACCGTTCCTGGATCGCCACCTTGTTCGCCCAAGACGATGTCGCACCCAATGCGTTCGGACCAAATCTTAAGCTGTTGCACCGCAGCAGCGCGAAAGGTATCGCCCGCTCCGAGTAGAACTTTGTGTCCCTGCTGGGTCAAACGATACGCTAGTTTGGCGATGGAAGTCGTCTTTCCCGAGCCGTTCACGCCCACCACCAAGATAACGGTGGGGCCGCTAGGAGCCATCGTCAATGGTGATTTGCTCTTTTGAAGGGAATCGCGAATCTCTTCGCGGATCAACTCGAGAATTTCGTTCAACTCAACTTTGCGAGCTCGATAATCACGGCCGATCCGTTCGCGAATTTGATTCGCAACGCCGCTTCCCATATCGCTCTTGATCAATACGGCGAAGAGGTCTCGCAAGAAGTCGTCGTCGACCAACCGACCTTCATTCTTCCAAAGGTCGCGAATGTCGGTATTCAACCATTGATGCGTCTTGGATAACGCCCCACGAAGCTTCTGAAAGAAGCCTCCTTTGGACGATGCGTCATCACTTCCACTCGAATCTGCGGAGGTGTTGGGATCCTGAGAAGGGGTGTCGGTTCCTTCCGAGGCTTTGGTGGTTTCGTTCGTTTTCTTGCGCCAAAAGACCATAGAACTATCCGTTTAACTCCAAAGCTTCTTCATAGTGTTCGTAAAGAGTCTGCAATTGCAATTCGGTTTCTTGGATTGCATTGTGCAGTCGTTTGATCCTTGGCCCATCGCGAAGCACTTCCGGTTGCATGATCTCAGCTTGCATCTGCCCCAACTTCATTTCCACATCCAAGATTTCAGCTTCTAACTGTTCTGGCTTGCGATAGGGAAACTTGCGTTTCTTCTTTTCCGTTGGAGTCGAAGAGGATTTCGCATCGGCCGATGGCTTCGCAGTTGATTTGCTGTCGGGTGCTCTACTTGTTGTAGTTCCCCAAGCACCACCGCGATCTTGGATCGCAAGGCCTTCGCGTATCCAGTGGCGATAGTCTTCGTAGTTGCCATGGATCACCGAAGCTTCGCCGCCACGCAGAATGAGAATGTGATCGGCCACGGCATTGACGAGATAGCGGTCGTGGGTCACCAGTAAAACGGTCCCATCAAAATTGCGGATCGCCGTTTCCAAGGCTTCACGCGACCACAGATCCAAGTGGTTCGTCGGTTCGTCCAAGATCAGGAAATTCGCTTCCAAGGCGGCGAGCAAAGCGAGCATCGTGCGGTTGCGTTCACCCCCGCTCAATAGTTTCAACGGCTTGAGAGCCATATCACCTTGGATTCCGAAGCTCGCCAGAATGTTGCGTCGTTCCAAGTCATTGCGATCCTTGTGCGCGACACGAATCGCTTCCACCGGAGTGCTATCCAATTGAAGATGACTCAACAATTGATCGAAGTATCCGATCTTCACGCCCGATCCCAATTCGACTTTACCATCATCAAAAGGTTCATTGCCCAGCAAGCATCGGAGCAGGGTGGTCTTCCCCGCGCCATTGCTCCCCAGAATGGCCCAACGATCACCACGTTCGATCTGAAAGTGGAGTCGCTGAAAGAGGCGAAGTGATCCATAGGCTTTCGAAGCCTTATCGCAACGTAGGACCAAATCACCTGTCCGAGTCGATTCAGGAAAATGAAATCGCGGTGTTACGATTTCACGAGGCCTTTCTACGCGTTCGATTCGTTCAAGCTTTTTGCGACGATCTTCGGCTTGAATACTCTTTTGCCCAGCGTGATTGCGGCGGACAAAGTCTTCGAGCTTTTCGATTTCTTGCTGCTGACGTTCGTAGGTGCGGCGTTGAACTTCGAGACGTTCGGATTTTTGACGTACATAGGCCGTGTAATTGCCTTTGAATCGATCGATTTTTCCATCGACCAATTCGAGCACTTGCTGCGCGACGCAATCGAGAAAGTAACGATCGTGGCTGACGACTAGAATTGCAGAGGACGAAGCTGCCAGCGTTTGCTCGAGCCATTCCGTCGTTTCGACGTCGATATGGTTGTTGGGTTCATCGAGAATCAGCAAATCGGGTTGGCCGATCAATACGCATGCCAACAGCAGGCGGTTGCGTTGACCGCCACTTAGTTTCTCGATAGCCATGGGCCACATCGGTCGATCGAAGCCCATGCCTTCCAATACGCGATGGACTTGGTGCTCCCAGTTGTAAGCATCTCTCTGATGGATTTCGACTTGGAGCTTATCGAATTGCTCCATCAAGGATTGATGCTCTTTTCCTTCGGTCGACTCTGCGAGCCTAGCTGTCAACTCTTCGGATCGACTAACAAGCTGAGTAAGATCACCAGCGGCTCGGCATGCTTCACTCCAGACCGTTGCTCCTTGAGGAAACTTAACGTGCTGTTGAACGTAACCCACTTTGACCTTAGGTCCGATACCGATCGTTCCGGAATCAGGGGAAAGCTCACCGGTAAGAATCTTCAGTAACGTACTCTTGCCGGCACCGTTCGGTCCGACCAACGCAACGTGTTCGCCAGCGCGCAGTTCGAGATCCACCGAGTCTAAGACAGTTCGATCCTCGAAGGTCTTGGAAACACCTTGAATTTGCAATAGCACGGATCAACAGCCCTTCTAGAACCTTTCAGGTAGGCGCGAATGCCCAGAACGTCGTGGTCTTTGATTTACGGGGGAAGGCGAGCGACCAGGCCACCCCTCCGGGAAAGACTCCAAATTGTATCGATCCCCCGCCATTCGACCAAGTCGCGCGGCTCGACCTTCGAGTCCGATTCCCCTTGCAAAAGAGCTCATCGGTAGTCGCGCAAGGTGGGGAATTTGCCGGAAAAGTTGGGGATTCCCGCTTTCATCCCAACAGAAACATCGATTGGCGATCCAAACACCTCGAAAACCCTGGACACCCCCATGGGAATCGCGATACTGAACGGTTTCGCCTCCTCCAGACGACCACCGACCGATTCGAAACCAAAATGACCGTGGATCCGCTACTCGCTCCCCATCTATCTAGTATCGAGGCTCTGCAAAGGGCGGGAAACCAGTTCTGGACGCGAGGATGGTCGCTGGGAACATCAAGCAACTATAGCGTGGTTATCGATCGCGATCCGTTGCGGATACTGGTCACTGCCAGTGGCAAAGACAAAGGCCATCTGGGGCTCAATGACTTCGTGATTGTCGATGAAGCCGGCAAACCCTCACCAGCGGAACAACCCAAGTCGAGCGCTGAAACTTTATTACACTGTTCGATCGCCAAACATCGAGGTGCGGGCTCCATTCTCCATACCCACAGTGTTTGGGGAACGATCCTATCCAATCACTTCTTCCCCAATCATGGAATTCGGATCGAAGGCTTTGAATTCTTGAAAGGGTTGGAGGGAATCGGCACGCACCAAACGTCGATCTGGGTCCCCATTTTTGAGAACACTCAAGATATTCCGGCACTTCAGGCCGAAGTCGAGGCTTACTGGAATGCTCATCCAGACCAAGCCTGTTATGGATATCTCATTCGGCGACACGGCATGTACACCTGGGGTAAGGACGTCGCTGCCGCCGTTCGGCATATCGAAGTGCTTGAGTTCCTGTTGGAATGTCTCGGGCGCCAAATGTCGCTCCCCTAAACAGATGAGAAAGTACCATTTCCACCCCGGAAACTACTGGCTTTCGATTGATGGAATCGATTCCAAACCTTACCTTTGAGTAGATCGTATTTACTATTTACCTCTCACTTACCTCACGTTTCTTTACGAAAGCTTTTTGAACCATGGCCGATGCATCCGCTCCTAAAAGTGGCATGTCGATCCCTTTCTTTGTAACCCTGCTCCTCGTCGCTGTCGGAATTTATTTTGGCGGAAAGACATTGGTGTCCTATCAAGCTCGGGTGGAACTCGAAAAGGAAATGTCGGAGCGGACCAAGCCCAACGACGAAGCTTACTTCAAAAAGCATTACGGCGATGAAGTCATCGAAAAGCGCGAAGGATCCAAGCGTCCAGAGGCTGCTGGCGTTGGCGGTGCTGCCGCTCAACCTGCTAAGCCAGAACCCAAGCAAGAAGCCCCGGTAAGCGAGGCAAAACCCGAAGAAGGCAAAACGACAGAAGCCAAGCCTGAGGAAGCAAAGCCAGAAGGCGCTGCCGCTGAAAAGGCTACTGAAACTCCAAAGTCCGATGCGCCTGCTGCGGGGGACAAGCCTGCAGAACCTCCCAAGAACTAGCTCATCGTTCAACCTTCCAATTGTCCCCTTTCCTCTCGAGGAGTTCCCTTATGGCTCGCGTATTCATTCCTTCGCAAAACAAGTGGATTGATTCCGTAGAAGAGATTCAGCAATTCCTCGAGCCATTTGGTATTTGGTATGAGCATTGGGCGACCGATGGCCGCCTTCCTGCCGATCCAAGTGACCAAGAAATACTGTCGACCTACGAGCCCGAGATCGAACGACTCAAGGTTCGTGGTGGATTCGTCACAGCAGACGTCATCAATGTGCAACCCACGACTCCCAATCTCGATGCGATGCTGCAAAAGTTCAACAAAGAGCATACGCACGATGAAGATGAAGTTCGCTTCACCGTATCGGGACGCGGTCTCTTTCACATCCATCCCGAACAAGGCCCCGTATTTGCCGTGGAAGTGGAAGGTGGCGATTTGATCAATGTGCCGCGCGGGACCAAACATTGGTTCAATCTATGCGATGATCGTCAAATCCGTTGCATTCGATTGTTCCAAGACCCGGCAGGTTGGACGCCTCACTACGTCGAGCAAAGTGTCCATTCGGAATACCAACCACTTTGCTTCGGCCCAAGCTACGTTGGAGGCAAACGCGTTTCGTCCGTGATCGAACTGTAAAGCTGGTGATCGAACTGTGAAATTTGATTCGATCCAGTGCGTGCTGCTCGATATCGAAGGTACGACATCGAGTATTGCGTTCGTTTACGACATCATGTTCGCCTACATTCGCGAACATCTCGATGCGTTTCTGCGCGACAAAATCGATTCTCCGGAACTCGATGCTGTCATCGCGTTGATGCGAGAGGATCTGCAGGATGCTAGCTGGTGTTCGCCATCGATCCCAACCGCCGATCGGATCGCGTTAGTGGCCTCGCAAGTTCGCCAATGGATGGACGAAGACCGCAAATTGACCGGGCTCAAGAAACTGCAAGGGATGATTTGGAAAGGTGGATTTGAGACGGGGCAGATGCGAGCCCACGTCTTTCCAGATGTCCTTCCCAACCTCCTTCGCTGGAAAGATCTTGGGCTCGAAATTCGCATCTACTCTTCGGGAAGTATCCAA
The DNA here is from genome assembly GCA_046349875.1 of Pirellulales bacterium. Classification (GTDB taxonomy): domain Bacteria; phylum Planctomycetota; class Planctomycetia; order Pirellulales; family Pirellulaceae; genus JAXMBN01. Next base: position 104,145 of record JAXMBN010000020.1, read on the forward strand.
GCTCAAAAATTATTCTTTGGCCATTCGGAATCGGGTAACTTACTTCCCTACTTCATATCCCATTACGATACGACGATTGGCAACAAGCGCGAAAGCGCAAGCTACCAGCGGATTGCTGCGGATATCGGAACCGAACCCAATCGCGTGCTATTCGTCAGCGATGTTGCTGCTGAATTGGATGCGGCACGGGAAGCAGGCATGCAAGCAGTAGCTTGCTGTCGTGTTGGTAACGCTCCGCTTCCAAGCGATTACACTGGATCGCAAATTACTTCCTTCGACCAAATCGAGATCGCGTGAGACGTCCCATGGGCGTGGGTGCATCGACGTCTTAGCTCGCGCGATTGCCCACCTACCAGGAACATCCCTCATGCGTTACTCGCCTCCCTTCACTCGCCGAAACGTATTGCAAATGGCTGCGGCGACTTGCCTGACGCCCAGCCTACCTTCATGGCCGACCTTGGCCCAAGACCAGCCTAAACAAGACCCCACCGATCTCATCCAACGTTGCCGCTTTATTGCCACCGAGCTCATGCAACCTACAGCCTCGCAAATGCAACAAGGGCTCGAACTGCATGAGGATGCCTTGGTCTTCGATGCTTATGGCTTTGCACCGCGCGCTGCTGTGGATGGTACAGCGTTCCAAGCAGCGGTCGATGCGGGTGCCACTGAAGAGGAACTCAACGATCTTCGCGAAGAAATGATGATGACTCGGTTTGCGACCGATGCCAACGAACGCAATGAGTTCCTTCGTGCCATGCATGCTGCCGGTGTGACCGGTATCTTTCAGAATTGTGGTGAGGAAGGGAACGATCCTCTTCGCTTGATCAAACGATTGTCTCGGTTTCAACATGCCGTTGATGAGATGCAGCAAGACTTAAGCAAAGCCATTCACCCTCAACAAGTGGAAGAACGCAAGAAGCAAAAGAAGCTCTGCTTGGCATTCACCACGAATGGTGTTCCACTCCGCCAACAATGGAACAATGAACGGGATGAGCTACGAGTCGTTAAGTACTTTCGACAGTTAGGTGTTCGTATGATGCACCTAACCTATAACCGTCGCAATCCACTCGGTGATGGTTGTGGTGAACCGAACGATGGCGGTGTGAGCGAATTTGGAAAGACGGCTATCGCTGAATTGAATCGGTTGGGAATCATTGTCGATGTGGCGCACTCTGGATGGCGCACCAGTCGCGAAGCGGCGCAAGTATCGAAGCGTCCCGTGGTGGCAAGTCACACTACATGCGCCGGACTCTACTCACACTTTCGTGGCAAGCCTGACGAAACCGTACGAGCGATTTGCGAGAGTGGAGGATATATCGGGATCTGTTGCATTCCCAGGTTCCTCGGCGGCAAAGGGAACATTGTCGACTTCCTCAATCATATCGACTATGCCCTCAAGACCTTTGGCGAGGACCACGTTGCGATTGGAACAGATGTCGCTTACGTATCGCAAAATGATGCTCTCGAACGAGCTAAGATCAAACCGCGGCCTTCGGATCGAAGAGTTGATCGGACTTCCTGGGAACACCTCTGGCCCAAAGATGATTTTGCGACGTCGCAAGAAGCCACGCAAAGCCTGGCATGGACGAATTGGCCTCTCTTTACCGTCGGAATGCTCCAACGGGGTCATTCCGAAAAGACCATTCGAAAGGTCTTAGGGCTCAATGTGCTACGCGTGTGGCGCGATCACGACCAACCCTTTGGATAATTTGCAGGCACTACCAAGGTCGCGAACTAATGACTCCTTCCGTCGGACTGCTGGCCGTGGCATATAAGCGTTTCGGAATGCGACCTGATTGGCAAGCAAGCCGTCCTGCAGCGGTGGCATGATGCATGGCCTGAGCCATCTTCACTGGATCGCGAGCATGTGCGATTGCGGTATTCAGCAGTACAGCATCTGCCCCCAGTTCAAAAGCAACCGCTACATCGCTTGCGGTACCAACGCCAGCGTCCACGATGACGGGATAGGTAGGATCGTCCGACTTCAAATACTCCAAGATGATGCGAAGATTGTTGGGGTTAAGAATCCCCTGTCCTGATCCAATCGGCGACCCCGCAGGCATGACGCTCGCCGCACCTGCATCTTTCAATCGAACCGCCATAATGGGATCATCGCTTGTATAGCAGAGCACCTGAAACCCATCTTGAACCAATCGTTTACACGCTTCCAAGGTTGCCAGTGGATCGGGAAGTAGCGTCTTGGTATCGCCTAACACTTCCAGCTTCACCCAATCCGCACCTGGGTTTCCAAGACTCTTAAGAATTTCACGACCAAGGCGAGCTACGCGAACCGCATCATCAGCGTTGTAACACCCTGCTGTATTCGGTAGGAGCGTATATCGATCGAGGTCGATATAGTCGAGAAGGTTCAAACCATCGCGATCGTAGAGTCGTTCGCGGCGTACTGCTACGGTCACACAATCGGTATGAGACGCTGCCAATGAATCGCGCATCAGCTCGAGCGTATCGTATTTACCAGTACCCACAATCAATCGGCTCTTGAGTGTATGAGTGCCGATCCGCAACGGTGAATCGAGATAAGAATCTTGCATAGTTTCAAATCGTTCGTGGGTACAACATCGATTTGCTTCCAGACTCTCATTCGGTCGAGTCCTATAGAAGCCAAACCTTCAGTATAACGTTGAAACTATTTTCGATAATTGGGGAACATACGAGGAGAAGGAATCGGCTCTTGCTTGACAGCTCCCGGCTGGAAGGCACCCTGCGGACCCGAACCTTGTGTCGGCTCGCCAGGGCGCGGATTTGGATTCATTCCCCCACTCGCTCGGATGAGTTGCATTTTGCCGTGGTCTAAGGTCCTTGCATTGACTTCGATAAACGAAACCTCAAGCGTCAGCGGCAACTCTGAAGGTCGGGCTGCGTTGCGACGGGTGATCACACCGGGTTCGTGAGGGCTACCATAGATACGCAGGAGTTCCTGTAAACCTGCATACTGAACCTCTGGAGCAGACACTTTCAATTCTCCAGAGGACGTCATCGAATCGATGGTGACTTTACCAGAGGCAGCTAGTTCCCAGGCCTGATTGCCTGGTCCCGCCATGTTTCGATTCCAACTCAAGTCGGATGTACTGAAGATTTTGAGTTTGTCGCAGGTCATCAATGTCTGATCGAGTACGAGGCTCTTGAGTTGATTGACATCGAGCACATCATCCCATTGGCGAATCGGTCCATAGAGCGCTTCGATGTGATCGATGAACTCGACCTCCCCTTTGGCAAAGTTACCTTGCATGCTGCCGAGAAAGGTGAGATGAAGACAATGCAATGGATGTGAACCGAACACGGATCCGTTTTGGCCGATCCTTCGCGACCGCAACCAACCTGGCCCAGCCCCCAACATTGTTTGTTGCTTCATGTTGAACGTTAATTCGGGCACCGACAATCGTTCGCGAGATTTCTCAATCTGACCAGTGGGATCCGAAGATAAGGCTCGCAGGTCCACATTGTTCTTGAGAACCACCTTGTCTACTTCACTGGGTGCCATACTCGGCTGCCCCATGGCAACGGCCTGTGTCAAATGGACTTCCATCTGTTCGGCATCACCTAATATCACCCATCGATTCTCTTCATCGCTCATGAGGTCGCCCGAAATCTTAACGCCTCCAGTGACCCTTGCTACCTTTCCATCAAAGGTCATCGTGCCATTCCATTTTACCAATGGAGGAGAGATCCAAGTCATCTTGCTGGTCGCTCCTGCGGTGGCTGCAAGAAACTCTGGTGGGAGCGTGAGCGAACCAGGATGGTCCATCCATACCAATTGACTCTTCTGATTGAACCGCACTTCCGTACCTTGGAGATGTCCACTTCCAAGTCGAATCAAAGCTGGAGCACCGACGATCTGAACATCCATCATGCCGCCATCGGCCGTGTTCATCTTGAGCTTCTCGCCGGTGATGGTGAGAGGGAGCGTTGCTGAGTCGGAGATTCGATCTCGAATCATCGTCACACCTCCTTCAATCTCAAGATCATCAATGGTGGTCGTGTCTTGTCCTACGATCACTCGCGAACGCAAAATGGGACCAGTGACACTCAAAGGAGTCGTCACAGGTCGCGGTGCCGTGTTGAGATCCTGCACCAATCCAAGATTGCCTCCCTGCTGATACTGAGCCAGTTTTCCTGGTCCGTTGGCCGATCGCGCGACTTCAGGTGAAAGAGGATTCTGAGCG
>JAXMBN010000021.1:0-104362 GCA_046349875.1 Pirellulales bacterium
GCACCGCTTACCTTGAAGTAGCGTTGACTGAGCCTGATTTCTTGAGCAAGAATCTCAATCAAACCAAGCCTGAAGTCATTGAGCAATTTCGTCTCAATGTTCACAAGATGGTTTTGGGTCGTCCCATCAAGTCTCGCGTGGAAGCGCGTGCCATGGTACTTGCCGTTGCCACGGCAGCTCAAAAACAAATCGGATTGAACCCAACCGTAACGATCCATGAATATGTGGCGGGAGCCGTGGGATTGTTGGATCCCTACTCCGGATACATGACCCCGGGTGAACTTTCCGAAGTTCTCTCTCAGATCGAAGGCAATTTGATCGGTTTGGGGGTCGAATTGTGGGCTGAAAAAGATGACCTTCGCATCGTCGAAGTGTTTGATGGAAGCCCCGCATCGGCGGCTGGACTTCGAACAGGGGATCGAATTCTCCAAGTCGGTAATGTTCTCACCGCTGAGGTGTCTGCCAAGCGAGCTGCTGATTTGCTGCGAGGACCAGAAAACTCCGATGTGAAACTGCTCATCGCTCGTGGTGAACAATCTCCCAATGAAGTCGTGGTAACTCGTCGCCGCGTCGAAGTGCCGAGTGTATCGGCCGTCGAAATGATCGATGTCGACAGTCGGGTCGGTTACATTCGAATAACCAATTTCCAGAAGACAACTATCGCAGAAGTGGATCAAGCTCTTTGGAAACTCAATCGAAGCGGCATGAAGAGCCTGATCATCGATCTTCGACGCAATCCAGGTGGATTGTTGGACGCAGCGGTAGAAGTCGCGGATCGATTCTTGACCCAAGGCGCAATTGTTACTACTCGCGGTCGCAATGGGAACGAAAATCGAAACTACCTTGCACGAGAGCCTCAGACTTGGGACGTTCCTCTAGTCGTGCTGATCGACAAAGACAGCGCCAGTGCCAGCGAGATCTTCGCAGGTGCGATTCGCGACCATCGTCGTGGAACGCTGGTTGGTTCGACAAGCTATGGCAAAGGAAGTGTTCAGGGACTCTTCCACACGGACACTGCCGCAGGCGGCTTGCGATTGACGGTTTCCAAGTTCTTTTCACCCCTTGGACACCCGATTGCGTTGCGGGGTGTTGATCCCGATATCCGCGTGGAAACGGTTACTAGCAATAAGGTGGGATTCGATGCTGTCGTCGCCGCAAAGGGAACAGATGGAAGTCACCTGGTCGACTTTAAGAATCATGATCAAGATGCAGCTTTGAAGGCCGCGCTTGATGCCGCTCGCAATTCGGTCAAGGTGAGTGCTCGTCCGCGATAGCCGACGCTCAATCGATCCAAGTCGACAACGCGATTTGAAAAAAATGAAAAAGGGACTGCGAAAGCAAGTCCCTTTCTTTTTTGGGAAGAATGAACCTTGTCCATAGGAGGACTAGAGGGTTCGCCCGATTTCGAGCATCTGTTCGGCGTCGATAATTTGCGAATTGCTTGCGAAGAGCTTGGCAATGGCCGCCTTGTGAATCTTCATTTTGAGGCCTCCAGCTCCGAGTGCGCCGAAATCGATACGTCCATTGCGATTAACAGCTTTGTCGGTCGCTTTGATACCTTCTAGACCGGCGGGCGGAACAGCATTGAGGTCGACGGCTACCGCGAGGTTCTTACCAATGGAACTGAGTTGATCGGCAGTCCAAAGTTGGATCCCAGCGGCGCCGCAAGCGATGATGGCAGTTGAAGCGGACAAGGCTTCCTCCACTTGATGGCGATGGTCGTCACCCACCGCAACGCATTGATCTTGCTTTCCTAATTCAGATCGCAAGTGCTCGGCGCGTTCTTGCTTACGCGAATGAGCGTAGACCTTCGCCCCTAAGGAAAGAGCCATGCGGCATACGCGACGACCGACTGGGCCGGTGGCTGCCGCCACAAACAAGCTCGCTCCAGCAAGCGGCATATGCTTCTCCATACAGAGAATCGCTGCAGCCGCCGTTGAGTTGGCTCCATTGCTATCGAGCATGACCGAGACTCGCATCGGGCCGAAAAAGGATTGAACAGCCTCTTGAAATATCTGTTCACCTTTGGCGACATCGGAACCACCGACAAAGATGGCGGTGGAATGAAGTGTATCGACTCCGCGAGTGAAGATGGCGCCATGGACGATGTTGCGAACATCTTCTTTGGCAACGGAATCATACTGAAAGAGGTGGTGGACACCCGCGTCGATAGCCACGACTCCGTCGAATGCGCTGGCGTGTTTATCAGGATCTAGCTGGATGAGAATGCGAGGCTTCTCGGACATGGTGCCCTCTGAATCATTCGCCGCTTCTAATGCGGCTAGGTGGATCTCTTGAAACCATTTATTGTAAAGCTGGTTGCATGGTATGGCCATGGAGGAAAGATGGTGCTTCAGCTTTCCATTGCATTCGGACCTCAGTTGCGATTGTGGTTGAAAATCCAATCATGAACGAGGACTGTGCCCAGAAGGGTGGTTCAATGCAAAGAGCTTGCATCGATTGGGAATCAACGCAAGCTCTAAGTGAATGCTATTCGTTTGCGATGCAATCTGGAAAGGACTGCTATCGCACGGAAGTTACTCGTCAGAAGCGCGGAAGCTTCCCGTGAGTACTGGATTGTAATCGCAAAGTTCTTCTGCCTTGAAATAGAGGTTCAATTCGCGAGCCGCTGCTTCTTCTCCATCAGAAGCATGTACGAGGTTCATTTGGCGGGAGCTACTGAAATCGCCGCGAATGGTGCCTGGTGCTGCTTTGAGACCACTGGTTGCGCCGAGCATGTCTCGAACAACCCGAATCACTTCGAGTCCTTCAATCGCCATGGCAACGATAGGTGACGACGTAATGAAGTCTTCCAAGCTCTTATAGAAAGGCTTGGAGACGTGTTCGGCATAGTGTTGCTTGGCGAGTTCAGGGGTGACTCGCAGCATTTTCATGGCAACGATGTTAAGACCTTTGTTTTCAAATCGACCGATGATCTCACCGATCAAGCGTCGTTCGACGCAGTCAGGCTTAAGAAGTACCAATGTACGCTGAAGAGCCATCCTTCAATCCTCTACCAATTACGGACGGATTCTCACTTACCGGTCGATCATGCTCTCCCCTGCCGTAGCCTAGCTGGCTAGATTGGGTGTCTTTGCGTCCGTCACTCGCAAAGAGGGAGACAGATCCCTCATGCCCACCTGGGCATTGATTGCTGAGGGTAGGATTTTGCCGAATATTCGCCCTGCGCGAAGGTCATTCTTACCATTCTTCTGTGAATCTGCCCGATTTTTAGCACTGGCGCGTTGAATCATCCTACTTTTCCAGGATGGAGAAGGGCCATCGCATAGGGACGCGTCAGGATCGGTCAACGGTTACTCGCTCTCGCTCGCATACCTTCAATAACGTTGGGGACACGATTGTGGAAATGATCTGGGAACACTTGTCGTCGTTGATCAAGAACATCGACTATGCGATCGTGCACATGAATCAAACGCAATGGGCGATCGTTGCATTCGTAGCCGTTGCCATCGGATTCTTAGCCCTTCGCTCGCAAAAGATCTGTCTCTGAATACGTTTGGTGAAGCGTCGGATCAGTGAAGGATTTCTGCGTCATCCAGGCCGTAGTAAAAAAGCCAATTCCATTGCAACTGGGCCTCTTTCTCATTACCCAGAGCCTGATAAATCTCCGACATGTGATAGCGGAGCACGGCGACCTGGAAGAGCCCGAAAACCTTGCGAACGAGAACGGCGCGTCGATCATTACCGGGCGCCTTTTGAATCAGTTTCTCCATCTCTTTACGAGTCGCGGCTGCCTCTTTTTGACGCTCTTCGGTGAGTTCGGCCGATAGGTCGATCTCTGCCTGGGGTTGCGAAGGATCTTCTTTGGCGACCAGATCAAGCGGATCGAGGCCGACGAAGCTCCCTGCGTTTCGAAGGGAATCGATCTGCTTGGCCAGTGCTTGTTCCATGAGCGGCTTCGCTTCTTCGTAACGCTTCAAGCGGTAAAGTACCCACGCTTTGGTGTCGAGAAAACTCGCCTCGTCCGGATAGTCTCGAAGAGCTCGATCGATATCTTTCAATGCTTGGTCGAGTTCTTGGACAGCGAGAGCGCGAAGGTAGGCATGCGCATTCAGTTGAATCGCGTTGGGATCATCTACCAGTTTCATGGCCGATTGAAAGGTCGTCAATGCACGCCCAAAATCGCCAGTCGCTTGAAAGAAGTCGCTGAGTTGGAGTCCAACGCGAACAGCGTCGGCATTTCGATCTTGAACCATTCGGGATAGAACTTGAATGGCGGAATCGGCGTCTCCTGCAAGCGCGAAGATTTTGGCTTGGATGATTCGATAGTCCGATGTATCGACGATCGTCGGGGCGTGATGAGACGCTCGGGCAAGGCGATCCTGAGATAATTCTAGATTCTGAACGCGGAGTGCGTTATCGGCTGCTGCCACATACCATTTTGCAATTTCGAGTGGGAGCCAAACAGGAGTGATAACAGCCCCTATAATGAGAATCATGATGACGATCTTGGGCCACTGGGTTTGGGGCCATTGGGTCTTGCGTGTGGCGGGGGGATGGTTGGAAGACAAATCCATTTCCGTTGACATAAGTTCCTTGCTTCCCCGTCCCCAATTGGTACGATCGTATTCAGGTGTAATCCCTAAGGTTGTTCTCTCGTTTCGGCAGGAGGTTTTCGATCATGCCGCTTTTTGAGGTAGAAACCGACGCACATATTATTATCACTTGGGCTCAAGACGAAAATGCGGCTCGCGACGTTTTGAGCGATGCCTACCCGAATGATCGGGTGGTGCGGCTCACAAAGCGTCCTCGCGACACGTGGGTCATTTCCAAAGGTGCTCTGGGGATTTCCAACCATAGTATCGATATTTGTTCGGTCGCGCGAGACTGTTTGTCAAAATCAGCTGGCGATAAAGTTCACGCCATTCGGCTCTATATGAATGAAACCGGGACCGATCTCGATAAAGCACGGCGCGTCATCGAATCCAACATGGTCATGGGCTGGTAGCTCGGTGACCATCGTCTAAAAATTGCATTCGTGACTTTCGGTGGGTTCGACGTTCCTGGGAGCGACTCGAATCCACCGTAGTGAGGTTATCCTCAGCCGTGCTCTCACTGCCACCGTAGTGCGGTTGTCCTCAACTTTGTCCTAACCGTAATCGCGATACGACCGTAGTACGGTTGTCCTCGACGATATCTAAAAAAGTAGCAAGAGCTCCTGGTCATGCGTAGAAAGCCTGAGTGGAGCGCGTTGTCGCAAGGCAGAGCTCCGAAGGTTTTAGGAGGAAGTTGTCGTGCGATGTTGCCCAATTTGATCGCGGGAAATTGAAATTGAATGAGAGTACAGAAAGGGAGATGATTTCTAAGGGAAATCAGCTCCTTGCAAGCGGTCGTATTTTCGAGGCATCGTTGGTATTTGAGTCGGTATTGAAGGGCCTCGGGAGCGTTTGTGAATTGTCGAGTGAAGCGACAAATTGTGCATCCCACTGGGCACATATTAGTCGGAATGACGAAACTGCCCGTGCTATTCTGGTACGTTTTGCTAAGGAAGCACTCAGGGATTTAGTTGAGGGAAACGTGACTACTGGACTGTTGACGGTCCTTCTACTCATTGTTGAGTCAATGGGGAGCCTCCTTGTGCTTATTCGAATAGCGATCGAAATCGCGCCAAAAAACATGGAGTTGGCGAAGTTCATCATAGAGGGTGTAAGACTGGTGCAGTCGGAATCGACAAGTCACGTTCGGTTTACTGGTCAAGATTTGTTCGATGGCGATTCCAGAGAGTGTTTCGAACTGGCAATGAATGAACTAGGTTCAGTTCCTGCTAGTGTAGCTTCCGAATTTGGCCAGGCTGCTCACAGTGTACTCGTTTGTGAGGGAAAGCGACTTCAACTGATTTGATGGGAATGTTTTATGGTGAGTTCTTAGAAGTTCACAAACAGGGGCCCGAACAGCACGGTCCCTTTCATAACTCCCGGATCGGTTTTTGCGTAGCAGACCAAATGAGCTCTGCAGATTTAGATAAGGAAGTGATGTGACGATTGATTAGGAAGGCCATGGAAAATCTTAGAAGAAATTCCGCAGTGTTTCCAACGCGGTTTCCTCCACGACGGCGAATCCAATGAAATCATTCTTACCGTTTTCGATTCTGCTGATCCTGATGGTTAGCTGCGTTTCATGTAATCGCGAAAGTTCGAAGCTAAATCCGAACTCGAACTACGCTCGACTTTCTGTAAATGCAAGTGATTTTTGGTTAGTTCATGGATCATTGGTTTCAAGGTATTCGGAAGCTGAAGGGAATGGTCGTTTTGAGGACTTTGAAATCAGTCCTTTGCTGAATGAAATGCAAACAGTTGATGATCAACTGGTAGTTGGCTACGAGATTATATTCGGTGATTTGAGGCAGGTAAGAAAGTACGTTCTTTATGCAGGAATCCCAAAACCTGATAAACACGCTATCAACTGCGATGAAATTGGGAGCATTGTTTCTAACTTGACCGATCCAAGTTTATTGGCACTGGATAGTCAACGAATCTGTTTTATGAAGAGTAATACAGACTTTGAGTCCTCAAAGATCGTGCTTGAAGTGATTCATGGCAGACTTCTACTTTCAGAGGACAAAAAAACAGTCCAATTCGAGCAAATTAATTCATACTCGCAAAATGCATATTACCATGGCCTACCGCCACGCATGCTGAGTTCTACGTTGAAAGACTGCGTCTTGATTACTAATCAAGTAGGAATGAACGATTTTGAGATAACTGCGTTGTTGATCGAGCCTCTGGGTGAAATGAAGGCTCATAGAATCGCAAGTTATCAAAAGCTAATCGATGATCCATCGTTCGTTGGAGCCAACCTGTCGAAAGATGGATCGATATTGGTATCATGTGAATTCCGCTACGATTCTGGTGAAAGACCCACATTGTCTGAAATTGCAATTGGCGTGTCGCGATTGAAGGATTGGGAAGTTCAGGAACAACATTCCTACACGTGGAAGTTTGCAAATTGGGGTGGCGGTGGAAATCTCTTTTCGGACTACCCGATTCGCATGATTGGAGACGAATTTGCAATCATCGCGACGCCCGATGGATGGGTTGAAATAGACCTCAAACGTCAAATGGATGATGAAAAACCTGATCTGATATTAAGAGCTTACAATCAAGCCCCGAAACGATTGCACAAAGAAGCTCCGCCAGACTTCCGAGGGATTCTTCATTTTGAAAATCCACGGAAGCTTCTCCTTGTTCAGAGATTCGTTGATTCAAAAGATGCGATTTTGGAATTGAAGGAAAGCGATTTAAAGAAGCGAGTGCTGAAGTGCGACTCAAGCGTCGTCCCTAAGGTTAAGAGACGATAACAACGAAGAGGACTGTGGTGAGGAAGGATTGTGAGCGGAAAACGGGTGGAGTCTGAAATCGTCGAGAATCGCGATTTCGTCAGGTGTTCTCTATCGCACTAAACCACTGCAAACCGTTTTCGAGAGGCCTCTTGGCATGCTTCTTGAGCCTCATTGCGACACGGCAGATCGCTTAATCGTAATGTTGTGAGGGTGATTTTCGAGACATCGATAGAGTCTCCACCTTCGAACGAACGGTAGTTCGGTTGTCCTCAACCGTAGGGGCGCTTCCACTGATGGCCCGTGTCTGGTTGCTCATCGTAGTTGGTTCGGTAACTCTTGGGTCTATTGCCCCTCACCCCCGCCCCTCTCCCCGCTTGCGGTTCCTATCGCCATGGACCATCCGTGGCGGGGCGAGGGGAGAATACCGGAGTAAGGTTCAGGAGACCTATATGGTGAAACGTAAGTAGCGCCTCCTAAAATGGGAATGTGCACGCGGAGCATTAGCGGAAGTGCATGTGCCATTAGTAATATGTTTTGTGGCGAAATCGAGTTGTTCGACGGTCGATTTGACTTGCCACTTTTTTAATCGCGAGTTTCATTGACGTAGATTGCGATTTATCGTTTCCGCAATCGCTAGCGAATTAGGAGGAGTGTTTCCTACCTTGAATGAAATATTGATTGGATCAGTGAAACTTTGCCATGATGAAGGATACCAAACAGTATCATGGAGCGTAAATCGCTTCGAAATCGACTTGAAAGGTTGTTGGATTTCCTTGCTACTCGCCTTATCGGTTGAATTCACCATTTTGTATGCGCTCGAATTTGAATGGTGGTGGGTAATGGTATTGATTAACGTATTGTTCGTTCCAATACTCGCATCAATAATCGTTTTCACGATAAACCCTGGGAGCGAACGAATAACGTTCTCCAATGCGCATGTACGAATTGAGCTCGCGCCACCTTTCTTTCTACTTCACATAAATGATCCGACCTATAGACAAGTTTGGCTCATGCTTCCCATACATAAGCGAACTTTCGAGATTGAAAATCGAGGATCGTTGAGGTTTTGTATAGATGACGGGCATCTCGTATTGCGATACGATCTGCAGGAAGCAAAACCGATCGTGCGTGGTGATCCAAGTGAATTGTCAAATGCCATGACAAAATGCAACTATGCTCTAGGAATTGAAGATGTTTCACTCTGACCGGTAATGGTGTGGAATGTGACATGCCTTAGACTGATAGGCAAGACAGTATGAGTACGAATTCGACCGGAGTTCAGCGAACGGCTGTATACAAAAAGCATCGAATTACTGAAACTCTTGCCTCAAATGCTTTCGCAACTTCAATTTGTTTTGTTTTTTTCGATGAGAGATTCGGCATCACACCTGGGCAGCCTCAGCATTTTGCATTCGTAAGGGTGTTCATGGTCATATTTGTCTTTGCCATCTTGTCGTATGCGATCAAGTTATGGGGCCTCGCCAAGGTGATTGCGGTTTTCGCGATTCTTTACTTGGGGCTTCCCATCGTTATTGCTCCCCTGTTAGATCAAGTCATACAAGACTTGCCAACTCGATTTCTGTGCATACGATGTGTCAACGTTCTACTTTTAATTGCTCCAGCATTAGCGGCAACATCTAAGTCTCTGAGTGATGGGGGTGCCTATTCGTTGTCGTCGATTTTTCGATTGATAAATGCGATTGCCATTACTTCTATATTGACATTCGCTTCAAAATGCAAATTCGATGATTCAGTGTGTCTTGGTTCAACGGCAATTGGAAAGGTCGCGGGTGAATTAGCGGCACTGGAAAGGCATCCAGCCAGGAAGATCGCCGCATCGTGCGGCGAAGGTTTATCGCATATGAGCAAAATCGGGAAATGGGTGTGAGTGGCTCCAAGCTTGTGAAGCCACTCACATTTCCCGACTTTGGACTTCGATGACGCTCAGGTTGCACCTCTGCAGAGCCTTACCCTTCAGCGAAGCCACCTCTGTTTTAATTGTTACTCTGGACTCAAGCAACTTGTGAACTCGTCGCTCTCGCCTGCTTGCGTCGCGCGCGAGCTTCTTCAAGTTTGCGATCGCGCTCTGCATGTATCTCACTGGTCAGGCCAAGCAAGCAATCGTTCGGCGTTACATAGCCAATGGCACTGTGCAACCGAACATGGTTGTAATGGTGAACGAAGTCTTTCACCAAGCTGTTGGCCTTCTCAAGCGTAGCTGGTTCAGCGGGCCTGATGCACTCGCGTTTAAGCGTACCGTGGAATCGTTCGAGCTTGCCATTGCTCTGTGGATAGTATGGGCTCGTACGCACATGGCTGAGACCGGTTACACGAATGAACTCCTTGAAGTCCTTAGCGATGAACTGCGGTCCGTTATCACTGATGATTCTCGGCTTAGCATCAGGGTACTTTTCAAGAGCTCGCTGCACGACGATCTCGATGTCAGACTCTTTCATCGTTGGCTGGATCTCCCAATGAACGATGAATCGGCTCTTACCATCGAGCACTGAAATCAAAAAGTAGAACGTACCTCCAAGGTTCAAGTACGAAACGTCAACATGCCAATGTTTATGCGGGTTTTCTGGCTGTACGAAGCCTGTCCCCTTCTTGCTCGGTGACACCGGCCTGCGATCCAGTCGACCAGCCGCTTTGAGCACGCGATAGGTCGAGCTTGGACTCACTGCCACGATGTCATCGTCGAGCATCATGAATGTTAAGCGTCGATAACCTTCCAGTGGATGTTGGTCATGGTAAGCGATGATCGCTTGCTTCTCCCATTCTTCCAGCCACCAGTCGCGCGGGATCTTGCCGTTGTGATCATTGGCATGACCATAGCGATCTTTCCAGGTGTAGAACTTGCTGGTCGCAAGCTCTGCCCACTTAAGCAGTTGCCCTTGGGGAAGTTCTGTTCGTTCTACCCAATACGTCATGTAGTCAACGACACGATCGCGGATATCGTGGGGAACCCAGACACCTTTCAAAGGTCCCCATTGGCTTTTTTTGCTTTGACATTCTCCTCCATGAGTTCCGAGATCACTTCGTGCTTCTGTGCGAGCTTGGCCTTGAGCTTCGCGATCTCTTGATCTTTCGAGTCAGTACGCGGAGCAGCTGGTCGACCTGGTGCTCGATCGAAGAGCTTGTCGAGCGATTGCTTGGCCTGGTTGACCCAATTGTGAATCTGGCTCGGTTGAACCTGGTGTTCTTGGGCGAGATCGCTCACCGGGACCTTGTCCCAAAGATGTCGACGAACGATTGCTGCCTTCTCATCCGCTGTAAATGTTCGACGCTTATTCATGGATACACTCCTCTGGAATGGTTATGCTAACCTATCCGCGAAGCAATTCCATTTCCATCAGAGGCAAGACAAGTGTTGATCTTCATGCTCGCTTTTACTACCTTTCAGCTAGTGACGCTGATTTTCACAATCGCTTTTTCAAGAGTTGCGATCGCCGTCTTGAAGTGAGCGTTCGACGAAATCCAACAAGCACAGTGGTCTGCTCCCCAAAAGTTGATTGCTACGGGCCGAATTGAGACGGTAGAGATTTAGAGCTCTTTTCGGTGTGATGGGCGAATTGTTGTGAATTCTGGAGCGGACCATACGATGTCGCTGGCCGAGTCAACTCTCGTGGGTCCAGTGGTTATTGGCTGAATTGCAGTCGTAGTCTGGCCAACCAGTATCATCGACTCCAGAGCCGAACGATTCTTTGTGTGTTCGAGCCGCGTCTACGTAAGAAAAGTCCAATCGCTCGATTCGAACGATCACACTTCATGAGAACGCTACTTGCCTGCGGAGTGGTCCGATGGGGCACGACTCGCAAGTACTGCATTAACGACTTCTCTAAGATGCCCACGGCCGGTAGGAAGTCATGCCCCTGGATCATCATCAGGTCGATATTGTTGTAGTACTCCCTAAGATAAGAGACGTTAACAACGATACAGAGCAAGTTGAGGACGGACTCTGAGTGGGGAACGGGTGGGGGCTGAAATCGTCGAGAATGGCGTTTTCTTCAGGTTTTCTCTATCGCACTAAACCACTGCAAACCGTTTTCGAGAGGCGTCTTGGCATGCTTAGGCATCGACAGAGTCTCTACGTTCGAACGAACCGTAGTGCGGCTGTCCTCAGCCGTAGGGTCGCTTCCACTGATGGCCCGTTTCTTGTTGCTCATCGTAGTTGGTTCGTTAACTCTTGGTTCTATTGCCCCTCACCCCCGCCCCTCTCCCCGCTTGCGGTTCCTATCGCGATGGGCCATCCGTGGCGGGACGAGGGGAGAATACCGGAGAAAGTGGTGTGTTAGCTTGGCTAGATGATGAGCGGTGCCCTGAACTTCGGGCTTGATGAAAGCGACTTGAGACGTGCTGCAAGATGTGCAAACGAGATTAGTTGTCCTCTAGCCGTTTGAAACCGTAGTGCGGCTGTCCTCAGCCGTAGGGGCGCTTCCACTGATGGCCAGTTTCTAGTTGCTCATCGTAGTTGGTTTGTTAACTCTTGGGTCTATTGCTCCTCACCCCGCCCCTCTCCCGCTTGCGGCTCCTATCGCCACGGGCTATCCGTGGCGGGGCGAGGGGAGAATAGCGGGTAAGTGGTGTGTTAGCTTGGCTAGGTGATGAGCGGTGCGCTGACCTTCGGGCTTAATGATAGCGACTTGCGACATGCTGCAAGATGTTCAAACGAGATGAGTTGTCTTCTAGCCGTTTGAAATGGTAGTGCGGCTGGCCTCAGCCGTAGCGGGCGCCTCCGCTGATGGCCAGTGTCTTGTTGCTCATCGTAGTTGGTTCGGTAACTCTTGGGTCTATTGCCCCTCACCCCCGCCCCTCTCCCCGCTTGCGGTTCCTATCGCCACGGGCCATCCGTGGCGGGGCGAGAATACCGGAGTAAGTGGTGTGTTAGCTTGGCTAGATGATGAGCGGTGCGCGACCTTCGGGCTTGATGAAAGCGACTTGCGATGCTCACTGTAGATCGGTTGTTCGCAGCCGTAATGTGTGATGGGTAAAGCCTCGTCGATTATGGATGGCTGAGGAATTCTATGGCTTTGGATCTAGTAAATTGCGCCGCAAGAAATCTGTCATGGTTTGATACATGTGCAGTTTTTGCTCTGGGTCCTGAACTGAGTGACGGTTTTTGGGATAAACCATCATCTCAAATGGCTTGCCGGCTTTCTGAAGTGCATAGGCAAACTGATAGGTATTGGCGATATGCACGTTGTCATCCTGTTCACCATGAATCAGAAGCAACTTTCCATGCAATTGCCCTGCCTTCTCTACGACCGAGGACGCTGCGTAGCCGGCTGTATTCTGTTGAGGCAATCCCATGTATCGTTCGGTGTAAATGGAATCGTAATTGCGCCAGTCGGTGACCGGTGCTCCTGCGATTCCAGCACAGAATAGATCGGTATGGGTCAACGCATACGATGTAAAATAACCGCCGTAGCTCCATCCCCAAATGGCGATTCGTTCGCGATCCACCCATGGCTGTTGGTGCAACCAGCGTACAGCATCCTCGAGATCCTGAAGTTCGATCTTACCAAACTCGCGGTGCACTCCCCAAGTATCTCGGCTACCGTTGCCTCGTGACGATCGATTGTCGCATTGGAAGACTGCGATTCCTTGTTGCGTCAGATAGGGATGCCAAAGTTGAGAATCCATTCGCCATTGATTTTTGACGGTGGGGTTTCGTGGACCGCCATAGACATGAAGCAACACAGGGATCTTTTTCGAAGAAGCCTTGGGATCGACGGATGATGGTAGCCAAAGCAGACTCTGAAGGGAGGCACCATCGCGAGCTTGGACGGTTTGATACGTTGGAATGGACAAATCCAATGTGGCGTGGCGATCCGATTTGGGGACAACCACCATCCGCAGTAATTGACCATCACGATTGCGAATGGAAACATTGGGCTGGGTTTCAAACCCGGTGATCGCATCGGCATAAAATTTGCCCGACGCATGAAGGGATATACGATGCGTTCCTTGGGTATGGGTGACCTGGGTGAGTTGGCTACTCGCAAGGTCGATTCGATACAACTGGGTTTCGATGGGACTGGACTGATTTCCTGTAACCCAGACATTCTTTTGTGGATCTACAAGTAGGACTTTATCGATGTCCCACTCTCCTTGTGTGAGAGCGACTCGTTTTCCCGTACTCGGTTGGACTCGATACAGATGACGTCGGCCGGTTGGCAGATCGCTCACCCAAAGAAACTCGTCCGCAGAGATCCATCGCGGTTGATCGATGATATCGATCCATGCCTTACCTTTCTCTTCGAGCAAGGTCGTTCCTTGGCGATCCATCACATTCCACTGCAGTAATCGAAGTTGCGTTTGATCGCGATTCTGCAATTGAAGGTTGAGCTTGATTCCGTCGTTCTCCCAGTGAACGCGGCATATGAGGAGATCTTCTGCGGGTTGATTGAGGTCGACTTGTTCTACTTTTCGGTCTTTAAGATTGGCGACCCATAACGAAGCACGCGGCATGGGGGCACCGGGTTTGGGGTAGCGAGTCTCTTCCCATTGCGCAGGAACCGTTGAGGAATCGCTGACCCAGTATTTGGCCACATCCTTCTCTTCCAATTTCATGAAGGCGATGCGATTGCCATCGGGACTGAACCAGTATCCCTGGAAATTACCGCGGCCATAGATCTCTTCTTGATAGATCCAATCGAGATAACCATTGAAAACGGTTGGGGATCCATCCTCGGTAACCCTCCACTGCTCTTGGGTTTGTAGATCGACCGCAAAGAGATCATTGTTGGCAACGTACCCCATCCATCGACCATCGCTTGATACCGTAGGGAGCGATTTGGATACTTGAGGCGAGTTGGTCAGCTTGTTGAGCGAGTCGCGTTCGGCATCAAAAAGGTAAACGTCATTTCGGTACAGAAAGGGAGCCCAGCGAAAGGTCGAATCGAAGGACTCGAGTTTGACGATTCCTAAACGCGATGCGGGTTCCGCGAAATCTGGATGCTTGGCCAAGGAATCACGCCATTTTCGAAGTCGATCCCATGTTCGCATCGATCCCGAGGCTGCATCGATGGCGAACATTTGTCCGTTCTTCTCGGCAAGATATTCGGTCGTATCGGGTAGCCAGCGTACATTCGGAATAGGTCCAGCATCCCATTGCATGGGACGCTTGGGATGGAACAGTGTTTCCAGTACCAGCTTTTCGGTTTTGGATGTTTCAGTCACTGGGATAGCGAGACTGAGATCGATTTTTCCTTCGCATCGTAGAATGGGATACGGTTTGCCTTCTTCCAGCAATCCTTCCAAGAATCCCCAAGTCGCGAGGTTCTCGTCCGCATTCGCTTCGAGTAAATAGCAAGCCAATGGGCCTAAAGGTTGTGACGTTGGTACGATGTAAAAAGATCCTCGAATCGAATCGATTGGGTCAGGCTTTGCCGCTTGTACCTTGACCAAGGATAAGCCCTGAAAAGGCTCGGTTTGTAGGCGAGTTACCTTCGATTGAAAAATGTTGGTGGGATGTATTTTTTGTATGTCATCGCTCTTCCAAATCTGGATGCCATGGAGTCGAAGACGTTCGACGGCCCAGGCAAGTTGGTAAGGAATGAGATACGCATGCGGTGCTTCGACATCGAGTGAGGATCGATAGCGATTCACCAGTTCGACTTGATAATCTTTCTTCAGTAGAGCGTCGACGCGATCTTTATCGGCTGGAGAAGGAAACTTTCGTCCCTGTTCTTTCGCAAGCGTATCGCCTTCAGCATACGCGTATCCTTGGACTTTGACACTTTCGGTTTCCGTCGATAGCTCACCACGGATGCAAACTCGCTGATGATCCTGAGATAGTCGCGAGTCGATTTGGCGAAACATCGCTTTGAGTTCATGCGAATGGTCGGCCAAACTCTTCAAGCAGTTTTGAATAAACAAGTACGAGGCTTCTACTCGCGTTTGATACGAAGCGTAGGAGTAGGATTCTGCGAGGATGCCGATACGACCTCGCATCCCCATATATTCGGTGCTATAGCGAGGTTCATAGCCGTAGCCTTCCCATCGACGATGTTCACGATCGAAATTTCCATAGTAGAAGGTTTCCATGCCTTCGTTTCGCATGCGACCTGCCACTTCAGGCAAGAACTGAGAGCGAAGCCAGTTTGTGAGAACTTCGGGTGTGGCGGGATTGTGCGGGATATCGTAGGTCAATGGATAGCGATGGAGCGAGCCATTGGTGGTGTGGGCATCGATCAGAACATCTGCTTGGTAGCGTGCAATCGATTGAATCAACGATCGCACCTCGGGAGTTTCCAGTTTGATGAAGTCCCGATTGAGATCGAGGTTCTGTGCATTTTCGCGAAGGCCCATGCCCGCAATGGGGCCCACTTGGCCTGGGCGATGAAGCAATCCAACCCGTTCGTTCGCATCGGCATTGAAGTTGGGGATGGCCACGATGACGAGTTTTTCAGCCCAGTCGCTAGGTAGATCTTTTAGCGAATCTCGCAACAACGCCAGCAAGCCTTCTTTGCCATCGCATTCTCCACTATGAATGTTGGCAATGATAACGATGACGAGACGCGGGTCACTCGAAGGAAGAGGCAGCTTGAGTGTTGTCTCGTCTTTGGAAACGACCAACGCGTGCAGCGGTCTTCCTTCGCAGGTGGCTCCGATCGTCTGAAGCTTGGCGTGGGGGGAAGCATCGAGCGCCTTCAGAAAGCTTTCGACGTCCTTTTCGAGGGAAGTCGATCGAAACTCGGAGGACTCGGCCACCGTCTTCAGGTTCGAAAAAGGGGGATCGCTCGCAGGTTGAGCCCAGAGGCGATCCGCAGATACCATCGTTACGAGTACGAACGCGCAGAAGACGAGGCCCGTGCTTTGACGCATGTGACGATTCCGTAGGCGAGATAAAAACGCTTGGTTAGGCCGAGTGGATCGAACGCGAGTCGACGGCCAAGGCCGCTTCATGCATCACTTCGGATAGAGTTGGGTGTGCATGGCAAGTGCGAGCGATATCTTCGCTACTTGCGCCGAACTCGATGGCCGCGGCAGCTTCGGCGATGATATCCCCAGCCCGCGCACCCAAGATGTGGACTCCGAGAACGCGGTCGGTCTTAGCATCCGCTAATATTTTGACGCGACCTTCGATATCTCCGAGTGTCCGAGCTCTTCCGTTGCCGCCATACATGCCGATACCTTTGCGATATTCGACTTTGGCGTCCTTCAACTGTTCTTCGGTCTTGCCCACCATGGCGATCTCGGGATGGGTATACACGACAGCGGGGATGCAGTCGTAGTTTACGTGCGAATGGATGCCGCACATTTTTTCGACGCAGACAATGCCTTCTTCCATGGCTTTGTGAGCGAGCATGGCGCCGCCGATGAGATCACCGATCGCATAGATGGAAGGAACCGAAGTGCGGAACTGGGCATCGACGGGAATGAAACCTCGTTTATCTGTTTCGATACCAACCCCTTCCAGTCCGATGCCAGAGGAATTGGGGATGCGGCCGGTCGACAAAAGCACGCGATCGCATTCGATCGGTTCGGCCCCTTTGCACTGAACGACGCATTTGTCGCCTTGAACTTTGGCATGTTCCACCCAACTGCCAAGTCGAAACTCAAGTCCCTGACGAGTGAAGATGCGTTGGGCCAATTGAGCAATTTCGGCATCGATGCCAGGGAAAATGCGATCCATGGCTTCAAGTACGATGACCTCCGAACCCAATCGCTTCCAGACGCTTCCCAATTCGAGGCCGATGTAACCTCCACCAATCACAACGAGTCGTTTCGGAACTTCCGGAAAACTCAACGCAGCCGTACTATTTCCAATGCGAACACCATCCTCTTCAACGCCTCGCATCGAGGCAGGTCGCGACCCTGTGGCGAGGAGAACCCGCTTGCCACGAACACGACGATCTTCGGTGCCGCCTGTGACAAGAACGGTATCTGGTTCAACGAGCTTGGCTTGTCCCGAAACACCAACGACTTTGTTCTTCTTGAAAAGAAGATCGATACCACCTGTGAGCGTTTGAACAATTTGATCTTTGCGTTTCATC
This sequence comes from Pirellulales bacterium, assembly GCA_046349875.1. Classification (GTDB taxonomy): domain Bacteria; phylum Planctomycetota; class Planctomycetia; order Pirellulales; family Pirellulaceae; genus JAXMBN01. The sequence goes on from JAXMBN010000021.1 coordinate 17,302, forward strand.
ATCGCGGCCAAATCCAATTGGACTTGTCCCACTTGAATGCCATGAACGCTCAATCCTTTGCAGGTGTCATGATAGATGTGGCTCGATTCAAGCAATGCCTTGCTGGGAATGCAGCCCACCCTCAAGCACGTTCCACCAAACTTGGGATTCTCATCGATACAGGCCACAGACATTCCCAATTGAGCGGCGCGAATCGCCGCAACGTAACCAGCAGGTCCACCGCCAACCACTACCAAGTCATACTCTTGCACGTTCATTGCGAGATCTTCAACTTTCCAAAGACGAAAGCCAAGTTTACGGAGATATTCGAGATGCGGATGGATGTTCGAAAATCCATCCGTTTTCAAGCCAATCCTGAGGCGACTATTAGAACACAGGAATGCCTTCTTTAGTAGGAGCACTCATAGTAAGTCTCCAAGCTTTGCGGTGTTCTATGCCTTGCAGGAAATCGGCGTCCGAGGAGAAGAGAAAAATCGGACGCTTGGGTTTAACCCACTTGTAAGGTCGCTTCCAGGTTGCGAATCATTTCGCGGACGCTCACCGAACCACGGCTATGATCCATCGACTCATTGGCCTGCAACCAATCTTCGACCTTTTTCTGAGCCGAGATCACGGTGCTATGTTGCCGATTGCCAAAGAACTGTCCAATCTCCGAGTAGGCCGCTCGCGTATACTTGCGGGCCAAAAACATAGCCAACATGCGGGGCTGACTAACGGTCTTGACTTTCGACTTGGCTTGAAGGCTCTTAGGCTCCAATCCAAAGACATCGCAAACGGCTCGTTCAATATCGGACATGCGAACGACGGGTTGGCTTGCGCGAAGCAATTCTTGACAACTTTCGAGGACTTCGGCTTCGGTAAGCGAACGACCCATCGAACGTTGAGCGGTTAAGATGCGAAACGCTAATCCATGCAACAAGCGGGCATCTCCAGAGCTTTGTCGTACCAGAGTCTCGACGGTTGCTGGTCGAATCGATACCGAATAGCGATCACAAAGTCTTTGAAGGAGCGAAACACGGCACGATTCATCGAGTGGATCGAGTGCACAGACCATTCCACCAGAGAGCCGTGCATGGAGTTCACTGCCGATTCCAGCCAGTTCACCGAGCGAACGATCGCTTGCGAAGATGACTTGTCGTTGACTTCGAATCAAATTGTCGACCGTATTGCGCAGTTCGATAAGGGTCGCGCCTTTGCCGACAAAGAACTGAACGTCATCGATCAACATGGCATCGACGTCACGATATTTCTTGCGAAAACTCGCAAAGCCCGACCCGCGGGCCGAATCGGTGAAATCGATCGTAAATTGCTCGGCAGTCAAATAGATGACGCGGCGAAGTTGATGTCGCGATCGTAGTTGTTCGGCGATGGCTCGGAGTAAATGCGTCTTTCCAACACCACAGGGACCATGAATCAACAGAGGTGTCAGATTGCCAGGGCGTTCCAAGACCATCTCGGCGGCCGTTTTTGCCATCCGGTTGCATTGGCCATCGATGAATTCTGCCCAATGATCGATCTTCATACCCGCGCGATTCTCTGTCCAAGGTTTCGTGGTTGATTCTTGATTCTCTCCACGATACACCGTTTCCCGGGACGTTGGGTATCCACTCTTGATCGGGACTGGGAATTCTGAAGCAGTTTGAGCCCGATAGGAACTAGCTGTATCAATCGCCGGCGACTGTTTCAAAAGTACCGGATCCGCTGGTTTCACTCCATTGTGGGGATTGGGCGAGTGGATTTTCGGAAATTGCCCTTCTTCCGGCTGGTTTTGTGGCAGAAACGCGTCAAAGCCAATGCCTACGCGAGCCTTGGTACCAAGCACTTCTTCCGCTACCGCCCTTAAATCGGGTAGGCAGAAGCTTTTTACACAATCGGCAAGAAATTCATTATCGAAATCGATTTGGAGGCTTTCGCCATCGAGAGTCCATCGTTCGTTGCCTTGAAACCAGAGTTCCAACCGGTCGGAACCCATCCGTTGCGCGAAGAGTTTTTGAACATTCTGAATGATTCCATGATTGGTTTCGACAACACGATTCATGCTGTACGCGCGCTCCTATCCCATGCGTTGCCAATGAGAGTCTTGGCACTCATCCTCCGCGACAGGTACCATCCTGTCGGAATAATTGGTGAAAGCAGTAGAGACGGCCACGAATCGATTGCTTTCAACGATTTGGCACAACCCGTTCCCCATCCGACTGTCAGGAGGTCGTTGAGCGATGTGGTCTTGGTTGAGCGGTTGCTAGTTTAGGATGGCTAGCATTGAAGTCAAATTTGCATGAAGCAGAGTGGTGGAAAGATACGTTCATGAAATCTTCGTCAAGTCTAAATCACCGTGGATTCAGTTGCGTGCGCATCGAATCCACGACGGCTTGATCATTTTTGAATTCCTTCATGGATGGGCGTGGATAAACTGTCGACGAGCTTGTCACTATCGAAGTGACATCGCCTTGGTTCGAACTTAGAAATGTGCAAAAATCCAAGGAAAAACCAATAAAAAAGCGAGCATGTTCCCATGCTCGCTTCTTCATTCATTGCATCGTCAAAAACGATTCTTAGTTGCATCCGCAGCTGCTTGCGCAAGCTGGAGCGCAGGAATTGCAGCTCTTCTTGCAAAGCTTGAGCGTGAACTTGCGAGGTGCTGCACAGCAATCTGCCTTAGGAGCGCAGCAGGTGGTCTTGGGTGCACAGCAAACAGGTGCTGGCTTGCAGCATACAGGAGCTGGTGCGCAGCAGGTTGGAGCTGGAGCAGGTGCACAGCATGTAGGAGCCGGTGCACAGCAGGTCGGTGCTGGAGCACAGCACTTTGGAGCTGGCTTGCAGCAGATCTTGCGAGCTGGCTTGCAGCAAGTAGGAGCAGGTGCACAGCAGGTCGGTGCGGAAGCACAAGGATCACAGCAATTGCCGCCGCGAAGCTTGCCGAGCAACTGTGCGTTCGAGACCGACGACATGCCAAGCGCAAAGACGGCGATCAAACAAATACGAGAAACACTCAACATGAAACGTTCTCCACTGGTTGGGAAAGGAACCAATAAACGAGTCATGAAGGTAAGGAGTACCAGCGCAGTATGCAACTATGGGGAACTTGGGAAGACTTTAATGGCTGTGAATTTCCGAAATTATTTCCAGAACGAGCCCCTGAATCCCCCTTTGTGGGCGTCGTGTTTCCCTATCTGGGGTCTCAATGTGATTTATGAGACCCTTGGAAACGCAGTTCCCAAACGCAATTGGACGTCGCGTTCTTGAGTGCTAGCACAGGTCGAAGCGATGGTTTGAAAATTCTTTTTGAGTGCTATCACAACCCGACGCGTAAGCGAGGGACTAACTTTTGCGGTGTTTTTGCCTCATTCGAGACATCCCTCGCTGACGCTTCGTGACATGAGTTATTTGATCCCTTGCTGACGCTACGGGTTGTGATGTTGTTTGGTCCGCCTTGCTGACGCTACGGGTTGTAAAACCACCGATTTGACGTCAATCACAAGGGAAATATCGGTTGCAGCAATCGCACGAACGACTATTCGGAAATGTAATGTCATTTCTCCTTTTTATGCTTGTGGAGTGTCGTCGTAATACGTACATTCGCGGCTTCACCGGTACACACTGATGGATGTATGGTCTTTCATGAGCCGATGGGTTAGGGAAAGCGGACAACCAAAGCTTCTCTAAGCTTTCTAGGCAAATCGATAGCATCATGACGCAAACACTGTGATGACGCGAACGCCGTGTAAACGCGATCACCTGTGGCCTACTTGCCCTGGCTTCCAGGTTCATCGGCAATGCATGCCCCTTAAGTCGTTGCGTTCGATAGGTGTCTCCTAAGTGAAACCGACAATGCTTGAATTCCAAACTGCTATTGCCAGCATTCAATGTTTGGCCGAGTTCAGAACCACTTGAGGGTGGGAATCAACGTAAAGATTGGGAGTGGCGACATCTATGATCGTTGGTGTGATAACTGAAACGCTTGCCAAAGAGTCCCGCGTCGCGATATCACCCACATCGGTCAAACTGATTCTTTCGCTAGGCTATGCCGTCCAATTGCAATCGGGCTGCGGCAATCGCGCCTTTTTCTCGGATGCGGACTACGAGCAGGTTGGCGCGAAAGTCTTGACATCGGCGTCCGAAGTTCTTGCGACGAGCGATGTCGTATTGAAAGTGACACCACCGACCGAACAAGAGATCGAAATGGTTCGGCCTGGTACAGCTTGGATCGGTTATCTTTGGCCGGCTCGGAATCAACCCTTGATGGAGAAGTTGCGCGTCAAGAAGGTATCTGCAATCGCCATGGATTGCATACCGCGCATATCGCGAGCGCAGAAAATGGATGCTTTGAGTTCGATGACCAACATTGCGGGTTATCGGGCCATCATTGAGGCGGCCAATGTTTTCTCTGGTTTCTTTGCCGGTCAAATCACTGCCGCCGGAAAAGTTCCTCCACTGAAGGTTCTGGTGATTGGAGCCGGCGTTGCGGGGCTAGCGGCCATCAGGGCAGCGCCGAGGCTTAGGAGCCATTGTTCGCGTTTGATACGCGTGCCGCAAATCAAAGAGCAAGTTCAATCCGATGGGAGCCGAATTTCTCGAACTCGATTTTAAAGAAGATGGTGATGGGGCAGGGGGCTATGCCAAGGAAATGTCTCCAGCTTTCATCGCGGCTGAAATGGCTTTGTTCGCGAGCCAAGCCAAAGAATGTGACATCATCGTTACGACCGCAATCATCCCCAACAAACCTGCTCCCAAGTTGATCACTCGGGAGATGGTGGAGTCGATGAAGCCAGGTAGTGTGATCGTCGACATGGCTGCGGAACAAGGTGGCAATTGCGAATGCACTGTCCCCGGTGAAATGGCAGAACATCATGGCGTTCGCATCATCGGCTATACCGACTTGGTAAGTCGCATGGCATCGCGAGCATCTTCGATGTATGCAAACAATCTGGCGAATCTCTTAACGGTCCTCACGCCTCAAAAGGATGGGAAGGTTCAGTTTGATCTGCAAGACGATATCGTGCGGGGATCGTTGGTTACGCATCAAGGTGAGTTGCGTTGGCCTTTGCCTCGAATTGAAACGAGCGTGCAGACACCATCTGCGAAGGCCAAGGAACAATCGATCCCGTTGGCTCAAGCCGAGACCAAGTTTCAATGGGCTCAATCGGTGAGCACGCTTGTCGGCGGGACTTTGGTGGTCGCGCTGATGATTGTGATTGGTCTCTATGCTCCTGAAAAGTTGGTCAATCACCTCACGGTCTTCGTACTCAGTTGCTTCTTGGGATGGCAAGTGGTTTGGAGCGTCACACCGGCGCTGCATACGCCTTTGATGAGCGTCACCAATGCCATTAGTGGGATCATCCTGGTTGGAGCCATGCTCCAAATTCAAATGCCTACCTTCAGCTTGGCGACGATGCTCGCCGCTTTGGCTGTTTTGATTGCCTCGATCAATATTGCGGGTGGCTTTCTCGTCACCAGTCGCATGCTCAAAATGTTTCACAAAGGGGGAACATGAGCCAGTTACCCTTCCTGCTTTACCTCGCCGCCGCAGCTTGTTTCATTCTGAGTCTCTCCGGTCTAAGTCGCCACGAATCATCGCGGCGTGGGAACTGGCTTGGCGTCATTGGGATGGTGATCGCTGTCCTAGCAACCTTTGGTACCGGATTGATTGAAGGCGCCTATTGGTTGCTTTTCGTGGCCTTGGTAATTGGAGGTGGTATAGGAGCTGTGCTCGCGCAGCGGGTCGAGATGACCGCGATGCCTCAGTTGGTCGCCATACTTCATAGTTTTGTGGGCTTGGCTGCGGTCTTGGTCGGCATCAGTAATATGGCAGGAAACCATGTTCATTTGCCCGGTGCGGAAGAGATGATTCACCGCATCGAAGTCTACTTGGGCGTATTGATCGGTGGCATCACTTTTACGGGATCGGTGGTGGCATGGGGCAAGCTAGAAGGGAAGTTCAGCAGCAAACCAGTCTTATTGCCGAATCGACATGCCATCAATATCGGCATACTAGTCGTATGTGTCCTTTTGGGCTGGTGGTTTTTGAAAGCAGAGACCTCGTCTGCAGCCATGGTTCCTTTGATTCTCATGACGTTGTTGTCGTTTGTATTAGGAGTCCATTTGGTGGTGGCGATTGGTGGCGCTGATATGCCTGTCGTCGTTTCCATGCTCAATAGTTATTCGGGTTGGGCGGCCTCTGCAACCGGCTTCATGCTCAGCAACAATCTGTTGATCGTGACGGGGGCATTGGTAGGATCGAGCGGTGCGATTCTGAGTTACATCATGTGCCACGCGATGAATCGTTCGTTTGTCAGCGTGATCTTGGGCGGGTTTGGGGGCGAAGCGGGACCGGCGGGAGTGACGTTTTCAGGGGAAGCCAAAACGCATACCGAGATCAAGGTCGATGAATTGGCACATGAGCTTCGCAATGCCCAGCAGGTCATCATCGTGCCGGGATATGGTATGGCGGTCGCCCAGGCTCAACATCCGATCCGCGAGATAACCGAGATCCTCCGCAAGCACGGCATCAAGACGCGATTTGCCATCCATCCCGTTGCCGGTCGGTTGCCTGGCCATATGAATGTGCTTTTGGCCGAGGCCAATGTTCCATACGATATCGTTTTGGAAATGGACGAAATCAATGAGGACTTTCCTCAGACCGATGTCGTCCTTGTCATCGGTGCCAACGATATCGTGAATCCTGCTGCCATGGATGATCGAACGAGCCCGATCTACGGAATGCCCGTTTTGGAAGTTTGGAAATCGAGCATGGTGGTCGTACTGAAACGCAGCATGGCAACCGGATATTCGGGCGTCGACAATCCCCTTTTCTACAATGAGAACACGAGAATGTTCTTTGGGGATGCCAAGAAGAGTGTCGACAATCTCTTGGCCGCAATTCGACAGTTGACATAGTCGACAGTTGACATAGTCGGATCAAGCGATGAACCCTTCATGTGTCTGCCGTGTCCTTGAGGCAACGCCATGATTTTGCGGTAGGGGGCATTCCATCGTTGGATGGCGCCTTTTAGTAGAAGATTCGCTACTAGTGTTCCCCGTGACGGCGTTGACTTTTTGGGCTTATCGCCTTACCTTGTAGGTTCCTCTGAGACTGAACTTTTGCTGCGTCTAGAAACGGTGTAGCGACAAATACGTTTCTAGGTCTAAGAGTGCTGACTGACTCCTAAAATCCTTCAACTAGGATCGCTCGATAAGATGATAGTAATCATTGACGTGGTGGCACGAATTACGGTCATTCCCGGAGTGTTCTAGGGGAGAAGGTAGAAGCTGCGGCTTGCGTTACGATACCTCAAACCCCTGGAGATGCCTTCAGGGGGTTTTTTGTTTATTGAAACCACATTGCAATACGATCCATGCGACCTATCCTCATCTATGACACGACCCTTCGCGACGGAACCCAAGGCGAAGGGGTAAGCCTATCTCTCCAAGACAAGCTCCATATTGCTGAGCGACTATCGGAGATTGGCATCGATATGATCGAGGGAGGTTATCCCTTGTCGAACGAAAAGGATGTCGCGTTCTTCGAAAAGGTTCGACAACTTTCGTTAGGCAATTCCAAGATTTGCGCCTTCGGGATGACGCGACGTCGCGGAATGAAGGCCGAAGATGATCCGGGGATGAAGGCATTGGTGAATGCCAAGTCGCCCGTTATCACCGTGGTGGGAAAGTCTTGGGATTTTCATGCGACCGAAATCTTGGGGGTCACGCTTCAAGAAAATCTCGACATGATTGGCGAGAGCGTTGCCTTTCTCAAGAAGCATGCCGAAGTGGTCTATGATGCCGAGCATTTCTTCGATGGATATCGAGCCAATCCAGAGTATGCGCTGCAAGCAATCCGTACTGGCGGAAGCTGGAGCGACGTGGATCGTGATGTGCGATACCAACGGAGGAAGTCTGCCCGAGCAGGTGGCCGAGATTACACGGGCGGCAACGGCAAAGCTTCAAGGTACACAAGCTCGATTGGGGATCCATTGCCATAACGACGGCGATCTTGCGACGGCCAATTCGCTAGCGGCCATCGATGCCGGTTGTGATCATATTCAAGGCACGATCAATGGGATCGAGAACGTTGCGGCAATGCCGACTTGGTTGCCGTCATGGCGAACTTGGCTCTCAAAAAGAAGAACTACCAAGTTCTTGGAGGAAGGTCGCTCGAACACCTAACAGAGCTCAGCCGTTTCGTATATGAGACCGCCAATCTTCAGCTTCGCAACAACCAACCTTTCGTCGGTCAAAGTGCATTTGCGCATAAGGGTGGCATGCACGTGCATGCGGTCAACAAAGCGGCGCATACCTACGAGCATCTCGATCCCGCTGTCGTTGGAAACGAACGCCGAATTTTGGTGAGCGAGCTATCGGGGCGTTCGAACATCTTGGCCGTGACGACCAAGCATGATGTTCAGAACAATCGAGCCCTTGCCGATCAGATTTTGGCTGAGATCGTAAAACGCGAGAATCAAGGGTACCAATACGAAGCGGCCGAAGCATCCTTTGATTTGCTGGTCCGCAAATGCGCGGGAACGTACAGCGATCACTTTGCTTCCATCAAGTACCAAATCCTTGCAGGCGACAATGATTGCTCGGCATCAGATCCAAACTCTTATGCTGAAGCAATCATCAAAGTACGCGTCGGGGAAGATGTTTGCATTGAGGCGGCCGAAGGGCATGGTCCGGTCAATGCAATGGACGCAGCGCTCCGAAAAGCACTTACCAGCTTCTATCCGATCCTTAATACGATGAAGTTGGTCGACTACAAGGTCCGCGTCGTGAACAGTGAAGCTGGCACGGCAGCTCGCATTCGAGTCAACATCGAATGCAGCGACGATCATCAAACTTGGCGGACGATCGGTGTGAGTGAGAATATCATTGAAGCGAGCTGGTTGGCGCTCGTGGATGCAGTCGAATACATTTTGCACCTGCATCCTGAATCGGTTCAAGGTTAATGGAATTATCGAAAGCTACAGAAATGAATTCGTCTAGCGAAGAGATCCCTAATCGATTTGATTTTGGCCAGGCTGCGCAAGATATCTATGCAGCTTGGGAGCAATCGGGGTGCTTTCGGGCCGAAGTGAATCCGGCGAAGAAGCCTTACACGATTGTGATTCCTCCTCCGAACGTCACGGGTGCGTTGCACCTTGGTCATGCACTCAACAACACCTTGCAGGATATTCAAATCCGCATGCATCGCATGCAGGGATTTGAGGTACTTTGGATGCCAGGGACCGACCATGCAGGGATCGCGACCCAAGCCGTGGTAGAGCGTCGGCTCAAAGAGGTCGAAAACAAAACGCGACACGATCTTGGACGCGAAAAGTTAGTCGAGCGGATTTGGGAATGGAAAGACCAATATGAAGCTCGCATTCTGGGCCAATTGAAGCGTATGGGATGCAGTTGCGATTGGAGCCGTACACGATTCACGCTCGATGCCATGTGTGCACGAGCCGTTCGCACGACGTTCTTTGATCTCTTCGCAAAAGGCTTGATCTATCGCGGGAAACGCTTGGTCAATTGGGATACCTATCTACAGACGGCCGTTAGCGATGATGAAGTGATCCATGAAACGGTCGCCGGTCACTTCTGGCACCTTCGATATCCAGTTCTCAATCCGAAGGCGGGCGAACCAGATCATGTGATCGTTGCTACCACTCGTCCTGAAACGATGCTCGGTGACGTCGCGGTAGCGGTCCATCCCCATCCTTCCAAAGCGCTAGCGGAGGTGGAAGCGGCGTTGCGTGAAAAGCTGAATGCAGCCACCGCCAAAGATCGCCCAGCTTTGGAAAAGCAGTTGGAAGAATTGCAACAACGCAAAGAAAGTCACCTTCCATTGTTGGAAAAACTGGCTGCAATGGCTTGCGAAGGTCGGCGCGTCCAGTTGCCTCTCACGGGCCGCGACATTCCGTTGGTGGTCGATGCTTGGGCCAAACCCGAACTCGGTAGCGGATGCGTGAAGATCACGCCTGCGCACGATCCGAACGACTATGAAGTCGCTCTTCGTTGCAGTCTTCCCATGATCAATATTCTTCGTTCCGATGGAACGGTGAATGAGAATGGTGGCAAGTATGCTGGACTTACGATGGCCAAGGCTCGCACGAAAGTGGTCGCGGATCTGGAAGAGCAGGGGTATCTCGATCAAGTCGAACAACGCGAAATTGAATTGGCTCACAGCGATCGTAGCAAGACTCCGATTGAGCCTTTTTTGGCGGATCAATGGTTCGTCAAAATGGAGCAGTTGGCGCAATCGGCTATGGACGCCGTATCGGACGGCCATGTCGAAATCATTCCCGCACGTTATGCCAAAGGCTATTTGGATTGGCTGGGAGAAAAGCGTGACTGGCCGGTTGGTCGTCAGCTTTGGTGGGGACATCAAATTCCGATCTGGACGAGATCCTTTGCTTCGGCGGAGGAATGTCGTACGTGGATGGCGAAGATCGAGTCCTTGCCCGAAAGCCAAAGTGGGCAGCTCGTTTGCGGTCAAGAGTCCGAAACGATTCTGCACGTTTGCATTCGCGATGAAGATGAAGGATTGCAGACCAAGATCGAAAGCTTGGGATTGGTTCGTCAAGAAGATGTGCTCGATACGTGGTTTAGCTCTGCCTTGTGGCCTCATTCCACGTTGGGATGGCCTGAAGCAACGGCCGAGCTAAATTACTTCTATCCGACATCGACGCTCATCACGAGCCGCGACATCATTACCCTCTGGGTTGCTCGCATGGTACTCATGGGGCTAAACAATGTTGGCCAGATTCCATTTCGTCAGGTCTATATCCATCCAAAGATTTTGGATGGATTTGGCGAAGGGATGTCGAAGAGCAAAGGCAACGGTGTTGATCCGATTGACGTCATCGATAAGTTCGGTCCCGATGCACTTCGGTTTGGCTTGGCTTGGTTGACCACCGAAACACAAGATGTTCGCATGCCAGTCCAATACGAGTGCCCGCATTGCCAAGGTTTGGTCAATCAAACGAAAGAGAATCGTCAGCGACCCAAGATTAAATGCGATAAGTGCAAGAAAGAGTTTTCGACGCAGTGGGCTGAGTCCGCAGATGATAAAGCCATACCTAAAGCACCTGTGGTGAGCGAACGCTTTGAAGTTGCTCGCAACTTCTGCAACAAATTATGGAATGCTTCGCGGTTCGTCATGATGAACTTGCAGGGATTTGCTCCTCAAAAGGTCGATACAACCCAGTTGCCACTTGAGGATCGTTGGATCTTATCGCGTTTGGCCACTGTTACCGATAAAGCGACCAAAGCCTTTCAGCAATTCAAATATGCCGAAGGTGCTCGCGAACTCTACGACTTCGCTTGGGATGATTTTTGCAGCTACTACGTCGAAATTGCTAAGCCGCGGCTCCAAGATCCGAAGGCTCGCTCGACCGTACAACAAGTATTGGCTCATACGTTGGACCAGTTGTTACGGCTCCTTCATCCGGTCATCCCCTTTGTCACCGAGGCCATTTGGCAGCAGTTGGCAAAGTTTGGGACGGTTCGCGGATTGAATGCACAACAAGCTGCCTCGACGTGGCTCATTCAAGCACCTTGGCCGCAAGCGCAGATGTCGGATCAGAACGACGCAATCGAAAAGCAGTTCGCCAAATTTGCAACGGTCGTTTCTGCACTTCGTGAAGTACGATCGCGTCAAAACATCGCTCCTAAGGAGACCATACCGTTTTGTGTTCGGTGTGATGCGACTGCAGAATCACTTTTGACCCCAATGATTCCGTATATCGAATCGATGGCTGGTGCTGAGGCCAAAGGGGTTGGTGCATCCCCAGAAATTCCGAAGCTCTTCGCACAATCCAATGCAGATCAGATGGAGATTTTCGTAGACCTTTCGGGGTTCGTCGATATTGAGGCGGAGATTGCGCGGAATGAAAAGCTGTTGGAAACTCCGTCAAGCAAATTCAAAGCGGAAGGAAGCTCTCAATGAGACCTTTGTAGTCGCGCTCCGGCCGATGTAGTCCAAAGAGGCGTGATTCCTTGGCCGAGTTGGTATCCCAGCGCGATGCGGCCCATCAATCCTTGAGTACTCTGCGAGCTTCCCGCGGTTAATACGGTATGGAAGATCCTAACATCGATGAATTCGGATTCTTGCAGCGACTCACGCTGCAGCTCACCTTAGGTGCTGCAGCCTTTCCCGACGAATTGCGAGATCGGCATGGGCAATACGTACTCTCGAAGCAGTTGGTCGATGGAGGATGGGGTGGTCGCGAAGGGGAAAGCGATCTTTACTATACCGGCTTTGCGCTGAGGACGTTGGCGGTGCTTGGATTGCTGGAAGGCCAAGTAGCCGAACGAGCTGCAGCATTCTTGCAACGACAAATGGGATCGCATCAAGGTTGGGTCGATCTGCTTTCACTGGTTTACGGTGCACAGTTGATCCAGGCATCCTGTGAAATCGACTGTATGTCCGAAGTTCCGCCGCAATGGGAGGACCGATTATCGGATCTCTTGCAACGCTTGCGACGGCCTGATGGTGGTTATTCCAAATCGGATGAGGGACGTGCTGGTAGCACCTATCAAACGTTCTTGGTGATCGTCTGCATGGAGCTATTAGGGCGAACCATTCCGGATCCGATGCAGGCCTTGCGTTTTGTGCTCGATCAAAGGCAGGATGACGGTGGGTTCCTCGAAATTCGAGTAGGCAAGCGATCGGGAACAAATCCTACCGCGGCAGCAATTGCATCTTTGAGTTGTCTCGGTGCTCTATCGGCGGGAGCGTCGAACGACGTTGCAGCGGAATTGAATCGTAAGGAGCTCGATGCTCCCATGATTGTCGAAGGGGCCACCGAGTTTTTGCTCGACCTTCAGAATGACGACGGAGGCTTTCAAGCCAACACGCGGATGCCGGTCTCGGATGTGCTGAGCACCTTTACAGCATGCACTACGCTTTGGGAGTTAGGTCAATTGCAGCAAGTTCGGCTCGATCGAACTGCCAATTATGTTCGATCCATGGAGCGAGCCTCTGGTGGCTTCGCGGGGTTTGAACTCGATCCTGCGGAGGATATTGAATACACCTTCTATGGACTGGGAACTCTTGCACTCTGCCAAGCGGAAGGATAGTAGACTTCGGAAGGGAAGTGTCGGGCGCTTAACTTCGAAGCACGATCGTTCCATGGCATGAGGAAACCACCACGATTCGCGAAAACGCATGATGGTATGTTAGGATGGTGATTTAACTTCCACCTGAACGAGCTTGCTGATTCGATGAGCGTTCGCGATACCAATGTGATTCGGCGACGATTTGAGTGGGGCGGTGTTGTTCAAGGTGTTGGGTTTCGCCCCTTCTTGGCTCAATTGGCAATGCGCTGGCAGGTGACGGGTTTTGTTCGGAATTTAGCCGACGGTGTGGAAGTCGAAGTTCAGGGAAACAGCGCGCAGGTTGAAGGATTTCGCGATTGCGTGCAGAGCAATCCACCTCCCATGGCAGTGCTCGATCGGTTTTCAGAGTATCCCTGCGAACTCCGAAAAGATGAGCAATCCTTTGCGATACTAGAGAGCCATGGTCATCAATCGATTCGGCTGGGAGTTCCTCCGGATATTTCCACTTGCGATGCGTGTCGCGAAGAAATGAGGACGCCAGGGAATCGGCGGTATCGTTATCCATTCGTCAACTGCGCCCATTGTGGTCCTCGTTTTACCATTATCCAGTCACTGCCATACGATCGCGATGGAACGACGATGTCGGGCTTTGCTATGTGCGAGGCGTGCCGAAGAGAGTATGAGGATCCCACGGATCGCCGCTATCATGCGCAACCGATCGCCTGTCCTGAATGCGGGCCCACTCTTTGGTATGAGGATGCGAATGCGCCTAAGAGTAGTCATCCCTTTGCTTTCAGGCCCCGAAGCGGGGCTCTGGCGAGACGCTCCGATATCGAGAATGCATTGCGATCATGTTTGGATGCACTGCATGATGGAAAGATCGTTGCCGTCAAAGGAATCGGGGGCTTCCATCTCGTTTGTGATGCGTTCCGCGCCGACGCTGTACGTAAACTCAAGGAACGGAAACGCCGCGATGCCAAGCCTTTAGCCGTGATGATGCGCGATCGGGAGACATGTGAAGCGCATGGGGTACTGAATCCTCGAGATGTTTCATTGCTCGAAAGCCCCGCCAGGCCGATTGTGCTGCTTCCGTGGAAATCGAGTTCGGGATCCAGGCAGAGCATCGCTTCTTGTGTGGCGCCTCATCTACGGCATTTGGGAGTCATGCTTCCGTATTCTCCGTTGCACTTTCTACTCATGGAGGAATTCGAAGCCTTGGTGATGACTTCCGGAAATCTTTCGGGCGAACCCATCGCGATGGAGAATGAGGATGCGTGGCATCGTCTAAAGGTTCTCGTGGATGGGTTCTTGTTCCATGATCGACCGATTGAATCGATGTGCGATGATTCCGTAGTGCGATCTGATGAAGGCAGGATGATTCCCATTCGTCGCTCGCGAGGTTATGCACCTCTTCCGATTCGTCTGCGATTACCCATGATTTCCAATGATGCAAACCAGGCGACATGGATGGCAGTGGGCGCAGAAATCAAAGGAACGGTCTGCTGGGTCCAGCAAGACTATGCCATCATGAGCCAACACTTGGGAGATATGGAAAACTTAGAGACGATTCAAGCCTTGGAACGATCCGTAGCGCACCTTAGCAAACTCTATCGATCCCAACCGAAAGCGATCGCGGCGGACCTCCATCCACAATATCTATCCTCTCAATGGGCGCAGCGGTTTGCTCAGCAAGCATCGATTCCACTTTTGCATTTTCAGCATCACCACGCGCATGTGGCGAGCTTGTTGGCCGAGCATCGTTGGGACCCGAGCGAAAGGATGGTCGCGGTATGCATGGATGGAACCGGTTACGGAACAGACGGAGCCATTTGGGGTGGTGAATGCTTGGAAGTACGCGGGCTTCACTTCAAACGATTGGCTCATTGCGAGTATTTTGGTTTACCTGGTGGTGATGCGGCCATTCGGTATCCCTACCGTACCGCTCTCAGTTTACTAACCGCTTCGGACATCCCCTGGAGTGATTCCATCGAACCCTGTCGGCGCGGTCAGAGTGAATTGCGATTCCTTGCCAAACAGATGGCTCAAGGAACGGGGGTGCTACCCACGAGCAGTATCGGACGGTTGTTTGATGCTGTCGCGTCGTTAATTGGGGTTTGCCATGATGCTGCCTATGAAGCACAGGGGGCGATGGAACTGGAAGCGTTAGCCGACGAGGTAGATCATGACTCGGATCGCCTCCAACATGCGATGACCCGTCGTTATCCATGGGAGGTTGCCGTTTCCAGTGAGAAAATGGAGCAGCCAATGCGGTTGCAATGGCGATCCTTGATCCGTGCATTACTTGAAGATTTCTCAAACGGTACCGACAAATGCGTGATGGCCTGGCGATTTCATCGGGCGATGGCTGAGGCTATCGTGGAGATGGTACGTCCTTGGTGCAGGGCAGGGGATACCGTGGGGCTTACCGGAGGTGTTTTTCAGAATGCACTTCTACTTCGGTTGACTCGCGGACGGTTGAAGGAGTGCAACCTCCAAACGCTTGAACACGAAGTGGTACCTTGCAATGATGGCGGACTTGCTCTTGGTCAAGTATGGTTAGCTGGTTTATGGTTAGCTCAAGAAGCTACCAAGTAATCAGCAAGAGACGTGCAGATCGTTTTTCCCGCCGTACAAAGTTTACTGAAGCTTTTCGAGTGTGATCAGACCGCGGCGATTGGCAGCATGGACGAGTTCGACGCGATTGTGCACATTGAGCTTTCGCATCACGTTGGCTCGATGTCGCGTGACGGTGTGGGGACTGATAAAGAGGGCATCGGCGATCTCTGAATTCGTCATGCCAGCTGCTATCAAATGGAGTACTTCGATTTCTCGCGCGGTCAATTCCGTGTCTTCAAACGAGAATTCTCGCAACGCTTCGGAATCGATCAGTTCACTGATAAAAGTTTCGCCGTCAAAGACGACTTCGATGGCGCGAAAGAGGTCTTCGTCCATTGCATGTTTCAGAAGATAGCCATTGGCCCCGGCCTTCATGGCCCGCGCTACAAACTGCGCATCATCGTACATGGAGAGTACTAAGATCTTTAATCGTTTATTGTGTTCGCGAATCCGCTGAATGGCTTCGATGCCGCCGAGCCTCGCCATGGCCAGATCGATGATAAGAAGTTCGCATGGAATCGATTGGACCTTTTCAACCGCTTCCAATCCATCGTTTGCTTCTGCCGCAATCTCATAGCGTCCGGTCTGTTGCAGCAATGCAGCGAGCCCACTTCGCACAAGCTTATGATCGTCGGCCAAGAGGACACGATATTTTCGCAAACTGGCGGCACTAGCCATAGATAACCTCGATAGTGGTTCCGTGACCTGGCTTGGATTGGATCGAAAGTTGCCCACCCAACATTTTGATACGTTCATGCATTCCGATGAGCCCTAATCCCGACGTAGACTGTTCCGGTTCAAATCCGGCACCATCATCGGAGATGATCATTTTGTGGACTCCCGATTCCTCAAAGAACCGAATCGTCACCTGAGTGGCTTGGGCATGTTTAATGATATTGGTAAGGCTTTCTTGGACGATGCGATAGAGCGCGATTTTGCCATCGGGTGAAATGGCAAGCTGAGGTGACTCATCGTAGGCGAAGTCGAGCTGGAAGTTGACTTGTTTGCGAAACTCGGCCAATAGTTGCCGAATGGTGGCTTCAAACCCAAGTTCATCCAACGTAGGTGGCCGCAATCGCTTGGCAAGATCTTTCAGCTGAGCCGTTGCATCGTTGACTTGAGCTCGCAACAGATCGAGTTCTTGCTTGGCCGATTGTTGATCCTCGTTGAGAAGGCCAGATAAAACTTGCAATCGTAGCTTGAGCCCAATGAGAACCTGGCCCGTCTCATCATGAAGCTCGCGAGCAATGTGTTTTCGTTCCTCCTCCAATCGTCGCACATGAGCTTCGGACAGGCTCTTGAACTGGCGATTCTTTCGATCGAGCGATTGAACGAGGCGGGCGTTTTCGATAGCGACAGCAGCGGTATTTCCAAGGGACTCGAGGAACGCGGCCTCTTGCCATGTGAATTCGGGCTTGCCTGCCAATCGGTGTAGTTTAAAGAAACCAAGCACTTTTTCAGCAGCGTTTTTGATTGGAACACAAATGCAAGATCGTATATGGAATTCGCGAACAATAAACGGATCGGCCAGTGGGTGGTTGGGGTAATCATTAACGAGAAAAGGGAACTCGGTTTCGAGCATCATGCCGGGGATGCCTTCTTTGCATTTCCACTGACGTTCGAAAGGATACCAGCGTCCGTCGAAGAAAAGACTATCGCATTCGACGACCGGTACGGTATCGGCGAAAAAGACAATCCCTGCAGCGCCGCCATCGGCATCGAGAAAGCCGGTAACGTTCGCCACGAGTTGGCGGACCATCTCTTGAGGTTCGAGATGCTGGTTGACCGTGGCATTGAAGGAAAGCAATGTTTCCATCGAACGAGTCCACGTTTCAATGCGATCAAAGAGGCGAGCGCGATCGACTGCGGACGTGGCAATACGTGCCAAGCACGTTGCGACGCGAAGGTCATGGTCTGAAAATAGCCCGCCGGATCGCTTGTTGAGAAACTCAATCACGCCGAGGACTCGGTTCTGTGTTGCGATCATCGGAACGCAGAGAGAATTGCGGACCGAAGCATCACCAATGGGAGGTTCGTTACTGAGTTTGGAGCGAAGATAGCGGGCGGTCCAATGGGCATCGGCGCTTGGCGGAGTAGGATGGGTCCCTTGTGGGTAGACATGATCGAGCCTCAAGTCCCCATCCAAGATAGAGTAAACATGTACTCGATCGGCCCGAATGATCTCGGCACCATGAAATGCAATGTCTTCTAGTAGCTTTTGATAGTCGAGTTGAAGAGAAAAAGACTACGCCGCTGTCGAGAGTTGCTCGAATTGGCGAAGCCATTGCCTTGCTTCATGATCGGTGCACCGAGACGTTTCGAGAGTACGACTCGAGAGGCAAGCCTAGAGAGGCCATTGGCTGTACCGTTTCCAAGGGAGCATTCTCAATTCGTTGGTCTATGGAGAGACCATCGTGGTTGCTCGATGAATCGTTCCCAATCGGTACTGATGGAGATACTCGAGCCACGCTTCCATTCCTTTGCCGTGTTTGGCAGACGTTTGCAGAATGCGAATGTTAGGTTGAACGGAACGGATGTTATTCACCGCCAAAGCGTGGTTGAACTCGCAAGCTTCGGCCAAATCCATTTTGGTGAGGATGGCAACATCAGACGTATTGAAAAGGCCAGGATACTTCAGAGGCTTGTCTTCCCCTTCAGTCACCGATAGCAAAGCAACGCGAAGAGATTCGCCCAAATCCCAACTCGTCGGACAGACTAGATTTCCAACATTTTCAATAAATAGGAACTCGAGTCCAGTCAGTTCAAAGAATTCCAACTCATTTTTAATCATATCGGCTTCGAGATGGCAACATCCGTGCGTCATGATCTGGCGGACGGGAGCTCCACTTTCCGCTAGTTTTCGGGCATCGTTGTCGGTTTCCAGGTCTCCGACGATGGCTGCGACTTTCGTTCCTGCTTGATGAAGTCGCCGCAATGTATCGCGAAGAAGTGTGGTTTTGCCGGTTCCTGGACTCGAAACGAAATTGACGACCAACGTTTCGCGCGCCAAAAAGTCGTTACGCATTTCGCGAGCGATTTCGTCATTCTTTTTGAGGATCTTCGTTCGAACTTGGAGGATTCTTGGTTCCATAGGTTAGCTCGATGGAGTGAGAGAAGGATCGTCCCATTCGATGGATTCCACATCGAGTTCTCGACCTTGCCGGATGTCGCCGCTGAGCGATTGACAATCGGGACAGCGAAAGGACTGAATTCCCGAAAGTGTTTTTTCGGATTGACATTGAGGGCAATAGATAATGACGGGGAGATGTTCGAGTTGGAGGGTTGCTCCTTCGAGTACGGTCCCCTGTGTTACGAGTTCAAACCCAAACCGCAATGATTGTTCGTGCACGCTAGAAAGTTCACCAACTCGCAAGGTGATCGAACGAATTCTGGTGATGCCCTCTTGTTGGGCATATTCTTCAGCGATGTGAAGAACACTCGTGGCAATGGAGAGCTCGTGCATAAGCGAGGAATCTATTTTAGGTTCTTAGCAAAGGCTTTAGCGAACGCGAAAAAGAACCCCAACGATTTCTGTACATCAGGGTCTTTGGTTGCCTTCATGAGCCCCCAGAATCCACCGATCGGTTCGGTTGGCGTTTCGCATGCCTCGCGGTAGGCTGTGGAAGCTTCTTGGGTTAGTTTACCAAGTCCGTTCACCACCTGCTTGTCGAGCATTCCGGAATCGACAACGTTCTTGCCAGCATCCATGAGTTTTTGGAGATTGTCCCCCATCAACTCGGAATGCAAAATCTTCTCTCCTGCTTCTTGAAGCTTTGGCAGTGTTTCCATGAGGCGTACCAGTTTGGCAGGATCCATTTCTTGGAGATGGAATTCGCGAATCGCTCCCGCCAGATTATCTGCCACAACTTCACCTCGGGCCAGAAACTCTTCCAGTGATTTCGAAAGAAATGCAAGAAGGGGAAGTTGATCAAGGAGCTGGTTCAGAGAGGCAAGCGTCTTTGGATCGGTGAGTCGTTTCAGAATTTCAGACTGCTGCAGTTGAGTCACGTCGAGCGTTGTGGCCGCATCGGCAAGTTGAGCTCCGGTCTTGAGATATTGCGGAGCCTTTTCGAGGAGCTGTGAACCAGCTTCCGGTTGTGAGTTACGCAGTTCGGCGACCGACGATGCCAATGAATCGGCAATGACATCGCCGCGACGTACAAATTGGTCCATCGCTTCGACGAAAAAGGCCACCGAATCCAACTTGTCGATCAATCGATTGAGGCTATCAGCGACTCGTGGATCTTGGAGGCGTTCTTGAAGAGGTTCATGAGAGGAAGCCGTTTGAGAAACGCCTTGGGTAATCATATCGTCCATCCTTCTCAATCGTAGACACGAATCTCCATGCGCCGTTGTCCGGCATCGGTTGGCTTGTCGTTATGCGGACCGACAGCCTGCATCAAAACGGTCTCAGAAATGAAGGGTAACCGCAATGGCGCGAACATGCTATTTCCATCGTGCGAAGGAAAAGCCACAATCCTTCAGGGAATGTTAAGAGCCATCCATCTTCCCTTGGAAGATTTTGCCATCCGGATGCACGTCGAGGAGTGAGGCCGATGACAACAGAGACGGGGATACTGGTCCTCACAGCTTGTTCGATTGGCTTTTTCCATACATTGATGGGGCCTGATCATTACATTCCCTTCATCGCGATGGCTCGTTCGAATCGTTGGACGCTTCGCAAAACTTTGGTTATCACGTTGCTTTGCGGTTTAGCGCACGTCGGAAGCAGCGTCCTCATCGGAGTTGTGGGGCTTGGGATCGGTGCCTTGCTGTTCAATTTAGAGCAATTGGAATCGGTTCGCGGTGAAGCGGCTGCATGGTTATTGATCGGCTTTGGAATGGCCTATCTTACGTGGGGGCTTTTTCACGCTTATCGACATACGCCGCATACGCACGTGCACGTGGATTGTCATAACGATGAATCGCTATCGACAAAGGAAGCAAAACCGCGAAGGGCATTTTCACCTTGGGGCCTATTCTTGGTGTTTGCTTTTGGACCCTGCGAATCCTTGATACCGTTGCTGATGTATCCGGCTTCCGAAGCGCATTGGATGGTCGTTGGATTCGTTGTCGTGGCCTTTTTGTTATCGACGCTCTTAGCGATGTGTGGTGCCGTTTGGCTCGCTTGTATCGGATTGCAGGCGATTCGATGGCCCCATTGGCATCGTTATTCTCATGCATTCGCTGGATTGACGATCTTGTTTTGTGGAGTATCGGTCAAGTTTGGGCTGTAAGCAGTAAGAGCGACCAACGGATTTCAGAAAAATACATAGTTCGTGCTATGGTGGCGACTTTGGGAATGGACGATAAAGAGCCTTTGAGATGCACTGGAAGTGGAATTCAGATCCATCCCAAGGATGGATGGGATTATCCAACCGCATAATATCAACTCGTAGTATCCCTGCCTAAGGAGAGTGATCGTGGCGACATTGCTTTGGTTGCAAGGTGGCGCGTGTAGCGGAAACACGATGTCGTTTCTGAATGCGGAAGAGCCAAGTGCGTGCGACTTGGTGACGGATTTTGGCATCGACGTGTTATGGCACCCATCGCTTGGATTGGAGATGGGGGCTCCAGTGCAGACGATGCTTCGGGACATTGCATCGGGCAAACGGCCTCTCGACATTTTTGTCTTTGAGGGGACGGTCATCATGGGGCCAAACGGAACAGGTCGGTTTAATATGTTTGCCGATCGACCGATGAAGGATTGGGTGGCTGAGATTGCGGCTCAGGCCAATGCGGTCGTTGCATTGGGTGACTGTGCTTGTTGGGGTGGTATTCCGGCCAATGCTCCGAATCCAACGGATAGTGTTGGGCTTCAGTTCTTGAAGCGAAAGCACGGAGGATTTTTAGGGCCCGATTTCAAATCCAAATGGGGATTGCCGGTGGTCAACATTCCTGGATGCCCTTGCCATCCGGATTGGGTAACGCAGATTCTCGTAGCGATTGCGACAGGTCGCGCCGGGGATATCGCACTCGACAATCTTCAGCGTCCTCAAACATTTTTCAAGACCTTCACGCAAACTGGATGCACCCGCGTCCAGTTCTTTGAATACAAACAGTCGACGATGGAGTTCGGGCAAGGAACGAGAACAGGCTGTTTGTTCTATGAGTTTGGATGTCGTGGGCCGATGACGCATTCGCCCTGCAACCGCATTCTTTGGAATCGTCAGTCCTCGAAGACGCGAGCAGGCATGCCGTGCACCGGATGTACCGAGCCTGAATTCCCCTTCTATGATTTGGCACCTGGAACGGTCTTCAAGACGCAGAAGGTGGGCGGCATTATTCCCAAGGATGTTCCAGAGGGAACGGATCACGTGACGTACATGGCCCATGCGGCAGCGGCTCGAGTCGCTGCGCCTAAGTGGTCTAAAGAAGATCTGTTCGTGGTGTAAGAGGAGTGGATCGACGCGCCCGGGGGGAGCGCGGCGATCGACTCTTGCATCGCATCCATGAAATGGTTATCGCCTTCGCCTTGCGCGATGGCTTCGTGCGGAATTCGATTGGGTATTCACGTTTAGGAAACTAGGAAATTCAGGAGCGGAGTCATGGCCACTGCAACACCGATGCGTATCAGTCCGCTGGGGCGGGTCGAAGGAGATCTGGATCTCAAGATCGAGGTAACCGATGGGGTCGTGACCGACGCATGGACCGAAGCCAGTATGTTTCGCGGTTTCGAGATCATCTTGAAGGGAAAGGATCCTCAAGCCGGCTTGATCGTCACACCGCGTATTTGTGGGATCTGCGGCGGAAGCCACCTCTACAAAGCTTGTTATGCGCTCGACACCGCATGGAAGACGCATGTTCCGCAGAATGCGACTTTAGTTCGCAATATCGCGCAGATCACTGAAACTCTCCAGTCGATTCCGCGGTGGTTTTATGCATTGTTTGCAATCGATCTAACCCACAAAAATTATGCCAAATATCCGGAATACGACGAGATTGTAAAGCGATTTGCACCCTTTGTGGGGACATCGTATGAGCGAGGTGTTTCGCTATCGTGCAAGCCGGTGGAAGTGTATGCGATCTTCGGTGGACAATGGCCCCACTCGAGCTTCATGATTCCAGGGGGCGTGATGTGTGCGCCGAGTCTCTCCGATGTAACTCGATCGGTTGCTATTCTCGATTATTGGAAACGTGAATGGCTTGAAAAGGATTGGTTGGGATGTTCGATCGATCGATGGATGGAGAATAAGACTTGGGAAGATATTTGGAAGTGGGCCGATGAGAATGATCGTCAGCGCAATTCAGATTGCGCGCTGTTCTTGCGATTTGCGAAGGCGATCGGTCTTGATAAGTACGGTCAAGGTTGTGGACGCTATTTGGCAACCGGTACTTATTTCGAACCATCGTTATATGAGCATCCAACGGTCGAGGGCCGAAACGACGCATTGATCAACCGATCGGGTGTTTATGATGGGAAGAACTATCATGACTTCGATCACATGCAAGTTCGCGAATCGACGGCCCACTCGTTCTATAAGGGTGATACCTATTTGCATCCTTGGGAAGGAAAGACGGAACCGATCGATCCGCTCGAAGGGCACAAGCAAAATAAATATAGCTGGGCCAAATCACCTCGTTATGAGATTCCCGGCGTCGGTTCGAGTCCGTTGGAAACGGGGCCGCTCTCACGTCAAATCATGGCGGGGCGTCCGGGGGCGAAAGGGCATCAGGACTACGATCCATTGTTCCTCAATACGCTGCAAACGGTCGGTCCCAACATTTTGACCCGCGTGATGGCGCGTATGCACGAAGCCTGTAAGTACTACAAGCTATCTCAGAAGTGGCTTAGCGAATTGGACCTTCACGACAAATTCTATTCGAAACCTGTCGAAGCTCCGTCAGGAAAAGGCTTTGGTTCCACGGAGGCCGCTCGCGGGGCTCTGTCGGATTGGATCGTGCTCGACAAAGGTAAGATTGAAAACTATCAAGTGATCACTCCAACCGCATGGAACATTGGACCACAAGATGGCAAAAATGTGCATGGACCGATGGAGCAAGCCTTCATGGGGGCATCGATCCAGGATCCATCAGATCCGAT
Source organism: Pirellulales bacterium (assembly GCA_046349875.1). Taxonomy (GTDB): domain Bacteria; phylum Planctomycetota; class Planctomycetia; order Pirellulales; family Pirellulaceae; genus JAXMBN01. The sequence continues at coordinate 41,000 of JAXMBN010000021.1, forward strand.
CGAAATGGGGCACGTTGCACGTTCCTTCGATTCGTGCTTGGTTTGCACGGTTCATACGTACGATGGGAGAACCGGCCGTGAATTAGCTCGATTCCGAATGGGTGAGGGTAGCTAGATTCACGCGAGGTGAATGTGAGGGAAATGAGTTCGAAAGACGAGGGATTTGATCCATCTTTGCCGTATCTGGCAAAGGTAGATGTCCTCATTATCGGTTGTGGCAACATCTTGCGGGGCGATGATGCTGCGGGGCCGGTATTCATTCGTCGATTGTGGGAACATGGCCTTCCAAATCATGTTCGCTGCGCTGATGGTGGAACGGGTGGGATGGATGTTGCCTTTCAGATGCGTGGCGTCAAGCAAGTTATTCTGATCGATGCTTGCGATAGTGGCAGCGAGCCCGGTACGATCTTCGAAGTGCCGGGGATGGAAGTCGAGCAACTTCCTCCTCTTGAAGGTATCAATCTCCACGCATTCCGTTGGGATCATGCCTTGGCGTTTGCACGATGGTTGCTCAAAGAGGATTATCCTAACGACGTGTTGGTATACCTAATCGAAGGCGCGTCGTACGTCATTGGAGATGAGTTATCAGCTTCAGTGAGTCACGCGGTCGATCGTTTAGTCGATCGCGTCTATCGTCGTTGGTGTTTGGCAAATGTTGAGACTTGCCAATGACCTGCGCAGTGGAGTGCCTCGTAGAAATCACGGTCGACGGATACTTGCGATTGGATCGAGAGTCGGCCGAGCGATTCTTTCCAAACGATACGTTGGTTGTTTTGCACAAGGATGGGGAGTGGGTGCTTATGCCAACACGGGGACCCGCAGGCGGTGGCATGGTGCTAAAGCAAAGAAATCTTCGCGGCGATCGTTCCCTTTTGTTGGTCGAGATGGTCCAATGGATTCCTCTCAATGGTTTCTATTTGGCTCGATGGGATGAGGCTTCGGGAGGCCTCCGATTTCAATCGAATGGTAACGGTTCACATCAAGAGTCCATGAGCAAGGAATAGTTGGATGGAGTGTCTTACTTTGCGTCCACAACCGCTTGGGTTATTTCCTCATCAAGCGGCTCATCTCCTTCTTCCGCCGATCGACGAAGGCTGCGATGCAGACATAGTCAAGCGTGCACATGAGGCGATCCTTCGCGGTTCGCTCGATGTGGAATTGCCTGCGCCTTGGGAGTTCTTTCGCTATGCCGCACAAGGGGATAACGAACGGGCTCTGGTGGCACTAAACTCCAGCGCAGGACCAGCGACCGCCATGCATCGATACAATGCATGGGTTCTTGCGCCGAGCATGGAAGGTTATCATGCGTGCAAAAAACACTTCCAGGGAGCGTTGGCCGAATTATGCGATGCAGTTGCCTATGCGCAGGGACTGACGGATACGTTGTCTCCTGAGCAGTACTGCGATGGAGAATTGCAAGGTTGGTATCGCGCAACGATGGCATCGCTGGAATGGGAACAACAGAATCTAAGCGGCGCTCGGCAAAGGTTGAAGGAAGCCATCCAAGCTTCCGAATCCACATCGCCGTTATTGGCCTCGATGCTGCATGCTCAATCCGCTGAGATCGGGCAAGCTATACCGGGTTTTGCTGTAGCGCTGATCGTACAAGACTGGAAAGATGCGATCCGAATGGCCGACAAGTCAGGACATCGTACGATGTTGGGCGAGCTTTGGATGAAGCTTGGTATGGCCTTGCAGAATGCATCGCACGGTCAGCGCGGTCTTTTGTTGGAAGCCATTTCGGCATATCAGAACGCGCTTTATCAGGGTATCGATAAAGAGACGGATCCGGAACTATTCGCCATGATTCAAAATAACTTGGGGCTCGCCTATTTGGCGATGCCACAAGGAGAGGCATCGCACCAACTGCGTTCGGGAATTGCGTTGCAGTCGTTTCGTTATGCGCTCGAAGTTTATGATCGCGAATCCCAGCCAGAGATGTGGGCGACCGTCAGCATGAATTTGGCAAACGCCATGCAGTACCTTCCTTCATCGCATCCCGAACAGAACCTCATTCAAGCGGTGGAGGTTTATGATTCGATTTTGGAGATTCGTACCAAGGAACGCGATCCGGTGGCCTATGCCCTTGTATTGCTCAATCAAGCCAATGCCCTTGCTCACTTAGGGATTTTTAAACCGGCTCTCGAAAAAGTATCGGAAGCGTACAAACTCTTTCAGTGGTACGATCAGGCCGAACAAGCCACCGCAGCACGAGAACTTCTCGAACAGATCCACGAGCGGATCGGTGAATGCCAAGCAGTACGAGGAGAATCCTGTGGCACTGCATGAGCGGCAGCAATTTGATTTTCTCCTTTGGACCGCCACCGAACGGTTCTCGGAACGCGTGCAACAGCACTTGCAAGGTCCCGAGCGAGCTTTGGCGGTGCTTTCGGACGCAACGCAGTATGCCAAAGCAGGTGTCACTGAATTTGTGGATGCTATCTTTGCCGACTTCTTGTTGGACAACATCGAAGGTGCCTGTTTTGTCCTGCAATCGGTGGGGAAACGCAAATGGCCAACAGAGGAATCGCTAACGACCTCTGTCTCGGTTGAACAAGGTTTGATCCAGGTCGCAAAATACTTGTTTCAACAACTATTGATCAGCAAGACAATTGAGTATCTAGAGCAATTCTCCAGCTATCAACCCATGCATGAAGGAGATCATTGATGTCGACCACTTCGCAGGACTCCGATCAAGAAACGTTGGGGCGTGAGGAATCGTTGGAGAATCTTGCCGGCAGGGTAGATCGCGCCTTTGCAGAAGTGCAGGGAATGGAGCCCGATCAGCGAAATAAGGCCATTACCCTCAAGAATGCCATCGAAGAGTTCCATCGTTCGGGCTTGACGCATATCGTGCGCAAGCTGAAGAGCGATCCAAGAGGGAAGGAGCTATTGTTTGAATTGGTGGATGTGCCTGAAGTGTATGCATTGTTTGCAATGCATGGCTTGGTGCGAGCCGACTTTCGAACTCGCGTTAGTCGCGTCCTTGAAATGGTGCGACCTTACATGGAATCCCATGGCGGGGATGTGGAACTTGTCGACGTTCGGGACAGTATTGTCTACGTGCGTCTCTCCGGAAATTGCAGTGGATGCTCCATGTCTTCGGTGACTTTGAAAAACACCGTGGAAGAATCATTGCGGCAGCAGATACCGGAAGTGACTGGAGTCGAAGTGGTGTCCGATGCGGCACCGGTACAAGTCGTGAGTCTCCAAAGCCGTCGCTATTCGGAAGAGCATGGATGGATTGAAGGGCCATTGCTATCGGATCTTCGCGAGGATAAGCCTAGTGAATTTGTTTGGGGGCAGACACGAATCCTTTTGATTGCGACTCGTGATGGTTGGAAAGCGTATCGAAACGCCTGTGCGCATCAAGGTTTGCCATTGGATGCAGGAGTGTACGATGTCGAAAGTGAAACGTTAACCTGCCCTTGGCATGGATTTCAATTTGATGCGGGATCGGGCGAGTGTTATTCGGCTCCACAATGCCAATTGGAAGCGTTTCCTTCGAGGGTTCGCGATGGACGCATTTGGATAAGGCCTGAATCATGAGCCTTGGAGCGGAGTTCGAATCGGCCAAGCACGTTCGCATGGTTAAGCCCCGACGCGAAGCTTCGCAAGAGTCTTGGCCCGTTCCAAGTCTCACATGCAAGCCTCGTCTGTGGCTAGGAGCTCCGTCGCCATTTGGATTGGCCCTGCCAAATGCCACGCCCTCAGCGAGCCAGCTTTATGGGCCTCGCGGCGTATGGATCGATGACGAGCGAGTCATTGTTGCCGATTCGGGCAATCATCGTGTTTTGATTTGGCAAGGAGTCCCCGACGAGGATCATGCGTCGGCCGATGTCGTCTTAGGACAACCTACGTTTTCCAGTGAAGGCCCCGCAGCAGGTGGTCTTGGTCCACGCCGTGGGCTTTTCCTTCCAACGAGTGTTTTGGTAATGGGTGGAAGACTTGTTGTAGCCGACGCATGGCACCATCGCATTTTGGTTTGGAATACCATTCCACGATGTTCGTATGAGTCTCCCGATTATGTCATCGGGCAAGACGATTTGGATTCTGTGGAAGTCAATCGAGGGCGAACTCCATCGGCTGATACTTTGTATTGGCCTTATGGCATTGCGTGGGTTGGAGATCGCTTTTATGTAGCGGACACGGGAAATCGGAGGATGTTGGTTTGGAATGGATTTCCTTCGCAAGATCGTCCAGCCGATTTCGTAATTGGACAGTCTGCATTTTCTGAGAATGAAGAGAATCGAGGAGCTGAGCCATCGCCCCGATCATTTCGTTGGATCCACGCGATCGCTGGAGATGCGCATACAATTTGGGGAGCGGATGCCGGGAATCATCGGATTCTCGGTTGGCGTCAAAGCCTTGATGCGGATCGCGATGCGGATTGGGTATTGGGGCAACGCGACTTTGCAAGTTCGGTCGAGCGACCTTATGAAGAGCAAGGTCCCGATCGTCTTCGCTTTCCCTATGGCATTGCTCTTTGGAAGAATTGTCTTGCCGTCGCTGATACCGCCAACAATCGGATCTTATTTTGGAGGGTACCTCCTAAGGAAAGGCAAGGCAGCGCCGCGTGGGAAGTACTAGGGCAGATCGACTTTGGGGGGAATGGCGAGAATCGGTGGATTCGTGTGTCCGAATCCACGGTATGTTGGCCATACGGTATCTGTTTCTTCGATGGCATGTTGGCCATTGCCGATTCGGGAAACAATCGGGTGATGCTTTGGGATTGTCGGAGTTTGGGCGAAGGTTCTTCTTCGTTAAAAGGTGAGTGAACAATGTGTCTTGCGGTGCCTGGAAAAGTGGAATCCATTTATGAAGACCGTGGAACACGCATGGGCAGACTCAACTTTGGCGGTGTGGTCAAAGATGTGTGTCTCGCTTATCTGCCTGACATTACCGTGGGTGACTATGCGATTGTCCACGTTGGGTTTGCGATCAGCAAATTGGACGAGCGATCTGCCTTGGAGACTCTCAAGACTTTCGAGGATCTGGGATTGCTAGAAGAGGAGCTTGAGGAGTTGCGTTCTGGATCTGACGATGTTCCCGATGCTCGCCCCAATCATCCTCGCTAGGTGACAAGATGAAGTACCTTACTGAATATCGCGATGCCGACAAAGTGAAACGCATGGTGGAAGAAATTCATCGCGTTGCGTCACGTCGGTGGTCCATCATGGAGGTTTGTGGGGGCCAAACGCATAGCATCATTCGAAATGGAATCGATCAGCTATTAAGTGAGCAGATCGAAATGATTCACGGACCGGGGTGTCCTGTTTGCGTGACGCCTGTGGAAGTCATTGATAAAGCGCTGGAGATTGCAAGAAGGCCGGATGTCATCTTTTGCACTTTTGGAGATATGCTTCGGGTCCCCGGAACGCATGAAGACCTATATCGCATCAAGGGGAATGGTGGCGATGTTCGCATCGTCTATTCACCCCTCGACTCGCTCGAAATCGCACGGACCAACCTAGGAAAGCAAGTGGTTTTCTTGGCCATTGGATTTGAAACGACGGCACCTGCCAATGCGATGGCAATCAAGTTAGCCAAAGATCGTGGCATTCCCAATTTTTCGGCCCTTGTGTCGCACGTTTTGGTTCCTCCTGCGATTGAAGCGATCATGCGAGCGCCTCAGCAACGCGTTCAAGCGTTCTTGGCGGCAGGTCACGTTTGCAGTGTTACTGGATATCGAGAGTATCCAGCGCTCGCCGAGCGATACAAAGTTCCTATTGTTGTCACCGGCTTCGAGCCGCTCGATCTTCTTGAAGGGATTCGTCGGACCGTGCTTCAATTGGAGCGGGGCGAGCACCGAGTCGAGAACGCGTATGCGCGGGTGGTGCAACCGGATGGCAACCCCGCTGCTATGAAGATCATTCAAGAAGTGTTCGAAACGAGCGATCGAGTTTGGCGAGGAATTGGAACGATTCCGGGGAGTGGTTGGAGATTGGCGCCAGCGTATTCGGATTACGATGCGGAACTGCGTTTTGAAGTTCAAGGGATTTGCCCGGAAGAATCCAAGCTTTGTCGCGCGGGTGAAGTCTTGCAAGGGGCGATCAAACCCCATGAGTGTGCTGCATTCGGCAAAGAGTGTACTCCGCGCCATCCGTTAGGTGCAACGATGGTAGCCAACGAGGGTGCATGCGCTGCCTACTTCAATTATGGACGATTCGTGGCGCTCGAAAGAGCTCGCGGATAGAAACCCACAAGCGACGGCATTCAATACAGAGCCTAGTCCGATCAAGAAACCACAGGTTGCTATGAAAGAGATGATAAGGACGGAATCGAGCGGTCGGAATCCATCCCAATCAGATGCGGACAAGGTGGATGAGCATGCACGATGGACTCCAGAAGAAACGACGCATGTGGATTTGACCCAGTGGCAATGCCCATTACCTTTGCGAGATTATCCACAGGTGGTGCTGAGTCATGGGGGAGGTGGAAAGCTAACCAGCGAGCTTATCGAATCGATGTTCTTACCGGCGTTTGGAGTTCGCCAAGATCGCGAATTGAGAGACTCTGCAGTTCTGGGAATGCAAAAAGGGAATTATGCATTTTCCACCGATTCCTATGTGATTCAGCCCCTTTTCTTTCCAGGAGGAAGCATCGGGCAACTCGCAATCCATGGAACGGTGAATGATCTGGCGATGAGCGGTGCGAGACCATTGTTTCTGAGCGTTGCGTTTATCTTGGAAGAGGGATTCGCTATGGAGTCCCTTCAACGAATTGTGCAGGACATGGGTAGGGCAGCCGCCGAGGCCGCGGTGCAGATCGTCACCGGGGACACGAAAGTTGTCGAACGAGGGCATGGCGACGGAATCTACATCAATACAACTGGATTGGGATGGATTCAGCCAAATGTTTCCATGGGGATCGATCGCGTTCGAGCCGGTGATGTGATCCTCATCAATGGAACCATTGGTGACCATGGAATGGCGATCATGAGCGTTCGAGAAAACCTCGAGTTCGAAGCTCCCATCGTTAGTGATACCGCAGCGTTGCATCAGCTCGTTGCAGAGATCCTGGCTGAGTATCCGGAGGTGCATATGATGCGGGATCCAACGCGAGGCGGAGTTGCCGCATCGCTCAATGAGATTGCGTCTGCCTGCAGATTGGGTATCGAACTAGACGAGTCGCAATTGCCGATTCAACCAGTGGTCCAATCTGCTTGTGAAATCCTTGGTTTGGATCCATTGCTCGTTGCGAACGAAGGCAAGTTTCTGATATTTGTCCCCGAGGAAGCTGCCGAGCGTGTCATGGGTATCATGCGTGCTCATCCGCTAGGACGAGATGCTCAGAAGATTGGTCGCGTAGTGGAGTCGCATGCTGGATTGGTTGTCGTCAAAACGCGCTACGGCGCTAACCGCGTCTTGCCACAGCCCATTGGTGAACAGTTGCCTCGAATCTGCTGATGCAGAACTTAGTTTGACGATTCAGCGACCAATTTATTTTCAACGGAGGCTCGGCATACTTCGATCAGATGATCGCGATCGATGGGTTTAGTCGCATACGCATCGCAGCCTGCCTCGAAGCACTGTAGATCCTCTCCTTCCATCGCATGCGCGGTGAGTGCAATAATGGGACCTTTCCAGCCTTTGACGCGAAGTTGACTGGCCAAAGTGTACCCATCCATTTCGGGCATTTGCATATCGGTCAGTACGAGATCGCAAGGAGCCGGAATCTTCAGTGGCTGTGTTGAATCCTCCGCTTGGCAAAGCGATTGCAAACACAAAAGTCCATTGTCAAAGAGTGTGACTTCGGCCCCAGCTCGTTTGAGGTGAAACTGAATGAGCTTCTGATTGTCTGGGCCATCTTCTGCGAAATAGATGCGAACGCCTTGCAGCAGTTTAGTAGGTAACGGAGTGCGTTCGACTTTGGCTGAGGGAGTTGATGGCGCGGATCGGCGATCTTCAATGAAATGCTTGGAAGGAGATGGAGCTTCCAGCCATAGAGTGGATGCCGACGGTGCAAAGGGAAGCTGGAGAGTGAAGGTGCTTCCCTGTTTGGGCCGACTTTCTACATGAATCGTACCACCGAGCATGGTTGCAAGACTTTGGGAGATCTTCAGTCCGAGACCCGTACCGCCAAATTTGCGAGTAACGCTGGTATCGGCTTGATGAAAAGCTTCGAAGAGATTTTGCATTTGTTCGCGAGTCATGCCTGGACCGGTGTCGCGAACCGAGAAATAAAGATACGGAATTTCCTTCACGGTTTTGCAACCGACATGGATCGTAACATTACCCTCTTCCGTAAACTTGATCGCGTTTCCTACTAGATTCATCAAGATCTGACGCAGTCGTACTGGATCGCTTGTAAATGATTGAGGTAGGGCGGTGTCTTGCACGAAAGATAGGCGAATATCTTTGGCACGCGCCCGAATTTGCATGAGTTTTTCCACGTCGCGAACCATAGGAAGGGTGCGAATGGGAAGGGACTCGACTGCCATCTTGCCAGCTTCGATTTTGGAGATGTCAAGAATGTCGTTGAGTATCGCTAGAAGGTGTTCGCCGTTTCGCTTGATGGTGTCGACGTAGTCAACACTGATGTGAGCTGGACGATCGGCGGCGGTATCATCAACCAGCAGATCCGCATATCCCAGAATGGCAGTCATGGGTGTTCGGATTTCGTGACTCATGTTGGCGAGGAACTCTGACTTGGCTTGCGTAGCCGCTTCGGCCGCTACTTTGGCTTTGGAAAGTTCTAACTCGGCCTCCTTTTCGGCGGTGATATCGAATCGAAGCGATATGTACTTTTCAATGGTGCCATCTTCACCGAGATAGGGAACGATGGTGCTATCGACCCAATAGAGCGTTCCATCTTTTCTACGGTTACAGACAACGCCGCGCCAGGCAACACCTGACGCGATTTGTCGCCACATCTGGATCCAAAAATCACGTGAATGCGTACCAGAATTGAGAATGCGATGGTCTTTGCCGAGTAGTTCGTCTCTCGAGTATCCACTGATAATACAAAATCCAGTGTTGACATCGATGATCTTTCCAGATCGGTCTGCGATGGAAAGAATGCAGTGGCGGTCGAGAGCGGAATGGATCGCATTTACATCACGAAGGGCTTTCTCTAAGTTTTTGCGAATCGTTTGTTGTTCGATCCTATTCGCATTGAGTGTTTCAGCGAGGACGCCAATTTCATCAAGAAAGGGAACCTTGGCCGCGTGGTTATTGCGGATGGAATCGATGATGGTTTGAATAGGAAGAATGACGACTCGATGCGAGAGAAGCCAAGTCATGGAAAAGGTTATGCCTGTCACAATAAAAAAGGTGCTGGCAAATCGTGAAGCCCATGTTCGGGTACTGCTCTGCGTAGGTTTGGCGTCGATACAGACTAGCACTCCACCATTAGCCATTTGCCCTGAGGGCGTGGTCAGTTCCAACGGTAACACACATGTGACCGTATCATGACTTTGAACGACATCAACCGTCGTTTGATTGGAATGGATGGCCGATTGCAGTGATAACTGAACCGAAGTATCGACGATTTCGGTAAGTCGATTTCCAATCCAGGCATTATGCGTTGAAGCGATGACGGTAAGAGGATCACCCGCAACAACAACGATTTGCTGCACGTCGCTTTCTGCGCCGATCGAATTGACGAGGCGAATCAAGTCTTTATCGTCTCGTACTGTTTCTGTCGCGTAGGAAATCGTTCGAGCCGCAAACTCGGCGCGATTTCGAAGCCATTCGTTTGTTTGAGTTTTTCCCAGTTGAACGGTGCCGAGATAGGCCGTTGTGACCATGACGAGGCAACCAGCGATCAAAGGCAGAGAGATTTTGTCTCGAAGCGAAATGGGTGGTAGGAAGTTGAAGATGCGCTGCAATTCCTAGTTCCTTCCAGGATAGATGAGATCATCGACGCGCCAATCGCCTCGAATCTGTTGCATGTTGATGAGGTCCTCTCGTAGGACCTCCAGGCTTTTGGATAAACTCCCCGTCGGTGAAAGGAATGTTTTTTGATCTTGGCGATAGACGATCTGAATTCCGTCGGTCAAACACTCTTTAAACTTTTCAGGTGATAGTCGTTCACGGCTCGCCATGATCTCCATTGCTCGATCGGGTGATTCAATAGAGAATTGCTGGGCACGGTGGTAGGCACGATGAAAGGCCTCGATATCTTTCGGCCTTTGGCGGATGGTTGAGTCATCGAAGATCAGCACATCGACGATCTCACCTGGAATGGAGGATGAACTGAAAAGGACATGCATGTTGGGATCCGAGAGAATCTCAAACGACATGGGTGGATACGATACCGCGGCATCGATCTTACCTGATTTCAAAGCATTTTCCATGTCGATGGCGGGCATGTTGATCGCCTGAACATCCTCCCAAGTTAGTCCTCTCGAAGTCAGCGCTCGTGCGAGGATGATTGCATTCAACGATCCCAGTTCAACCCCAACGCGCTTTCCTTGGAGGGACGAAATGGATTCGATCGACTTTGGAGCAATCAGTACATCGGCGCCGTTGGAGTAATCGGCAACCAACGTGATGCGTGGAGTACGTTGCAGTTTGTCTTTCGTGTAGAGCATCTCAACGTTGGTGGCGAAGAACCCGTCGGCTTGGCCACGTTCAAACGCTCGCCGCGAATCGCCTAACGACGATAACTCTACGATCCGTACTTCAATGCCTTCTTGATGGAAGAATCCTAACTCGCGAGCCAAGGTGGCAAATTCATAGCCGGGCCAGGGATTGATAGCAACGACAAGAGGTTGTTGCGAACGTGCTCCCATCCAAGGGTAGATGCACCCCAATGCAAGCGCAGTTACTAGAATGGCTGCCAACACGTAGGGTGATTTCTGAAGCGTGAGCGAAACGGCCGTTGAGTGATGACTCATGGCTTGCAAAACTTCGCTTGGCCCAGACCGTCCCGATGAAAGGGAAGAATTAGGAGTGGTCATTGTCGAGGTACCAGTAGGACGGGGCACCGAACCTTAAGTCTGAGAACCGAGAGACGCCGGCAAATTCTGCACGATTGGGACAAGTTATCGATGCAAAGAAGAGACAATCATCACAATCGACAAGATCAGCACTTCGATATGCTCGTGCGATAGCTGCATGATCCCAAGATGATTGCTCAATCGCCCCAACTATAAGTTCCGGTACTAGAGGATCTCGTCGAGCATCTCACGAATTTTGGCGACCAACTGAACGGCGGTAAAGGGTTTCTGTAGGAACGAGTCGCGATTCTGAGCGACATCCGAATAGGGAAGGATTTCTTCTGTGTAGCCACTCATAAAGAGATGTCGGAGGCCGGGACGAAGTCGTCTTGCTACCTGCGCTAACTCAATTCCGCCGATGCCAGGCATGACGACGTCGGTTACGATGAGGTCGATACGATGCGATTCGGCTTGAAGGATGTCCAACGCTCCGAGGCTGCTTTCCGAAACGATAACTTCGAATCCATGCTTTTTCAAAACATCGGCGGCGATGCGTCGAACGAGTTCTTCATCTTCGACAAGAAGAATGGTCTCTTTGCCATGCAACTCCACTTGCTGCGTTTCGGTATGACGAATGTGTGCAACCGTATGGTGCAGTGGGAAATACAGTCGAAAGGTTGTTCCCATGCCAATTTTGCTTTTCACATTCACAAAACCACCGCATTGAGTCAGCACGCCGTGTACCACAGCTAACCCTAGTCCCGTCCCTTTTCCCACATCTTTGGTGGTGAAGAAGGGTTCAAAGATTCTCGACTTGATTTCTTCCGTCATTCCTAGGCCAGAATCAGTCACGTCGAGGCAAGCATAGGTTCCCCAGGGTATCTCGATCGATTCTGGAAGGTGACTCGCAGAGAAGGTCTCTTGATAAGTGCGAAATGTCAATGTTCCACCGTTTGGCATGGCGTCCGCACCATTGACGGCGAGATTCATGATGACTTGTTCGATTTGCGTCGTGTCGGCCAAGATGGGAAGTGGATCGGAAGTCGTTATAAATGTCTGTTCGATATCCTCACGAATAAGGCGACAAAGAAGTTTGCGAGTGGATTCGAGAACTTTGTTGAGGGAAATGATGCGGGGTTCGATCAGGGTTCTTCGACTAAAAGCAAGGAGTTGCGCTGTCAGTTCAGTGGCTCTTTGGCCGGCGTGTTGAATGGCAAGCACACTTTCCATTTGTTCGGGTTGGTTCGCTGATTTAGCGAGAAGCAGTTCTGCATGACAGTTGATCACCGTCATAAGGTTGTTGAAATCGTGGGCCACACCTCCCGCAAGGCGTCCAACGGCTTCCATCTTTTGAACTTGTCGAAGATGCTCTTCCATTTGTTTGCGATCCGATATATCGCGTACGATGGCGACCACATATTCGCGATCGGAGGAAATGAAATGAACATTGGACTCGACTGGAAAAGTTGTGCCATCCTTTCGAGTATGCCGACCTTCGATCGTTGTTTGGCTCTTTCGACGAAGGGCCGAAACGAATTCGGTCCAGCTAGAATTTGAATGAGGCGATTCAATATCGGTTAAGCTGAGTCGAAGGAATTCTTCCCGAGTATAGCCATACGCTTCGCAGGCACGTTGGTTGACGTCGATCAGCCGGGCGGTCGCCGCATCAATAACTTGAATGGCATCGGTCGTTTGATCGATCAACATTCGGAACAGCCGAATACTTGCTTCACTCTTTTGCTTTTCGATAAACTGCCCAACTTGGATGCCCAGATTATCGAACACTTTGAGCCACTCTTGGTCGTATTCACGGCTCTTCTTACCGTAGAAACATGCTATGCCGATCACTTGGTTGCTGGCGAGAAACGGAATGCCAAGAAAGCTCCCAAGTGTGCTGGTCGATTGCCTGTTCTTCCGGTCTTTTCCTTTGAGGAGCTCGATCGATTCGAGCCAAGTCGTATGGCGATCCGATGCCACGAAAGGAACGACGGCACTTTGCAAATCGAGACCTTCCGCGAGTGAATCCAAGGACATGAGTCCTTCCGTCGAAGTCCACCGAGATACTAATTCGAAGTCTTTTTCCGCTGCATTCGCAATGAACCAAGCACCGTGGTCCCATTGTTCAAGCGTACCAATGGATGTAAGCATGGTACTGGCGATTTCCTCGATCGATCCAGCGCGAGCGAGGTTTTGGAACACTTCATGTTGAATTGCAAGAATGCTCTCGGATCGTTTCCGATCGGAGATGTCGCGCGAAACTCCAAAAACTCCAACGATCTTGCCCGACTCGTCCCGATACGGTCCTTTGGTCGTCAAGAATGTTCTCGTTTTGCCGTGAATAGTCATGTCTTCTTCAAACGAAAAAGTTAGTCCCGTCTCCACGACTTGACGGTCTTTCGATTGAAGTTCGTTTGCAAAATCATGGCTGAAGAAATCGAAGTCTGTCTTTCCAAGGAGTTCGCTTTGGGTGATACCCATAAGCTTGGCTGTCGCGGCATTCAAAAGGATGTATTGCCCATCCAAGTTTTTCATGAAGATGATATCCGTGGTTCCATCGACGATGGCACGCAGAAGATTGGAGGTCTTTTGGAAGTCTGCCATGGCCTCGATGCGTTGCGTAACATCGATTGATATGCCGCAGAGTTTGAGTGGGCTGCCATTCGTATCGCGCTGAACAATGCCCCATTCCTCAAGCCACGCAATACTTTTGTCAGGTCGGCGAACTCGGTAAAGATTGCGGTATTCGGTACCGCTTTTCAGACTCTTGAGAACATTCGACCGAAAGACGTCCTGATCTTCGGGGAGTACAACGCTCTGCACATCGTCGATCGCTTCTGGATGATCGGGGTTGGATGGAAGCGTTGGCTCGACGCTGTAATAGCGTGTAACCCGATCGGTCGGAATTTCCCACTCGAACGCAATGGCACTTGCGGCTTGGAGCGCAATTCTCAGGCGTTCTTCGCTCTCCTGCAGGGCTTGTGCGGCCCGTTTCCGCGTAGTGACGTCATGGGTGATGCATAGTTGATAGTTTTGGCCGGCAAAATGGATGGGTACCGCTCGCGATTCAACAGAAATCCGCGATTCGTCGGCGCAGATGAGATCGTATTCGACATAAGCATTGGGATTTTGATTGGACTCTTTTTGAAAGTCGCGATAACGTTGCCGATGTTCTGGCACAACAAATTCTGCTGCTTGTTTGCCGACGATGCTCTGAGGGTATTTGCAATGCACCATGGCGGAACCAGCCGCATTGATCTCTAGTATGGTTCCTTGGCGATCAACGATCTTCACGCATTCGGGAATGGAATCGATGATCGCTCGAGCATAGGCGCGGCTATCCGAAATCTTCTGTTCGGCCCGCTTGCGATCGGAGATATCTTGCAATGTGCCTTCGACGAGGATGGTAATGCCGGTTTCGTCGACGGTGGCTTTGGCTCGCAAATTCATCCATTTGCTTTGCTCCGCCGAGGTTTGGACGCGAAAGTCACAGTGCGAAGCTAGTGTTCCGGTTAGAACTTTTCGGATGGCATCCGACAAGATTTCGCGATCCTCTGGCAAGGTACATGCTAGAAGGGTATCGATGCTGGGGTGCATAGAATAGGCCGGCATTCCCAACAGCTCATAGGTCATATCGGACCACCAATGGAGGTTGGTGATGGGGTTCCAAGTCCACAGTCCAATCTTCGCCAATCGTTGGAGTTCTTTTAAGCTTCGATTGGTACTCGAATCATAGGTCGCTCCGTGGTGCGGTAAGGAGGGAAGGATTTTCTCCAATGCCAAAGCACAAAGAGAATCCAATCCTGTGATAAACTCTTCGAGCAAAGGAGCAAGGTGTTCGATTCTGTCGGAAAAGTAGAGGCACACGACCCCGTGCGTTTCTGGGTGACTTGTAAGCGGTATCCATTTTGCAACGAGACTTGCAACACCAAGCTGCTTGGCAGCGTCCCAATACGGTGCATATTCGGATTCGAATGCTGAAGATGAAAGCAACGGCTGATCGGCAGATAGTTGCAGGATGGGAGAATCGAATCCGGAATTCTCTAGATCTTGAAAGAGCTGATGCTCAGGTGCCTGGGTTGCTAAGAGGACGCGCGAGGGAGAGGCGGTATCGAGAACGAAGTAGATAGAAACCTGTGCCCCATCGAATTGCTCTTGAATACCTAATGCGATAGCATCGATCGCACTGGGAGCAGCATTTCCGTGAGCAAGTAACCGAAGACCTGATTCGAGAAGCTCTTGTTTCGCGACGAGTCGCAATCGGGATTGAACGGTCGATGCCAAAGCATGCCGCTCATCCTTGCGATACGATGGAGTGCCCTCTCGTTTCATGCTCACACCCTCTATTCTGAATTGCAGATCGCAATTCATGCGTTCGCGATTTGGGTGAAAAGGGGTTCCTGAGCGAAATTTCGCACCCCTCGGGTTGGTTCCCTATAATTGTGTACGAGAAAACGGTCGCCATTCCAAGCACGAAGTAGGTTATTCGCCCAAAAGATTGTGAAATACCTAGGCTCACCTTGAAGCCCATCAATGCTCCTCAGCTCGCATTTCGATCCATGAAAAAAGGCCGCCCTTTTGCTGTGACAATGAGTGCCTTCAAGTTTTTGAAATTTGGTTCGATTGCTTAGAATCGAATGATCAGGTCGGCTGTCAAACGATTGTCCATCGTTCCACGGAAATCGGTCATTGGGAATTCCCAAGCGGTACCCATTTCGATGTTGCGATTAGGTTTGACCTTCACGCCGTAAGCGTTGGTAACGATGCTGTCGCCTTTCACGC
Source organism: Pirellulales bacterium (assembly GCA_046349875.1). GTDB lineage: Bacteria > Planctomycetota > Planctomycetia > Pirellulales > Pirellulaceae > JAXMBN01. Next base: position 56,664 of record JAXMBN010000021.1, read on the forward strand.
CGGGTGCTCCGAAGTTGAACAGGTCGCCACCAGCAATGGGAAGGCCGTTTCCGTTGCTCATGTAGTTGTACCAATTCAATTCAGTGAAGACGTATAGCTTTTTGTTGAATTGATGGTCAAGGTGGTTCGACCAGTAGAACATTTGGTTTTCGGCATTGTCATCCACAGGAAGGATGAAACCTGCCGAGGTCAAGTAGTGGTTGCAAGAACCAAGACGTGAGCCACCAGAGAGGAAGAAATCAAATACGCCGTCACCGTTGCCTTGCAGTGTTCGTGGCGTTCCGCTGTAGGTCTCAAAGCGAGCCCCTGCGGAAAGCATTCGTCCACGGCAGGCATCGCGATAAAGCGTGTACTTCAGACCAGCGCTGATATCGGCCCAGCCGTCATCGATCAGTGGGCTGTCCGATACAACAAATCCGTCTTTGACAGCGATAAACGAAAGCTTTTCCGTTAATCGCAAGCGAACTTGCAATGCGTACAACTGAATACGTCCGGCTGGCGCGTTGAGTAGGAAAGGTAGCTTGTGATTGATGAAAATCAATCGAGCTTCCGTCAACTGCCGAGGGTCTTCAAAATAGACCGGATTGGTCATGGGGCTAATAAAGTCGTCGAAGCAAGATTCGCTCTTCTTGACGATTCCAAGTCCCAACAATCCGCTATCGCATCCGCCAAAGCCATCGCAACCGTTGCTGTCGCATCCGTTGCCACAGCAGCCGTTATCGCAGGCGTTCTTACCACAGCCACAGCCAAGGTCGCATACATTGCCCGAGCAGCCTGTATCGCATTTCACAAATCGGAAAGGGGTTTGCATTCCCTTGCCAACCGTTGTGCCTTCATCGCAGCTGGAAGAATCGCAGTTGCGGTATGCGAGTGGCTGGATGTCGCAAGACATCTTGATTGGTTCTGCAGCCTGTGCACCAGCACATCAAGTGGCAGCAATCAGTCCCGCCAAAAATTTCTTTAGGTTCATCCTTGCACCTCAATCTTTGAAGCCGCCAATCCACCTGTCGAAAACCGTATTCGAACAAACCCGACACTTGTACCGCGAGGACTCAGGACGGAATCGATCGCGAAACATTCCATTGTTAGGTTGGGTATGGAACTGGTCAGCGCTTTCAATCGGCACTCGCAAAATAAGTCCTGCAGTTTCGCGGTGCGAAAAATGACAGATGGAAGAAAGTTTCGATTTTGCAGGTAATTACGCTGTTAAAACAGTAAGACTTTGCCGACGAAGTATGGCCTCAAAGTGGGGCGGAGCGTTTTGCCAGATGGTGGTGAGACAAATGCGGTACCATTGGACCCTGCATAGCGTTTTGGTCTAAACTGAATGGCTTCCTACGCTTCGTTTAATGGCTAGCTATATTGTCTCGCGATTATAGGTCTAGGACTCAGCATGGCTTCGGGATCGAGCAGCATCACTCGCACAGAATCCGCTGATGGATCATCCCGTTTGGGCTCAAACCATGGGAACGATACCGATAAAGCGATCCATGGATATGGAGCCGAATTAGAAGAGGATCTTCGCATCTGTTTGGATCTGCTCGATCATTGCGAGGATGTGGTGGTGGAAAGCCTCGGCGTCCGCGAATTGCTCGATGCCGATTTTTCCTTTGATGGACAACCTTTGGTGGGGAGGTTAGCCGATGAGCGGGGCGACCCCACCCGAGGACTCTTTCAGCACGATCCCACGGACCATGTTGACGAGGATCAGACGGAACCACTCCATCCGGAAGTGACCAAGAGATTCTTGGATGCGCGCTTTCTAGGAGCAGGTGCATTTGGAATCGTCTTCTCTGCTTATGACGCTTATCTTCGAGTCGAGGTAGCGCTCAAGATCCTGCGCCCTTCGCGATGTCGCTCTCATGAAGTTCGCTCGCGATTTCTTGGTGAAGCACAGACAGCGGCTTTGTTAACGCATCCCGGAATTGTTCGTATCTACGATACCGGGCGACTTGGCCCATTGCTTTATATTTCGTCAGCCAAGGTGAGTGGAGGCTCTTTAGCGAGGTATCTCGAAGATCATCATGGCGGGTGGGCTCCCAAGGTTGCAGCTCGTTTCTTCTTGGGCATTGTGGATGCGGTTCAGTTTGCGCACTCCAAAGCAACCTTGCATCGCGATTTGAAGCCAGGCAACATCTTGCTTGAGCCCGACGGTGTCGATTCGCTTGAATTCTCCTATCGTCCCATTCTCACGGACTTTGGTTTGGCCAAACGTCTCGATCAAGCAACCGATGGTAAGAATCTTACCAAGGTTGGCGGCGTGATGGGGACTGCTCGCTATATGTCGCCCGAGCAAGCGCGTGGAGACTGGTCGGAATACGGCACGACGTCTGATATTTTTTCGTTGGGTATCATTCTCTATGAGCTCTTGGCTGGCACGACTCCATTCAATGGTCAAAGCGAATCCGAAATCCGAAGAAAGATCTTAGAACAGGAGCCGCAGCTCCTTCATAAGCTCAATCCGAAAACTCCCATCGACCTCTCTGCTATCGCCTGTAAATGTCTCGAAAAAGATCCGCAGTATCGCTACCAATCTGCGCACGAACTTCGATGTGACCTCCAAAGGTACTTAGACGGTGAACCGATTCTGGCTCGCAAGCCTTCCGTGCTCAGGCGGACTTGGGGGCTAGCACGCAAGCATCCATTTGTATTGTCTATACTGCTACTAACGGGACTCGCAAATATCGGCGCAGTCTTTGGAACCACTTTTGCGCTCTACCAAGAGCGAAAGGCAAAAGCACGTGAACGTGCAACGTTAGATGACCTCTTAAGTGTCTATACATCGCTGATGGATGAAGTCACCAGCGGTGCAAAGAGCATCGATGATGTCGTGCAACACTCCTTGTTCAAGACGCGGGCCACATTGGAACGACATCGCGCCGAGATGCCTAACGACGAGAAAGTTCGTCACCAATTAAGCGTGATCAAACATCTTGTGTCGCTTGCCCACTCGCGAATGGGCGACCGAAAGCAAAGCGTTCGCGAACGCATCGAAGTTTGTAGCATGCTCGGCGATCTTGTGCGTGAGGATCCTGCCAATCGCGACTATCGTTTTCAGCGGTTCTTTTCCTTGTTGTTATTGGGTACGTGGATGGTGGATAGTCCCGAACTCCTCGAGTTCTCGCGCCACTCTCTGCAGACGCATCATCTTCCACAGGATGGGGTCGCGATACTCGAGCTGGCAACGAGGGAAATTGAAAAGCTGCAAAGCGAATTCCCAGAAGATTTTACCTATCGCGATGCGCTCGCCGCGATACGCGTTGAAATGGCAATGCGTTATAGCGTTTCCGATCCGGCGAAGTGCAAATGGCTTTTACAAGAAGGGATCAACACGTCACTCGGACTGTGGGAACAAGTTCCTGAGAAAGGTGTCTATGCGAAGCACGCGATTGCTGGCCTAGCGAAAATGGCTCGTCTATCGGCGACGCAAGGAAATTGGGAGGAAGCACGCAACTCCATCGAAAAAGCGAAAAGTGTGTTTGAAGCCTCTTTGCAATCGGTGTTGGATCAGATGTGGGTTGCCATCGAATACGTGGCCCTCTTAGAAACCGAAACCGAAATTCTCGTCGCCCTGGGCGAATGGCAACAGGCCGCCGATCGATGCGACGAATCGATGATCCATTTGCGAAAGATTCGACAATCGCAGCCGGCTCCACTGCTTCACATCTGCCTCGAAATGCGCATGATTCTCCATCGCTACCAGATCGCCCGCGAGCTCAAGGAAGAGGCAAAAATCCTGGACCTTGAGCTACGGATGATCGAAGAAGTGGAGGCTGTGAAATCGGAAGAATTCTTGCGGGAAAACTTCCAGCGATATCTCGCGCACGCTCTAATTCCAGAAGAGCTTCGCCAAAGTTTGTTGGAGATCTTGGCCAGCCACTAACGACGTATGCGGTTCGATTGAACGACTTTCCCTTCGCTCATTCCCGCAAGAAAGGTCTCGTTATGATACGACCATCGTACCCAGTTGAGTTCGAGCGGGAGTGCACCAGGAGGTAGATCAGAAACCTGCGGATCGGTTCGGTCAAGTTGGCGGCTCGGGCCAAGAACAGACTCGAGGTCCGCTTGAGTGAGCTTGCTGGGTTGCTTCAAAATGGCTTGTTCGGCTTGGTCAAACTTTTGGGCGAAGTTACCCATGTTCAAAGTGCGATTCTGCGGTTGGCAGCCAACGAAAGAAACGCAAGATATCGACAGCAAGACAATCAAATTCAACTTACGCATCGATCCCTCCGTGGAATGGATTGAATGAACTTCGCAGAGATTACCCCTTTCGAGCGTTTGAGACTATCGCAGTTTGCATCCCAAAATCGTTTGCTAGCACATGCTTGAGATTGTACGTTTTGAAGGTTCGTATACTTCATAACCGAATCGTCAGTGACGGCTGAACTACATCACAACCCGAAGCGTCCGTTTTGAAGTTGCGCTAATGAGCGGTTGGCGTGCAGAAAGCCTTGTTTTTCACAACCCGAAGCGTCAGCGAGGGACGGCATACCTCATGGCACGAAGCGTCGCCGAGGGACGTACTACATCACAACCCGAGGCATCAGCAAGGGATGTCTCAAGCAAGGCAAAATCACTGGAAAAGTTAGTCCCTCGCTCACGCTTCGGGTTGTGATAATACTCAAATGCGCAACTTCAAAAGTAAGTAGCTTGGGCAGTGCCAAGGGCCTCATTTGCGAAGGTGCGTTGCTAAGATGGGAGTATTGAAGACTACCGTGCTGGTATCGGGAGTGATCGCAATCTGGATTGCGTCCATGCTGAACGCCCGCTTCCAGAAGAGAAACTTCAAGGACCTTTCGGCGGAAGATAAATGGAAAGTAGAATCGATCACGTGCGGGCCATTCGATTCTTGGTTGGCATTGGTTTCTTTGGCACCCTTCGTCCTATTTCTACCCTTAATGGTTTATCTTGGACCGGATCATTCGCAGACCGTGGGGTTGCTTTTCATTGGCTGTTACTTTGTGGTTAACGTCGTCAACAACATCGGGTTCATGAATCGCCGAGTTCGAGCTTTAGCTTCATTGGGGCTAGCGGATTCCTTTGTTGAATCGGAAAGGAATCGAATGGTCTGGAATGCTTGGTTGGAACCAGCGGCGTGGACAACATTCATCTTCGTCATCGTGTTGCCATTGGGGGCTTAGGCCATCCAGACGAGTTGTCATGGCATAGGTTCATAGCGTCTGGCTTTTCCTTTTCGCTTGTCGTTTATCTCGCGACGGTAGGAGAGCGAGAGCGAACCAGATTTTTAAAAGGTGAAAGTCATGTGTTGCTTTTCCCAGCCAGTCATTTCAGTCTCGAACACGCAAATCTTTGCGAGGGGTGGCGACGTCGGATGGCAATATCTGGTTTATCAGATGAATTATGAGTCTGCAGATGCGAACGCGATGATCTTGCCGCTTCCGATCAAACAACCTGCCACGGAACAATCGCTCGAGTTCATCGATCTAAGCGATTGTGACACGTTTTTCGATGATTTAGATCATGGCTTTCCCTATCATACGCAAGCGACAATCGGCTGCGCTGCACCGAGAAATCAATTGTTGCGTCTCGGACTTGAAGTGCACAAAGTGGGCAACTACATCGCTTCCTTTGTGCCGACACTAGGCGACTTTGATCGGCTTGATCCCAAGTTTGTATTGCCTCGGCAGGTTTGGAAGAATTTTCCTGGGTACGAAGATTATGGATTTGCAGTGTTTCAGTTGGCCGCGGGTTCGCTCAAGCCACATCCTATGGCCTTTCAATTTAAGACCGACGGCGACGCACTCTTTTTCCCGACGCTTCATATTCATGACGGGATGGTACATTCAGCCGAAGAGTTCGATCACGTTCTGTATATGCAGCATGCGGGTTTGGACAGCAGAGTCTATCGCTACGAAAACGCTGATATCGAAGATCGATCGACGGGTTTGATTCGATCCAAATACAAGGCCTCTCGATTTTGTAAGATTGCTGCATGTCATGGCGTGATGGATGGCGATCTGTTGGTTCACCGAAAAATCATGCGAGGCGAATTTCCAAATGTTGATACGGTTTTTGAATTGTCGGGCAATCCAACGACACCCACTTTGAATTTGCGACCTTGGCTAGGGTATACTCCATGGTTGATGGCGTTGGGTGCAGTCGCATGGTTCTTGAATCGACGCTCCAGACTCAAGATTGCGGCCCGTCGTCGATGAGCTGCCCGAGAAGAGAGTTTGTTGCTCTCGATGAAGGTAATGCTAAGAATTGGAATTTTAGTGATGGTACTGGAGCGTACGGTGAATTCTCTAGTGTTGGTTATGCGACGGCATGTGTTCCGTCTAACAGTTTCTAATTGAGGTCGTTGTTTACCATCGCCTTAAGCAGGCGAGTTCAAAAATGAAATGGCGAAAGTTTGCGTCAAATTGAGATGAGGACGCAATGCGGAATGATTCATAAAATAGATGTAATCACGGGAACAGTCCTAGGGCTTTTGCTCCTCCCCAGCATTCTCTTTGCGGGATGGTATTGCTTTGTGCTTGGTTTGGCAACATTTTTTGGATTACTGTTGAGTAGCACTTTTCCATACGAGACTGCATTCATTGCTGTAGCGGTTGGCGGGACGGGAGTCTTGGGATGCTATGTCGTTGTCAATCTCATTGTGAATGCGCGAGGAGCATTAAGATCAGTATCAATTTTTTCGTTCTTGGTTTTTACGCTGACTTTCTTTGTTTGGTGGGCCCAGTCACCACCAAATAGAGTTGCGATGAATGATTTGTGGTACATCCCAATTTATATCAACGCGACAACATTGATGGCGTGCCTATGGACCGTTTTACTTTATGTTCGGACTCGATTGGGGACTAAGAGGAAAACGGGCAATAAACTAGTCAGGTGAGGTGAGGGACTTTGGCCTCTTAGGTACGTTGACATGCGCATGTTGCCTCAAGGTGCGATATCGTAAGGATACGAACATGAATCACTCCATTCGAATTCTGGTTATCTTTGGGTTCGTATTTACGGTTATTGCCGAGGTAGTGGCCGGAACCGACAACTGGGTGATCGCGCCTCAGTTGTGTAGCGGACGAGCCTATTCCGATGCGGCGAAAGAAGCGAATTGGAAATACGATCAGGAACAGCAGGTTTCGTTTGCTTCGGTCGAAAGCAAGGCAATGTTCCTCCGCATGCTACCCGGCGAGGCGTCGAGTTTTGTGGTGGACGTCAAGTTGCGGATGCCAGAGGATACACAGTGTCGATTGACGGTTGGCGAATCGATCATCAACCTCAGGAAAATGGGGGCTCGCATCCAATTGCTCAACGGAGATCGAGTAATCTCGGTCGATCATCATGAAGATTCAGGCGGATGGACACAGCTCAGCGTGGCGCGGCGTGACGGGAAAGTGTCAGCGCGAATCCATGGAGTGACGATTCTCGAGTTGGTCCCTGTCAATCAAACCATTGAGAGCATCTCGCTTCAATCAACTCGCGGTACGATCGCTGTCAGTAACTATGTCATCACCGGCGATTTGCAGAAGCGTGAGTCGACAATGCGATGATCGTAAGAGTACATGCTCGATTCTGAATGTTGCTCGCCATTGTATCGCGGATGGAATGGATGATCACCGCACAGGGCCCGAGAAACCATCTACTGTTTTGAAGTCTAACATAGTGATGAACGATTCTCGAACTCTCTCTTTATCCCACGACGGAAAAATCCGATTGGCGGGAATCGTGATGTTCGTGCTGTCGTTGGTGCTTCCTGCAGCAAAGATGGGGTCGGTTCCGAGCTATGGAATTGTTTGGCTCATACAAGGCACAATCCTTTCGCTGTACCCAAATGGAAGCGAGGCTGCGAGCCTTTCGTTGCTTGCGTTGATAATGAATCTTGGATGCATTGTATCGATCACAGTTTCATTCCATCGCAGACGGTACGTCATGGTGGATGTCCTTGTCGCACTTTCCTGTGGTTTTTGTGCAATCCTCCTAGCGGTGCGACCGTACTCAGGATTTGAGCAGGTCTATTTCGGCTACTATGTTTGGATTGGATCCGCCATTGTTATGGCGGTCGTTCCGGTCGTTCTGCGATGCCTTGTCCTCAATGAAATGGATGCGACGCAGTAGCCCATTGGGCTATGATTGTCGAGAGAAGAATCACGCCGTGTGAAGCCCTTCACTGTGAGCATTCGCAGGGCGAGAGTTGGATTGCAGGGGCGCGAGAAATTCTACGAGTATTTAGCCGTGACAGCACGCATTCCTATCCTCTTTGTCTGTGCCCGAAATCAGTGGCGAAGTCCTACGGCGGAACGGATGTATCGCGACGATAATCGATTCTCCGTGCGATCTTGTGGCCTGAGTGCTCAGTCACCAAGGAGGATTCGCGAAGAGGATCTCGCGTGGGCGGAGGTTATCTTTGTGATGGAGTCCAAACATCGTAAGAGGTTGGTTGAGCAGTTTCATCATGTATTGGAAGCGAAGCAAGTACATGTTCTCGATATACCTGACGATTATCAATTCATGGATCCTGAGTTGATAGAGATAATTCAAGATCGCGTCGAAGGGTATTTTCGCCATCTTCCAAAGACCGCGCCGGACGAGGCTTAAGATAGGGAGTGGACATTGAACGAAATGCAATGACGATGAATGCAAGGTTATTGCTTTGTTACGATGAACTTGCGAATGAAGAATATCTATTTCGGTGGACTTACGTTGTTGATCTGGCGGTGTTGTAGGCAACGGCATTGATCCAGATTGTCAATAGAAAGTTGAGATGGATTCGAGTTCTTCATTGACTTTCGTCTTGCTTGATGCAATACTTAGAAGTCTGATTTGCAGTTGATGCAGCGATTTCTTGAAATGAATCCGAGTCCCGTCTCTTGGGACTAATGTTCTTAATAGGATTCGATTAGCTGTTGGTTGGAGAAAAAGGCCTGTCTTATTTACCGATTTAGTTGTTTCGGTTAGAGGTCTTTCTGTATTTATTCTGATTTGCTCGCCTTGTCGTACGGACTTTTGGTTCTCGGTGGAGACGTCGCCGCTCTAAGAACTTTAGTGCTCGCTTGATGATGGATGTGTGGATTGGATAGGAGTAGCGATATGACAAATATTTATGTGGGCAATCTTTCATTCCGTGCGACTGAAGCCGATCTTTCGGATGCATTCTCCCAATACGGAGATGTAAGCAAGGTCAGTATCATCATGGATCGAGAAACCGGGCGTTCTCGCGGCTTCGGTTTTGTGGAGATGAGCAACTCGAACGAAGCACGTGCTGCTATACAAGGGCTCGATCAATCGAACCTTGGCGATCGAACTATTTCTTGCAATGAGGCACGCGAACGTGAAAGCCGTTCGTCTCGCGGTGGATTCGGAGGCGGGAGAGACAATAGTTACGGCGAGCAACGCGGATATTCCTCTCGCGGATCCCAGTACTAAGTCAAACTCTATCGACTCGCACTTGTGATCCGAAGTTAAACTCAAGAGCCAGCATCTTTAAAGGGTGTTGGCTTTTTTCGTTTTGATTTCTGCATCGTCCCGCAGGGCGTGGTTTGAGGCGGGGATATCGCTTGCGCTGTTCTTCGTTTCCTGCTCGTTGGTGTCATCTTCAATAACTGTGTACGTTGTTTCGAGGTTTCTGTGTGGCTTTCGCAGCCTAACGGATGGCAGTCATTGTGACATGCTTGTCACCATCTTCTTTTTTGAAATGCTTGTCGAACACAACCAACAGGAAGACAGATGCCCACAAAACAATAAGTACAACTGCAAATTTTAAAAATAAAAACAACACATCAAGCAATCTATCTTTAATACCCTTGGCGTGATGTTCAAACACATGCCCAATCGTTTTCAGTTTTTCAGCTAATTCTCCAAACTCTTCTGCTGAAATCGCTACAAATAACAATCCACCAACGATTACCTCAAACGCAATGGCAATCTCTTTTGGACCACCATGTGGATGTGGACTCATTACTTTAAAAAACACAAACGCAGCGAGTGCCAATACGACAGCGATCCAAGCCCAGTTTCCAACGTCGTATCTTGTTGGGGACTCAATTGGCTTAAAGTCAGAGGGGAATATTGGATACTTGCAGTTCGCACATGAGATCGGTCTTTGTTTGGGCATCGACCTCGTTTCATATCTGTGCTTACACTTCCTGCACTCGACAAAGTACTTGTTCGTTTGCTGATTCATGAAGTTTGCAGTTGAAAACTAGGCTCTCAAGAAATTGGGAATAGCAGTTGCGAGATCACAAGGTAAATAGCCTCAAATGCAAACAACATTGCGCACAGTACATAGATGAATCGCGTGATTTTCGAGTGTCGACGTGACGTAATTGCCTTATGCCAAAGATACCAAGCGACCAAGAATCCCGTTCCTAGAATTAGCAGTGTTCCTGCTAATTCCGACCGTGGCATTATCGGCAATATTGAAACAACAACCAACGAAGCGAGTACCATCAACGGGACGACGACAAAGTCAATCTTATTGTTGGGAATTGGGATCAATTGTACGTCTTGGAAATCTGAAATCACTTTCGTTGCTTGTCCGATTTTTCTCAATGGCAATGGCTTTCCAATCTTTCCACCATAATGGTCAACCAAGAATGGCTTCTGCTTTTCAATTAAGGACGCAACAACATCGTCAGAGTTCGCCATGCAAGCCAAATATGCAATCGAATATGCAGTATCGTCCCACTTGTTCTGAATGTCAGGTACTTCGTCATCGGGACCGAATTTCGAAAGGTCTTTTGCGACACCATTAACTAATCGAGCAGCCAGAAATACAAAATGATCAGCGTATTCATCTGATTGTGTTCCGTCAAAATCAAGCCATCGTTCATACCAGCGATTTGGTGAGTCTACTGACTCACTCAACCTACAAAGTATTTCTTCCGATTGATCGATGATGTTAACTAGCAGTTGTTGTTTTTCGTTTACCTTCTCCAACTTCCGTTTTTGGAGCTTTTTGGTTCTCGGCTTAGCCGAACGGGATGGCTGTAACGTATCGACTTCTGGATTAAATGTAACGATGCTTTCGACCAGCGAAATGACTTGTTCGATTTCGTCTCGGCGTCGGTGCTTGGCGATAATCCCAAAATCGAGTAGCTCGGACCATGCGTATTGGAGAGTTGCTAACCCGAGCAAAGAAAGTTCTTTCGGAGAAAGAACTTTAGAGATGGATTCAATGATGCGAACTGCCCGAAGCGGTGTTTCAATTGCAATAGCCATGACTATTGGGGTCGCCTCGAAATTATATGAACTCGCTAGTCATAGGGGTTGGATTGTCTTCCTGCGAAACCGCGGTGTCAAGGGCTTTCTCAGGATCGGCACTGATCAAGCCTGTAATTTTCAAGAAATTGATTTTTGCACCAGTCTTAATCAATCATAGTTGCATAGCTTACTTACCTGGCAGATCTTCACACTTCATGTACAAAAAAACGGACGAACGCGGGGCGAAACCCTTGCAGTCGGGGCTCCCCCGGGAAATCCCCGTGGCAATTGGTGGGCTTATATGACGCGTATTCCCACGTTTTTTCGGCCTGATCGGGCGGCGTGCCTCGAGACAATCGGGCATCCAGGCGAGCCGCAGAAGGGCCGTAAAGGCATAAACAGTTGCATCCAAATAGTGATTCGATCCTCGTCGAACCCACTTCCTCTTTGTTGCTTGTCCTGGCAACTCTTCTATGATCAACCTCTCGGAGACAAGGTGCTTCGAGAGTGTTCGATGAATCGATTGAGGGCCAGAGAACAGGGGTAGAGATCCGGATGCATCCGGTGGGATCAGAAGCGACGAGGAAACGAGGACATTCATCACGTCAGCTTCGAGCGTCACTTGGTCCACATCGTGTGGCTTGGGGATCCAATACAGAAAAAGCATGCTGGTTTGCTTTCCTTTTCAAATAAAGTTGCGTGTTGTTGGCCGAGAGTTTTTCTAAGCCTTGTTTTCGGGGACTAGCCGGGCGGCGAGCTCGTCGTTGGTAAGTTGATCGATGCACTCGGCGATCGATTTGCGATCGGCAGTCTTGAGCATTTCGGCCACGATCAAGATTCCATGGCCAAGGCGGTTGGCGATCTTCTGTTCAAGCGATAACTGACTTGCCTCAGAAGGCGGCAGAGCGTCCGTGGAAGGAACGGACTCTTCCGCCGCTGTGGTGGTGCTTTCAACTTGTTTCTTCGATTTGGCCATGTTCAGTCCCTAGTCTCTAGCTTCTAGTTTCTAGCCTCTCGCCATTGACTTACAACGCCGACGCGGTGTTGATCACGATCGGTGCATTAGTACCATCGAACAACGCATGCAATTTGACTTGGGCCGTTGCGTCTTCCATCGCCTGGCCTTCAAAAGGCGTTTGGACTTCCACGATCCCGGCCGAGTTGATCACGATATGTTCGGCCGTTGCATCGGCCACGAACGAACCGGTGTTTTTGACTCGCTTGCGAAGCTTGATGTACGTGTTGGCCTGGGTGGCTTCCTTCCCGACCAATGGAATCCCTGTTGCAGAAAAGACGTCGACCTTTTTGGTGGTCACCATGATCGTTGGCAGGATCGAAGGTACATCCACTTGAGTGTCGTAGATATTGGAATTGCAGCCGAGCGTATCGATGTTGATCCCAAAATCGATCTCGAGCGATTGCACGCAACCCATGTTGACGGCAGCAAGTTGAATGTCACCCAAGGTATGCCGCGCGGGATCGGTGGCTGTGCCAGGCGAAGCAACGTTATCGGAAATGGTGAGTGGTGCCGTTACACCATCGCCAGAGATTGCAAACGCTTCGAGTTCCAGGCTTGCATCTTGGCGATGCAGACAACTGAGCCGGCGAATGACCAGACGACCATTCCGAATTGCCAGTTTGCGGTGAACCGAACCGGCCGCCAATTGCCCCTGGTCGGTATAGAGCATTTCGTAAAGTTCAAGACCCGGATTGGTAGCCGAAAGAAGCGACAAGCCAGCAAACCCAACGGCATCGATAGCCTGTTTCAGCGAATGGGTTTGGAAGGTGAAACCAGTTTTGATCTCGTTGATCGAAGCGTGGAGGGCATATTGCGATCCGGCGACCGCTTCGGCCACCACTCGCGTTCGGTTGGCAGCGCTTTGGCGAAGGATCCCACCGAGCAGAACGGCGGAACCCATGGCATCGGTATAGATCTTGAGAACGTGAGCTTTGTAGGCCATGGACGGTATCCCTTGGGAGTTGCTAGTCGCGAGAGACTAGACGCTAGTTTCCCAAGGGAACATCCACCGTCCGGATTTGAGGAGTGAATTCATGCTTTCGGCTCGCCGTGGATCGCTAGTATAATTTTCAGATTGAACCACGCGATTCACCATATTGGACCAAATAATGTCGCTTTCAGACTTCATTGCAGCACAAGATTTACAAGAACTTGGCGGTAAACTTCGCGATGCTGTTAACAATGCAGCGCGTTTCTATGACGCACATTCCGAAGATGAAGATGCACTCACGGGGGCTTTTGCACAAGAGATCATTCGCGAACTGCAAGGGGTAAAATTGCCGTCCGGTGATGAGGTAAGTGTGCGGCATAGGAAGTATAGAGGACGCGGCCAGAATGCAGATGAAATACGATTGGGAGCAGACGGATTTTTCGAGGTTGAAGTCAAAGAAGGTAATACAGTGAAAACGACCAAGAGCCTTCCGTATCAAGCAAAGAACGATTGGAAAAAAACCGACAAAGATTTAGTTAAACAGTGCAAAAAGATGCACGACAGCTTTGGAGAGGGTGCATCGATCGTCGTTAACTATACAAAGAATGGTTATGAAGGATATAAAACTGAAGATGTAATAGAGTCTGGAGGGAAAGAATCCGAATCAGGCAGTACATCGCTTGGCGATATGCTTGGCTCGCAGTTTCTTAACTGTAAAATCGGGAAAGAAGGTCTGAACACTACTGGATACAAATTAAATTCAACAATAATTACAATCCAGAAGCTCTAATTGTCCAAAATGCGAGCCTGCTAATCTTTCGAAATACTCGCAACTCATGCTCGCCTCCATAGTGGCCTGTAAACGCTCGTCGCGATTGGAGACAAAGTTCACACTAATAAACGACGGCACATCCGCTAACAGCCGACGCGATCACCGCAACGATAATGATCAGAAGCAAACAACCGCAACCATTTCGAAGACATGAACCACTTTCGTTCGTTGCTACTGCATTTGCGTGAGCATCCGCGTTAGCACTTGCGTGAGCGTTTCCACCCTTCACTATGTTTACGATTTGGACCCCAGCAGGAACTCGCTGTGCTTCGGCGGAGGCGCGTAAGGTAGGATCCAACAATTCGCCACAATGTTTGCATTTTCGTGCGTGTAGCGAGATAGTTTCCGCGCAGAACGGACACAATGTGGCATCAGATGGAATCGCGTGTGAATCGACAATTTCCCCACGTATAGGACGTGGGTTAAGACTAGCAAGCTCCTGTCGTCGTTGATCATCTTCTTGCTTCTTAACAATCAGCTGTCGTTTGCGTCGTTCCTCCTCCTCTTCCGCCGCACGTTTAGCAAGAATCAAATTTCTTTCTTCGGCAGCCAATCGACGCTCTTCGGCGGCCAAACGTCGTTCTTCGGCAGCAACTTTTTGGGCTTCCTCTTTAGCAGCCCTTTCCTTTGCTTGTTGCTGCTCAACTTCTTGACGCTGTTTTAGACCTGGTACCTTAAAGCGCGCGCCACAATCCGGGCACGAATCCACTTCGCCGGCCTCCATCAATGACGACGTCAGTCGGACGCTACATTTTGGGCAATTGTATTTGACCTCCCATCGACCAAGAATGTTTTTGCGGATCTCAGGCATTCGACGTAAGGTGCTTTCAGTTTGTGAGGTTGAGACGGGACAAAAAAACTGGATACTTGGCGCAAATTAAAAGAAACTTCAGTCGCACAACGTTACCTTCCTCCGGGCCGCGGCAAACGACATTGATCTCACCAACCCTCGCGACCCGCGGCTCCGCGTGAAGCGGAATGTTAAGGCATTTCTTGTAACTCAAGTTTGTTCAGCATCACTTCGATCGGGAAGACCGCATCGTTGAGATCGTTTGAGAATGCCATCGTAACGAGCTTGTGAGCAAATTCTTTTACGTCATCATCGGCGAGTATCCAGTTGATTTGATTGTTGGATTTATATGCTTCGATGATTCGCAGCAGCTCAGCAGCTGTGAAGTCATCGAATTGCGTCAAGCGAGCAATAGCGTTGTGCGTCGTCGCAAAATTCGAGGACTGTTCCAGTTTCTCGATCGCTGCACCCTTTGCGAGTTGATCCGCGAGTTTAATGTCCGCAAAGTGCTGATTGAGAAATGAAGACAAAGAAAGATAAAGGTGACACGTCGATGATTTGCGGCCTGCCCATTCGGAAGCGAGATACGAATCCAACGAACCTTCCGACAGTTTCGATTCGAAGTCACCGTCCCGGCTAATAATGTGCAGATCCTCGTTATCGGGCACGTGAGCAAGTAACCATTCCCAATGGATTGCGTCGCCACAGGAATCATTCTTGCCGGGAGGTTTGCGCAGCGTTGTACGGTGAATCGCAGTGTCAATGATGCTTGAATCGACCTTGTAGATTGCAGTCGCATCAAATAGCTCTTGAACCACTCTGTCGGCCGTTGTCTCGCCAGCAACCGCTTCCGCGGTTACACGATCAACGATCGTTTTCGTGAGTTCGCGTATTCGCGATTGCAGGTGTTCAAGTTCGACGGATTCCACGTGAGGCCGAATTATGTTCGGGCGATGCAATTCGAACTTGCTCTTCTTGAACTGCGTCAGTGATTCAGCAATCACCCTTTCTCGGTTGCGTGTGAATTCGTCATGAACCGCATCAGAAACAAAAAGCTTGATATTGCCCTTGCTTTCCAGACTCGCAAGATTACGAAGCTCATCAAGATCTCCAGAGGACATCCTGAAAAAGTCGAGCAGTACGTTCGTGTCGATGAATACGTTCATTGCCCTAACTTTAATTCTCTCGGTACGGGAGATTGGATAATGGGATTGGGGGTTATTCTCGCCGAGCATCGAGCACATCAAGCCGCCCCCCCTCTTTTTATGTACCAGAACATCCCATTGTTGTCAAACTCTAGACTGTCGATAGATCGAGCAAAGGTAGCGATTGAGGCCGCGACCCTCACGGCAGAAATCTATGTAACCTCACCAGACTTTTTTCGGTTGGTTAATATACTGCTGTTGGTGATTGACAGTTCGGCATGACTTGACCTCGTCGTTGGGTTCGCCTTTATGAAACTACGAATTCCGAGACTCGTCTCTGGCTAGCGGGACGCGGCTGGATATTGGCCGGACGTTGCGAGGAGCGACAAGAAATTAAATCGACCCTCATGGCATTATCAGCTTGGCTCTTCAATCGTTCTTGGCAATGCAAATTTGGCTAAGGTTCATGTTACGCCACCGAACGATTATGGAGTCGCCACAATGGACACCCAAGAGCTGCAGATCACTCAAGCGTTTAACCTATGTAGGACGCATTGAAAGACAAACGAGCCTGCTTCCGATCGCGCGTGGCATTGTGTTGGTAGGTCACCTTTCGCCGATGCCACCTCAACCGCCACGCTGGAAGCTTGTACGGGAGAGGATTTTCCAGAAGGCGATCGAGCAGTATCCCCACCAAACAGGCCGCAATTTGCATGCAGCTTGGATGACACTGGTCAATGCTTATGATGCTGAAGACATCCAAGCGAGTCCGAAAACGAACCCTGAGCTTGCGTTCATCGTTGAAGCTAAACAATCCATGTCCCGCTACTCTGATTTTGATGAATGGCTTAGCGAAAGTAGAGACCTAGCAATTTCCTCTGTCTATACAAATGAGATAATACAAAATGTCCTTACAGCAGGAGAAAGCAGTGTTCCACTGCGAGCCGATCGAACTTTCGGAAGACTATCTAAAATCGGCTGGTTGGGTCGCAAAAATGCGTGCAGTATTAGCAGCAGATCGTTTAGCTAAGGCTTGGAGTGAAGCAATAGACCCCTAAAAAATTTCATAGGTGTTCAGGCTGCGATCGTAGACACAGATGCGCCTTTGCCTGTCGCCTTGCGTGGAGTTAGATTGCCAAGTTGTGTCGAATTGTTTCCTCGTTACATGGTTTTCAGACATGGATCCCAAACTTCAATCATTGAGTTCAAGCGAATAACTTTAGTGAAAGTGATTTCAAAAATTCGGGGGTCTCTTGGGAGGTACTCGAAGAGATTGGAAAACACTATGACGGGCTCAAACCCGAACTTGAAAGACACGCCAACTCTTTGGTGGCGTTGATTCAGCCGATGCCTCTCGTTCATTCCATACGATGGCGAATTAAAGACGCAACCCATCTTCAGGCCAAAATCATAAGAAAGCGACTCGATAACCCCGACTGGAGTTGCAATCTTGATAATTACCTCGAACAAATAACTGATCTAATTGGCATTCGTGCTATTCACCTTTTTAAACAAGATTGGAAGTCGATTCACCAAGAAATAATGGAGCTTTTCTGGGTTAAAGAAAGTCCTGAAGGTTACTTCAGAGAAGGCGACTCGCCCGACGTAGTGGCTGAATTCCAGGAAAACAATATTACCCCTAAAAAGCATCCGTTTGGCTACAGGAGTATTCACTACCTATTAGATACACAGATTTCACGCAAATATCGATTCATTGCAGAATTACAAGTGCGAACAATTTTGAAGAAGGTTGGAGCGAGATAGATCACCATGTTCGTTATCCGCGTCATTCTGATAATTCCTACCTCACGCATTATTTAGCAATTTTCAACAGACTGTCTGGTATTGCGGACGAGATGGCAACATATGTTCGCTCATTAGATTCCATACTAAAGCAGAACAAAGAACTTGAGCAAAAAGTAGAGCAGATCGAGAATAAACTCCTTGAGGAGATAAAGAACTCAGAGTTAATTGGGCAAGAACGGGAAAAGCTTGTTGCTCGCGTAGAGGAACTATCAACTGCCAACAAGAAAGCGAAAGCCGGTAGTACCGGAATCGGGGGTCAGATTGGTGTTTTACCAGTAACGAATACAGTTCAGCTCACCCCTAATAGCTATTCAAATCAATTGCCCACTTCTTCAATATCCAATCAACTCGGGAGTGACGTTTGGCTCTCTAGGATCATTATCCCAACAATCTACAATCCGCTAACCCTAATGGAAATCTTGGATTGTCCCAGCCATCTGCAGTTCTACCAAACCCGATTAACCATTCAAATCATTTGCCCGCTTCTGCAAACATCGGACCGATCAACTCTGGAGTGACGTATGAATCTCTAGGGTCATTTTTTCAACAACATCCGCTAAACCCTAATGGAAATCTTGGATTGTCCCAACCATCTGCAGTTCTACCAAACCCGATTAACCATTCAAATCATTTGCCCGCTTCTGCAAACATCGGACCGATCAACTCTGGAGTGACGTATGAATCTCTAGGGTCATTTTTTCAACAACATCCGCTAAACCCTAATGGAAATCTTGGATTGTCCCAACCATCTGCAGTTCTACCAAACCCGATTAACCATTCAAATCATTTGCCCGCTTCTGCAAACATCGGACCGATCAACTCTGGAGTGACGTATGGATCTCTAGGGTCATTTTTTCAACAACCTCCGCTAAACCCTAATGGAAATCTTGGATCATCGTCCCAACCACTTGCCGTTCCACCAATCCTTGGCAGCAATCAACCGATACAAGTGAAAATCCGATGCGGGAGATGCCAGAACTTATATGATTCGATCGTGTTCAATAACCAAATCACGGGGGCCAAAAAATGCCCTTTTTGTGGTAGTTAGACTCACATTATGTAGGCGGAACCCAATTTGCACACTTTGTGCGATAGTCCCGCGCAATCGGGAGGGTGTGCTGACCAAATGCAAGCCGTAATTGCAGCATGATGATTGGCAAAGGTGTGGAATGAATCGATCACCTAAACTGCCTTGGCTTCTTCGTTTGTATCGTTTGAGGCGGCGATCGAGGCCGCGATCGTAAACGCGGCCGAGTTGTCGGGCTTCGCGGGAATGATCCGACGAAACTCCTTCGCCAGGTCCGGATGAAAGTTAAGCACTCGAGCTCCCGAGTATCGCACCGAAGCTCCTTGGCTCGATGTTGAGATCCTGGCGGCCTGAACGGCCCGGCGAGTTTGCTCCGACCATACTAAGGGTGCCCGAGTGGGTTTGTACTTGAGCTTTCGACCAACGTAGGATCGCCAGATGATTGGAGCCAAAAGGCTCGTCACCGGATCGCGGTCGGTACCCGGCTTCTTTTCCGTGAGCGACGGTAAAACGTTTCGGTCGGTAGGTTTTGATGGAAGTACAAACCCGCTTCGTTCCAAGATTGCTTGAAGGCATTGTTGAACGCTCGTCACATCCTCCGCTGCGTCGCCTCGTTCCTTAATAACGATCTTGTCGATTTCCACTAGAGTGTGTTGATTGTCGCTCGGCAGATTGGTTCAAGGAAAGTTGACTCGGCAAAGGCCGCTGCCAAGCATTACTTGATCGTTAACGAAGAGGATTGGGCCAAAGCAAATGAGACCGAAAAAGACACAAAACCGAGCGTTGGAAACAACACTCAAAAGCCATCGAAAAATCGTAGTCACCGGTGTAGTCGTTGAGTCACTTTTTGCCGATTCTAGCCGACAAATGAAGATCTCGATAACGCAAAATCCCCTTTGGAATATCGGAATTCCCACGAATTCAAAAACCTAAAATATCCCGGGCGGGGGTCGAACCCACAACCTCAGGCTTCGGAGGCCTGCACTCTATCCAATTGAGCTACCGGGACATAAAAACGATCGAAGATGTAGCTGTGATTTTAATGAATTAGCACAGAGTCTGTCGACTATCGTGTCCCCAATTTTCAATGCATGCTCATGCCTCGGATAAGGCATCCGTGGGAAAACGCTAAGCGGTCGATAGAAAATACCTGACGCCCTTGGTGGTTAGCTGACTTGAAGCATGCGTTCGAGGGCAACGAGGGACCATTTGGCAACGTCGGCATCGACTTCGATTTGATTCACGATCGATCCATCGCGGAGATTTTCTAGACTCCAGCAAAGGTGCGCTAGATCGATTCGATACATGGTAGCGCACATGCATACAACAGGTGATAAAAAGTGAATCTCTTGCTCGGGATGTTCTTTCTTAAGCCGGTTCACTAAATGCAATTCGGTTCCAATGGCCCACTTGGTTCCGGCAGGCGCTTGCTCAACGGTCTGAATAATCTTGCTCGTCGATCCCGATATATCGGCAATATCGTTGACCTCTTGCATGCACTCGGGGTGCACCAAAATCTTGATGCCAGGATGATTGGCACGGAACTGTTGCACGTGCGAGGCTCGGAACATCTGATGGACACTGCAGTGCCCTTGCCACAAGACCACACGACTCTGTCGAATCGTTTCTTCGGAATTGCCTCCTAAGTCTTCTTCATAAGGATTCCAAACAGGCATCTGGTCATTGGTGATCCCCATCTTCAGAGAAGTGTTTCGTCCGAGATGCTGATCGGGAAAGAAGAAGACGCGTTTGCGCTGACTAAAGGCCCACTCCAAGACCGACTTGGCATTGCTACTGGTGCAAACGATGCCACCGTGCTTGCCGCAAAATGCTTTGAGGCTTGCAGCGGAGTTGATATAAGTGACAGGCGTCATGTCGGACGTGTCGATGATTTCGCCAAGTTGTTCCCAAGCCGCTTCGACTTGTTGAATTCCCGCCATGTCGGCCATGCTGCATCCAGCGGCCATATCAGGAAGGACCACTGTTACTCGGTTGCCACCGCGAGCTTGCAGCTTTTCGGGACGATTGGCCAAAATGTCGGCCGTCTCGGCCATGAAGTGCACACCACAAAAAACGATGGCTCGACAATCCTGGCTCTCGGCTGCTAACTTGCTCAACTGATAACTGTCACCAGTTAAATCCGCATGCGCGATCACTTCGTCTTGCTGGTAATGGTGTCCCAGGATCAAGAGCCCAGATCCTAACTCGGACTTCACCTTTCGAATGCGCGAGGCAAGCTCTTCATTCGCAAGTTGGCGATAGGGAGGGAAAGGATATTTTCCTGTATCCAAGGTGACGAGCGACATTCACAATCTTCCTGAAAGACGAATGGTTTCGTGGAGTGCGTACTCGGGCCAATCGAAAAGTCGGCCGCGACGGCTTACTTCGGTAATAGGTTGAGGACGTTGGAACTTGGTCGAGCGATCACGTGAGCAGCGATCAATTTGCCAAGCCCTTCGACTTTGCTCTTGCCTGCATCGATGGCTGCCTTCACCGCAGCAACATCGCCTTTGATGACGACGGTGATGTAACCACCGCCGAGCTTTTCTTTGGCCATGACTTCGACATTGGCTGCTTTGCAGGCGCTATCGATCGCTTCAAAGACTGCTGTAAAACCTTGAGTCTCGATGAATCCGAGAGCAAAGGAAGGTGCATCGGCCATAGTTGGTTCCTTGGAAGTGGAGTCTTGGTTCGAAGAAGATTTGGAGTAATCGGTTAACACGACGTTTTGTTGTAGGAGCGGACTCATCTCTTGCTTGCTGAGAATCCCTTTGGCAAAGGCATCCTCATCCGGACGACTCAGGACGGTAGTCAGCGGTTTGACACCAAAGGACTCGGCCATGCGAGCACCTGTCTCGATGGCGGCGCGTACGGCAGCCACGGACCCGCCTACCTTGATGACCGTTCCCAAGAAATCGTTGAGTTCGGCTTGAATCAAATCGATCCCTGCCGCTTTTTCCATCGCGTCCAACGCCACCATGGCTGGAGTAAAGCCGGGGCATTCCAAGATGCCAACGGCATCATGTTGGAGTTTAGGAGCATTCAGTGTCGACACGATCACCTCAAACCAAGCGAAAGAGCATCCCTGGAGTTCCTAAATGGATCTCGTTGATGAGTGACTCTATTCTACATCAAATCCCTAAAAGTGGACCGGGCAATCGAGCCAGGGTTACTCCGATGGGGCCGGGTATTTTTGCCGGTTTTTCTCCATTTTCGCAACGAAACTCGAGGCGACGTCGATCTCCAAGGCGTTGGCAAGCGACAGCAGGTAGGCCATTACATCCGAAAGTTCTTCGGCGATCGTAGCGATTTTTTCGGGCGATTCTCGCAGTTGAAGGGATTCTTCAGGGGTGAGCCATTGGAAATGCTCCATCAATTCCCCTGCCTCGATCGCTACCGAAGTCGCCAAATTCTTGGGGGTGTGAAAACACTGCCACTGTCGTTCTGCGACAAATGTTTCTACGACATGCCGAAGTTCGGCCAACGTCGTTTGATCATCTTGGGCTCGAGTTTCTGGCATCCATGGACTCCTCGTCTGGGAAGGGACGCGTGCGATCGGGGAAGACTGATGCCATTATGGCGAAAAACAGAGTCTTGTCCTCGGGGGAGTTTTTCAAGCGAGTTTTCTTGGCGAGCGGTGCCGTGTGGAGAGAATTTGGAAGACAAGGAAACTTCCGGGGATTGGAAGTCGAAACGGGAAGTCGACAAAGGAAGATAAAGCACCTTCCAAGGGACTGGAAGTCGACACTGAAGTCAAAACACCTTCCAAGGGACTGGAAGTCGACACTGGAAGTTAGGGCACCTTCCAAGGGACTCGAAGTCAACACTGGAAGTCGACACTGGAAGTCGATTAGAGGTACTTCGCGCTTTGGGGATTGTGGGACAAAATGCAGTGCTAGGATCTCGATAAACCATTTTACAAGGAACCCACCATGGCCGTTCTCGTTCAAAAGGCAGCGCCCGAATTCAAAGCTCAAGCGGTTATGCCAGATGGATCGTTTAGCGAATTGAGCTTGGGACAGTTCAAGGGCAAGTACGTGCTCTTGTTCTTCTACCCGCTCGACTTCACCTTTGTTTGCCCGACCGAAATCATTGCGTTCTCGGATCGCGCTAAAGAGTTTTCGGACTTGGGTGTGCAGATTCTAGGCGTCAGCGTCGACAGCCATTACACGCACTTGGCTTGGCGCAATGTGCCTCGAACCGAAGGCGGGCTTGGCAAGATTGAATATCCGCTTGTCGCCGACCTCAACAAGCAGATCGCTCGCGATTACGACGTCCTCGTAAACGAAGCCATCGCTCTTCGCGGTTTGTTCTTGATCGACAAGAACGGAGTAGTTCGTCATCAAGTGGTGAATGATCTTCCACTCGGACGGAGCGTCGATGAAGCTCTGCGGATGGTGAAAGCTCTTCAGTTTTTCGAGAAGAACGGTGAAGTTTGCCCAGCCGACTGGAAAGAAGGAAAGCGCTCGATCAAGCCAACCGTCAAGGATAGCAAAGAGTTCTTCGGAGCCGAATACAAGGGCTAGAAACCACAGGGTAAGCAACCTGACCCAAGGCTTGCTTCAACCTCATTCAAAAGCCGACCGAGTCTCTGCATTCGGTCGGCTTTTTTTGTTAGTGGTTATTTGGCTTTGGAAGGTTTCGGGTTATCGCGATACTGTTGGTGGCAAGCCGTACAGTTCTGAGCAATTCTTTGAAAGAAACCTTGGCACTCCTTTGCACCTTGCTCTTGTGCAGACCTATCTTGACTAGCCAAGGAGAGCAGTTTTTGTTCGAGCCATTGGCTTGCTGACTCCGATTCGCGAATCATCTGCCGATAGGCTTCAGGTTCTTGAGCGATCGAATCCAATCGCAATAGTTCCGTAAAGTGTTCGCGAAGAATGAGAGCTTCGTGAGCTGGATCGAGATCGGGAATCGCGGGAAGTCGTTTCCAGTCGTTGGATGAAAACTTTTTCAGCCGATCGAAGACGTGTTCGATATCGACCATGGCCTCGGCGAGAGGAGGGAGTTTTGCCGTGGATGGGAAGGCTGCATCGATTCGATCGAGTTCGGACGAGGCAAACGGGACCGCGTCGGCGACGGCTTGAAAGAGTCCGCGGTAGTTAGGATTGGTGCCAGCGAGTTTCAAAATGTTCTGGCCAACTTGAGGTGCAATCAATCCAGAACCGACACAAGCAACGGTGGCCGCAGCGGGGCTGCGATGTTTTCCATGGTGGCAATGCAAATAGATGGGGCCATCGAGATCGCGAACGGCCTTGGCTAATTCTTTGGTCCGTGTTTCCGAGATACCATCGTATCCATGGGGAATGTGGACATATCGCAAACCGTATCGGGCTGCCAAGTCAACTTCCGGCTTGGCACCATCCACGCTGATGATCGTTTTGAATCCCAAGTCTGCTAGGCGTCGAAACGAATCTGCTCCTTCAGGTTGACCACCAGAAACAACCTTTTCATGAATGCGAATCGCATTGGGTAGTAAAGGCTCGTCCAGTTTTTGCGGTAATGCGGTCGATGCAGATAGAGCTTGTTCTTGTGCGTAGCCCAAATCGGTAGCACAAGCGATGAGTACCAACGCGAAGGCCAGTTTGGCAACGATCGACCATGCACTCTTAATGGAAGCGAAGCGTGAACGAATCGCGATCGAGTTCGAGCGTCTATACATGGTCGATCCACTCAACTTGGCGAGGCTATTTGGCAAGCTACTTCGAAGCTTCGCCTTCCGCTTGAGCAGCGGGTGCGGGCGCCTTGGTGGTCAAGATGACCTTTTCGGCTTCCTCATGGAAATGTTCCTTGCACATTTTGCTGCAAAGATGAACGGTGTAGCCGTGGACTTGTTCCGTCAAATCGGCTTTGCCATCCATACCCAGTTCGCAAACGTAGCATTTGCTAATTACATGATCTTCTTTGCCATCTACCAGATCGGCCGTTTTGAGAGCGGTTAAGATCTCTTGTGAAGGCGGGTTGGTATTAGTTTTAGCTTGACTTGGTTGCGATGCCGTAGAAGCTTGCTGAGGTGGAGTGACGCTTCGTGATACTTGGACTCCGCAGCCGATTGCGCCTAGAGCCAGAACACCGAGTGCATATCGAATAAGTTTCATGATCCATTCCTTGTACGAAAGTAAGTGTGTTGTCGATCGTTATTTTATACAAAACATTTGCGTTCCGGTGCGAACCACGATGGATCCGCGGCTGATGGCAACTCCATAGACGGTTGGTTTGGCAAACATCGCTGCGGCGCGTCGGCGTTCTTCCGTTGGTTCGTTGGCACCGGCATTGGGATCGGGCTGAACCGCATCGGGATCCCAAAGTTGATTTTCTGCGATCACTTCAAAGTCTGGGCCTGCTTTGAGAATGGTCGTGGTTCCATCTTTACCAAAGAAGTAGATGCGATCTTCGACAGCAATCGGTGTGGCCCAGCACGATTGTTTGGTCCGTTTGCTGTAGTGGAGCTTTCCTGACTCGATATCATGGCAGAAGACGACTCCTTGGCTATTGATCCAATAGGCGCAACCAGCATGAGCGATGGGAGATGCCCACGATGGCGATGCTTCGCTCGAGATCCAAAGAGGAGAGGGAGCCCACTTGGAGTCTTGCTTTGTGACCTGCATGAGAAGGTTTGACTTCTTGGCCAATGGAGAGCCACCATCGCGACCCGCGGATGCTGCTACCAAGAATTTTCCTGCACCTAAATCGATCGGCGTGGTTCCGGTATTACCGCCGACATCGGTGAAGGACCAAAGGAGCTCACCCGAATCGGCCGCATAGCCGTCGACGGATCCATCGCTACTAACAACGACACAAGGCTTGCCTTCAAGCTGAACGATCGCGGGCGAACTCCAGCTTTTGCGAGCGGTTCTTTCTTGCTTCCAGAGGTTCTTTCCGGACTTCTTATCCAAAGCGATGAGAAAGCTAGGGCCTTCATCGTCCACCAGAATGAAAAGACCATTGGTGGTTTGGGTAGGTGAACTTCCGATTCCAAACTTGTTTTGAAATTTTCCATACTCTTGGCTTAAAGAGCGCTTCCACAATTCCTTCCCATCGTGGCTCAAAGCAACGACGTCACCGCTTTCAAAGAAGACGTACAGTCCATGTTCATCGGCTGTTGGCGTTGGAGCTGCACGGCTTACATAGAGGCTGTTTTCGACGGGGTCGGAGGAGGTCAATGAATACTTCCAGACAAGGTTGCCCAGCGAGGTCATAGCAGAATACAAGGCATTGTTCTTTCTTAGGTCCATCGATGGCAGTCACATAGATATGGCCATTCCAAATGATGGGGCTCGATTGACCGTGACCAACCAAAGGGATTTTCCAGGCGATGTTTTTTCGGGCCTCCACTGTTGCGGAACCGATTTCGATGACAATGGTGCAAGCGCCTGCTCCAAGGAAGGCAGGCCAATTATCATCACCGAGCATCAGAGCCAAAAATAAAAGAACAGCCATATCAAGCAATCTCGCAATCGTTCGGAAAGTAAGTTTGGCGGAGCCTCGGTCGTTACTGCCGTCGCGGTATCCGAAGCCCCATTGTGAGTCGCGGTACGACAAACCCAACTATCAGCATGTCGAATGCAAGAGAGGAACGCAACCCAGGATCGGACCACATGCTTAAATGCCCGTGAAAAGGGGCTGTCCCATCGGTCCCTTTTGTAAAAATTTTATACATTGGGGTCGGGCTTGGCCTGCGTCTTGGCAGAACTGCGAAGCATTGCAAGCGAGGTATTCTGCAAAATGGAAACGATGCAAGAGTGTCGCGCGAAGGCCGATTGAATTTTTAGAGTCGCTTAGATGCTCGTGGGGACCATGCGAATCGAACATCTTCAGCAATGGGCTCGTTTCTTCTTCGTCTTCTTCCTTCTTGAGTTGACCTGTTGAAATAACATTGAGAGGTCAGCCGAATCCAAGCTGGAGTGGCAGAGAGAAGCGTCGCTAAGAGCTGCACTCCTTGAACGGCCCAAGATGACGATACCGGTACCGATGACGGTCTGGGTCACGACGGCATCGATAGGAATGATCGATGTCTGCTCCCATTCACTCAGCGGTTGGGTAGCATCCAGCGTCGATGAGTAGGGATCGTTTTCTTAGCGCCCGAATCGTTTGCCTGGCTCATTGCCGTTGGAAGAGCCAAAGGGATTCCAATAGCTATGAGCTTCCCAGTGCGAGAGGTTGGAGTTGAGTGACGCTGCAAGTACCAATTCTTCAGAATGAATCGAATTGGCGGTGGAATCATTGAGGAGTGAAGCCGCTTGTCCCAGAGCTTGATTGGTGTCGGCTGAGGTTGGTGCGTCGGATGACGTCGAAGAGGCTGTGGGAGATGGGCTGTTGGTCGGTGCAGAGTTCGACGACGATGTATCGCTCGACTGCACCGCTTGTTCTGTTATCGATGAAGGGGCCGATGGATTGTTGGACGATGCGGATGTCGAGGATGTGCTTTCGACAGGTGTCGTCGTTCCACTACCCGATGAACTTCCGCCCGGCGTTTGTGGAACAGGAGGCATTGCGATATGGATGACGACTTGGACGGTATTGGAGTTCAAATTTCCATCGGTGACGAGGTAGCTGAAGGTTACATCACCCGTGTATCCAACTTCGGGATTGTAGATCATGCTACCATCGCTCTGCAGTACTAAGGAACCATGACTTGGTCCGGTCACCAAGACAGCACTCAAAGCGTCTCCATCGGGATCTGAATCGTTGGCAAGCAATCCACCCGCACCGAGTTGAATCGACTCGATGAAGTTCATCGAAAACTCTTCGGATGCAGCGATTGGGTTTTCTTGAACGTTGTGGACTTGGATGGTGAACGATTGAACGGTGGTGGAACCGTCTTGGCTACGAGCTTCTACTTGAATGGAATGACTGGTATTGGCTTCGTAATTAAGCAGGGATCCGTTGAGAACGGTGACTACGCCTGATTGCGCATCGATAGCGAATCGTCCACCTGCATTGTCGAGCAATGCATAGGTAATGCCATGGAGAGTTGCATCTTGATCGACCGCTTGGACCGTTAGACCGACCAGTGCCCCTGTGGATGAGTTTTCGGCAACGGCATCGATAGCACCATTGCCATCGGGTTGAAGGGTTGCGTCAAATTCGTCCAGATCATTGATTTGAATGGTGAAGCTTTGATCGGAGTAGGAACCGTCGGCCGAGAGAGCGCGTACGGAAATCGATCGCGATGCGCCATCGGTTTCGCGATCGATAGCCCCTGCCACGGTGACGATGCCTGTGTTCGCATCGATGGCGAATCGGCCACCATCATCGTTGGTGAGAATGTAGGTTACGAGTGAGTTGGTTGCATCGCTATCGAACGCGGCGGCCGTAATACCCACTGTCGTTCCGATGGTGGCGTTTTCATCGACGGCATTGGAGGCACCGTCAGCATCGGACACTGAGCTCACATCGAACTCGTCGACATCACCGATCTGAATCGACGTCGTTTGATCGGTATAGGATCCATCGGCCGAGAGAGCTCGAATGGTGATCGAACGCGTTGGTCCGAGCGTTTCGCGATCAAGGGCACTGGCAACCGTTACGACACCCGTATTGGCGTCGATTGCAAAGCGGCCTCCATCGTTGTCGTAAAGGCTATAGGTGATGGTGTTGGTCGTGCCGTCTGCATCGGACGCTGCGGCAGTGATACCAACGATCGATCCGATGGCTGTGTTTTCCTGAACGGTATTGCTGCTGGAGTTGGCGTCTGTAATCGATCCAACATCAAACTCATCCAGATCATTCAGTTGTACCAGGAAGACCTTGTTGAAAGATGCACCTTGTGCATCGGTTACTTGAACAGTGATGGAGTGCTGAGTTGCCGTTTCGTAGTTTAAGAGGTAGCTGTCCGCGACCGTGATTTGTCCAGTGTTGGTATCGATGGCGAATCCAGTCCTGCATCATCCAGGAGGAGTAGGTATAGGTCTCGCCAGCATCGACATCTTGAGCCGCTACCGAACCAACACTTGTACCATTGGCTGCGTTTTCGTCGACCATCAACGGTGTTGCAAGGATATCATTTGGCGTATCGTTTTGACCATGAATGGTCACCGTGATTTGGGTGGTTGACGTGAGTCCACCGGCGTCGGTTACCGTGTAGGTAAAGACATCGTCGATCGTTTGGGTCGAGGCCGGAGTGCCTGAACGGTTACGTTGGAATTGTCGACGGTGCAAGTGTAGGAACCGTTGCTCTGGATCACGATCGAACCGTAATTGCCTGCGACCGATGTGCCTACGGATCCCGAAGCGGCACTGGACGTTCCAGCGAGAACGCCGGTTACGGTCTTGGTTTCTCCGGCTGCCGTTGCATCGACATCGGTATCATTGGCCAAGACATTTCCGCTTGGCTGAATGCCTGCCGTTCCATTGTTGATGCCTCCCGCTTCGGTGGCGCTGACCGTCTGCTGTAGCAAAGGGATTGTCGTTTCTACCTTCAATCGTAATGGTGAGATAGCCGTTGCCTGTAGGCCACCCGTTCCTTGTTGCGTGTAGGTAAAGACTTCACTGATCGTTTGCCCTGCGATTCGGAGTGCTTGACCGTCGCATTGGATTCATCGACGACGTAGGTGTAAGAACCATCGGCCTGCAGCGTAAGCGAACCATAAGTGCCTGTTACGCTGGAACCGACTTGGCCTACAGCAGAGGATTGAGTGCCACTAGCAACACCGACGACCGATTGCGTATCGCCCGCATCGACATCCGAATCATTGGTCAAGACATTTCCGGTGGCATTGCTACCGCTGGTCGCGTTCGCGATACCTCCCGCTTCCACCGCGAGTCCTTGATCATCGGTGGGAACAGCCGTATCATCGGCTCCATGAATGGTGATCGTGATTTGTGCTGTTGAGAAGCCCCTGCCGCATCGACGAAACTGTAGGTAAAGGTCTCGTTCAGTGTGTCGGCATAGGTTCGGAGGGCTTGAACGGAAGAGTTCGTATTGTCGACGGTATAGGTATAACTTCCGTTGATACCGATGGTGATGGAGCCATAGCTACCGAGCACCGACGTACCCACATTGCCCGACGCGGATGCTTGTGATCCCGCGACGACACCAACGATGGACTTCGAGTCACCTGAATCGACATCGGTATCGTTGCTGAGAACATTGCCAGATGGATTCACGCCGGCAGTCGTGTTGGCAACTCCGCCCGC
This sequence comes from Pirellulales bacterium, assembly GCA_046349875.1. Lineage (GTDB taxonomy): Bacteria > Planctomycetota > Planctomycetia > Pirellulales > Pirellulaceae > JAXMBN01. The sequence continues at coordinate 86,515 of JAXMBN010000021.1, forward strand.
TTCGGTGGCATCGACGATATCATTGTTGCCGATCGGCGTATCATTTTGTCCTTGAATGGTAATCGTGATTTGCGTGGTGGAGCTTAGACCATCCGCATCTTGCATGGTGTAGCTAAAGACATCTTGCAACGTTTGGCTAGAGGTTCGTAGAGCTTGCACCGCTGCATTGGAATTGTCAACGATGTAGGTGTAGGAGCCATCGGATTGAATTGCGATCGAACCATAAGAACCGGTTACCGACGAAGCAACGGAACCTGCGGTGCTGGATTGAACGCCAGCAGCGACGCCGACAACGGCCTTGGTTTCACCATAGGTTGCGGAATCCAAGTCGGTATCATTGGTGAGCACGTTGCCCGATGGATTTGAACCGGCGTTTCCGTTGAAGAGACCACCAGCTTCTGTCGCTGTCGCGGAATCGGCAACGGCAGTGGGGCCGTCGTTCTGACCATGGACGGTGATAACGATTTGCGTTGTTGTGGTTGCGCCGGCAGCATCCGTCACGGTATAGGTAAACGTGTCGGCTAAGGTGTCGGAATAGTGGCGTAGAGCCTGAACTGATGCATTGGTGTTATCGACGTTATATGTATAGGTACCATTGCTCGCGATGGTGATCGAACCGTAGCTCCCTACGACGACTGTGTTGACATTGCCTGTCGCCGACGATTGAGTTCCCGCGGCCACGCCCGAGACGAGCCTGCTGTCTCCCGCGTCGACGACACAGTCCCCCGCGAGCACATTGCCGGTGGGATTGGTGCCCGAGGTAGCATTTGCATAACCTCCAGCCTCGGTGGCATCGGCCGAGTCGATTGTCAATTGGGGAGCATCATTAGCTCCTTGGATGGTAACGGTAATTTGCGTGGTGGAGGTCGAACCCGCCGTGTCCGTCATCGTGTAGGTAAAAACGTCTTGGAGTGTATCGCCGGTCGTTCGAAGCGCTTGCACGGTGGCATTGGAATTGTCGACCACATAGCTATACGAACCATCCGATTGAATGGTGATCGCACCGTAGGAGCCTAATACGCTTGAACCCACCAAACCTGCCGAAGACGCTTGGACACCTGCGGCAACGCCGACCACCGATTTGGTTTCGCCATTCGCGACCGAATCGACATCGGTATCATTCGTCAGGACGTTGCCAGAGGGGTTGGTTCCGGCTGTACCATTGAGAGTACCACCTGCTTCGATCGCGATGGATGAATCACTTATGGCCGAGGGGCCGTCGTTGTTGCCTTGGATGGTGATGGTAACGGTTGCAGTGGAGGTCAGTCCGGCCGTATCCTCCATGGTGTAGGTAAAGAGTTCTTGCAGCGTATCCGCAGAGGTGCGCAGCGCTTGAACCGCAGCGAGATTGTTGTTGACCGTGTAGGTATAGGTGCCATCGGAATGAATGACGATCGAACCAAAGTTGCCGCTTACCGACGCACCAACATTGCCCGAAGCAGATGATTGCGTTCCCAAAACGACCCCGATCACAGCCTTGGTGTCACCAGCATCGACATCGATATCATTGCTGAGTACATTGCCTGTAGCTGCATTCCCACCGCTGCCATTAGCAGTACCACCTGCTTCGACTGCGATTCCGGTGTCATCGAATGCGGTTGCGGTATCGTTGCGACCATCGAGCGTGATGGTGAGTTGTGTAGTAGATTGATACCCTAAGGCATCCTCCATGGTATAGGTAAAGAGATCGGTCAAGTGATCCGAGGAGTCTCGCAGGGCCTGCACGGCAGCATTGGAATTGTCTACGGTATAGGTGTAGCTACCATCGCTATTGATGACGACGGAGCCAAACAATCCTACGATGGCGTTGCCAACCGATCCCGACGCACTTCCAGCGACTCCGGCTACGACACCGATCACCGTTTCTCCATTGGGGGCGATGTCGTTCGAGAGCACATTACCGGACGGATTGGTGCCCGCCGCGCTATTGTTGAAACCACCCGCTTCCACAGCGGTATCCATATCGACGATGGCAAACGGAAGGTCGTCGACGCCTTGAATGGTAATAACAATTGTGGTCGTCGAAGTTGCGCCAGCCGTATCGCTGACTGTATAGGTAAATGTTTCGGAGAGCGACTGTCCCGAATTGAGTGCTTCGACCGTGGCGTTGTTGTCGTCGATCGTATAGGTGTAGGTGCCATTTGCATTAATGACGATCGAGCCATACGATCCGGTTACATTGGCCCCGACATTTCCACTGGCTGAGGATTGATTGCCGAAAGCCACACCGATGATCGTCTTGGTATCGCCAGCATCGACATCCGTGTCGTTGGTCAGCACGTTGCCAGTAGGACTTGAACCGGAAATGTTGTTAAGCACGCCACCCGCTTCGACCGCCGTTGCCGAATTGGCAACTGCCACAGGAGCATCATTCGTTCCTTGAATGGTGATGGTGACCGTAGCCGTCGAGCTAAGGCCAGAAGCATCTTCCATGGTATAAGTGAAGATGTCTTGGAGGGTGTTGGAAGTGGTCCGCAAGGCTTGAACCGCGGAATTTGCATTGTCGACGTTGTAGGTATAGGTGCCGTCGGCATTGACCGTGATCGAACCGTAGCTTCCAGAGACGGTCGAGGCTACCGAGCCTGAAGCGTTGGCGTGCGATCCTGCTGCAACGCCAATGACTGTCTTGGTATCGCCGGAATCGACGTCGGTATCATTGCTGAGAAGATTTCCTGTGGGATTGGTCCCGGCAGTTCCGTTATTCACGCCACCGGCTTCGACGGCGGTTGGAGTATCATCGACAGCACCAGGTGCATCATTGCGTCCTTGAATGGTGACGGTGATCTGCGTGGTGGACGTCGCGCCCGCAGCATCGGTCACCGTATAGCTAAAGACATCGGTGATCGTATCGCTCGATGTCCTTAGAGCTTGCACGGTAGCATTGGAGTTGTCGACCGAGTAAGTGTACGAGCCGTTCGATTGAAGCGTGATCGAACCGTACGAACCATTGACCGTCGTGCCTACAGAGCCACTGGTGCTGCTTTGAGTTCCCGATGCAATTCCAGTGATCGTCTTGGTGTCGCCAGCATCTACGTCGGTATCGTTGGCAAGCACGTTTCCTGTGGGATTGGTCCCGGCAATGGCATTGCCATAGCCACCAGCTTCGATCGCGAGCGCCGAATCGGCAACCGCGATGGGGTTGTCGTTTTGTCCCTCGATGGTCACCGTGATCTGTGTGGTTGAAGTGAGTCCACCCGAGTCGACCATCGTGTAGGTAAAGACATCGGTCAACGTGTCCGCAGAAGTTCGCAATGATTGAACGGTGGTGTTGGAATTGTCCACCGTGTAGGTATAAGAGCCATTCGACAAGAGGGTGATCGATCCATAGGTGCCAGCGACAGACGATCCCACGTTGCCAGTTGCCGAGGCTTGGGTACCCGCGACCACACCACTTACTGCTTTCGTGTCACCGGCATCGACATCGGTATCATTCGATAGAACATTGCCGGTTGGATTGGTTCCGGCCGAACCGTTTGCAACACCACCCGCTTCGACGGCCGTGGCTGTATCACCAACCGACGTTGGCGTTTCATTGACGTCGCTGAGTTGGATCGTGAAAATTTCGTCGTAGGTTGTCCCCGCGGCGTCGGTCACTCGCACGGTAATGTTGTGGTTGGTATTGGCTTCAAAGTTGAGCAGGCTGCCATCCGCAACCGTTATTTCACCTGTGCTGGAGTTGATGGCAAAACGTCCTCCAGCAGAGTCAACCAAGGAATAGGTTTGTGTATCCCCTGCGTCGACATCGAGACCTGTGATGGTACCGACCGAGCTCCCGTTGGATGCGTTTTCCTGAATCGTAAGAGCGCCGCTGGTGAGATCGTAGGGAGTATCGTTTTGACCCTGGATCGTGACGGTAATCTGCGTCGTGGAACTCAAGCCCCCCGCGTCTTCTTGAGTGTACGTGAAGACATCGGCGAGCGTATTTGAAGTTGTTCGGAGAGCTTGAACCGCCGACAAACTATTGTTGACTGTATAGGTGTAGGAACCATCGGCGTTGATCACGATGGAACCATAGGATCCTGTGACGGAAGAACCGACGGATCCTGAAGCGCTCGACTGAACCCCGGAGTTTACGCCAATCACACTGTGGGTATCCCCCACATCGGGATCGGTATCATTGGTAAGAACATTGCCGGTAGGATTGTTTCCACTGGTACCATTCGCAACACCTCCCGCTTCTGTCGCAATAGCTGTATCGCTCACGGCCGTTGGAGCATCGTTTAGATTCGCAACAGTGATCGTAATGGTTTGAGTACTCGAGGAACCATCGAGACTTGTGGCTCGGACGGTAATGGTGTGAGAGGTCGATTGGGCGGCATCCAGCAAGGACCCGTTGGCCACGGTCACGACACCTGTGGAGCCATGGATGGCGAATCGTCCACCGGCGGAATCGTCGAGGGTATAGGAAATCGTATTGGTTGTGGCGTCGGAGTCGACTCCAAAGGCCGTCACGCCTACCGTTGTGCCGTTCGCTGCGAATTCGGCTACGACGTTGGAGGCTCCATTGGAATCGCTGACCGTTCCTACATCGAACTCGTCGATATCATTGATGGCGATTGTAAAATTCTGATCGGTATGCGAACCATCGGAAGAGGATGCGCGAACGGTAATGGTTCGCGTCGCGCCATCCGTTTCGCGATTGAGGCCCATGGCCAAGGTCACCACACCGGTATTGGTATCGATGGCAAATCGGCCGCCATCATTATCGAAGAGGCTGTAGGTGATGGTATTGGTCGTGGCGTCTGCATCGAATGCTGAAGCCGTGATGCCCACGACGGTACCGATGGAAGCATTTTCATCAATGGCGTTGGCGGTTGCGTTGGTATCGGTCACCGTTCCAACATCAAACTCATCGACGTCGTTGATGGCGATTGTAAAATTTTGGTCCGTGAACGATCCATCGGCCGACGTAGCGCGAACCGTGATGGTATGGGATGCATTGGCCTCGCGGTTCAATAGACTACCGTCAGCAACCGTGACGACGCCTGTATTAAGGTCGATTGCGAATCTGCCACTAGCACTATCGGTCAAAGTGTAGGTAACGGTGCTCGTGGTGGCGTCGCTATCGGTGGCGGCAGCGGTTATACCAACAGTAGTACCATTGGCTGCGTTTTCATTGACGGCATTGGTCGAACCATTGGTGTCCGACACCGCTCCCACATCGAACTCGTCGATATCGTTGATGGCGATCGAAAAATTCTGATCGGTATGCGATCCATCGGAAGACGTCGCGCGAACGGTGATCGTCCGCGTTGCGCCATCGGTTTCGCGATTGATGGCCCCAGCGACAGTAACGATGCCTGTGTTTGCGTCGATCGCAAAGCGACCACCATCGTTATCGAAGAGACTGTACGTGATGGTATTGTTGGTGCTATCACTATCCGATGCGGTGGCCGTGATTCCAACGAGTGTGCCGATGGAAGCGTTTTCGTTGATGGCGTTGGTCGTTGCGTTGGTATCGGTCACCGTTCCAACATCAAACTCATCTACGTCGTTGATGGCAATGGTAAAATTCTGATCGGTGAACGAACCATCGGCCGACGTTGCACGGACGGTAATGGTGTGCGATGCGTTGGCCTCGCGGTTTAGAAGTGTTCCGTCGGCTACGGTCACGACACCAGTGTTCAGGTCGATGGCGAATCGGCCACTGGCACTATCGGTCAAGGTATAGGTGACGGTGCTGGTCGTGGCGTCATTGTCGGTAGCAGATGCGGTCAGCCCTACCAGGGTACCATTGGCTGCATTTTCATTGACGGCGTTGGAAGTGGCATTGGCGTCGGATACGCTACCAACATCGAATTCATCGACATCATTGATACCGATGGAGAAATTCTGATCGGTATAGGAACCATCGGCAGAAGTTGCGGACGGTGATGGTACGCGATGCGCCGTCCGTTTCGCGGTTGATCGCCCCGGCCACCGTGACCACACCCGTATTGGCATCGATGGCAAAGCGTCCACCATCGTTGTTGAAGAGGGTGTACGTGATCGTATTGGTGGTGCTATCAGAGTCCGATGCTGAAGCCGTAATGCCAACGAGCGTTCCGATGGAAGCATTTTCGTTGACTGCGTTCGAGGTGGCGTTGGTGTCGGTGACTGCACCGACATCGAATTCATCCACATCGCTAATGGCAATCGCAAAGTTTTGATCGGTATAGGAGCCATCGGTTGACGTGGCGCGAACGGTGATGGTGCGGGAAGCGCCATCGGTCTCGCGGTTGATCGCCCCGGCTACGGTGACGACGCCTGTATTGGCATCGATGGCAAATCGGCCACCATCGTTATCGAACAGCGTATAGGTGATGGTGTTGGGTCGCATCGGCATCGGAAAGCTGAGGCTGTGATTCCAACGGTTGTACCGACCGAAGCATTTTCGTTGACGGCATTGGAGGTGGCGTTGGAATCGGTAACCGTGCCTACGTCAAATTCGTCGATGTCATTGATACCGATGGAGAAATTCTGGATCGGTGTAGGAACCATCGGCCGAAGTGGCTCGAACGGTAATGGTGCGCGATGCGCCATCTGTTTCGCGATTGATGGCCCCGGCTACAGTGACGATGCCCGTATTGGCATCGATGGCAAATCTTCCACCATCGTTATTGAAGAGGCTATAGGTAATGGTGCTTGTGGTTGCATCGGAGTCGGATGCAGACGCGGTGATTCCTACCACCGTTCCCACGGAAGCGTTTTCATTGACCACATTGGTTGTGGCATTGGTGTCGCTCACGGTCCCCACATCGAATTCATCGACGTCATTGATGCCGATGGAAAAATTCTGATCGGTATAAGAACCATCGGCAGACGTCGCTCGGACGGTGATGGTACGCGATGCACCATCGGTTTCGCGGTTTATGGCTCCAGCGACGGTGACGATGCCCGTATTGGCATCGATGGCGAACCGTCCACCATCATTGTTGAAGAGGCTGTAAGTGATGGTGTTGGTGGTGGCATCGGCATCGGATGCCGATGCCGTAATCCCGACTACCGTTCCGATGGATGCATTTTCGTTGACGGCGTTGGTCGTGGCATTGGTATCCGCGACCGTTCCCACGTCGAATTCGTCGACATCATTGATGGCGATGGTAAAGTTCTGATCGGTATAGGATCCATCGGTTGATGTTGCGCGGACAGTAATGGTGTGCGAAGCATTGGCTTCGCGGTTGAGCAATGTTCCATCGGCGACGGTAACGACACCGGTATTGAGATCGATAGCGAAACGGCCGCTAGCGCTGTCGGTCAAGCGTATACGTAACCGTGCTATTGGTCGCATCGCTATCGGAAGCTGCAGCAGTCAGTCCCACCAAGGTTCCGTTGGCTGCGTTTTCATTGACCGCATTGGTTGTGGCGTTTGTGTCGCTTACCGTTCCCACATCGAACTCATCGATGTCGTTGATGCCGATGGAAAAATTCTGGTCGGTGTAGGATCCATCGGCTGACGTGGCGCGAACGGTGATGGTGCGTGATGCTCCATCGGCTTCGCGGTTGATGGCCCCTGCGACTGTCACCACGCCCGTGTTGGCATCGATGGCAAAGCGACCACCATCGTTGTTAAAGAGCGTGTACGTAATGTTGTTGGTGGTGCTGTCGGCATCGGAGGCAGTCGCAGTGATTCCAACGACCGTTCCCACAGACGCGTTTTCATCGACTGCGTTGGTCGTGGCATTGGTATCGGTAACGGTACCCACATCGAACTCGTCGACGTCATTGATGCCGATGGAAAAGTTTTGTCGGTGTAAGAACCATCGGCCGAAGTCGCGGACAGTAACGGTGTGCGAAGCATTGGCTTCGCGGTTGAGCAACGTTCCATTTGCCACGGTAACGACACCGGTATTGAGATCGATAGCGAAACGGCCGCTAGCGCTGTCGGTAAGCGTATACGTAACCGTGCTATTGGTCGCATCGCTATCGGAAGCTGATGCCGTCAGTCCCACCAAGGTTCCGTTGGCTGCGTTTTCATTGACCGCATTGGTTGTGGCATTGGTGTCGCTCACGGTCCCCACATCGAATTCGTCGATGTCATTGATACCGATGGTAAAATTCTGATCGGTATAAGAACCATCCGCTGAGGTGGCTCGGACAGTGATGGTGCGCGATGCACCATCGGTTTCGCGGTTGATGGCTCCAGCGACGGTGACGACGCCGGAATTGGCATCGATGGTGAAACGGCCACCATCATTATTGAAGAGGCTGTAGGTGATGGTGTTGGTCGTACCATCGGCATCGGATGCCGATGCGGTGATGCCAACAGTAGTACCTATCGACACGTTTTCGTTGATGGCATTGGAGGCCGCGTTGGTATCGGTTACCGTACCGACATCAAATTCGTCAGCATCGGTTACTTGTATGACAAAGATTTCATCATACGTGGTTCCTGCCGCATCGGTCACTCGCACGGTGATCGAGTGCGAAGTGTTTGATTCGTAGTTGAGAAGACTCGAATTGGCGACTGTCAGGATGCCTGTGGAATTGCCGATCGCAAATCGGCCTCCAGCCGAATCGACTAAGCTGTAGGTGAAGGTGTCGCCTGAATCTCGGTCAGTTGGAGTGAAGGTACCGATCGATGTTCCATTGGCCGAGTTTTCGACGATGCTCGTGGCAGACGCAGATAGGTCATAGGGCGTGTCATTGGCACCTTGAATCGTCACGGTAATCTGCGTGGTACTCGACATACCAGCGGCATCGGTCACCGTATAAGAAAACACGTCTTGGAGTGTATTGCTGGTAGTGCGAAGGGCTTGGACCGTGGTGTTGTTATTGTCGACGGTGTAGCTGTAGGTACCGTCCGATTGGATTTGAATCGATCCATACGAGCCTGTGACGGAACTTGCGACCGATCCGGATGCAGAGGAAACGACTCCTGCTGCGACGCCGGTGACGGAGAAGGAATCGCCAGGATCGACGTCGCTATCGTTGGTCAACACATTGCCGCTAGGGTTCGTACCTGCGGTGGCATTCGCAATGCCTCCGGCTTCCAATGCCGTCGCGGCATCGGATACGGTGGTGGTTGCCACGTTGACGGCTAACTGCGCTCCGAACTCGGAGGTTTCATTGGTGGTGGTATCGGTCGCTGTCGCGGTGATGAAATCGGTTGCGGCGACGCTGACTCCTAGGCTTGTCGAGAAGGTGGCATTGCCCGATCCGTCGGTCGTGACATTGATCGAACCCAGATAGGTGCGACCTTGGAGATAGCCGTTGGCGGAAGAAGCGGTGTTGGAGAAAAATTCGAGCGTATACGTACGATTGGCAACGCTTTGGAACGTACCACCTACGGAAAGTGCGGTTCCGGTGCTATTGGCGACAGTCAAGACAGGAAAGTTTTGCAGAGAGTTACCACCAGAGTCGGCATCGTTCGCATCGTTGGTCGTGTAGTACGGCGCTGATCCAAAACTGGTGTTGTCGGTGGAGGATTGGAGATCGATCCCAATTTGTCCCGTGGCGGCTGAACCATCGCGAGCCGTGATCGTTCCATTTCCGTACATGGAGTTTTGGGTGATGCGAACACCCGTGGCTCCATTGTTCACCGTGATACCGGCTCCATAGTTATTTGCGATCACGTTTTCGGAGATGGTGATGTTGGATACGCCTGACCGAATGGCGATGGCATCGCTTTGGACAGTGGCACCACCACTGGGGCCAATACCGTTATTCGTGATCGTGTTGTTGTCAATCGTGACCGAAGTGGTGGAACCCGAGAGGATGATGGCCTGTGTCGAGGTTCCTGAGATCGAGTTCCCTTGGATGGTGATACTGGTGGAATTGGCAATAGCGATTCCATCCCCGTTTGAAAACCCAATGCCACCATCTTGAAAAGTGTTTCCCGTGATCGTCCAACTGTTGGACGCATTGGCCATGTAGAGTCCTGTTTGGCCGTTGAAGGAAAGGATGTTATTTCGGACAGTACCACTATCGGCACCGTTGGATGAGATACCTGTCAAGTTGCGAAGCGAAGAACCTGGATCGGTGATTCCCGTCGCAAGGCTACCGATGACGTTATTCTCGATCATCGTCCCGGTCACGTTGTTTTGCAACGAGATGGCGGCACCATTGGTAAATCCATACATGCCTAATCCACGGATGGTCGTATTGTTCGCACCGACATCGAACCCCGCTGCGATCGTCGACTTGCCAACGATGACAATCTCGGGGCGTTGCACCGTTGTTAAGCTGAGACCATCTACACCAACGCTACCCGAACTTAGCGTACCGACGTTCGTGTTTCCCGCATTGGTCGTTTGGGTCGCACCATCGATGACGACCCCTTCCGTGATAGTCGGAAGAGCTGATGCAAGTTGGAGGATCCATCGTCCATCGGTGCCCGATGTCCCTACAAAACTCTCTTCGAGGGCTGAGATGTTGAATGAAATCGTATCGATTCCAGAGGTGTTGTTCGCTGCGATGAGGGCTTCGCGGAGCGAGATCTTCCCATCGGTTCCACCATTGACGGCGTTGAGTTGCTCAATGGTGTAGGCACTTCCCAGTCCGCTATCATCAAAATCCGATGCCGTCGTAACGGTAAGGGTGCTGATCACATTTTGCACAGTGACCGACAGGGTTTGGGTGTCCGTCAAAGTTCCATCCGAAACTTGAACGACAACGACGTAAACGTTATTGCCATCGGCATCCGTCGGAGCCTCGAAATCGGGAGCGGATACAAAAGCCAAGACCCCGGAACTATTGATCGAGAAATGGGCTGCATCGGCACCCGACAAACTATAGGTGAGCGATACAGCAGGTAGATCCGCGTCGGTTGCGGTGACCGTCGTGACGCTGGTCAGCGTTTCATTCACATTGATCGATGCAGTGGTCCCGCCACCATTGCTCGTAATGATGGGAGCGTTGTCATTGACCGGCGTGATGGTCAGACTAAAGGTTCCCGAGGATGTTGTGCCAACGCCATCATCGACCGAAAATTGAAATGCATCGCTACTCGTTTCACTTCCATTGTGCGAGTAGGTAATGATGCCCGAGTTGATATCGGCCTGCGTGAAGGTGCTATTTGTTCCCATGGCAACGCCTGACTTATAGAGCGTACCATTGGATGTGGCTGAGGTGATGGTGTAGGTTAGTTGGGACGCCGTGTGATCGACGTCCGTCGTTTGGAGCATGCTGCTTGAAATGACATTGGCAGTTGAATTCTCGGCAAAGGTGGCGCCGGTATTGGTAGCCAGTATTTGTTCGTCATTGACGGAGTTGACCGTGACCGTGACGGTGGCCGTTTCTTGGATGAGTCTTCCGACGTTGGGTGATGAAAAGAGAGCGGTTTTGGTGCTGCTGGTATCGGCCCCCGAATAATGAGCTGTAAGGGTCTCGGTTCCGGTGTTTTCAAAAATCGAATTTCAATCGATATTGTTGGCCGGCCGTCAAGGTTGTGGCGGCCGAGTTTTCGACGAAAGAATGAAGACCGTCGTTGGAAACCAACTGAACGCCGTCGATCCACAACCCGGATCCATCATCCGATCCCGTCCAGAAGGTATAGGATCCGGCGGTGCTAATGTTGATGATTCCCGAGTAGCGAACTCCGAAGGTATCGGTACTACAGGTGAGCGTATTGGAAAGTGTCGTGACATTGAAATCGTTCACGACTCCCGTCGTACCTCCCGTCGTTGGAATGTTGGCAACCGAGTTTCCAGTGGGCGTGCCGTCATGGAAATTGTAGTTTAATGCGCCTGCTCCAAACGTACTGACGGTATAGGTAAAGGTAGGAACGCCGTTGTAGTTGGATGTTGGTGTGAAGATCAGCTGTCCCGAACCGTTGAGAGTCACAGTCCCGCCGGTGACACTGACTCCAGCGCCTCCGGCTGTGATGGATGTTCCATTGATCGCTGTAATCGTCTTGCCAGAGTTGGCAAAGGTATCATTGCCCAGAACCGAAATGGTGACCGCATTGTCTTCATTGGTCGTACTGGAATCGTTGGTGGCATCCGTGACCGCATTGATAGTGATCGTAGCGGTATCTGTGTCGGTTAACGTACCACCCGTTCCCGTATTGCCATTGTCCGAGGTGGTCATCGTGAACAGAACGGGGCCGTTGTAGTCGGCGGCGGATACGAAGACAGGCTTGGAAGCACCTGCCAAGTAGGCATTGATGTTGGCGACGGTTCCTGTAAGTCCCAGCGTACTCGTCCCTGAACCACTGATGGTAACTCCACCGCCGGTTGTCGCGGTCATCGTACCAGCGCTAACGCTGAGCGTTACCGACATGGAGGACGAAGCTGCGTCGACGTCTGCGATCGATAGCCCCGTCAATGCGAGTGAGTTATCTTCCGAAAGGGTCCAGCCGGATCCAGGCAAAGTGTTGGTGGGGGCATCATTCACCGCTGACACGGAAATGGAAGCGGTTCCTAGCGACGTCGAAAAGGCAGTTGTTCCTCCGTTGCTGGAGGTGCTGGCATAGTTGGCCGTCGAATTGGTCGATGCCGTTCCCGACGTCTGGTCCCAGGCACGATAACTGAAGGTCGCCGTTTCGGCATTGGCCGCATCGGGAGCGTAGCGGACTTGGGTGGTCGACGTGATCAAGAGGGCGTTGGTGGAGGATACCGAACCAAAGTTCTTCCAAGTGGTACCGTCGGTGGAATACTGCCAAGTACCATTGCCTGTGGTTCCTGTAATGGCGAGGCCACTGGAAGGGCTTGAATCGATATCGGCCCAACTGCTCGATGAAAGAATGGTGCTTGCCAACGTTCCTGTTGAATTGGAATCTTCGGTCGTCGAACTTAATGAATAGCTATAGCCGCTGGTCATGGTAGGAGCATCATTGACTGCGGTGACGGTAACCGATGCCGTGGCCCTGTTGACTTGAGAGTACAGACTCGTCACTTCGCTAGAGGTGAGCCCGCGATTGGCTACCAAAACGCTATCCAAAGCACCACCATAGAATCGCGATGCGTTAAGGTCATTACGAGACCCCAAATAAAGGCTCGTAGTCGGATCGATCGAGTCCCCGCCACGTGCATTGGAGGTCTTCAATACGCCATCCAAATAGACTTTCGATCCAACGCCCGACTGAACACTTAGCGTATAGGTATGCCATTGTCCATCGTTGATGATGGATGACGCATCGAAGTTGAGTTCTTGAGCATAGGCAGCGTCATTGCTGTCTTGGATGTTCGTGAAGAGTTGATTGGCGTACGATCCGTGACTCGCTTCTGCCAAATAGATGTTGATACTGTTGGCGGTACTGACGGTACCATGGCTATAGATGTATTGGAAGAGCGAGCCGCTATTGTCGTCGATTTTGAAATTGAATGAGATCGTAAAGCTATTGTTGTAGGAGAAATCGCTCGCGACGAGATAATCGTCGACCTCATCGAAGGAGTACGCATTGCCAAAATGACCAGTAACGGTGGTGGGGCCATTGGTTGCTGTCGCCGTCGTGCCACCGATGGTATCGGTGCCGTTGCCATTGAGGCCCCAGAAGTGGGTCGCGTTGACTCCCGAGTCGATAGTCAAATATTGAAAGGAAGTCGTTCCGTTGTAATTGGAAGTGGGTGTATAGGTCAGCGTGCCGTCGCCCGTGTAGCTTAACGAACCACTACTTGGCGTTGTATAGTCGATGATAGTTTTGGTGTTCCCATCGCCGTCAGTATCGTTGGTGCGTGGGTCGATGGATGTGGCGGTGTCTTCCGAAATGGAAAAACTGTCATTGGATGCGGTCACGATGACGTTCGGCATGGCGAATGGAAATGGCTCCCATTTCCCATTGATTCGAAGCGGATACCGTGCTGCTCATCGTGACCGATGCAGCGCCAGCTTCCGTGGTTGCGATCCCGCGATGGGCTGTGTTGGTAAGGCTCCAAACCGAAGACTGGCCGGCCCCGATGGTATAGCCGCTCGGATTGTTATCCCAGTTGGTGATGTCGAGAACCACGTCGTTGGTTTGGGATGTGACCGTAACGGAAGCGGTCGTGCTGGTTCCCGTAGCACTAAAATAGGATCCGTTGGGATCGCTCGTATCGACTCCGTTGTAGACGACGGCTCCACCTTTGATATCGGTGGTAGCACCAAGCGAAACAGCAATCGTCCCTGTTCCAACGGTTGGGCTTACCAAACGCCAGATTTCGACAGCATGGTTGCCTGTCGTGCGACCCACCTGGGTCAGAGCAACGCCTCCATAGGTAACGCTGGATACGGAGGCTCCTAATCCATCGATCGCCAAAGTGACGTACATCACGCGGTCACTACCGCTAGCGACCGTATGCGACCAGCTCAGACTGGTTACGCCTGTGTTTTGGGCAGACGATGCAGATCCATTGGTGGTGATGGCGAGCAAATCGATCCAATCGGACATCGCATCGTAGTCCATCGGGAACTCGGTTTCGATCGATCCCGTTCGGTATTCGAGAGCCCAGTTACCTCCAAGCGAGGCATGTCCTGTGGCGTCGATACTGGCAGCCACATCGGCACCCGTGAGATCGGCTAGAGCTTCGACAAAGGCTTGACCATCGGCCGTTGAGGCAACGTTGCAGCCATACAACAAGAGGTCTGCATCATCAGCGAAGGAGTCTTGCCAGGAGGCAATGAGATCCGACTGCCATGCCAGGGTGAGGTCGTCGATCCAGGTTCCACCCACCTGAAACGCTCCATCGACACCGTGACCAAAGATATGAACGGATTGGAGTTGTGACCGACCCGTCAGAGTCTCGGTGATTTGCTCGAGACCGTCGCGACTGTCATCGAGTAGAACGACCTCAACATCACTATCGATCGATGCTAGTAACGCATCGAGATCTTCAATGTTCGAGTTGACAAAAGCAATCTCGTGTTTCTCGCCATTATCCAATCCATTCTGCGTCGAAGCATCGCTTGATGGGCTGGTTGCATCCGCGAGCAAAGAAGACGCAGTATCAAGGGTGTCGTTAAGCGAACTCTCGAGAGAGCTTGAATCTGTTGCAAGTTGTTCCGCGGATGCCGATGTCGATTCGGCGACGGTTGAGGGTGGAACGGATGATGGAACAGGTGACGCCGCGAAAAGGGATTCGACATCATCCCCGTCGGCCACAGCGTTGCTATCCATCGGAGCCATGGATGTTGGCTCGATGGGACTCACTTCCTCTGCGGCGATGCTCACCACCGGTTCCTCAAGCGTCGCATCATCCGTTACTTCCATGACCAAGAGGGACTCGGAAACGGTTCCATCATCACTGTTGGTAATAGTCGCGGAGGTACTTGCGTCGGTCGTCGCGAATGATTCGGTGGCCAGGGATTCATCCAGTGCCATGGCCAACGCATCATCGATGGTGTCGATCTGGTCGAAGGCCTCTGCACCGACATCCCCTGCAATCATCAAAGGAGTGGCGCTGTAGAGAATGCGGTCTTCTAGGACGATCGCATCGAGTTGTTGTGCATCATCGGGAGACGAAGAGCCATTCCACCAATGACTCCATTGTTGGCTAAGGCTTTGAAGGTACTTTTTGAGCGGCAAATGCTGGAGCATGCCGTACGTCCCGAGTCTGACTTGAATTGGATTCCATCGTGATGCGGCCGATGGAAGGGGCATCACCGAGTCGAATTCGGTGGGTGTGGGGTTACATCTAGGATGCATCCGCCAATGCAACCATAGGTTGATTAGGCGAGGGCTGAATTCATCCGTGATGGTTCGCCGATGACCAAGTCAATCGATCGATGCTATGTTCGATACAACCGTCACCATCGATACTCGCTAGGTTACAGAAGCATTTTGTAAGCAAAGCGGTCATCGGAGCAACGTCGAGAATGCAAAGACCAATCGACCCATCCATGATCCTGGCCACGCATCAAGACCTGAGGCGTGGTGCAGAATGGGGCACGATCATCGAATTCGATGTCTCGAGCGTAACATCGGGTTTGGCGAAGTGAATCAAAAGAGGAGTTGGTAACGGTCAGCGAAAAGATGAGGAATGAGCGAGACTATGCCGCCTGTAGCAGTCTTATGCTCTTCCTTAGTTCTTCTTGTTGTCGAAGAGATGGATGGCTTGGGAAGCGTCATCCTCTTCATCTTCTTTGGTATTCGTACCGCCGGCTATTACATTGAGGGGGTCGAATTGGATCCATGCCGGTGTCGCGGAAAGAAGTGTTGCGAGGAGTTGGATTCCCTGCACGACCCAAATCACTACCCCAGTACCCAGTACGGTTTGCACCACTACGCCTTGGATTGGAAGAGCGGAGGTCTGTTCGAGCAATTCCGTTCTTCGAACGTCGCTCCATTCCAGCAGGCTTTCCGAACCCGAACTGGATAGAGTCCTTCTCGACGAATCGATATCGCGATTGTCGGAGTCGCCCAGAAGGATTGTGTTCGCATTGGTTTGGAGATGAATGTTCAAGCCCGAATTCACGCTCGCGAGGATGCTGGCTTCCTGGGGTGTATCCAACGTAGACGCAGCGACCTGTACCGCAGCCGTTTCTTGAGTTGTTGAGGCCGTATTCTGCTTGGATTGGTTTTCTTCGATTCCAACGGGAGCAAGAGTGCCTGCAGATGAACCAGACGATTCGTTGGAACTGTTGGATGGCGATGAGGTATTACCGGACCCGGATTCACTGGACGAGCCAGAACCGGAATCTCCGCTGCTGGAAGAGCCAGAGCTTCCACCTCCATTGTCTGATCCGCTGGATGGAGGCGGAACGGGGGGCATGACGATTTCGATGGTCACGAGGATATCAGACGACTGAAGTTGTCCATCGGTCGCTCGATACGTAAACGCCACTTGTCCGGTGTAACCTGCTTCCGGAGTAAACACAAACGAGCCATCGGCATTGAGAATGAGGGTGCCATGGGCAGGGCCTGTGATCAAGATGGCTTGCAAGAGATTGCCATCGGGATCGATGTCGTTGAGCAGAACGCCAGAGCCTCCCACCGACAACGTTTCGACAAAATTGGTGGAATACTGTTCTGAGGAACCGGTGGGGCGTTCTTGAACGTCTTGCAAAGCGATGGTGAAGATTTGCGTTGAAGTCGAACCATCCTGACTTTGAGCTTCCACCTGGATTTGATGAGTGGATTGCGCTTCAAAATTGAGAAGGGATCCATTGAGTACCGTAACCACTCCGGTATTGGCATCGATCGCAAATCGTCCACCCGCATCATCGAGCAATCGGTAGGAGACCGTGTTTTGCAGTGCATCCAAATCGATTGCCGATACAGTAAGTCCGACCATGGTCCCATTGGCTGCGTTTTCTTGGACGGCATTCACCGTGTTATCGGAATCGCTCACCGATCCCACATCGAACTCATCCACATCGTTGATGCCGATGGTAAAGTTTTGATCGGTGTAAGAACCATCGGCTGAAGTCGCACGAACGGTGATGGTGCGTGAGGCTCCATCGGTTTCGCGGTTGATGGCACCGGCAACCGTCACCACACCCGTATTGGCATCGATGGCAAAGCGTCCACCATCATTGTCGAAGAGCGTGTAGGTAATGGTATTGGTGGTGCTATCGGCATCGGACGCAGACGCAGTGATGCCGACCACCGTTCCCACGGACGCGTTTTCATTGACCGCGTTGGCCGTGGCGTTGGTGTCGGTAACGGTACCCACATCAAATTCATCCACATCGTTGATGCCGATCGTAAAGTTTTGGTCAGTGTAGGAACCATCGGCGGATGTGGCGCGAACGGTGATGCTGTGTGAGGCGTTGGCTTCACGGTTGAGTAGCGATCCGTCGGCCACGGTCACCACACCTGTGTTGAGATCCACAGCAAAACGCCCGCCTGCATCATTGGTAAGGGTGTAGGTGATTCCATTGGTGGTGGCATCGTTATCGCTCGCCGATGCGGTTATACCAACGGTAGTACCATTGGCTGCGTTTTCGTTGACGGTATTGGACGAGGCGTTGGTGTCGGTGACCATCCCTACATCGAATTCATCGACATCAC